>CAJXKK010000019.1 GCA_913055615.1 uncultured Ectothiorhodospiraceae bacterium
AGAAGGACCCGTCGCTCGGCTGGCGCTTCACCGATGCGTGGCTCTCGATGGCCGGCGCCGGCGACAAGGGCATCCCCAACGGTCTGCCGGTGGACGAGTGGGGCATCCGCGTGGACGACTGCCATCCGGTGGGCTCTACCGTCGCCCGTGGCGGCGCGGTCAACAGCCCGGCCGCGGTATACGCCCTGGAGAAGTACATCGACTGGCTCAAGGCCTACGCGCCGCCCGAGGCCTCGGGCATGACGTTCTCCGAGGCGGGCCCGGTTCCGGCCCAGGGCCAGATCGCCCAGCAGATCTTCTGGTACACGGCGTTCACCGCGAGCATGGCCGAGGAAGGCCTGCCGGTGGTCAACGAGGACGGCGAGCCGAAATGGCGCATGGCGCCGTCGCCGCACGGCCCGTACTGGCAGGAGGGCATGAAGCTCGGCTACCAGGACGTCGGCTCGTGGACGCTGTTCAAGCACACCGATCCGAAGCGCCGCAAGGCGGCCTGGCTGTATGCCCAGTTCGCGGTATCGAAGACGGTGTCGCTGAAGAAGACCCACGTCGGCCTCACGCCGATCCGCGAGTCGGACATCCAGCACGCGTCCTTCACCGAGCGTGCACCGGAGCTCGGGGGCCTGGTCGAGTTCTACCGCAGCCCGGCGCGGCTGCAGTGGACGGACACCGGCACCAACGTGCCGGACTATCCCAAGCTCGCGCAGCTGTGGTGGCAGAACGTCGCCGATGCGGTGACGGGTGACGAAACACCACAGGCGGCGATGGACAACCTGGCCAGGGAACAGGACCGGGTGATGGAGCGCCTGGAGCGCGCCGGCGTGCAGGAGCGCTGCGGACCGAAGCTCAACGAGTTGCGCGAGGCCCGGTACTGGTTCGACCAGCCCGGCGCGCCGAAGCCGAAGCTCGACAACGAGAAGCCGCAGGGCCGGACGGTCGCCTACGACAAGCTCATCGATGGCTGGCAGTAGGGCCGGTTTCGAGTCGAAGCACTCCCGGTTCATCCGGGCGGGAAGGGGCGCCGCGGCGCCCCTTCGTCGTTGCGGTCGCGGGCTCGTTGCGGTCCGGGGCTCGTCGCGGTCCCGGGCGCTTCCGGCACCCGGTCCCGGAACGAAGAAAAGCCGCCCGGGGGCGGCCTTTTCGCGGAATCTGGTGGAGCCGAGGGGGATCGAACCCCTGACCTTCGCGTTGCGAACGCGACGCTCTCCCGGCTGAGCTACGGCCCCGTCGAAGGCGCGCATTGTAACGCCGTCCTCGCCGCTTGCCCATACCCCCTGGCATGCCGCTCCATATCGATTCGCGTTGCCAACCCCCTGTTTCCGGCTGTATCCGTTTCAGAGGCTGCACCGGCGCTGATCCGCCGGTGTCCCGAGTCTCCGTGTTCCCCGGGGAAGCGGGCGGCGTGCGCCGCGATCACGCGAGCGACTGGTCGAATCCGCTGAAATCGCTGTCCTCGCCATGTCGGCTGCGGTAGGGCGGTATGCTGGACTCGCCGCTGCGGGCGGTGTTCGCGTGTCGGTCGAAATCCGGATCGAGTATGCCGAGGAACGCCTTCGCCTGTGGCGACAGTACGCGGCCGTTGCGGATGACGGCGCCGTAGGTGCGTTGCGGGAACCACTCGCCGACGGGGATCGCGACCAGATCCTCGTCGCCACGCAGACAGATGCTGGTAACGATCGAAATGCCCAGCCCGAGTTCGACGAAGCGCTTGATCACCTCCCAGCCGCCAGCCTCCAGTACGACCCGGTAATCGAGTCGATGCTGCTGGAATACCAGATCGACGACGTGCCAGGTCGAGAGGTGGCGCGGCGGCAGGATCAGGCCATGCGTGGCGATGTCCGCAAGCGACACTTGGTTCTGGCGCGCCAACGGGTGGTCGCGCGCGGTGATCAGCATGGGGTCAAAGCTGAACATCGGGATCCAGGTGACGTCCGCGGGCACGTCGATCATCGAACCGACGGCGAAATCGATCTCGCCCGCGCGCAGCAGTTCCATGCCGTCGCGGCCGGTCACGTTGTGCAGGTGCGGGTTGACCTGTGGATAGGCGTCGCTGAAGCGCTTCACGCTCTCCGGCAGCAGGTACAGGATGGTCGACTCGCCCGCGGCGATGTCCAGCCGTCCGCCGGTCACCGATCCGAGCTGGGCCTGGAAGGTGTTGGGCAGCTGGTCAATGCCTTCCACCAGTGGCAGGGCGCGGTCAAGCAATGCCCCGCCAGCTGGCGTGAGTTCGATGCGCGGTCCGTGGCGCTCGAAAAGGACGACATCCAGGTCGCGCTCCAGCGATTTCACCAGCTGCGAGACCGTTGGTTGACTGACATGCAGGCGCTCGGCCGCGCGTGAGATGTTGCCGGTCTGCGCGGTCAGGCAGAAGGCACGCAACTGCCTCAGTCGGTTGGGTGTGGATGCCATCCTGGGGGTTCCGGCGTCTGGTATTGAAAAATTTAATACTCAATATAGCAAAAATCATCTAGTCGAATCCTCTCGGGTGGGCCACCATTATGGACCGGAAGTTCCAAAAAACCGTTTGCAGGGGCAGCAATGACAGCGATCCGTTCCTCGGTCCGAGCGTCTGACGCGGGCATTCATGCCGTGCCGACCCGGCGCCGTGCGGACGCTTCCGCCTCTGCGCGGGCGCCGATCAAACGGCTCGCCGCCGAATCGAATACGACCACCATGCTGCCGCTCCGGCCTCGTGCTGGCGAGTCCAGCACGGCCGGACCGCGCGACCGCGACGCCATCCATGACCGGATGGCGGTTGCGGGCTCCGCGCGCCGCTGGCTCTGGCACTGGCTCCACCCCGTCACCGGGACACCCCTTGCGGGGTGTGCGGTGCATGTCGACCCCGTACCGGGCGCGCTCCATGCAGAGCCGTCAGGGGAGGCGTACGTACACGGCCGCGGGTCGGCCGTATGCGTACGGGTGGATGAGCTGGTAGCTGCCGGCATAGCCCACTAGCCGCGATCGCGCGGATTACCCGACAACGCAGACCAACAGGATATTGTGATGGATACCCAGCAAGAGATCAGAGAGCTCGAACGCGACTGGAACGAGAACCCCCGCTGGGCCGGCGTGCAGCGCCCGTACAGCGCGGCCGATGTCGTGAGCCTGCGCGGCAACAAGCGGATCGAGCAGACACTGGCGCGCGACGGGGCCGAGAAGCTCTGGCGGCTGATGGAGGAGACCCCGTATGTCAACGCCCTGGGTGCCCTGACCGGTAACCAGGCGATGCAGCAGGTCAAGGCGGGACTCAAGGCGATCTATCTGTCCGGCTGGCAGGTCGCCGGCGATGCCAACCTGGCGGGCGAGATGTACCCCGACCAGTCGCTGTACCCGGCGAATTCGGTGCCGGCGGTGGTCGAGCGCATCAACAACACGCTGCGCCGCGCCGATGAACTGCGCCATGCCGAGGGCGACGACTCGATCGACTGGTACGCGCCGATCGTCGCCGACGCCGAGGCCGGTTTCGGTGGCCCGCTCAATGCTTTTGAGCTGATGAGGGGCATGATCAAGGCCGGTGCCGCCGGTGTGCATTTCGAGGATCAACTGGCCTCGGCCAAGAAGTGCGGCCATATGGGCGGCAAGGTGCTTGTGCCGACCCAGGAGCAGATCCAGAAACTGACCTCGGCGCGGCTCGCGGCCGATGTCATGGGTGTCCCCACGATTGTGGTGGCGCGTACCGACGCCGAGGACGCGAACCTGTTGACGACCGACATCGATCCGGCCGATCAGCCGTTCATCACCGGCGAGCGGACGTTCGAGGGCTACTACCGCGTCACCGGCGGGATCGAGGCCTGCATCACCCGGGCCCTCGCGTACGCGCCGTACTGCGACGTGATCTGGTGCGAGACCAAGACGCCCGATCTCGAATTCGCGCGCCAGTTCGCCGAGGGCGTGCACGCCAGGTTCCCCGGCAAGAAGCTCGCCTATAACTGCTCGCCCTCGTTCAACTGGGCGGCGAAGCTGGATGCCGCCACGATCCGCAAGTTCCAGGACGAACTCGGGGCCATGGGCTTCAGCTTCCAGTTCATCACGCTGGCCGGTTTCCATGCGCTCAACTACAGCATGTTCCGGCTCGCCAGCGGCTATCGCGAGCGGCAGATGGAGGCCTATGTGGAGCTCCAGCAGGAAGAGTTCGCCGCCGAGTCCGAGGGCTACACCGCGACCCGCCATCAGCGTGAGGTGGGGGCGGGCTACTTCGATACCATCAGCAATGTGGTTACCGGCGGGCTGAGTTCGGTCGGCGCCCTGGCCGGCTCGACCGAAGAGGCGCAGTTCTACGAGGGGGATGGCAAGGAAGGGGCTTCGACCCCGGAATCGTCATCGGTGTAGGATTCGGTCGTATGACGACCGATAGAAATAACCCGGGCCCGCCCGCGGGCGGGCTCTGGCAATCCGGATTCGAGCGCGATGCGTGTGGGTTCGGGCTCATGGCGCGGCTCGATGGCGAGCCGCGGCGTGGGCTTGTAGCCGATGCACTGGTCGCGCTCGCGCGCATGACCCACCGCGGAGCCATCGCCGCCGACGGACGGACCGGTGATGGCTGTGGTCTGCTGGTTGCGGCGCCCGAGTCGTTCCTGCGGGCGGTGGCGGCGGAGCGGGACATCCATACCGCGGCGGTATTCGCCGCCGGTATGGTCTTCCTCGATCCGGACTCCGGCACAGCCGAGGCGGAGCGCGCGGTCCTCGACCGTTCACTGACGGATGCAGGGCTGGAGGTCGCCGGCTGGCGGGTCGTGCCGATCGACGCCTCGGTCTGCGGGGCGGAGGCGGATCGGACCCGCCCGCGCATCGAGCAGGTTTTCGTGAACGCCCCCGCAGGTATGGACACGGCGTTGTTCCGGCGCACGCTCTACGTGGGCCGCCGACAGGCCGAACGGGAATTGTCGGGGAGTGCGGCGTTCCATGTCGTCAGCCTGTCGCCGGACGTGCTCGGCTACAAAGGGCTGGTGATGCCGGAGGGGCTGCCGGCGTTCTATACCGACCTGCGCGACGACCGCTTCGCCAGCGCGATCTGCGTCTTCCATCAGCGCTTTTCGACCAATACCTGGCCGCAGTGGCGACTGGCACAGCCATTCCGCTACCTCGCCCATAACGGCGAGATCAACACGATCGCCGGCAACCGGCGCTGGGCGCGCGCCCGCCTGAAGGGCCTGAAGTCCCCGAACGGCCTCGATTTCGACGAACTCGCACCGATTGTCGATTTCGACGAGTCGGATTCCGCGAGTGTCGATCGCATGCTCGAGGCGATGATGGCCGGTGGCCTCGATCTGTTCCACTCGATGCGCCTGCTCATGCCGCCCGCCTGGCAGAACGTCGATGCGGTCGACCCGGAGCTGCGGGCGTTCTACGAATTCTGGTCGCTGAACATGGACCCCTGGGACGGCCCCGCGGGGATCGTCCTCACGGATGGCCGTTACGCGGCCTGCAGCCTCGACCGCAACGGCCTGCGCCCGGCCCGCTGGGTCCAGACCGACGACGGCGTCATCACGCTCGCCTCCGAGGCCGGTGTCGTCGATGTGGAGCCGGAGCGGGCGGTGGCGCGCGGCCGGCTGGGCCCCGGCGATATGCTCGCGGTCGACACCGAGGCCGGCGAGATCCTCACGCCGCACATCATCGGCGAGCGGCTCAAGCGTGGTGCGCCGTACAAGCAGTGGCTGCGCAATGGTGTCCGGCGACTCGGATACCGCCGCCGCGACATGCCCGCGCCACCCGATTCGGCCCGTCTCGCGACCCGGCAGAAGCTGTTCGGCGTTTCGCTGGAGCAGCGTGAGCAGATCGTTCGGCCACTCGCCGAGGAGGGCGCGGAGGCGATCGGCTCGATGGGTGATGATACGCCGATGTGGGTGCTCTCCCGGTGGGTACGCCCGCTGTACGACGCCTTCCGTCAGCAGTTCGCCCAGGTCACCAACCCACCGATCGACCCGATCCGCGAACGGGTGATGATGTCGCTCGAGAGCTGTCTCGGGCCCGAGGCCAATCCCTTCGATGTCGGGCCGGACGACGCCCGCCGTATCGTGCTGGATTCACCGGTGCTTTCGCCCAGGCGGTTCGAGGAACTCAAGACCCTCCCGGGCGATGAATGGCCGCACCGCGAGATCCGGCTGCAGCGGCAGGCGGAGGAGGGCCTGGCCGCCGCGCTCGATCGCCTCTGCGGCGAATGCGAACAGGCGGTGCGCGACGGCACGATCATCCTTGTGCTGACCGACGGGCACGCCGATGCGCAGCACCCGCCCGTGCATGCGCTGCTCGCCGTGGGCGCGATCCATCACCACCTCGCCGAGGCGGGCCTGCGTGTGCGCACGAACCTTGTCATCGATACCGCCACGGTGCTCGATCCGCACCAGATGGCCTGTCTGATCGGTTTCGGCGCGACGGCGGTGCACCCGTGGATGGCCTTCGACCTCATCCATGACCTGCACGCGACCGGGCGCACCGAAGGCGAGGCCGACCCGGCCACGCTGATGAAGCAGTGGCGACTCGGCGTCAACAAGGGCCTCTACAAGATCCTGTCGAAGATGGGTATTTCGACCATCCGCAGCTATCGTGGCGCCAGCCTGTTCGAGATCGTCGGGCTGGACGCGGACGTCTCGGCACGCTGTTTCCCCGGCGCGGTGAGCCGCATCGGCGGTGCCGGTTTTCGCGATCTGGAGGCCGATCAGGATGCGCTCAGCCAGGCGGCGGCGGACTTCGATCGCCCCCTGGAACCCGGCGGCGTGCTGCGCTGGATCCACGGTGCCGAGTACCACGACTGGAACCCGGACGCGGTCAACAGCCTGCAGGACGCCGTCCGCGGCGATCAGGCGGCCTACCGCCGCTTCGCCGAACTGATCGACGGCCGCCCGGTGGCGATGCTGCGCGATCTGCTCAAGCCGATCGAGGCGGCGCAACCGCTGGCGCCGGAACGGGTCGAGTCGATCGAGAACATCACGCCACGCTTCGAATGCGCCGGCATGTCGCTCGGTGCGCTGTCGCCCGAGGCGCATGAGGCGATCGCCATCGCGATGAACCGCATCGGCGGGCGTTCGAATTCGGGCGAGGGCGGCGAGGATCCCGGGCGCACCGGTACCGAGCGGGCCTCGAAGATCCGCCAGATCGCCTCCGGGCGCTTCGGTGTGACCGCGCAGTACCTGGCCGCCGCCGAGGTCATCCAGATCAAGATGGCCCAGGGCGCCAAGCCCGGCGAGGGCGGTCAGCTGCCTGGCCACAAGGTCGACGGCATGATCGCGAAGCTGCGCTTCGCCGTGCCCGGCGTCGGCCTGATATCGCCGCCGCCGCACCACGATATCTACTCCATCGAGGATCTGGCGCAGCTCATCTATGACCTCAAGGAGGTCAATCCGCGCGCGCTGGTGTCGGTGAAGCTGGTCGCCGCACCCGGCGTTGGCACGATCGCCGCGGGCGTGGCCAAGGCCTACGCCGACCTCATCACGGTCTCGGGCTACGACGGCGGTACCGGCGCGAGCCCGTTGACTTCCCTGATGTACGCCGGCTCGCCATGGGAACTGGGGCTGGCCGAGGCGCATCAGACCCTGCGTGCCAACGGCCTGCGCGAGCGTGTCCGCCTGCAGACCGATGGTGGCCTGAAAACGGGCCGCGACGTCATCAAGGCGGCACTGCTGGGCGCCGAGAGCTTCGGCTTCGGCACCGGTCCGCTGGTCGCGCTCGGCTGCAAGTACCTGCGGATCTGTCATCTGAACAACTGCGCCACAGGCGTCGCCACGCAGAACGTCACGCTGCGCAAGCACTTCTTCCGCGGCGAGCCGGACATGATCCGGTTCTATTTCGAATGCCTCGCTGACGATGTGCGCGACTGGCTCTCGCGGCTCGGGTTCGAATCGCTGGAAGAGATCGTAGGGCGCAGCGACCTGCTGGAACGCCTGCCGGGTGAGACACCGCGACAGGACGCACTCGATCTGTCCGCGATCGTCTCCGACGGCGGTGTCGATGCCTCGGTGCCGCACGTGTGCGGCGTCGACCGCAACCGCCCGCATGACACGGGTGAACTGGCCGCGCGCATCGCCGAAGATACCGCGGCCGCCGTGGAGGCGCGTGCGGGCGGTACCTTCGAGTACGAGATCCGCAATCACGACCGCTCGATCGGTGCCCGCCTGTCGGGCCGGATCGCGGAGTTCCACGGCGATCAGGGCATGGCGGAGTCGCCGTTGCAGTTACGCCTCGAAGGCGCCGCCGGCCAGAGCCTCGGTGCGTGGAATACCGGCGGCCTGCACATCGAACTCGTCGGCGAGGCCAACGACTACGTGGGCAAGGGTATGACGGGCGGGCGTATCGTCATCCGTCCGCCGGCCGCGAGCCGCCTCGAGACACCCGATACCCCGGTTATGGGCAATACCTGTCTCTATGGCGCCACCGGTGGCCGCCTGTACGCGGCCGGCACGGCCGGCCAGCGCTTTGCGGTACGCAATTCGGGTGCGGTCGCGGTGGTTGAGGGCTGTGGCGACCACGGCTGCGAATACATGACCGGCGGCGCGGTGGTCGTGCTCGGGCGCACGGGCCTGAATTTCGGCGCGGGCATGACCGGCGGCTTCGCCTACGTGCTCGATATGGACCGCGGTTTCGTCGATCGCCACAACCGCGAACTCATCGAGATCCACCGGATGACGGCCGAACGCTGGGAGGAAAACGTCCACCACCTCGCCGAGCTCATCGGCCAACACGTCGAGGCCACCGGCAGCGAACACGCCGCCAGGATACTCGAAGACCTGCCGGACTACCTCCCGCGCTTCTGGCTCGTCACCCCGAAATCCGCCGACCTCTCGCGCATGCTCCAGGCCGCGCGGGCCGCTGCCTGATACAGCCCGGAACCACAGATGGACACAGATAAACACAGATATAAAGATCGGAAAGCAGCGTGGCCCGATCAATATGTGCGGGCCGTTGGACGCACAATGTACTTGACTGGTTTTGACTTTTATCTGTGTCCATCTGTGTTCATCTGTGGTTCTTGCCCTCAAGTGTCTCCCCGGAGCGATCGACTGTTGAGTTGCCATGCCACGTAACCCGTTCCAGTTCCTCGAAGTCTCCCGCGCCGATCCGGCGAAGCGGCCGGTGGGTGTGCGTCTGCGGGACTTTGGTGAAATTTATGGGCAGTTCACCGCCGAGGAGGCGTCGTCACAGGCCGGGCGTTGTCTGGACTGCGGCAATCCATACTGCGAGTGGAAATGCCCGGTTCACAACTACATCCCGAACTGGCTGAAGCTGATCGAGGAGGGGCGCCTGCTCGAGGCGGCGGAGCTGTCGCATCGGACCAATACGCTGCCCGAGATCTGTGGGCGCATCTGCCCGCAGGACCGGCTGTGCGAGGGCGACTGCACGCTCAATGACGGCCTCGGTGCCGTCAGCATCGGTTCGATCGAGAAGTACATTACCGACGAGGCGCTGAAACAGGGCTGGCGGCCGGATCTGTCGGACGTCGTGTCGACCGGGCGCCGGGTCGCGGTCGTCGGCGCGGGGCCGGCGGGGCTCGGCTGCGCAGATATCCTCATGCGCAATGGTATCGAGCCGACGGTCTTCGATCGCTACCCGCGCATCGGGGGCCTGCTGACCTACGGCATCCCGCCGTTCAAGCTCGACAAGGGAGTGGTAGAGACCCGGCGCGAGCTGATGGAAGGCATGGGCATCCAGTTCTCGCTCGGCACGGAGGTCGGCCTTGATGTAACCATCGATGAGCTGCTGGAAGAATTCGATGCGGTGTTCCTCGGCATGGGCGCCTACCGCGCGGTCGAGGGGGATTTTTCGGGACGTGATGCCGAGGGCGTCGTTCCGGCGCTCTCCTACCTCATCGGTAACGCCAACAGCCTGCTGGAGACCGATGCCGCCGGCGGCCGCGAAGTGAACGTCCGTGACGAAAGGGTGGTCGTGCTTGGCGGCGGCGATACCGCCATGGACTGTAACCGCACGGCCCTGCGCCAGGGCGCGCGTTCGGTGACCTGCGTGTATCGCCGTGACGAGGCGAACATGCCGGGGTCGAAGCGCGAGGTGCAGAATGCCCGCGACGAGGGCGTGATCTTTCGTTACAACCGCGCGCCGGTGGCGATCGAATCCGAGGACGGTCGGGTAACCGGCGTGCGGGTCGTGGCGACGCGGCTGGGCGAACCGGATGCGAATGGGCGCCAGCGCCCCGAGACGGTGCCCGATTCCGAGGAAGTGATCCCGGCCGACCGCGTCATCGTCGCGTTCGGTTTCATGGCCGAAGCGCCCGAATGGTACGAGGCCCAGTCGGTCGCCCATTACGAGGACGGCCGGACCCTCGTGTCGACGAACAGCGAATGCCCGTTTCAGACCACCAACCCCCGCATCTTCGCCGGCGGCGACATGGTCCGCGGCGCCGACCTCGTCGTCACCGCCGTATTCGAGGGGCGGCAGGCGGGCGAGTCGATTGTCCACTGGCTGGAACAGGCCGATAAAACGGTCGACCGGAAGGCCGCATCCGGCTGATATGCCGGTCGCACCGTGTAATCGCGAGCTTGCTCGCAATTGTCGAGGCCGGGTCTCGGTGCCGCTACTCGCCGGCTGTTGCCTGTCGGCAAAAGCCGGCTACGTCATGTCCAGCCCTCCAAAACATCGGACGTAGGCCGGCTTGCGAGCGAGGGGAGCCAGCCGGCAGACGAGTGATCCGTCAGCCCGACGATTACGCTTAATCGAACGTGGCCGCCTTGAGATGTTGGGTATCGCGGCGCTCAACCGAACTTACGGTTCACCGGCCGGGTATCGATGCAGGCGGCATGACCGCGCGCGTCTGCGTCGATTCCCCTGATTACGAACCGACTGAAAACATCGCTTCGAGATCATGGCGCGAATGCGCGCGGAAGGCGAGCATGGTCTCGGTGTGTTCGATGCCGTCGACGGTTGCCAGCTCTTCGGTGACGAGGCGCGCCATTTCGTCGTTGTCCGCCACGCGCAGGAGCGCGACAAGGTCGTAATTGCCGCTGACCGAGTACACCTCGGAGACGCCTTTGCGTGCGGCCAGGTCCTCGGCGATCGCGTTGATCCGGTGGCGTTCGACGTTCATGAGCAGGATGGCGGTAACCATGGTTGCGGTTCCTCTGTTCCGTGTGTGCTGATGCCCGTATGCGTTGTCGGCGCCCATGCTGTCAATCAATCGCGCACGGGTTTATGCCCTGGCGCGGGCTCGGACGTGGTCGAGCGTTGCCGTCGTCGGTGCGCCCGAATGCCCAGAGTCGAGTGGACGGTAAGCGTCACCAGCACGATCGCGCCGCCGATGAAGGTCGCCACGGGCGGGACCTCGCCCACACCGAGCCAGACCCAGATGGGCCCGAGGATCGCCTCGAGCTGCATGATCAGACTGACCTCCGGCGAAGGGATATAACGCGGGGCGAGCGTCAACAGGCCAAAGGCGACGGGCACGACGAATACACCCAGCAGCGCGAGCCAGACGATATCGTCACCGCGAACGGCCATCGGGCTCGCGAATGTGCTGCCCACGATAATACCCGCCAGCAACACACCCCCCGCCAGCGCCGGCACCAGGCTGGTGGCGCGGGCATGGCGGACGATCGTGAGCTGAGTCGCGAGCGACAGCGCGGCGGCCAAACCGATCAGATCACCGATCAGCGTACCGTCACCGATGCCGCCGCTGAAGATGATGACGATACCGACGAGGGCGCTGAAAATCGCCAGCCAGGTCCGCAGGGCGACCCGCTCACCCAGAAACAGCCAACTGATCAGTGCCGCCCACAGCGGCGAGGTGGCCATCATGAACAGCGTGTTGGCCGCGTTGGTCAGCGTGATCGAGAGCACGAACAGGATCGCGGTGAGGCCGAAAACGAATGCCGCCGGGATCCCGATCCAGCCCATCGCGCGTACGACACCCGGGAGCGCCGACCGGTAATACAGTGCCAAAAAGGCCCACAGGGTCAGTCCCTGAAGCGATGAGCGCCAGAAGAGCAGGGTGGCCCGGTCGGTGTCGATCAACCGGATCAGCAACGCATCCGGGCTGAGCACAAGCACGCCCATCAACGCGATCACGACCCCGGTCAGTTGCTGCTCCGCCTTCATCCCTTCTCCCGTGGTGCTGTCGTTCCGGCCGCGACCCGGATACGCTGACGGCCAATATCATGGCCGGAGTGGACGATGAGCGCGATCACCGTAACCGATGTGAACCAGGGCGATTTCGATGCCTGGCGCCCGCTGTTCGAGGGCTATGCCGATTTTTACGGCACCGTCATGACCGACGCCGCTGCCGACCAGGTCTGGTCCTGGCTGCACGACCCGAACCATCTACTGGAAGGCCTGCTGGCCCGCGATGCGCACGGCCGCGCCGTAGGCCTCGCCCACGTACGCGCCTGCCCGCGGCCACTCACCGGTACGACCATGGGCTTCCTCGATGACCTCTACGTCACCCCGGATGCCCGCGGCTCCGGCGCCGCCGACGCCCTGTTCGACGCCCTGGCCGAACGCGCCCATGAACGCGGCTGGCCAGTGATTCGCTGGCTCACCCAGGAATTCAACTACCGCGGCCGCGCCTTCTACGACCGCTATACCGGCGCCAAGAGCGACTTCATCATGTATCAGTGGAAGATGCAGTAGCTGTGTAGAACCACGAATGAACACGAATGCTGCCGCGCGCGGTTCATGGCTCCCGGGAGCTTCGCTGAAACGTGGTCGGGGTATGGATGATCTTTTTGAACCACAGATGAACACAGATGGACACAGATGAAAGTCAAAGTCGTTTGGGGATGACCGCGAGCGTGTGATCTCAGCCCATCACTGATCTTGACCTTATGTGTGTTTATCTGTGTTTATCTGTGTCCATCTGTGGTTCTTTCCCAACGGTTCCATTGAGACCGCCTTTCAGCATAGCTCCCGGGAGCCATGAACCGCGCGCGGCAGCATTCGTGTCCATTGCTCGGCGCGTCTTTGCGCCTCGCCCCTTCGGGGCTTGCGCGATGATTTGCTCCAGGCAAATCATTCGTGTTCATTCGTGGTTCCTGCCTTCCCTGGCAGGCTCCACTGCGTTGATCACTTGACGATCAGGTTCCGTTCGAAGTCGGCGAATGCGCGTCCACCTGACGGTGTGATCTGGATGCATTCGCTGATTTCCATGCCCCAGTCGTCCATCCAGATGCCCGGGATGATGTGCAGGCACATATTCTCCTGCAATTCGGTCTTGTCGCCCGGGCGTACACTGACGCTGCCTTCACCCCAGTCCGGCGGGTAGTTGAGGCCGGTCGAGTAGCCGATGCGGGATTCTTTCTTGATACCGTGGCGCTCGATGGTCTGGCGCCAGGCCTGCTCGACTTCCTCCGCGGTGGTGCCGGGTTTCGCCGCCTCCATCGCGTTGTTGAGGCCCTCGACGACGATCTTTGCCGTGTCATCGAGCTTCTTCGGCGCCTTGCCGATCTGCACGGTGCGCGCCATCGGGCAGTGATAGCGGCGGTAGCAGCCGGCCAGTTCGATGATCGTCGCTTCGCCGTTATTGAAGTGTTTATCGTTCCAGGTCAGGTGAGGCGTGTTCGTGCCTTCGCCGGAGGGCAGCATCGGGACGATGGCGGTGTAGTCGCCACCGAACTCTTCGGTGCCGGCGATCTGGGTGCGGAAAATCTCGGCCGCGGCGTCGCACTGGCGGTTGCCGGTGTGGATGTTGTCGACCGCCGTGCGCATGGCGCGTTCGCAGATGCGAGCGGCGCGCTCCATGTACTCGATCTCGGCCGGTGATTTGACCACCTTCACCCACGGCACGAGCGTGCTCGCATCGATGATCTCCGCGTTCGGCAGCGTGCGCTGCAGGGACAACAGGCTGCGCGCGGGGAAATAGAAGGTGTCCATCTCGGCGCCGATCTTCGCCTTGTCGAGACCGCGCTCCTTGAGCAGGCCGCCTACGAACTCGAGCGGGTGCTTGACCTTCGAGTGCACGTAGTCGTCGCTGTAGGAGATGACGTTCTCGTCGGGCAGGAAGGTGGTTACCTTCGCGGCGTTTGCATCCATGCCGCGGCCGACCCAGACGGGGTCCTCGTTGTCGTTGGCCGTGAGGATCACGAGCTGGTGCACGTAGAACGACCAGCCGTCATAGCCGGTCAGATAACACATATTGGCGGGATTGCTGCAGAGCATCACGTCGATGCCATCGGCCGCCATGCGCTTGCGTGCGTTGGCGATGCGGTCGCGGTATTCGCGTTCTTCGAATGCGAGCATGGATCCTCCTCAGTCGCTCAGTGGGGCGCGCGTTCGCCCCTCTCGTACGGAAATATAGATGCCAGTCGCCACAATGACGGCGATACTCGTCCAGGTCCAGTGGTCGGGGAAATCGCCGAAAGCGATCCAGCCGATCGCGACGGCCATGATGATCTCCACATAGCTCACTGGACCGAGCACACGCCGGCCGCGATCAGGCCGATGCCGACGAGCGGCCGCTCTCCGCGCAATATCGTGCGGACGGTCGCGGCGCTGGACGATGCGGAGTTCATCGATGGCGTGTCCGGTGCTCACGGATCGAGATGACCAGGCCACTGGTGACGATCACGACGATCCCCACCCAGGTCCACGCGGCGGGAAAATCACCGAAGGCGAAATACCCGACCGCCGTCGCCGCGACGATCTCGGCATAGGCGACCGGAGCGACGACCGGGGCGGGTGCCCGGTCGAAGCCCTTGATGATAAGGAAATGCCCGCCGGCGGCGAACGCGCCCATGACGGCCATCCAGCCCCAGTCGACGGCGGTGGGCGCGACCCAGAGTGCCGGCATGGCGAGCGAGATCGCCAGCAGCCCGATCGCCCCCGTGTAGAACAGCGTGATCATGGGATTGGTGCTGCCCGCGAGGCGGCGCGTCGTGAGCAGGTAACAGGCGTGCATCACGCCGGCGCCGAGGGCCAGTACCGAGGCCCACTGGAATACGCCGAATCCTGGTCGGACCACGATCAAGGCGCCGATGAACCCGGCCACGACCGCGCTCCAGCGCCAGATGCCGACGCGCTCGCCAAGCACGATCGGTGCCAGCAGCGTGACGACCATCGGCGAGATGAACAGCAGGGCGAGGGCATCCGCGATCGGCATCAGCGCGATCGCGCTGAAGTAGCAGAGCGTCGCCGCCAGCAGGAAGAACCCCCGTAGCAGTTGCAGGCCCGGATGTCGCGGGAACAGCACCGAGCGGCCATGGCCATGCCAGAGCAGGAAGGGCAGCAACCACAGCAGGTGGAAGGCGAATCGCGCCCAGACGATCTGGAACACGGGGTAGCTGTCCGCAAGGCCCTTGGCGACACCATCCATCATCGGCACGACACTGACGCCGAGTGCCATGAAGGCGATACCGAGCACGGGCCGGTCGCCCGCGGAATGCGCGGACCTCGCGAAGCTTGCCTTTTGCCCTTCGCTCATAATGTTCCTTTGTGCAGTCGCCCGGACGCTTTGCGCGTGCTGCGCGCATTCGGCTCGCGCGTACGCGCGTTTTCGCCGAAGACGAACGCGCGCATCCGTGGCACGGCGGTTGGCTATCCCGGTCAGCGAATGGTCTCGCCGGGGCGCGCCTGTGCGTTGGTCGTATCCCGCGTAGGCGGGCCTTACCGCATTGCGGTAGGCCGGCTTGCGACCGAAGGGAGCCAGCCGGCGGACGAGCGACCGCCTCGCGCAGGTGCATGCCGGCTGTTGCCTTCGGCAAAAGCCGGCCTACGATCTGCCGCCTGCCGACTGAAGAATCTTCACGCTTCGATCCGCGTCCCGAAACCGTTGTTTACGCCTTCCTCGAGCGCCAACACCGCAATAGCCGTGTCCTGGACACCGGTGCCGGTCAGGTCGGCGATGGTGATCTGCTCGTCGTTCTCGCGTCCGGGGTGGTCGCCGGCACATAAGGCGCCGAGCTCGGGCACAACGGTATCGGCGCCGATGGTGCCCGCGGCGATCGCGCTGCGCAGCTCGCCGCGCTCGGCGCATTGCGCCTGGCGGTCGCAGACCAGCAGATCGGCGGCGGCGAGGGCGGTCGGGTCGATCTCGTTCTTGCCCTCGGCGTCGGAGCCCATGGCCGTGATATGCAGGCCGGGATGCAGCGCGTCGGTGTCCAGGATCGGCGCCTGCGCTGGCGTGGTGGTGATCGCGATATCGGCGGCGCGTACCGATTCGGTTGCCGTGTCCGCGACCTCGGTCTTGATCCCGAGCCGCGTGGCGCAGTCGTTGGCGCATTCGCGGGCACGATCGACATTGCGGCCCCAGAAGATGACCCGTTCAATCGGGCGCACGAGCTTCAATGCTTCGAGTTGCAGCCGCGCCTGCAGGCCGGTCCCCAGCACCGCGGCGACGCGGGCGTTCTCGCGCGCGAGGTAACGCGCCGCGACGGCACCGGCAGCGGCGGTACGCATATCGGTCAGCCAGCCGTTGTCCAGCAGTGCGGCCTGGACGCGACCGGTCTCGGCCGAGAACAGCGCCATCATGCCCGACAGGCTGGGCAGTCCCAGCGACGGGTTATTGAAAAATCCAGGGCTGATCTTGACGGCGAAGCCGTCAAAACCGCGGATCCAGGCCATCTTCACGTCAACCTCGGCGTTCTGCTCGGGCAGGTCCATCGACAGCACCGGCGGCATCACGACCTCGCCCCGATGCAGCGCCGCGAAGGCCCCGGCGATCGTGTCCACGGCCCGCGCATCGAGCGTGGCGCATTCGCGCAGTTCCGATTCACTCAGTACCGTGATCGTCATGGCATCGTCTCCGGAGAACTTTCTGGAGCATCAAAAACCGATCTCTCGCCAAGACGCCAAGCACGCCAAGGAAGGCAAAAAATGGAGTGGCCCGAACTGCAGTTCCAACGCTGTTCGAGATTCTCGCCGTGATTGTGGTGGTCTCCATTGCCTCAAGAAACAATTCTCAATGGTTTTCTTGGCGCGCTTGGCGTCTTGGCGAGAGACAATAACCCGTTTGCATGGCCCGGAGCGCTACGGCAAACCATTCGCACCGTTAATGATGGCCGTAAATACGTCCATGTCGACGACGTTGCCGCTGATGATGCAGGCGACCGGGCCGGGCAGGGCGGCGGTGCGACCGGCGACGAGGGCGGCCGGGCCGACGGCGGCGGAGCCTTCGGCGATCATGCGCTGGTTGCGATAGACCGCGCGCATGCCCTCGGCGATCTCGGCCTCGGACAGCAGGATCACGTCGTCGATCAGGTCGCGGCAGAGTCCGAATGTGCAGCGGTTTTCCAGACCGATGCCGCCGCCCAGGCTGTCGGCGAGGCTGGGTGGTTCCGGTACCGGGACGGGACGACCCGCGTGGATGCTTTCGTACATCGCGGCGCCGCCGTTATCGGTCGACAGACCGATGATGCGGACATCCGGGTTGATCGATTTGAGCGCCAGCGCGATGCCACCGGCGAGACCGCCGCCCGAGAGGCCGACGAGCACCGTGGCGATGTCCGGCAGCGCTTCCGCGAGTTCGAGGCCGATCGTGGCCTGACCGGCGACGATCAATGGATCGTCGAACGGCGGAACGAGGGTCAGACTCTCGTTGTCGGCGAGCCGTTGCGCCTCTTCCTCGGCCTCGTCCTGGTTGCGTCCGACCACGCGGACATCGCCGCCGAGGCGGCGAATGGCCTCGCGGCGATATTCGGGGACCAGTTCGGACAGACAGACGATGGCGCGCACCCCGGCCGCCGCGGCCGCGTAGGCCACGGCGCGGCCGTGGTTACCGGTAGACACCGTAATGACGCCCTTCGAGCGCGCGTCCGCGTCCAGTGCCGCGATGGCATTGGTCGCACCGCGGATCTTGAAAGCGCTCGTCGGGCTGACGGTTTCATCCTTGAACCAGACCGCGGTACCGGCGGCTTCGTCGAGCCAGTCTGCACGGACGATCGGGGAGTGCCCGATGCCGTGCGGCAGGCGCGACCGCGCGCGGAAGACGTCCCTGAGCGTCACGCCATGCGCGGCGCCGAGCGGGCGTGCGTCTCCCGCCATGGCTCAGGCGGCCTTCATGTTGCCTTCGCGCACGAGCTCGTCGGTGACCGCGTCGACGGCCTCGCGCGAGATGGCGACGATCTGATCGACCTGCTCGCGGTTCACGATCAGCGGTGGCGCGTAGCCGAGTATGTCGCCGTGCGGCATGGCACGGGCGATCAGGCCGCGCTCGTTGCAGGCGGCCGAGATGCGCGCACCGACCTTGAGTGACGGATCGAAGGCCTTGCGCTTCTCGCCGTCGGCAGCGAACTCGAGCGCGCTCAGCAGGCCCACGCCGCGGGCTTCCGCGACGATCGGGTGGTCACTGAAGGCCGCCTGCATCTGCTCCTGCATGTAGGCGCCGGTATCGCGGGCGTTCGCGGTCAAACCCTCGCGCTCGATGATGTCGAGGTTGGCATTGGCCGCGGCCACGCACAGTGGGTGCGCCGAGTAGGTGTAGCCATGGCCGATCGGGCCCATCTGCTCGGCACCCTGTTCGAGCACCTCCCACACCTTTTCACCGACGATCACACCCGACAGCGGCAGGTAGCCGCTGGTGATGCCCTTGGCGACGGTCATCAGGTCCGGTTCCATGCCGTAGTAATCGGAACCGAAATCGGATCCGATACGGCCGAAGCCGGTGACGACCTCGTCGGCGATCAGCAGCACGTCGTACTTCTTCAGGACCTTCTGGATCTCGGCCCAGTAGCCCTTCGGCGGCGGGATGATGCCGCCGGTGCCCAGCACGGGTTCGGCGATGAAAGCGGCCACCGTCTCCGGGCCCTCGTCGACGATCATCTTCTCGAGATCGTCGGCGCAGCGCCTGGAGAACTGCTCCTCGGTCTCGCCTTCCTCGTGGTTCCAGTACCAGTGCGGGGTGCTGGTGTGTTTGATCTGCGGCAGCGGCAGATCGAACGCGTTGTGGAACACCGGCAGCCCGGTCATCGAGCCCGACGTCACCGACGAGCCGTGATAGCCGCGCTGGCGGGAGATGATCTTCTTCTTCTCCGGGCGCTCGAGGATGTTGTTGTAGTACCAGACCAGCTTGGCCTGGGTCTCGTTCGCGTCCGAACCGGACTGCCCGTAATAGACCTTGCTCATGCCCCTGGGCGCCATGCGGATCAAGCGTTCCGAGAGCTGGATCAGCGGCTCGTGGGAATGGCCGACATACGAGTGATAGAACGCGAGCTTCTCGGCCTGCTTCGAGATCGCCTCCGTGATCTCCTGGCGGTTATAGCCGACGTTGGTGCAGTACAGACCGGCGAATCCATCGATCAGCTGCTTGCCCTGCTTGTCGGTGATGGTGATGCCATCACCGCGTTCGATGATCCGGGGTGTACCGGCGGTCCCGTGCGCATGGTTCTTCAGATGCGTGGACGGGTGAAAGACCGTGCGCTGATCGATCTCTTCCGGCGTCATGTTCTTCGGCAATTCGTTGGTCATGTCATTCTCCCTCTGGTGCGGCGTCAAAACGCCATGCACACGTACTTGACTTCGGTGAATTCGGTAATGCCCTCGTGGCCACCCTCGCGACCCAGACCGGACTGCTTGAAACCGCCGAACGGGATCGGCGCGCCGGTGATCTTCACGCAGTTGACCGCGACCATGCCGTACTCGAGATATTCCGACAGGCGCAGTATGCGCGAATTGTCGTGGGTGAACAGATACGCCACCAGGCCATACTCGGTATCGTTGGCGAGCCTGAGGGCCTCGTCCTCCTCGTCGAACGCGGCGACCGACGCGACCGGGCCGAACGTCTCCTCGCAGGAGATTTTCATCTGCGGCGTGACGTCGGCCAGCACGGTCGGCTGGTAGAACAGGCCGCCGCGCTCGTGCCGGTCACCGCCGGTGAGCACCCGTGCACCCTGGGCCACCGCGTCATCCACGTGGTCCTGGCATTTGTCGACCGCGCCCTGGTTCATCAACGGGCCAAGCTCGACGCCTTCCTCGAAGCCGGTGCCGACCTTGAGCCTGTCGGTCGCGGCCTGGAAGTGCTTGAGGAACGTTTCATAGATCCCGCGCTGCACGTAGATGCGGTTGGCCGCCAGGCAGTCCTGACCCGTGGTCTGGAATTTCGCCGCCACGGCCATCTCCGCGGCCTCCTTCGGGTCCATGTCGTCAAAGGCCAAAAACGGTGCATGGCCGCCGAGCTCCATCGACATCTTCTTTACGGTCTGCGCGCCCTGCTCGATGAGCAGGCGGCCTACCTCGGTGGAGCCGGTGAACGACATCGCCCGCACCCGGGAGTCGCGGAAGAACTCGCCGCAGATCGGGCGCGCATCGCCGGTGACGACCGAGAACACCCCCTCCGGCAGACCGGCACGATCGGCCAGTTCGGCCAGCGCCAGCGCCGAGTAGGGCGTCTCGGAGGCCGGGCGTACGATCACCGGGCAGCCGGCCGCGATCGCCGCGGCCGCCTTGCGCGTGATCATCGCCGCGGGGAAATTCCAGGGCGTGATGCAGGCGACGACGCCCACGGGGTCATGCTGGCTGAACAGCGTGCGCCCATGCAGGTGCGTCGGGATCGTGCAGCCGTACAGGCGCCGCGCCTCCTCGGCGTACCAGCGGATGAACGAGGCGGCGTAATCGATCTCGCCGCGCGATTCGCCGATCGGCTTGCCCTGTTCGAGCGTCATCAGCCGCGCCAGGTCTTCCTTGTGGGCGAGCATCTCCGCGTGCCAGGCCATGAGGTGATCGGCGCGCTCATGGGCCAGCTGGCGCCGCCAGGTCGCCAGCGCCGTGTGCGCCGTATCGATGGCGCGTGCCGTTTCGGGCGCTCCCATGTGCGGGATCGTGCCGAGCGCGCTCTCATCGGCCGGGTTGGTGACCTCGATCACCCCCTTGTCGTCGGCGGCGTACCATTTGCCGTTGATGTACGCCTGCTCGCGGAACAGGCGCATGTCGTCGAGCTGTACCGCGTTACGGGCGCCCATCACGCTGCCTCCGCGTCGGGGCCCTTGCCGTTGTTGATGAAACGCTGCGGGTCCGTGTACTCGCGGCCGAGGTCACGCGCGGCCGCCTCGTAGGTCACCTGACCACGGCAGACGTTGAGCCCGTTCGCCAGATGCCGGTCCTCGGCGAGTGCTGGCCACACGCCCTTGTTCGCGAGCTTTACCACGAACGGCAGCGTCGCGTTGTTGAGCGCGATGGTCGAGGTGCGGGCAACCGCGCCCGGCATGTTGGCCACGCAGTAGTGCACGACGTCATCAATGATGTAGGTGGGATCGCTGTGCGTGGTGGCCTTCGTGGTCTCGCAGCAGCCGCCCTGGTCGACCGAAACGTCGACGATCACGGCGCCCGACTTCATGTGCCTGAGCATGTCGCGCTTGACCAGTTTCGGGGCTGCGGCGCCCGGCAGCAGGACCGTGCCGATGACGAGATCGGCCTCGATCACGCACTGCTCGACGGACTCGACCGTCGAGTAGAGCGTGCGGATCCGGCCCATGTACTGGTCGTCGAGCTGGGCCAGGCGGGGCAGGGATTTGTCGAGCACCGTCACGTCGGCGCCCATGCCGGTGGCCATGCGCGTGGCGTTGTTGCCTGCCACGCCGCCGCCAAGCACCGTCACCTTTGCCGGGCCGACACCGGGCACGCCGCCGAGCAGGAGGCCGCGGCCGCCCATGATCTTCTCGAGGCAACGCGCGCCCGCCTGGGCGGCCATGCGGCCGGCGACCTCGGACATCGGTGCCAGCAGCGGCAGGCCGCCGCGGTCGCTGGTGACGGTTTCGTAGGCGATCGCCGTGCAGCCGGACTCCTGCAGGCCGGTCGTCTGTTCCGGGTCCGGCGCCAGATGCAGGAAGGTGAACAGCACCTGGTCGGGGCGCAACTGGCGCGTCTCGCTCGGCTGTGGTTCTTTGACCTTGACGACCATGTCCGCGCGGGCGAAGACGGTGGCGGCGTCGTCGACGATCTCGGCGCCGGCGCTGCGGTAATCGTCGTCATAGAAGTCGATGTTGGAACCGGCCTGCGTCTCGACGATGACCTGGTGGCCGTGTTCGACCACTTCGCGCACCGATGTGGGTGTCAGTCCGACGCGGTTCTCGTTCGTCTTGATCTCTTTCGGTACACCCAGAAGCATGGTGTTTCTCCCACTGGTTTGGCGGATTCGCAGGGACGGGCCTCGGTGGGCCCGCCGAATACGCACAAGGTAGCAAAAGGCCCGGAGATTTGGTCTTGGAACCGCCGGTCGGGCGGAGAAGGAGTTACCGATTTCCCGGTACAGGCAGAAAAAGATATCGCGCCGTGTCGTGCGAATGCCATTCAGCGACCGCGGGGCTTTTGCTAGAATGCGCGACCGTTTTCAAGAGCTCTGCCCATGAGTGTCGTTACCCGCTTCGCCCCGAGCCCGACCGGTTTTTTGCATATCGGGGGTGCCCGCACCGCGCTGTTTTCCTGGCTGCACGCACGCCGTCACGGCGGCCGCTTCATCCTGCGCGTGGAGGATACCGATCGTGATCGCTCCACCGAGGAGGCCACGCGTGCGATCCTGGAGGGTATGCACTGGCTCGGCCTTGACCATGACGAGGGTCCGTACTTCCAGAGCGAGCGGGGCGAGCGCTATCGCGAAGTGCTCGACGACTGGCTGGCGACGGGCAAGGCGTATTACTGCTTCCGCACGAAGGAGGAACTCGACGAACTGCGCGAGGCGCAGCGTGCACGCGGCGAGAAACCGCGTTATGACGGCTACTGGCGCGACAATGACGAAACGCCGCCGGAAGGCGTGACGCCCTGCATCCGGTTCAAAAACCCCCTCGAGGGCGAGGTGGTGTTCGATGACCGGATCCGCGGCCGAGTAGCGGTTGCCAACGCCGAACTGGACGATCTGGTCATCTGCCGCTCCGATGGCTCGCCGACCTACAATTTCTGCGTGGTCGTCGATGATTACGACATGGGGGTGACCGACGTCGTCCGCGGCGATGATCACGTGAGCAACACGCCGCGCCAGATCAACATGCTGCGTGCGCTGGATGTCGAACCGCCGAATTACGCCCACGTGCCCATGATCCTCGGGCCCGACGGCAAGCGCCTGTCGAAGCGCCACGGTGCCGTGAGCGTGATGCAGTACGCTGAAGAGGGGTATCTGGCGGAGGCGCTGATGAACTACCTTGTCCGTCTCGGCTGGGCGCACGGCGATCAGGAGATCTTCTCGCGCGGGGAGATGATCGAGCACTTCGACCTGGGCGACGTGAACCACTCGGCGTCGACCTTCAATCCGGAGAAACTGCGCTGGCTCAATCAGCAGTACCTGAAATCGCTGCACCCGGACGACGTCGCGTGGCGCCTGCGCTATTACCTCGAACAGGCCGAGATCGATCCCGCCAGCGGGCCGCATCTTGCAGACCTGGTCAAGGCGCAGCGCGAGCGCAGCACCACCCTCGTGGAACTCGTCGAGAGCAGCCGCTTCCTGTTCCAGGATTTCCTCGAGTGGGACGAAAAGGCCGTGCGCAAGCATCTCGGTGGCGCCGCGACGGAACCCCTTGAGCGGGTGCGCGCCGAACTCGCCGGGCTCGAATTCCCCGAGGGCTGGAACGCCGCCGCGATCCATGAGGCGATCAGCGGTGTCGCGCAGGAACTCGAACTGGGGATGGGCAAGGTGGCACAGCCGGTACGGGTCGCCGTCTCCGGCACGCCGGTGTCGCCGCCCATCGATACTACGCTCGAACTGCTCGGGCGCGAGCGCACGCTTTATCGCCTGGACCGGGCGATCGGGCGCACGCGCGAGGCGGCCTGAGCCCAGTACCGCCCCGGCACCGCGCCACGGGCAGCATCCTTCACACGCCGGGGCCTCCGGGCCGTCCGCGCGGTGACGGCATCCAACGGGGATAGCGCGAATGCAGCAACCTGATCAGCCCGTACTCCGGGATATCGTCCTCGTGGGCGGTGGTCACAGCCACGTAGGCGTCCTGCGGCGCTTTGCCATGAACCCCGTTCCGGGCGTGCGCCTCACCCTGATCTGCCGGGACAGCCACACGCCGTACTCCGGCATGCTGCCAGGCTACATCGCCGGCCATTACGGCTATGACGATGTCCACATCGATCTCGCCCGGCTGGCGGTGTTCGCCGGCGCGCGCTTCTACCACGCCGAGGCGGTCGGCATCGATCGCGGGGCGCGCACGGTGCATTGCGCCGACCGCCCCCCGGTCCCGTACGACCAGCTCTCGATCAATATCGGTTCCACGCCCCAGGTCCAGCGCGTGACCGGTGCGGCGGACAACGTCGTCCCGGTCAAGCCGATCCATCGCTTCGACGCCCGCTGGCAGGCGCTGCTGGAACGCGTCCGTGCCCACCCCGGGCGCACCCGGATCGCGGTCGTCGGCGCCGGTGCCGGGGGCGTCGAGCTGACCCTGGCGATGCAGTACCGCCTCCGCGGCGAGCTGCGCGAGCGTGGCCGTGATCCGGACGAGCTGGAGTTGCATCTGTTCGATGCCAGCGACGAGATCCTGCCCACACACAACGCCCTTGTGCGCAACCTGTTCGAGCGCACGCTGGTCGACCGGGGGGTCGTCCTGCACCGGGGCGTCGCCGTCGACGAGGTTACGCCGGGGCTGCTCCATGGCAGCGGCGGCGTTCAGTTGGAAGCCGACGAGATCGTCTGGGTGACCCAGGCCGGCGGTGCGCCGTGGCTGGAGAACACCGGGCTGGAGCTGGACAAGGGCGGTTTCATCCGCGTGCGCGAGACCCTGCAGACGGTCACCGATGACCGCATCTTCGCCGCGGGCGATATCGCCAGCATGGATGCCCATCCCCGGGCCAAGTCGGGCGTCTTCGCCGTGCGCATGGGGCCGCCGCTGGCCGAGAACCTGCGCCGCGCGGTCAAGGGGCGGAGGCTGCGCCCGTACCGCCCGCAGCGTTCGTGGCTCGCCCTGATCAGCACGGGAGACCGCTATGCGGTGGCTTCACGCGGCGCGCTCGCCCTGCATGGCCGCTGGACCTGGCGCTGGAAGGACTGGATCGACCGGCGCTTCATGGCCAAGTTCAACGATCTGCCGCGCATGGAGGAGGAGGCGAGCGGTTCCGGCCAGTCCGGCGTGCAGCTCGAGCGCGAGGAGGCCGCCCAGGCCATTTCCGCGGTCGCGATGCGCTGTGGCGGCTGCGGCGCGAAGGTCGGGGCCGGGACGCTGTCGAATGCGCTCGGCAACCTGCGGCCGATCGCGCGCGACGATATCCTGGTCGGTCTGCATGCCCCCGACGACGCGGCGGTTGTCCGGGTGCCGCCAGGCATGGCGATGGTCCATACCGTGGATTTCTTCCGCGCCTTCATCGAAGACCCGTATGTGTTCGGTCAGGTGGCGGCCAACCATGCCCTGGGTGACATCTTCGCGATGGGCGCGGATCCGCAGAGTGCGATGGCGATCGCGACCGTGCCCCCGGGGCTGGAGAGCAAGGTCGAGGACACGCTGTTTCAGATGATGTCCGGCGCCCTGGAGATACTGAACGATGCCGAGTGCGCGCTCGTGGGCGGGCACAGCGGCGAGGGGCGTGAACTGGCGCTCGGTTTCGCCATTAACGGGCTGGTGGCGGATGACGGCAGCAAAACCCTGCAAAAGGGCGGTATGCAGGCCGGCGACTGCCTGATCCTGACCAAGCCGCTGGGCACCGGCACGCTGTTCGCCGCCCATCCAACGCTCGATGCCCGTGGCCGCTGGATCGATGGCGCCCTCGCGGCGATGTGCCAGTCCAACCGCCGCGGTGCCGCCTGCCTGCTGGAGCATGGTGCGACCGCCTGCACCGACGTTACCGGCTTCGGCCTGCTCGGGCACCTGGTGGAGATGACCCGGCCCTCGGAGGTGGACGCGGAGGTCGATCTGTCCGCGTTGCCGGTGCTCGACGGGGCGGAGGAAACCATTGCGGCCGGCGTGCTCAGTTCGCTGCAGCCGGCCAACGTGCGGCTGCGGCGGGCGCTGCGCAACCAGGCGGAGATGGCGGACCACCCGCGCTATCCGCTGGTCTTCGATCCGCAGACCGCCGGGGGCCTGCTGGCGTCCGTGCCTGCGGAGCGGGCGGAAGATTGCATCGCGGCGCTGCACGCCAGCGGCTATGCGGAGGCGACCATCATTGGCCGCGTGCATGCGCAGGGCGAGGCGCTGGAGCCCATCGTCCTCAGGGCCTGACGGCCTCCACGGCCCGCACCAGGGCGGCGCGCTCCGCCGCCGGCGTGAACCAGGACGCGCGCTCGCTGCAGCGCGCTCTGAGGGTATCGAGGAAGTCGGGCTCGCGTTCGGCGCGCAGGAGCAGTGCCCGCAGGGCCTGGCTGTCGCGCGCGGGAAAATAAGCGGGGTAGTCCGCGCCCAGCAGGCCGCGGTTGCCCGGGATGTCGGAGGCGATCACGGGCAGGCCCGCGACACAGGCCTCGGAGACGACATTGGCGCCGCCTTCCATGACCGAACTCATGACCATGGCACGGGAGCGGGCCATGAGTCGCCGGATCTGCCAGTGGGGGCGCTCCCCCTGCCAGACAAAACGCGGATTGCGCGCCTGTTCGGCCCGCGCGGCCTCGGCCTGGTCGTCGCTGTGCGCGCGCCCGGCGTGGACGACGCGGATCGATGAATCCGTCGGCAGACCGCGCGCGGCAAGGGCCGCGCGCAGCGGATCCTTCTCCGCCCGCAGGTGCCCGATGACGCAGACGGTGAAATGCCGCCGGGACGGCCCGGGGCGCCCCGCGGGCAGCGGCGCGGCGGACTGGTGCACGATATGCAGGCGCGCATGAAACCGTGAGGGTATGTCGAAGCGAACGTCGTCGTGTAAACCGATCAGCGCATGCGCCCGGTCCATTGCCGCGTGCGTGGTCTGCCGGTGGCTCGACTGAAAGCGATAGATGTCGGTACCGGTGAGGGCGACGATCAAGGGCCGTTCGGGCCAGCGATCGCTGAATGCCTCGATGGCCTCGGCGCTGCGCCACGCGTGCAGTGCTACCATAAGATCGCCGGCCCGCGCGGTGTGCTCTGCCGCGTCGGCGGGCTCACGGATCGACACCCGATAGCCCGATTCCCGCAGGAAACGGGCCCAGCGACCCGCGGTGGCGCGGTTGCCGGCCCGCGAGCGCGGGGGTGCAGGCGTCACGAGCGTGACCGCTGGACCCGAGCGAACAGGCAAGGAGTTCTCCATGATCGAGGTTCCCGATAGTCGGCGGCTGCCCGCCGAAGAACTGGCCGCCATGCTGACGGATGCCCGCCGGCGCACGTACGAGTTGACCGACGATCTGACGGGCGATCGGCAACTCGGGCCCAAGCTTAGCATCGTCAACCCACCGCTCTGGGAACTGGGCCACGTCGGTTTCTTCCACGACTATTTCGCGCTGCGCAAACTGTACGGTCTGGACGCGTACCAGATCCCGGAGGCGGAGCAGCTCTACGACTCGAGTGCCATCGCGCACGATCCGCGCTGGGAATTGCCGCTGCCCGACCGCGCCCGCACGCATGAATACCTCGACCGCATCCAGGCGGCCATGCTGGCGCGTCTGCCCGATGGCGGCGAGGCGAGCGCCGAGCAGACCCACATCTACCAGCTGACGCTGCTGCACGAGGACATGCACGGCGAGGCGTTCTTCTGGAGCCGCCAGACCCTCGGCGATCCGCAACCGGCGATCACGGTGCCCGACCGACTGCCTTCGGCGGAGCCGAGCGGACCGTGGCCCGGCGATGTCCAGGTGCCGGGCGGAGAGCACGTACTCGGCTCGGAGGCGGATGCGGAGGCGCCGTTCCGTTTCGACAACGAGAAACCCGCGCAGCGGCTTGTCGTCGAGCCGTTCTCGATCGCCCGGGCGCCGGTCACCAATGCCGAATTCGAGGCCTTCATCGATGCCGGCGGCTACAACGACCCCAGGTGGTGGAGCGAGGAAGGCTGGCAGTACATCCAGGAGCAGGGAGTAACGGCGCCACGCAATTGGCGCGACGGGCCCAATGGGCGTGAGCAGCGCCTGTTCGACCAGTGGTGGCCGCTGGCGCCGCATCAGCCGGTCTCCTTCGTCAGCTACTGGGAGGCCGAAGCCTGGTGCAACTGGGCCGGGCGGCGGCTGCCGACCGAGCTCGAGTGGGAGGTCGCCGCGAGTCGCGTGCCCGACGCCTCGGGCCGGGAACTGACGCCCGGTAAACGGATCTATCCGTGGGGCGATGAACGCCCCGAAGCGCGCCACGCCAACCTCGACGGCTATCGGCTCGGCCGGGTGGATGTCGCCGCGCTGCCGGATGGGGACAGCGGCTGCGGCTGCCGGCAGATGCTGGGCAATGTCTGGGAGTGGACCAGCAGCCTGTTCCGACCCTATCCGGGCTTCGAGGCCGGGCTGTACCGAGACTATTCGCAGCCGTGGTTCAAGGAGGATCGACGCGTGCTGCGCGGCGGCGCCTGGCCGACCCGGCCGCGCCTCGTGCACAACATGCACCGCAACTTCTTCCTGCCGGGGCGCAACGACCTGTTCACCGGCTTCCGGACCTGTGCACGCTGAACGGACCAATTCCACGAAAACGAACGAGAAGGGGTTTGCAATGAATCTTCGTCGAGAGATTATCGATGGGCCTGGCCTTATGGTCGCAGTACTGGCCGCTGCTTTACTGGCGGTGTTCGCGTCGCCGGTGGCGGCGCAGGAAACGCTGGTGTTCACCGCGATCCCGGACCAGGACGAGACGAAGCTGCGCGAGCGCTTCGATCGGGTCGCCGAGTACCTTGAGGCCGAACTCGACCGCGACGTACGCTATGTCCCGGTCAAGTCGTACTCGGCCGCCGTCAGCGCTTTCCGCAACAACCAGGTACAGCTCGCATGGTTCGGGGGACTCTCGGGCGTGCGCGCCCGTGAGGCGGTGCCCGGGTCGCGGGCACTCGCCCAGGGCGAGGAAGACGCGCGTTTCCGGACGTACTTCATCGCCCACCATAGTACCGGCCTCGAACCCGCCGACGAGCTGCCGGCCGGTATCGAGGGGCTGACGTTCACTTTCGGCTCCAAGGGTTCCACCTCGGGTCGCCTGATGCCGGAATTCCATATCCGACAGCGCTTCGACGCGCCCCCGAACGAGGTCTTCCGCCGCGTGGGCTTTTCCGGCAACCACACGCGCACGATCGCGCTGGTGGAATCCGGCACGTACCAGGTGGGCGCCCTAAACTACAAGGTCTGGGAGGCGCAGAAGGAGGCCGGCAAAATCGATACCGACGCGGTCAAGGTGATCTACCGCACACCGCCGTACGCGGATTATCAGTGGACGGTCCGTGGGGATGTCGACGAGCGCTTCGGCGACGGCTTCACGGAGCGCGTGCAGCAGGCGCTGCTCGATATGGATGATCCGGAACTGCTGGCGAGCTTCCCGCGCAAGGGATTCATCCCGGCGGACAACGATGACTACGAAACAATCCGCGAGACGGCGCGCCAGCTCGATCTGATCGGTAGATGACGGTGCTGTCGCTGGCCGGGGCCCGCGCCAGCTACGGCGGCGAGCGGGCACTGGGACCGATCGACCTGTCCGTGGCCGCGGGCGAGCGGGTCGCGCTGGTCGGCCGCAGCGGGGCCGGCAAGTCGACCCTGCTCAAGCTGCTGCACGATCCCGCGCGACGCGACATCGCGATCATGCCGCAGGAGCTCGGGCTGGTCGACTCGCTGTCCGTGTTCCACAACGTCTACATGGGTCGGCTGAATCGCCACACCGTCTGGTACAACCTCGCGAACCTCGTCCGGCCGATGAAAACGGAGCAGGCCGCGGTGCGCGCGGTACTCGAACCGCTGGGCATGGCCGAGCGGATCCGCTCGCGCGCGGGTGAGCTCTCCGGTGGCCAGCGCCAGCGCGTGGCCGTGGGCCGTTGCCTCTACCAGGACGCGGACATCCTGCTGGCGGACGAACCGGTCTCGGCGCTCGATGGCCCGCGCGCCAACGGCGTCATGCAGGCCCTGACCGCGGCCTACGGCACGGCCGTGCTGGCACTGCACGATATCGAACTCGCGTTGCGCTACAGTGATCGGGTGGTCGGTCTCAACGACGGTCACATCGTGCTCGATGAGCCGAGCGACCGGCTGACCGAAGGGGATCTGGCTCCGCTGTACGCCGAGCCGATGGAGCCCGGCCGGGCGACCGGCTAGCCGGCGCGATCATGATCCGCGCCCCCGCCGTCCGCACGAGCCTCGGCTTCGTCGCCGTCGCGCTGTTCTTCCTGCCTTTCGCCGACCTCGAGATCAGCGCGGTCGAGCCGTGGACCGAACTCGGGCGACTGCTGCTCGGACTGCTGACGCCGGACCCGACCGTCCTCGATTCGGTCGCGATGGCGCTGGTGCGGACGGTCGCGTTCGCCTTCGTCGGCGTGGCGCTCGGCGCCGCCGGCGGTTTCGTGCTCGCACTCGGCTTCCGCCACTGGCCGGTGCGCACCGGCTGTGCCTTCGTGCGCGCGATCCACGAACTGTTCTGGGCGCTGATCTTCCTGCAGTGTTTCGGCCTGCATCCGCTGACCGGCGTGCTGGCCATCGCCATCCCGTATGCCGGCGTGTTTGCCAAGGTCTACTCGGAGATCCTCGACGAGGCCGATCCGCAGCCGGAACGCACGCTGCCCGCCGGTACCGGCGTACTGGCGAGGTTCCTGTTCGCGCGCGTGCCGGACGCCTGGCCGCATATCGCCAGCTACACCGCGTACCGCCTGGAATGCGGGCTGCGTTCCAGCGCCGTGCTCGGTTTCGTCGGCATGCCGACGCTGGGCTTCCATCTGGAGTCGGCGTTCTCGCAGGGGCTGTATTCCGAGGTCGGCATGCTGCTTCTGACCTTCTACGTGCTGGTGGCCACGCTGCGGCTCTGGGCGCGGCCGCGGCTCCTGCCGTTCTACCTGCTGGCGGCCCCGTTCCTGCTTGGCAGCGGTCTGCCGATCGTGTGGGGCAACGTCAGCCGCTTCTTCACCCAGGATATCGTCCCGGCACCGCTGCAGGACGGCGAGGGCTGGGCCGCGTTCGCAATGTGGCTCGGGGATATCCTGGCCAGCGAGGCGCTGCCGGGCGTGATCGCGACCGTCATCCTCACCCAGATCGCCCTGGTGGTGACCGGCGCGCTGGCCCTTGCGGCCTTCCCGCTGGTCTCACGCCACTTCACCGGGCGGATCAGCCGCACGGTCGGTCACGGCATCCTGGTGGTGGCTCGGACCACGCCCGAGTATCTGCTGGCCTACATCCTGCTGCAGCTCTGGGGGCCGTCCATGCTGCCGGCGGTGATTGCGCTGGCGATCCATAACGCCGGAATCATCGGCCACCTGATCGGGCGGCGCAGCAACGAGATCCAGTTGCGCAGTGATGCGCCCGCCGGTGTCGAGCGTTACGGCTACGAGATCCTGCCCAGGGTGTACGGGCCGTTCCTCGCGCTGCTGTTCTACCGCTGGGAGATCATCATGCGGGAGACGGCGATCCTCGGCATCCTCGGTATAACCACGCTCGGCTTCTACGTCGACAGTGCGATGGAGGCCATCCGGTTCGACGTCGCGTTCATCCTCATCCTCGTTACCGCGGTGCTGAACATCGGCGTCGATGCACTGGCCCGCTGGCTGCGCAGGCGCTTGCAGCTCCGCACAACGCCCGGCGCACAGTCCTGAGCGCGGCCCGGCTCAGTCGCGGGTGCCGGCCGCCGGCCGCGCCAGCAGCAGCGAGAAGTAGCCGTTGTCCGGCTCGAAGGCCGTGTCCAGCGACAGGCCCGCGCGGGACAGTTCCTCCTCGATATCCGCCGGCGTGAACTTGCGGCTGATCTCGGTCAGGATCGACTCGCCCGCGGCGAACTCCCAGCTGCGCTCCAGCGCGGGTACCTGCACGCTGAACGCCCGCTGGGCATCGAGGTACATCTCGATGCGCTGCTGTTCGCGGTCGTAGCGCGCGCGGTGGCGGAATGCGTCGAGCGGAAAGTCAGCGCCCAGCTCGCGGTTCAGCACGTTCAGCAGATTCAGGTTGAAGGCCGCCGTAACGCCCGCGGCGTCGTCGTAGGCCGCCTCCAGGACCTGCGGGTCCTTGACGCGGTCGACGCCCAGCAGCAGGGCGTCCCCGGGCTGCATGCAGCGGGCGAGGTCGGCGAGGAAGGCGACCGACTCGTCGGCCGTGAAATTGCCAAGCGTACCGCCCAGGAATACGTACAGGCGTCGCCCGGGCGGTGCCGGCAGCGTGTCGAGGCCACCGAGATAGTCGCCGGCGAGTCCGGTTACCCCCAGCCATGGGTACTCCGACCGCAGGGTCGCACCGGCTTCACGGACGACTTCAGGGCAGACATCGAGCGGCCAGTAGCGGGGTGCCAGCCCGGTGCGCTCGCAGGCATCGAGCAGACGACGGGTCTTGCGGCTGGTGCCGCTGCCGAGTTCGATGATGTGCTCCGCGGGGTGGCGCGCCAGGACCTCCGGCGCGCATTCGTGCAGCACCGCATCCTCGGTGCGCGTCGGATAGTACTCCGGCGTGTCGCAGATCCGATCGAACAGGGCGGAGCCGTGTTCGTCATAGAAATATTTCGGCGGCAGCGATTTCGGAGTGCGCTCGAAGCCGGCGACCAGATCGTCCGCCAGCGTGGGTCCGGGTGCGTCCGTGCCGATGGTAATGACCTCGACATCGATGCCGCTGTCGGCCGACCGGGTCAGGCTGTCCGTCATACCGGATATCCTCCGCTGCTGGGGGGCTTGTTGCTCATGGCCCGCGAACCCCGGCCGATCCATGGTATCGGCTCCGATGCTGGCCAGCCCGGGAGGATAGCACCCCGTCACCGTGGATTGACCCCCGATCGGCCCTCCCGGATGCCGTAGCGGGGTGCGGGTGAAATGCCCGTCGTGGTGAACAGAGACTTGACGGACTCCGGCCGCGATCAGTATTCTTCGCGCTCCTGACGTGGGGCCATAGCTCAGCCGGGAGAGCGCCTGCATGGCATGCAGGAGGTCGGCGGTTCGATCCCGCCTGGCTCCACCACTTCCTCCCTTCCGTATCTGCCATTCTGCAATGGTCGGCCTAGGAGCCGGTCACGTCCGATAGCTCATCTGGTATCTGCGACATATCGTTCGGCGTTGAAACCCAATCCGTAGTTTGCTAACTAGGCCGACGTGAATAAGGACGAGGAAAAATCGGTCTGGTACGTGCGGCGAAGCACGGCCGTCCAGGGACCCTATTCAGCGACCAATGTTCAGCGTTATCTGCTGCTGGGGCGTCTACGGCTCAGTGATCGGGTCAGTGCGGATGGTCGCTGCTGGGAGCCCCTGACCCAGCGTGCCGAACTGATCCCCGACGAGATGCGCGATCTCGGTACCGATGAGGGCCGCGCGCGTTTCGAGGCGGCCCGCCGCGCGATCGATGAGCGCAGCGCCGATCGCGAGGGTGCGGCACACCCTCGCCCGCGAGAGGGCAACGCGCGCGGGCGGCGCGGGTCGGTCGTGGTCCTCGCCGGGCTCATCACAGTCGTGATCCTGCTGGTTGGTATCGGCTGGTACCGCGATTTCGGCAACGGCCTCATGGGAGATCCCGACTGCAGCGCGTCGCCGGGTGAGGGTGTTGTCTGGAGCGGCTGCATCAAGGACGGCATCATCCTCGCCGAGGGAGCCACGCTGAAGGGGCTGCATGCGCTCAACGCATCCCTGCGTGATGCCCGTTTGCCGGCGGTGGATCTGTCCGGAGCCCGCCTCGATTACGCGGACCTGATCCGCGCCAACCTCATGGATGCCGATCTGGGGGAGGCGGTACTGAGGGGCGCGACATTGAGCCGGGCCGACCTGCGCGAGGCGGACCTGAGCAACGCGGATCTGCGCAACGCCGATCTGCGCAACGTGGATCTGCGCGATGCCCGGATCGAGGGCGCCGTATTCGAAGGCGCGATGCTCGGCAACGCGCTGTGGATCGACGGCCGCGCCTGCGCGGCCGATGCGGTCGGCACGTGCAATCCCTGAGTCCGGCGACCAGTGATCCCGTAGCCCCCATCCCGTTTCGAAAGTGCTCCGTAATCCGGTATGTCGAACCTGAGCGGAGTGGAAGCGATTACTTCGCGATGGGTGTACTGATATCTACGGGGGGTCCGGTAAGAACATCGAGTCCTCTGGTCGGCGAGTCGACGAGGGGTCGGCGACTCGGGACGGTCGTTCGACGGGAGAATCGCACTCGTTGGCGCCGCGCTGGCATGCCTTGCCGGGCGCTACACCACGCCATGATCCATCGGTGTTGTTTCAGTCTCTGGTCCGCGGTGCGCGCGGGTCCGCGACCACTCGCTCCAGGGCTTCCGCGATCGCATTGACCGGTGTCGAGAAATGGCCTTCGTCCGCCAGGAATCGTGCGTCGCATCGGGGCAGGGCGGCGGCGAGGTGTTCGCCGTGGCGGCTGGGTACCACCGTGTCATCGAGCCCGTGCCAGAGTTCGACCGGCACGTGGACATCGTCCAGCGCGAACGGGCGGTCCGCCACGTACAGGCGCAATTCCGTGATCGCGCCGACCGCGCCCTGCATGACGCTGTCGTGCAACGCCCGTGTCCAGCGGGATCGGACATGGGCTTCATGGAATACGGCCCGATCCGCCGGGCAGTGGCCGGCCGACAGCAGCGAGAAGAGGGTCTGTGGGGCGACCCGAATGAGGATGGCCAGCAGGCGGAAAATGGCCGCCTGGCCGGGCGGGAACCGGCGTGCCAGCCGGATCGAGACCTGGCTGAGCGCCGCCATGTCCGCCTCGCTTCCGGGACGGGCAAGCCACTCCATGGCGCCGAAGGTCGCCACACGCGGGAAGCGCTCCGGCCGTCGCCAGGCGCAGGCGAGCGCGTATGGGCCGCCGCCGGAGAAACCGATTACCGGTGCCGTGTCGATCCGCTGGTGGTCGAGCAATGCCAGGGCGTCATCGGCCCAGCCGGTGAGTGTCCGCCCGGGCGCGTGATCGGAGCGGCCATACCCGGGGCGGTCGGGTGCCAGCACGCGGGCACCGGTCGCATACGCGGCCTGTTCCGCGAACGCGGCCTCGGCGCCGGTGGACGGGAATCCGTGGCAATAGAGGACCGGGCGGCCGTCGGCCGGTCCGAATTCCATCCAGGCGAGCGCGCGGCCGTCGGGCAGGGTGATCGTCCGAGGGTTCACGGGTGCGCCTTGGGATCCGTTAAACGGGCATCGACCCAGTCGGGTATCACCCGGGGCAGCCACCGGCCGGGTCGCACCGCAGTCCCTGAGAGGAAGCCGACATGCCCCCCATGCGGGCTTATCGCCCGCTCGGTACGAGGCCCCACCTCGGCCGCTTCAGGCACCGGTTCAGGGCCGACGAAGGGGTCGTCGAGCGCCTGGATCAGCAGCGTCGGAGTCGTTATTCGCCCCAGCCAGGGCGCGGAACTGGCACGGGCGTAGTAGTCGTCGACGCCGTCGAAACCGTGTAGCGGTGCCGTCACGCAGTCGTCGAACTCGCGGAAGGTGCGCGCCTGGTCCACTGCCGTCAGGTCGACCGGGAGGCCGCCGAGTCGCCGCGCCCGGGCGTGCGTGGATCGCTTCATCCGGTCGATGAGCCAGCGCTGGTAGACGCGCGAGAACCCGCGGTTGATGCGCTCCGCGCAGGCCGCCAGGTCGAACGGTACGGACACCGCCACCGCGGCCGCCAGCGGCAGCGCGTCGCCGCGTTCGCCCAGGTATTTCAGCAGCGCGTTACCGCCGAGCGAGAAGCCAACCGCCGCCATAGGTACCGCCGGTTCGCGCGCGCACAGCGTCGACAGCAGGGCGTCGATATCGCCCGTATCGCCGGAGTGATAGGCCCGCGGCAGACGATTCGGTTCGCCGCCGCAGCCGCGGAAGTGCATGAACGTGACGGCGTGGCCGTGGCGGTTCAGCGCGGCGGCCAGCGCCCCCACGTAATGCGAGTCGATACAGCCCTCGAGTCCGTGGAAGATACATACGCGTGTCGTGCCGGTCCCGGGCAGATGGGCGAGATCGACGAAGTCGCCGTCGTCGAGTTCAAGCCTTTCCGGGCGCCACGCGGGGCGCGGCCCCCCACCGATCAGCCATGCCGCCAGCGTCTGGCGGTGCGGCCCGCGCAGGCCCGTGGCCGGTTCGAAGGCGGGGATACTCATTCGTGTGCCGCGATCGCCCGGCTGCGCCGCGCCGGCCATTGCTGAATGACGTTGCCGGCGACGATGAAGATCAATCCGATGAAAGTCGCCGGGTGAATCGCCTCGCCGACCAGGAAGTGGATGAACACCAGCGACAGGAACGGCGACAGGAAAATCAGGTTGCCCACCTTCGCCGTCGTGCTCGAGCGCTTGAGTGCCTGCAGCCAGCAAACGAACGCGAGCCCCATCTCGAACATGCCGACATACGCCGCGCCCAGCGCGCCCTGCCATGGCGGGATCTCGAGTTCCGAGAACAGGGCCGTGGCGACGACGATCAACGGCAGACTGAAACAGAACCCGGTGAAAAGGCCGGCTACGGGGTCGCCCGAATCACGCGTGTTGTAGATCCAGTACAGCGCCCAGAAAACGGTGCTGCCGAGCGCGAGCAGGGCACCGGTCAGGCTGGTGAACTCCAGCGCCAGCACCCGCCCCTCCGTCGCGATGACCACGACCCCGGCGTAGCTGACGAACAGCGCGAGGAACGCCTTCGCGCCGATGCGCTGGCCGAGCAGCGGCACCGAGAGCAGCGCGAGCGTGATCGCCCAGGTGTAGTTCAGCGGCTGCGCCTGCTGGGCCGGCAGCAGGTCGTAGGCCTCGAAGACCGTGATGTAGTAGAGGAATGGATTCAGCAGCCCGAGCAGGGCGAGGCGCCCGAGGTCGCGCGGCGCATAATGGCGCAACTGGTGCAGGCGCCGCTGGCCGGCCAGCACCGTGAACAGCACCACGATCGAGACGATATTCGCGAACAGCAACAGCTGCAGCGGATCCAGCCAGCGCAGGGACAGTTTGAACGCGGAGGCGACCGTGGACCAGAGGAAGATCGCGGCGCCCGCGAACAGATAGGCCTGCGCCTGACGGTTCACATTCGGCTCCAGTGCAGCGCAGCGGATTGGCGCGGTGCGGGTGTAGCGGTAGCATGGCCGACTGGTCACACCCATGAGAGCCGGCAGTCTAACGGAGGACGGAGCATGAGCGAACCGAAAGAGGCCACCGCGGGGCCGGTAGACGACGCGGAACTGCGCGAGCGCCTGACCCGCGAGCAGTACGAGGTGACGCGCCGCGGCGCGACGGAGCGCCCGTTCTCCGGTGCCCTTATGGACGAGAAACGCCCGGGGACGTATCGCTGCATCTGCTGCGGCCAGCGGTTGTTTGATGGCGCCACCAAATACGAGTCCGGCACCGGCTGGCCGAGCTTCTGGCAGCCTCTGTCGGCCGAGGCCGTCGGCGAGCACACCGATACATCGCTCGGCATGACGCGCACCGAGGTCCACTGCAGCGCCTGCGAGGCCCATCTGGGCCACGTATTCCCGGACGGCCCGCAGCCGACCGGTCTGCGTTACTGTCTCAATTCCGCCGCGCTGGACTTCGAGCCCCAGGACGGCGGCGCATGAGCGGGCAGGGCGAACTGCTGTATTTCGCGTACGGCTCCAATCTGCACGCCCCGCGCATGGTCGCCCGGGTACCATCGGCGCGTACCGTGGCCGTCGCCCGCCTGCCGGGCTTCCGCCTCGCGTTCCGCAAGCGCGCCGCCGACGGCTCCATGAAATGCGACATCGAGTCGTCGCGGGAGGGCACGTTATGGGGGGTCGTCTACCGCCTGGATGCGGCGCACCTGCCCCATCTCGACGCCGCCGAGGGCGAGGGCTACACGCGGGCCACCCAGACCGTCACGCATGCGGATGGCGCGACCGGGTATGAGGTCTTCACCTATCGGGCGCGCGAGGGCTGGCTCGGCGAGGGCCATCCGCATGACTGGTACCGCGATCTGGTCGTCGTCGGCGCCCGCGACCACCGCCTGCCCGAGACCTGGGTCGCCGCCATCGCGGAACAGGAGGCCGTCGCCGATCCCGACCCCGAGCGCGCGCGGGCCAATCGCCCGTAGAGACCGCTCCACGGGCGCGCCCACCCGGTGTGATCACCCGCATGGAACCTGGACTGATCGAGGGCTTTTACGGGCCGCTCTGGGCCTTCGCCGAGCGCGACGCCCTGGCCGAACGCCTGGCGGCCGCCGGTTACGGCTTCTGGCACTATGCCCCCAAGGCCGATCCCGGCATTCGGGCCCGTTGGCGTGAGCCCTGGCCGCGGGCGCACGCCGAGGCGCTGCAGGCATTCGCGGCCCACTGCGGCGCGCTTGGTCTGCGCTTCGGTATCGGCCTGAGCCCCGCCGGACTCGCCGCCGACGCGCCGGACACGGATTGGCGGGCACTGGCCGCAAGGCTCGCCGAATTCGACGCGATCGGCATCGACGACCTCGTGATCGGATTCGATGACCTCCACGTCGACACGCCCGATCCCGCGACCGATCAGACGCGCATCGTCGAGTGGATGGCGGCAAGAACGAGCGCCGCACGCGTCATCGTCTGCCCGACCTGGTACAGCGACGATCCCGTGCTGGACCGGCTTTTCGGCCAACGCCCGCGCGGCTATCTGGAGACCCTCGGCCGGGCGCTCGACCAGCGGATCGGGGTGTACTGGGCGGGCGAGGAGATCTGCCCGCGCGAGATCGCCCCCCGGCCGATCGAGCGCATCGCAGAGCGCCTGCGGCGTCCGCCCTGGCTGTGGGACAACTATCCGGTCAACGACGGGGCACGCGCGTGCGATCACCTCCATCTCCGGCCCTTCACGGGCCGCCCAGCCGCCCTTGCGGAGCGGATCGCCGCACACGCCATCAACCCCGCGCTACAGCCTACGCTGTCGGCGATCCCGGCACTGACGCTGCCGCTGCGTTATCGATTCGGTGATGATTTCGCCTACATGCAGGCCTTTCATGAAGCGGCGCAGACGGTACTCGGCCCCGAACTGGCGGTCTGCCTCGCCGAGGACATCGCGCTGCTCGAGGATGCCGGTCGCGATCGTCTCGGTGATCGCCTCACCGGGCTGCGCGCGCGTTACGCCGCGTTCGGGCATCCCGGTGCGCGGGAGATCGTGCAGTGGCTCGATGGTGGTTACCGCCCCGAGGAGGCCGCCCCCTGAAACCGGGGGGATCGGGTGCGTAAGGGCGGGCCGGGCGGCGTGCCGCCCGGCCGTTCCTGCTTCAGCTGCGGCCCTGCAGCTGCTCGATGATCGCCGGGTTCTCCAGCGTGGAGGTGTCGCCCTCGACCTCCTTGCCCTGTGCCACGTTGCGCAGCAGCCGGCGCATGATCTTGCCGGAACGGGTCTTTGGCAGGTTGTCGGCGAAGCGGATGTCTTCGGGTTTGGCGATGGGACCGATCTGCTTGGCGACCCACTGGATCAGTTCCTTCGCCAGTTCCTCATCGTAACCGCCTTCGGGGCGTTCGCCCTTGAGGACCACGAAGGCGAAGATGCCCTCGCCCTTCAAGTCGTGCGGGATACCGACGACGGCGGCCTCGGCGACCTTCTCATGGGCGACGAGGGCGGATTCGACCTCCATGGTGCCGAGGCGGTGGCCGGAGACGTTCACGACGTCGTCGATGCGGCCCATGATCCAGAAGTAGCCGTCGGCGTCCTTCCTGGCGCTGTCACCGGCGAGGTAGTACTTGCCGTCGAACTTCGGCCAGTAGGTGTCCTTGTAGCGCTGCGGATCGCCCCAGATGGTGCGCAGCATGGAGGGCCACGGCTTCTTGACCACCAGGTAACCGCCCTCGTCGGGCTCGGTGATCGAGTTGCCGTCCTCGTCGACGACATCCGCGGCGATGCCCGGCAGCGGACGCGTGCAGGAGCCTGGTTTGAGCGGCGTCACGCCGGGCAGCGGAGCGATCATGTGCGCACCGGTTTCGGTCTGCCACCAGGTATCCACGATCGGGCAGCGCTCGCCGCCGATGACCTGGTAGTACCACATCCAGGCCTCGGGATTGATGGGCTCGCCCACGGTCCCGAGGATGCGCAGCTTCGACAGGTCGCAGCTGTTCGGGAAGTCGTCGCCCAGCTTCATGAGCGCGCGGATGGCGGTCGGCGCCGTGTAGAAGACCGTGACGCCGTGGTCCTGGGTCAGGCGCCAGATGCGGCCGCCGTCGGGGATCGTCGGTGCGCCCTCATACATCACCTGGGTGACGCCGCATGCCATCGGGCCGAAGGCGACGTAGGTGTGCCCGGTGACCCAGCCGACATCGGCCGTGCACCAGAAGACGTCGTCGTCGCGCAGGTCGAAGACCCATTTGCAGGTGACCACGGCGTTCAGGAGGTAACCGGCGGTGGAGTGCTGGATACCCTTGGGTTTGCCTGTCGAGCCGGAGGTATAGAGCAGGTAGAGCGGGTGCTCCGCGGGGATCCGCGCCGGTTCGCACTCGGCCGGCTGGTCGGCGACCGCCTCGTGCCACCAGACGTCGCGCCCGCCGGTCATGCCGACCTCGTTGCCGGCGCGCTGGTAGACGAACACGGTACTGACCGTGGGGCAGCCGCCGGCGATGGCGTCATCGACGCCCTTTTTGGTCGGCTGCACCTTGCCGCCGCGGGTGCCGCCGTCGGCCGTGATGACCGCCTTGGCCTCGCAGTCGTTGATGCGGTCGCGCAGCGCATCCGCGGAGAATCCGCCGAAGACCACGGAGTGGATCGCGCCGATGCGCGCGCAGGCCTGCATGGCGAACACGGCCTGCGGGATCATGGGCATGTAGATCACGACCCGGTCGCCCATCTCGACGCCTTTCGCCCTGAGGGCGTTGGCGAACAGGCAGACCTCGCGATGGACGTCGCTGAAAGTGTACGTGGCGGTGTCGCCTTCCTCGCCCTCGAAGACGATCGCGGGCTTGTCGCCGCGGTCCGCGAGGTGGCGATCAATGCAGTTCTCGGAGACGTTGAGTTGGCCGTCGGCGAACCAGCGGAAAAAGGGTGCCTCGCTGTCATCGAGGACCTCGTTGAACGGCTTCTGCCAGTGGAGTTCGTTGCGGGCCAGCTCGGCCCAGAAACGGGCATGATCGGACTCGGCCTTGCTGTACATCGCGTCGAGGTCGGCCTGCTTGATGCGCGCCGACCGGGCGGTGTCCTCGCTCGGCTCGAATACGCGTTTCTCCGTGAGAATCGATTCGATGTTTTCACTCATGGCAGTCTCCCGTCATTCGCGGATGCATGGCCGTCGCGGGTGCATCCGATTTTCTGGATTCGACACGACTATGCTGCCCGAATTCGCGTCCAACGACGAGTGATTCGGGCGGTGGCGGGAAATTCGTTGCGATTCCCCGCCGCTTGCGGTGCGTTTTGTGCCCGGTACAGGGGGGCGGAGGCGAATTTTCGGTGCGCCGCCGAGGTGGCCATTCACTGTACCCGATCCGTATTGGCTATTGCCTGAAGTAACGTTCCCAGGGTCGATGTCCACCGATGGTGTCAGGCGCCTTCCCGGCGAAGCCCGCCACCCGGGCCCGCGGCCACGAGGCGTTCGCCCGGGGGGATCGCGCCCTCATCCCAGCGCGACAGAGCCCAGGCCAGGAATTCGGCCGGCGTAGCCGGTGTTTCGAATGGAGGCTCCTGCCCGAGGAAAGTCCATGCCTGGATGAGCGGGGTGACCGGATCGTGGGCCGGGTTCACGGGGGGCGCGCCCGTCTGCTTGCTGAGCTTGTCGGTGCCGTCCGCCGTCATCATTACCGGCAGGTGGGCCCAGGCGGGCGCGTGCAGGCCGAGCCCGCGCTGGAGTTCGTTCTGGATGACCGCGGCCGGCAGGAGGTCGCTGCCGCGGACGACGTCGGTCACTCCGAGGAAGGCGTCGTCGACGGTCGTGGCGAGGTGGTAGCCGGTCACCCCATTGCGCCGGCGCACGATCACGTCACCGATCCGGTCGGCGTCGATGGACCAGGCGCCCTGGATGCGGTCCGCGACCTCATGTCGGCCTGCCGATAACCGCAGCCGTAGTGCGGCATCGCGTTCCGGATGCGTCGGGCCATTGCGGCAGGTCCCGGGGTAGATGGCGCCCAGCGGCCCGTAGCGTGCGCCGGCGCCGATCTCGCGCCGGGTACAGGTACAGCGGTACAGCCGGCCGGCCGCCTCGAGTTGTTCCAGCGCGGCGACATAGGCCTCCGTGCGCCCGCTCTGGTAGAGCACCGGACCATCCCAGGTCAGGCCGAAGGCCTCCAGCTGCACCTGGATGGTGTTGGTCATGGCCGCGATACTGCGGTCCGGATCGAGGTCGTCGATGCGCAGGTACCAGTGGCCGCCGGCGGCACGGGCGCTCAGCCAGCTGCCGAGTGCGGCGATCAGCGAGCCGAAATGCAGCGGCCCGGTGGGCGACGGCGCGAAGCGCCCGATCGTTCGCATGGTCATGATCGCCGCAGCCGCCAGGATCGTTTCATGGTCATGCCGTACACGGTGGGCACGACGAACAGCGTCAGTAACGTAGACACGACCAGGCCCCATACGATCGCCGTGGCGACCGGTCCCCAGAGCAGCGATTCGCCGCCCAGGCCGGCCGCGAGCGAGAACAGGCCGGCGACCGTGGTGGTCGAGGTGATGAGTATCGGGATCACCCGCCTGCGGGCCGCGAACAGAGTGGCATGCGCGAGCGACATGCCGCGGTCGAGGCGCTCGTTGGCGGCGGAGACCAGCACGATCGCCGCGTTCACCGCGATACCGGCAAGCGCGATGATGCCGTACATGGTGAACAGCGACAGCGGGTTGCCGGTCGCGATCAGCCCGGCAGTGACGCCGGTGAAGGCCATGGGAACCGTGGTGAGGATCATCAGGGGCTGGAAATAGCTCCGGAACTGGGTGCCGAGGATCAGATACATCAGCCCCAGACCGAACAGGAAGAGGATGGCCATCGAGTCGAGGCTGTCCTGGATATCGTCCAGCAGGCCGGAGAAATCCAGCGATACATCGGGGTGGCGGCTGCGGACGTCCTCCCATTGCGTTTTGATCCAGTCGTTCGCCTCGATGGTGTCCATCCGCGTCTTGTCGAGATTGGCCTCCACGGTAATCGTGCGCCGAAAGTCGTAATGGTTGATCGAAGCGAGGCCGGGGGTGCGTTCGAGGTTGACCAGTTCGTGCAGCGGTACCCGGCCGCCGTCCGCGCTCGGCAGTGAGATGTCCAGCACCTCGTCGATCGCCCCGAGGGTAGCGTCGCGACCGGCGAAGACGCGGATCTCGCGTTCTTCGCCGGCGTCCTGGAAGGCGGTTGCGATCTCGCCATCCACCATGAGCTTGACCGTGCGCGAGACACGCGCGGCCGACACGCCGGCCCGCCGCGCCGCGCGGGCATCGACGTCGACGTCGAGCGTCATCTGCCCGCTCGTGTCGTCATCCGATATGTCCCGGATCGCGTCGTTGCGCTCCATCAGGGCCTTGAGGTCATCGACCGCGGCACGCAGGTCATCGAAGTCGTCGCCGCGGACCTTCACGCTGATCGGATTGGTCGCCGGCGGTCCGCCCGCGATCTCGAGGAACGTGACGGACTCCGGTCCCGGCAGCGATTCGACCCGCGGCCGCAGGTCGGCGATCATCGTCTCGACGTCGCGCAAGTCCCCGTTGTCCGGATTGAGCGCGACCAGCACCTGGCCGTAATGCTCCCCGCTGCGGGGAGAGGTATCGGTGTACTGGCGCCCGGCGTAGCTGACCATGGAGCGGACTTCGCCCGCGCGCACGCCCGCACGCAGGCGCTCTTCGACCTCCCGGGTTTCCTCGAGCGTGTTCGCGAGCGGTGTACCGACCGGCATCTCGATGTTCACGTAGAAAAGCCGGATCGGGTCCGTGGCGAAGAAGTCGCGGCGGATACCGGTTTCGGTCGCGACCGCCGCGCCCGCGAGCCCGACCAGTACCACGGCGATCACCAGCATGCGCCCCGGCGCCCGCATGACCCGCGCCAGCAGGCCGGTATAGAGGCTGCGGATCCGCCGCAGGGTGCGGCGCCGCAGGCGCTGGACGCGGGATGGGCGGTTGAGGTCGATGCGTGCCGCGGCCACATGCGCCGGCAGCATCCAGAAGGCCTCGATCAGACTGATCAGCAGCGCCGTAGTGACCACCAGCGGCACGATGTACATGAACTTGCCGAGGATCCCCGGCAGCAGCATCAGCGGCAGGAACGCCGCGATCGTCGTCATCACCGCCGTGACGACCGGGGTGCCGACTTCGCGCACACCATCGATGGCCGCATCCAGCGCCGCGGCGCCGCGTTCCATGCGGTAATAGATCGATTCGACGACGACCACCGCGTCGTCCACCAGCATGCCGAGCGCGATCACGATACCGAGCAGGACCGTGACGTTGAGCGTCTGGTCGAGGCCCCAGAGTACCCAGAAGGTGCCCGCCAGAATGAAGGGGATCGCGATCGCGGTCAGCAGCGAGATGCCGGTGCCGAGGAACAGCCAGGCCACCACCAGCACCAGGCCGAGGCCGATCAACAGGTTGGTCTGCATGATCGACAGCGCCTCGCGCGTGATCTCGGTGCGATCATCGGCGACGATCAGCCGGGCGCCGGTGCTGTCGCTGAGCGCATTGCGTTCGTCGACGTACTCGTTGATCCGATCGACCAGCGTCAGCGTATTCGCCTCGCCCTCCTTGTTGACCCCGAGCATCACGGCGGGGCGGTCACGGTAGCGGGTCAGTTCGGCGTTCTCGCTGCGCCCGCGACCGACCTTCGCCAGCCGATCGAGCGCGACCTCGCCCTTGATCGTCTCCACGGGTAGCGAGCCGAGATCGGCCGGGTCGCTCGAGGTCCCGGTGATACTCACCAGCCAGCCCTGATCGCCCACCTCGATGCCGCCGGCCGCGAGATCGCGTGCGTAGCCCCGGACCGTGTCGACGAGATCGCCCGGGGCGATGCCGTGCGCCTCGACGGCGGCCGGATCGAAGCGGACATGGATCTCGGGGTCGTTGAGCCCGGTGGCGAGCACCTGATCGACCCCGGATATCCGCTCCAGATCTTCCATTACGCCCTGGGCCTGGCGGCGCAGCTGTTCGCCGTCACCGGGTGTCGTGACGATCACTGTTGCGGCGGGGAATGCGTTGGCGGTGGTGATCTCCGTGATATCCGGCTCTTCGGCGTCGTCCGGTATCTCATCCTCGGCGGACCGCACCTCGCGCCGCAGATCGGCCACGCGCTCCGCGAACTCGGCGTCGCTGATGTCCTCGAATCGCACCAGGATCGAGGAGATGCTCTCACGGCTGGTGCTGGAGACGAACTTGACGTCGGACAGGCTCTCGAGCGCCCGCTCGATGGGATCCGTTACGCGTTTCTCGATATCGCGTGCCGTCGCGCCGGGCAGGACCGTGTTGATCTCGATCCAGTTGAAGTTGACGGTCGGGTCCTGTTGGCGCGGCAGCATGAGGTAGCTGGCGATGCCCAGCGCCAGTACCAGCGCGAACGTCACGTTCGCCAGGACGTGGTTGTTGAGCAGGCGCCGGTATAGCACCGCGGACTACTCGACGATCCGCACGCGATCGCCGTCGGTGAGACCGTAGCGGCCCTCCACGGCCAGGCGGGTGTCGGCAGGCAGATCGGTCGCTGCCGGGCGTCCCTCGATCGCGTCCGGCAGCTTGTGGAAACGGGCCTCGCCGTCGTCGATGACAAAGACGCCAAGGGCGCCATCGCGGCGGACCAGCAGGTCCGCGGGGATGGACCGCGCATGTTCGGTCCAGTGCAGTCGGCCGGCGCTCCCGGGGACGGCCTTTTGATCCTCGAATGCCAGGCGGGCCTCGCGGGTCCGGCTGGCACCGTCCGCGTCATCGACGATGGTCAACAGACTGACCGGGTAACGCTCGCTATCCGCCCGGAACGATGCCTCGCCGGTTGTCCGCAGCGACGCGGCATCGCGATCGGTGACGCGGGCGCGCAGTTCGAGCTCTTCAGCCGCGACGAGTTCCACCAGCGCGGTGCCCGGCTGCACATACGCACCGCGTTCGCCGGAGCGGTCCGTGATCAGTCCGGCGAAGGGCGCGGTGACCGTGCAGCGGTCGACGTCGCGCCGGGCCATGGCTACGCGCGTACGCTGCGCCCGCAGATTCGCGTCCAGCGCGCTGCGCTCGGCCTCCGCCTCGTCAAGCTCGTCCGCGGAGGCGGCGTTCTCCCGGCGCAGCCGTTCGGTGCGATCCAGACGGATGCCGGCCAGGCGTAGCCGCGCCTCGAGTTCCTCCTCTGTGGCCTCGGCCTGTTCGAGCGCGTCCTCGAAGTCCGTACAGTCGAGGCGCGCGAGTACCTCCCCGGCGGCGACCCGGTCACCCGTCTCCACGGCGATCGATTCGACCTCGGCCGCAAGGCGGGCCGCGATCGCGGTCCGCGTCAGGGCCTCGACCTCGGCGGGCGCCGAGCGCTCCAGTTGGATGGCGGCATCCGCCAGGCGGGTCGCGGAGATCGGTCTGCCTTCCTCCTCGTCCGCGGCCGGCAATGGACCACTGGCGACCAGTGTCAGGGCAAGCAGGCCGTACCGGACTTGGCGCATCCGTATGCTCCGTGGGGCCCCTTCGGGCGGGGGCGGGGAAGTGAGTGCTGGATCACCCGGATCGGGCCTGCGCAAGCGTATAACGACAGGGCTTTTGAAAAAACCATGTCTTTCAGTGGGGCTGGCGGTCCGCTCCCCGCGCATGATGTGCGTCTGGTTGGCGGATTGCTCACGAGCATAGCCGGGCGATGTCGGATTGCACGTATAATGCGTTGACGTGATAGCCCACGGTGGCGCTACGGGGAGCAGGCGATGGGGGCGCGGTGGATGCCTTTTACGGCCAGGCTGCACATGCTGTGTGCGGCCCTTGTGGTGGCCGTGCTGGTGCTGTCTGCGCCCGCACGGGCGAACGATCTCGATTTCGACGGTACCGCCTGGGCGCGTGCGGCGGGTCCGCACGGCCTGGATCCGGCGTTGCTGTACGCGCTAACGCTGGTGGAGAGCCGGCGCACGGTCGCGCCTGACCGGATCGGTCCGTGGCCATGGGCGATCCGTACGCCGACCGGTGGTTACTGGTTCAATTCACGCGAGCGGGCCGAGCAGGGACTCGAGGCGGTCCTGGCCAAATGGCCGGCAAAGCGGGTCGATGTCGGCATCGCCCAGGTGAACGTCGGCTGGCACGCCGAGCGTTTTGACGACCCGATGAAACTGCTCGGCCTCGAATACAACCTCAAGGTCGCGGCCGCGATTCTCGCCGACGCCATCGATTCGACGCGCGACACGGTCCTCGGCGTGGGCCGCTACCACCACTGGGCCAGCGAACCCCGCTCCCGCGCGTACGGCCAACGCGTCTGGTGGACCTACCGCGACGTCACCTTCGGCGACCCGGACCCGGCCCAAAGCTTCCTCCTCGCCACCGAGGCCGACCTCGCCCCGGTCGCCGCTGAACTCGCGGGTGACTGAGGAAGCGTGTGTTCTGGAACTGAAAACCTGGAACCACGAATGAACACGAATGAGTTCAGAGAAGTGGCGCGCGCTCGGGAGCTTCGCTGGAACCTTCTCGTCTCCGATACGGAAAAATCTGAACCACAGATAGACACGGATGAACACAGATCAAATGCGTGCATGCTGAGCTCCGTGCGGAGATGAGAGCTTTCGCCTGCACCGATGTAGCCGGTAGGGATTTGGAACGACAGGTTTCAAATCTGTGGTCATCCGTGTCTATCTGTGGTTCTTCACATCCGGTTCGGCGCCCGACCACCGAACAGCGAAGCTCCATAGGCAGCTGGCTGCCCCGGTAACCATTCGTGTTCATTGCTCGGCGCGTCCCTGCGCCTCGCCCCTTCGGGGCTCGGGCGATGATTTGCTCCCGGCAAATCATTCGTTTTCATTCGTGGTTCTACCGCCTTCCCCATCGCCCGGTTCCGCCCGCGTGACGTCGGCTTCGAGGCGGCCGTGGGCGAGGTGGATGTCGAGGTGGTGGCCGGGCTGGACCTGGTTGGCGTCGGTGATGGCGCGCCCGTCCTCGGCGGCACGGACCAGGGCGTAGCCGCGGCCGAGGGTGGCGAGGGGGCTGACGGCCTCCAGGGCGCGGGACAGGGCCGCCACGCGGGCGTCGCGGCGATTGAACTCCGCGCGGATCGCGCCGTCGAGGCGGCGGCGGGTGGTGTTCAGGCGCTCGCGCAGGCGTTCAACCCGCGTCATTGGCGATGCCCGGCGCAGGCGGGCGTCGATGCGTTCCAGGCGTTCGTGGCGCGTGGTGAGCGCGTGCGTGCCGATGCGCCGCAGCCGCAGTTCGAGTTCGTCGCGCCGCTGCTGCAGCTGCTGCAGGCGCCGCTCCGGGTGCTGACGGCGCAGGCGTGATTCGACGTTGCGGCGGCGCTCTTCGCGGCGGCGCAGGGAGCCATTTGCCGCGGCGTGCAGGCGGCGGCGCAGGCGGTCGAGCGTCTGCAGCAGCTCGCCCGCATCGGGGACCACCAGTTCGGCCGCGGCGGACGGCGTCGGCGCGCGTACGTCTGCGGCGAAATCGGCGATCGTGACGTCCACCTCGTGGCCGACACCGCTGACGATCGGGATGGTACTGGTGACGACCGCGCGTGCGACCGCCTCCTCGTTGAACGGCCACAGGTCCTCCAGCGAGCCGCCGCCGCGTACCAGCAGCAGCACATCGCAGTCGCCACGCCGGCCGGCGGTCGCGATCATCCGCGCGATTGCCGGTGCCGCGGCGTTGCCCTGCACCGGGACCGGATAGATCACCACCGGGATCGCAGGAAAACGGCGGGCGAGGACCTTGAGGACATCGCGCACGGCGGCGCCGGACGGGGAGGTGATGATGCCGATCCGGTATGGCATCTGCGGTAGCGCGCGTTTGCGTTCCTGCGCGAAGAGCCCCTCGGCATCCAGGCGTTTCTTCAGGTCCTCGAAGGCGCGGGCGAGGGCGCCGGCACCGGCCGGCTCCATCTGCTCGACGATCAGCTGATAATCGCCGCGGGCCTCGTAAAGGCTGACCCGAGCGCGGGCCCGGACCTGCATGCCGGCGTCCGGGCGGAAGTCCATCAGGCGGTTGCGCCCGCGGAACATGGCGCAGCGCACCTGGGCGTCGCCGTCCTTGAGCGAGAAATACAGATGGCCGGACGCGGGGCGGGCGATGTTCGACAGCTCGCCCTCGATCCATATGGCCCCCAGGCCGCCCTCGAGCAGATCGCGCACGGTGCGGTTGAGTTCGCTGACCGTGAATACGTGCGGGCCGGAATCCGCCGGGGCCGTGCTGGTACGATGGGCCATTCAGTGTTTCCCCGGGTTGATCTGGACCGGCGGCGCCGCTGCGCCGGTGGCGGGCGTGCTCGCGTTCCTGGCGCCGGTGCGCCGCGTCCGGAAACTGGTACGCCCGCATCCGGCTGCGTACAATCCGGGCCGCCTCCGCGCCCGATCCTTTACGTCAGGAACCGCTCATAGTAACGCCGATACCGCCATCGATGAGAGGGATCCATCTACGAAACCCTGACCGGCCACAGCCTCGGCCCGGCCGGCGCCATCGAAGTCGCCCTGTGCTGGCTGCTGCTCAGCGAACGCAACGCGGACAACGTCCTGCCGGCGCTCCTATTCAACGGCCCACGCGACGAGTCCCTCGCCCGGATCGGCCTCCTCGAAGCCCCTGGTCGCCTGCCGACCGACGGCCCCCGCTACTGCCTCAGCAACTCCTTCGCCTTCGGCGGCAACAACTGCTCCGTGTTGATTGCGGGGTAGGCGTTTTCGTTGATTCAGGTGAAGTCAAAGGCGATCTCTCGCCAAGACGCCAAGCGCGCCAAGGAAAGTCAAAATCTGAAAAGAGTTGCAGAACGGGATTTTCATTTTTATCGCCTTTCTTGGCGCGCTCTGCGTCTTGGCGAGAAACCGCCTTTGACCTTCGGGCCTTTCACTCACCATCCACGATCCGCCGCACGCCCGCCAGATCGGCGGTGACGGTCATCGGTTCCGGGGTTTCGCCGGGGCGGATCCAGTGGACGTCGGGTGGGGTGCCGTCGCCGGCGAGGTGGGAGAGGGCGAGGCTGTAGCCGTCGCCGGCGTCGAAATGCCACCACGCGACCGGGGCGCAGCAGTCCGCCTGGCCCGTGAGGCGCAGATCCGGGTCGCTGGTGTCGAGACCGGTGAGGCGGATGCCCGAGAGCGTGGTCCAGATGCCCCGGCCCATCGCCTTCGTGACCGCTTCCTTGACGGTCCATATCTGAAAGAAGCGGTAGCGGCGCGGCGCGTCGTCCAGGTTCCACAGTTCCTCCTGTTCCGCGGTGCCGTAGCAGTGGCGCGCGAGATCCTCGATCCGCGTGCGGCGCGCGCGCGACTCGATGTCGACGCCCACCGGCGCGCCCGGGGCCAGCGCGAGCACCACCCGGTCGTGGCTGTGCGACAGGTTGAAGTGCCACGCATCGCCACCGGCCAGGGCTGGTTTGCCTTCAGGGCCGAAGCTGAACTCGATCATTTCCGGGCGGCATTCGAGGCGCCGCGCGAGTTCCAGCCGGAGCAGGGCGCGGGCGATCAGCGCACGATTGCGTGCGGCGGCCTGGCGCAGTTCGTCGACGCGTCGGCGCTCACTGGCCGTGAGCAGTGCACGCCACTCCCCGGGCCGGAGGGAAGGGTCGTCGAGGCGGCAGACGAGCACGGTCGGCGTCATGCGACGGGATCCCTGCGTTGGGTGGCGCTCGGTGGTCATGGGTCGCGTCCACTGTGTGTTCCGGCGCGGTCCAGTGTCCCCGGTGCCCCATTATCGCCGAGTTGCCTGGACCGACGCACGCTAATGACTCCGCCTCCGGCACGCCTTGTGGGACATTTACGCGAAACGCTGAGCGGCTTATAATGGTGGGCTAGTTTCCACCGCCGTATTACCCGAGTCACCGCCCATGAGGATTATCGAGGAAGCCCTCACCTTCGACGACGTTCTGCTCCTCCCGGCGCACTCGAATGTCCTGCCCCGAGAAGTCAGTCTACGGACCCGGTTGACCCGCGACATCGCCCTGAATATCCCCATGCTCTCGGCCGCGATGGATACCGTCACCGAAGGAAGGCTCGCGATCGGGCTCGCCCAGGAGGGCGGCATCGGGATCATCCACAAGAACATGACCGTGGAGCGCCAGGCCGCGGAGGTCCGCCAAGTCAAGAAATTCGAATCCGGCGTGGTCCAGGACCCGATGACCATCAGCCCGGATACGAGCATCCACGAGGCGATGGAGCTGACCCATAAGCACGGCTTCTCCGGCCTGCCGGTGGTCGACGGCAAGGATCTCGTGGGGATCGTCACCCGGCGCGATCTGCGCTTCGAGACGCGTCTGGATGAGCCGGTCGCGTCGATCATGACGCCGAAAGACAAGCTCGTGACCGTGTGCGAGGGCGCGGGCAAGGACGAGGCGATCGAACTGTTGCATCAGTACCGCATCGAGAAGGTGCTGGTGGTCAACGACCGCTTCGAGATGCGCGGCATGATCACCCTCAAGGATATCCAGAAGTCGACCGACAATCCGAACGCCGCCAAGGACAGTGCCGAGCGGCTGCTGGTTGGCGCGGCGGTGAGTACCTCGGCCGGCTCGGAAGAGCGGATCGATGCGCTGGTCGAGGCCGGTGTGGATGCGCTGGTGGTGGATACCGCCCACGGCCATTCCGAGGGCGTGCTGCGCACCGTGCGCTGGATCAAGGACCACCATCCCAAGGTGCAGGTCATCGGCGGCAATATCGCCACCGCCGCCGCCGCGAAGGACCTGGTCGCCGCCGGCGCCGATGCCGTCAAGG
>CAJXKK010000020.1 GCA_913055615.1 uncultured Ectothiorhodospiraceae bacterium
CTGGGCACGAGCTTCGCACAGGGTGATTTCGAAATCCCGGTCAATGCGACCTATACGTACACGGAAGGCGAGATCAGCCGGGATAATGCGACTTCCGGTCTGAACGAAGGCGACCAGCTGCGCGACATCCCCGAGAACCAGTTCAGCCTGCGCACCGGGCTGGAGCACGTCAGCGGCTGGGATAACTACGCCATCGTGAAGTTCACCGACGAGATGTGCGTGTCGACCGGTTGCAACAAGTCCGGTACCGAACTGGACGAAACGGAATCACTGGCCGTGGTCGATTTCGTCAGCCGTTACCCGCTGCGCAAGGAGACCAATGCGTTCCTGCGGATCGAGAACGTGTTCGACGAGCAGCGGATCGTCTCAAGGCTCCCGGATGGCGCCCGTCCCAACAAGCCCATGACGGTGTCGGTGGGGCTGACGCACGAGTTCTGAACGGATGACCGCGGCGGGAGCGCCGCAATGGAGTAACGCGGCCGGGTCCGGTTTCGGATCCGGCCGCATGGCCCACCAGCCCGTCAGGCCGGCCCGGGCAATCGGAACCGGATATGTCACTCCATCAGGATGCGCCGCCAGTCATCCGCCAGGCGGTCCTCCGTCCATGCCGAGACGTCCGGCGCTGCAGGCGTGCCTCGTTCCAGCCATTCAGCAAGCTTCGCCACCAGTGGCTGCAACCGCCACGCCGGATAGCGGTACTCGGGCGGATACTGCTCGGGATAACACAGCGCATTCGGCACCAGCGGTGTCGCCCCGGCACTGACGGCCTCCAGCATGGCCAGCCCCTGGAATTCGTGCCGGGCCGTACTGATAGCGATGCCCGCGCGCCCGAGAAGCGCCCGGTACTCGCAAGCCTCCACTCGTCCGTCCGCGACGATGCGGTCCGCGAGCCCGTTACGGATACGCTCGAGTGCCCCTGGAGCGGTACGCGGGCGAGCGCCGAGCAGCGCCAGGCGGAAGTCGATCCCGGCCCCCGCGAGTTCGAGCAGTGCGTCCGCGAACAGGTCCGGCTCCTTGTCGTATTCCCAGCGGTGGTTCCAGACGATCAGGCGCGGGTCGCGTTGCGCAGCCGGGGCGATCGGGGTGATCGGCACCGGGCAGACGGCCGCCTTCGCCGCGAGTCGATCACGCATCCCGGCGGGGACTTCGTCCGGCATGCGCCGGAGCAGTTGCTCGACCCCGTCGAGGAAGGTGTCGCGATTGAACCCGGAATTGAACAGCAGTCGCTGCGCCGCGAGCGCGCCGTAGAGCTGCACGATCTGCGGTTCCACCGATTTCACCTGCTGTTCGCCGACGGGGTAGGCGAACTGGTTCTCGTGGAAGTAATACCAGGCTGGCACGTTCGCGAGCTGCGGATGCAGGCCACGCAGGGTCGCCAGGTCCACCATGGAGGTCGCGAGGATCCGCTCGGGTGGGCGCTCAGGCACGCGGTCGATCCAGGATAACGGATTGCCACGAATGCGCCAGCGGAAGTGGCGCCCGGGCAGTTCCAGGCGTTGCCATTCCAGCCCCGGATGCGCGCGAACCAGCCAGTCGGCCCAGGCGCGATGGCTGTCGGCCCGGTAGGCGGAGAGCAGCAGGATCGAGCGTTGGATCAAGGGGATATCCGGAATGGACGCGGTGTCCGCGTGTTATCGTATCGCTGGTTTACGGCGGCTGTTCGCAGTGGCGCCGCGCAAGCAAGCATGCATTCATAGCAAAACCGGAGGACAGGAACGATGGGTTTCGCTCTTTCCGACATGCAGGTCACCAGCCCCGCGTTCGAATCGCGTGGCCCGATCCCGCAGAGACACGCCGCCGACGGCGACGACCGTTCCCCCGAACTCGCATGGTCCGATGTGCCGGACGGGACGAAGGCCTTTGCGGTGGTCTGCCATGACCCGGACGCGCCGCTGGTCAAGCCGGGAAACTATGGTTTTGTGCATTGGGTCCTGTACAACCTCCCTGCATCGACCACTCACCTCGCGGAGGCCACGGACCACGGCACGGCGGGACCCAACGACTTCGGCAACATGGGCTATGGCGGGCCGATGCCGCCGGAAGGCCATGGGGTCCATCACTATTTCTTCTGGGTGATCGCGCTCGACCGGGATCTCGATCTGGAGCCGGGCTTGACCCTCTGGCAGTTCCTTGAGCGCGCCGAGCCGCACATCCTCGGCATGAACCGGATCGTGGGCACCTACGAGCGCGGCTGATTCGACGCCGCGTCGGCCGCCCAGTTATCGCGGTTCGCCCCTTGGCGCCCGGATCGCCCAGGTCCGGGCGCCGCTTCAGGGCTCGCCGTCCAGGCTCTCCATGCTGAGCCCGCTGGTATCGATATCGGCGGGCGGTGGCGGCTTGCGCTCGCTCAGCGGGCCGGCGTCTTCGCCGGCGAGGCTGAGTTCACCGGTGTCGATTTCCGGCGCGGGTTTCCTGTCGGGCGGTGCGAGCGGCGTATCCGAGGTGTCGATTGCGAGACCCTCGAAGGAGTCCGGTATGGCGAGATCGACCAACGTCCGGTTCGGATCGCCCGCCGCCGCGATCGAGCCGCCGGTGCGCTTCACGGGATCCCCATCCGGCTGCGCCCTGTTCCGGTCTTCGGTTGGCGCCTTCGACGCCGCGGGACCATTTTCGGCGCCCGGCCCCGGCGTTGCCGGGGTGGCCATTGGGCGGACTTCGCACGCGGCGCCCGCGCGCAGGAAGGCCTGTTCGAGCTTGCGGGCCGTGGCCTCGTCGATGTTCTTCTTGACGACCACCGGCTTGCCGCTGAACAGGGCCTCGACGCGCTCGGCCGGCATGCGGAACAGGCTCGCCAGCTGCTGTTGGACGACCTCCACCGGCTGGTCACCGGTGATCCCGCCGTGGAAAACGACCTGGAATTCTCCGTCCGCCATGGGCGCATCTCCCCGGCCACCGATCGCAGCGGTGGCATCCGGCCAGTCACATGGGCAAGCTTATCATGACGCGCGCCCGGGCTCCGCGCCCGCGCCCGCGCCCGCCTTACGCGTAGGCGGACCGGGGCGCCGATCGACTGACCGGAGGAGGGGATGTTCGGCAAGGTACTGATCGCGCTGGGAATTCTTCTGGTCGTGGCCGGGGTGGTGCTGGTCTATGCCCCATGGCTGGTCAGCTGGTTCGGTCGCCTGCCCGGCGATATCCGGATCGAGCGTGACGGCGGCAGCGTGTTCATCCCGATCACCTCGATGGTGATCGTGAGCATCGTTGTATCCGTAATTCTCAATATCTTCTTCCGCCAATGAGCACCTGGAACGGGCCCTCCTCGATGCCGGAGGAGCCGTCGCATGAGCGACTGGCAGGAGGGGCTGCGACTGCTCCATCTGCTGGCCGCCGCCGTCCTGGTGGGACTGCGTCTCGGCGGCGGCCGCGGCTTTTGCCGGGTCGGATTGACCGTTCGTTAGTACCGGCGCGCTGGCAGGTTGGCTGTCGGCCCGGGTATCGAATTGCGCGCAATCAGGTTACGCTGTACATATTACTGTGGATCGTCCGGTCGATGGTTCGAGCCCCATCCCCCGCCGTGGGATCCGCCGTCTGTCACCAATCCGGTTTCGAAGGAGTCAAGCATGTCGCAAGCGCGCGCCTATGGTGCCCAGTCGCCGTCCTCCGGTCTCGCCCCGCTGAACATCGAGCGCCGCGAACCGCGCCCGGATGATGTTGCGATCGAGATCCTGTACTGCGGGGTCTGCCACACCGATATCCATTTTGCCCACAACGACTGGGGCTTTACCGAGTACCCGTTGGTCCCCGGGCACGAAATCATCGGCCGCGTGACCGCGACCGGGTCCGGCGTGTCGGGTTTCCGGGAGGGCGATATCGTGGGTGTCGGCTGCATGGTCGATTCGTGCCGCGAATGCAGCGCGTGCAACGACGGGCTTGAGCAGTACTGCCTCGAGGGCTGTGTCGTGACCTATAATGGGCACGATCGCCACGACGGCAGCACCACGTACGGCGGCTACTCCGAATCGATCGTCGTCAGCGAACGCTTCGTCGTGCGGGTGCCGGATGCCCTGGATCCCGCCGCGGCCGCCCCGTTGCTGTGCGCGGGTATCACCACATACTCGCCACTGCGCCATTACGGCGTGCGCGCCGGTCACCGCGTGGGCGTGGTTGGCATGGGCGGCCTCGGGCATATGGGCATCAAGTTCGCCAAGGCCCTGGGTGCCGAGGTGACCGTGTTCACGCGTTCCGACGCGAAGGTCGAAGAGGCCCGCCACCAGGGCGCCGATCGCGTGGTCGTATCGTCCGATCGCGAGCAGATGGACGCGATTGCTGGCTACCTTGATTTCATTCTCGACACGGTGCCGGTGCAGCACGACCTGAACCCGTATCTCAATGCGCTCAAATATGACGGTACGCACATCCTCGTGGGCCTGCTCGAGCCGGTGGAGCCGGCGCTCAACGCGGCCGCCCTCGTCGCCAAACGCAGGGTGCTTGCCGGATCGCTCATCGGTGGTATGCCGGAGACCCAGGAGGTGCTGGATTTCTGCGCCGAGCACGGTATCGCCTGCGATGTCGAGATGCTCGATATCCGCAACATCAACGAGGCGTATGAGCGGGTGCAACGCAGCGACGTCCGCTATCGCTTCGTCATCGATATGGCCACGTTGCGCGACTGAGCCGGATCATGGGGCGTAAACAGCCGCGGCGGCTGGCACCGGAACAGGCCCCGCGGCTGGACGTCCGGATCGATGACCTCGATCACGAGGGGCGCGGTGTCGGCCGGTTCGACGGCAAGGTCGTGTTCGTCGATGGCGCGCTCCCGGGTGAGCGCATCCGTGCCCGCTGTACGGCCCGGGCCAAGCGTTTCGACGAGGCGGTCGTGGAGGCGGTGCTGGAGCCTTCACCCGAGCGGGTCGAACCGTTCTGCCCGGTATTCGGGCGCTGTGGCGGCTGTACCCTGCAGCACCTCGCGCCGGAGGCACAACTCCGACAGCGCGAACGCCGCGTCCATGAGCAGTTGGCCCGCGCCGCCAACGAGTTGCCCGGGCAGTGGCTGGCCCCGCTGACGGGGCCGGTCCAGGGCTACCGTACCCGGGCACGCGTGACGGTCCGGTACATCCGTCGGCAGGGCGTGCTGCTCGGGTTCCGGGAACGCGCCGGCCGTCATGTCGTCGATACCGATGCCTGCGCCATCCTCGATCCCCGCCTGCAACGGCTGATCCCGCGACTGAGGTCGCTGATCGCTTCCCTGGATCGGCCCGAGCGGGTGTCCGCGCTGGAGATGGCTACTGGCGATGGTGATACTGTCGTCGCCTTCCAGTACTCCGGCCCGCTCGGCGATGCGGACCGCGCGCGTCTGGTCCGTCTGCAGGATGAGGCGGGCGTGGCGATCGAGATCGCGGATGGCCCGTCGGCGGGGCCGGTCGATCCGGATCGACCGGCCGATGCGTTTTACGAGCTGCCCGATGAGCGCCTCACGCTGCGGTTCGCCGCCGGCGATTTCATCCAGACGAATGCCGCGGTCAATCGGTCCCTCGTCGCGCGCGCAATGGAATTGCTTGCCCCGGCGCCCGGCCAGACCGTGCTCGATCTATACTGTGGCATCGGCAATTTCAGCCTGCCTGCCGCACAACGCGGTGCGGCGGTCACGGGCATCGAGGGCGATGCGAGGCTCGTGGAACGGGCCGCGGGCAATGCGCGTGCCAACGGGCTCGCCGGGCGTGTTGATTTCCGCCAGGCGGACCTGTCCGCGGCGCCGCTCGCTGACTGGCTGCAGCGCCTGAATCCGGCCTCGGTGCTGCTCGACCCGCCGCGCGCCGGTGCACCGGAGGCCGTGAGCGCACTGGTGGCGCGGCCGCCGGCGCGCATCGTGTACGTGTCCTGCGATCCGGCCACACTCGCCCGCGACCTCGGGCGCCTGACGGGCGAGGGCGGATACCGTCTGCGGGCGGCCGGCATCGCCGACATGTTCCCGCACACCGGCCATGTCGAGGCCATCGCCGCGCTGGAGGCCGGCTGAGCGACCCGCTCGGCCAACCGCCGCGCACTGTCTGCACGTTCCCGCGTCGATTTTTGTCGCTGTGCGGGAACGCCGTACCGCCGTCTGGCGTATGCAGGTAGGGATGCGCCCGGAGAGCGACGGCATTGCCGGTCAGCGGTAGTGACGCTCGCTCCAGATGAACCGCACGCCATCGATGTTCAGGCCGATCCCGCTGCGGTAGCCGTGGTGGCGCCGCTTGTAGCGGTCGCCATACGGCCGGTAATGGCGATAGCCGTGACCCCGGTACCCGCGATCATGATCGCGCTTCCAGTAATGCCTGCTCTTGCCGCGGTACACGCGCTTGTGGCCTCCATACCTGTGACCACGATGGGCCCCATGCCTGTTGCCGTGGCGATAGTGTTTTGCACCCTCGCGGTGGTCGCGCTCGTATTCGTGCGCGCCGTGTTTTTTGTCGGCCCATTTGCCGTGGCGTTCACCGGCTTCGGCCGCGGGTGCCGTGCCGAGCCCGATGGCGATCGCGATCGCCAGTGCTGCTGCCGTTGCTTTCATGGCGTGTGACTCCTCGTCCAGGCGACGACGGATGTGTCGTCCTCCAGCGGCGCCGAGTATCGCCGCGGCGTGCTGAACGGGGACTGAACGGCCCGTTCAGATTCGGTTCAGGCAACGCGGGGTAACGTATCGCCAGACAGTGCGGGATTGGCCCGCACGGGATGGGAGGAACACGCCATGAAGGTTCGCGGATTGCGGTTGTCCCCGGTTCTGTTGCTGCTTGCGCTGGCCGTCGGGCCGCTGCAGGCGGGGAATTACGACGATTATGACGACGGCCGGACGTATGAAGGCGAGGCGTTTTATGTCGACGCCCAGGTCGTCGAGGTTCGGCCCCGGATCCGGGTCGTCGAGGTGTCGGAGCCGCGCCGGGTGTGCTGGGACGAGGAGGTGGAGCGCAGCGTCCACGATGATCGCCGGGGTCCGTCCACCGGGACCGTCGTGGGCACGGTCATCGGCGGCGCGATCGGCCACAATGCCTCGAAAGGGCGCAGCCGCACGGCGGCGACCGCCGCGGGCGCTGTCCTCGGGGCGGTCATCGGCCGGGATATCTCCCGGGCGCATCGTGGACCGCCGCGGCGGATGATCGATACCGAGCGCCGCTGCGAGGTCGAGCGCAACGTGCGCGAGGAGGAACGGATCGACGGCTACCGCGTGTTCTATCGCTACGGCGGGCGCGCGTTCGAGACGCGCTCGGACCATGATCCAGGCGACACGATCCGGGTCCAGGTGCGGATCACCCCTTTGTGAAACTGATCGCGGCCGCGCTGGCAGTACAATGGGCTCCACGCGAACGGGACGGTAGAGCACATGCGTGGCGGGACGGGCTGGATGGTGGCGACGGCTTTGGCCGTAATGACGCTGGGGACAACGCTCCCGGCGGCGAGCGCCGCGGACATGCGAGGCGTTCAACTGGTCCAGCGCGAAGATCTGATCTCGCGTGATCGGGCGGCCGATATCGCCCGCTCCAGAACGGGTGGGCGCGTGCTGCGCGTGGATCTGCGCAACGGCGATCGGCCGTGGTACCGCGTCCGCGTCCTGATCGATGGCGAGCACGTGCGCAGCGTTGCGGTCGATGCGCGCAGCGGTCGGCTGCGGCGCTGAGGCCGGGGAGGCGGCATGCGGGTCCTGATCGCCGAAGACGACGCCGCGCTGCAAACGGAGATCGCCGCGGCGCTGCGCGCGCAGGGATTCGCCGTCGATATGAGTGGCGATGGCGAAGAGGCGCTGTATTGCGGCAACGAGTATCCGATCGACGTGGCGATCCTCGATCTGGGGCTGCCGGGCCGCAATGGGCTCGATGTCCTGCGTGCCTGGCGCGAGGCGGGGCGGACATTCCCGGTGCTGATCCTGACCGCGCGCGGTCGCTGGCAGGATAAGGTGACCGGCCTTGAGGCCGGTGCCGACGACTATCTCGTCAAGCCGTTCCATATCGAGGAGGTCGTCGCGCGCCTGCGCGCCCTGGTGCGCCGCTCGGCCGGCTGGTCGCGCCCCGTGATCGAGGCGGGTCCGATGTCGATCGATACCGCCGCCCAGACGGTGACCGTTGATGACCGGCGCGTCGTGCTCACCGCCTATGAGTATCGCCTGCTGGAGTATCTTGCCCTGCATGCCGGCGAGGTCGTCTCGAAAACACGCCTCGGCGAGCATATCTACGACGAGGAGATCGAACGCGACAGCAACGTCCTGGAGGTTCTGCTGAACCGATTACGGCGCAAGCTCGATCCGGACCGTTCGCGCGAACCGATCGAGACCCTGCGGGGTCGCGGCTATCGCCTGCGTCTGCCCCTCGCCGGAGACTGAACCGTGAGGATGCCGGACTCGCTTGGCGCACGCCTCACCCTTGCCCTGGCGGTGGTGCTGGTCGCATTCCTCGGGCTTGCCGGACTCGCCGTTGAGCGGGCCTTTCGCGAGGGCGTCGAGCAGGCCGTGCGGGAGAACCTCGCCGTCCAGGTCTATCTGCTGCTCGGCGCGGCCGAGATCGACGGCCAGGGGCACCTGCGCATGCCCGATGTACTCCCCGAGCCGCGCCTTGGCACGCCCGATTCGGGTCTCTACGCGGCGATCCGCGATGGCTCGGGCGAGCCGCTTTGGCAATCCGAATCCAGTGTCGGTCTCGATATCGCCTATCCGAGGGCCGTGGGCAACGGTAACCGGCGGTTTGCCCGGGCTCACGCGGGCGACGGCCGGGAACTGTTCGCCCTGCGCCACGCGGTCAACTGGGAGATCCACGGTGAAAATCGCCGGCTCGTGTTCCTGGTGGCGGAGGATGCCGAGGGGGCCGCCGCCCGCGTCGCCACTTTCCGCTGGACGCTCTGGGGCTGGTTCGTCGGCGTCGCGGTCCTGCTGCTGATGCTGCAGGCGCTGTTGCTGCGCTGGTGCCTGCGGCCGCTGCGCCGTGCCGCCGGCGAGATCACGTCGATCGAGCGCGGTGAGCGCGCGCGCGTCGGTGATGATTACCCGTTTGAATTGCGCCCGTTGACCGCCAGCGTCAACGAACTGCTCGCCAGCGACAAGCGCCGACTGGAGCGCTACCGCGAGGCACTGGCCGATCTCGGTCACAGCCTCAAGAATCCGCTCGCCGTACTGCGTTCGATCGCCCGTGATCCGTCCGCGGGCGAACGGGCTACGCAGGTAGAGGAACAGGTGGAGCGCATGCAGCAGGCGATCGATTGGCATGTCCAGCGTGGCGCCGCCGCCGGCCGGGGCGGTCTCGCCCGACCGATCCCGGTCGCGGACCTGGTCAGGCGCGTCGGTGCTTCACTGGCCCGCGTCCACGCCGATCGAACGATCCGGCTGGAATGCGATATACCGCGGGACGCGGTGGTCCGTGGCGATCCCGACGATCTGATGGAAATCGTCGGCAATCTGCTCGACAACGCGTGGAAATGGGGCCGTAGCCGAATCCGGGTCACGACCCGGCGGCCCGCGCATGACGGTGGCCTCGCCCTTACGATCGAGGATGACGGTCCGGGGATCCGGCCCGACCGCCGCGAGGCCGTACTGGAACGCGGCGTGCGTATGGATGAGAACGTGCCGGGTGATGGTCTGGGTCTCGCGCTCGTCCGCCGGATGGTCGAGGAGACATGGGGTGGGCGGCTCGAACTGCAGGCGAGCGATCTCGGCGGTCTGCGCGTTCGGGTGATATTCCCGTCTTGAGCGGGGGCGTCTCATGAAGATTCGGTGATCCGTGTGAACCGGTTCACGGAATCAGCAATCAGTGCGCGCTATAGCGCGTTTTCGCCGCGATTCCGGTGGCTGGTCGGTTGAATGCCCTGCCAGAGCAAAGAATACTGAGCGCCCGCCCATGGATTCGACGGTGACACGCATGAAGCTGATCCCGATCGAACTGACATTCGCCTGCAGCAGCTGCAAAGGCCGCACGTTCCGCGTGGAGTCCGAGCCGCACCGTCGTTGTCCCGTGATCTGCAAGGGTTGTGGCCGGAATGTCGGCCGCTGGGGCGACCTGCGCGCGAGCGGCATGATCGTGTCGGCGGGCGGCACCGACGGCCTCGTCGCGGGCATGATCGATCGTGCATTCGCCCGTCGCCGCGCGCGCCACGAGTCGGAATAGGGGAGGAGGCGGCAGGGGTCAGGCGCCAGGCCGCACGACCCGCGCCAGTTCGGTCGACGCCTCCCAGTCCATCTTCCCGTGCCGGCAGGAGATCACCGGAATATCCAGTACCGCCGCCAGGTCATCGCGGTAGGTGTCGCCGTCCGTCGCACCCGGGTCCGGTACATTGACCACGACCGCCTTCGCTTCCAGTCCGCGGTTGCGGATCGCCTCGACCGTCAGACGGCTGTGATTGATGCAGCCGCTGCGGTTGGCCGCCACGACCACCACCGGGAAACCCAGCGCGGCCGCAAAATCCGCGTTGGTGGCGTCGATCGTCAAGGGGGAAAGAAACCCGCCAGCCCCCTCGACCAGCCGGAAGATATGCGGATCGCCCGCCTCGACCGCGGCGACGATCGCGGCCAGATCGACCTGGTTGCCGCCCGCCTGCGCCGTCTGTGCGGTCGAGATCGAGCCGGCGAGCCGGTAAGGAGTGACCCGGTCGATCGGTTCGCGTTCTCCCGCCGCCTGCGCGAGCGCCAGGCCATCGCTCGGGTAGAGCGCTCCGCCCTGGCGTTTGCAACGCTGTTCGATCGGTTTGCGCGCCGCGACATCGACACCCAGATGCCGCAGCGCGATGGTCAGATTGCAGGACACCGTCGTCTTGCCGACCGCCGTGTCCGTGCCCGTGATGAACACCCCCTGCATCGATGGATCTCCCCGTTTGCCGTGTCGCGCGAGCCGGAATCATTGCGCACACGCGGCGACTCGGCAAGGGCACGACTCATCGATGACTGAAACCCCGATGCCGGGGAATCCGAGACATGTCGGCGCTGTCGGACCGTCCGACTCGCTGTGAACCACGGAGTATGGACATGTTGGTGAAAGAAGCGGGATCGCGGGTCTGATGGCGGCGGTGACGACCGCGGGTTGAAAACGCCGGGCCGTCATCGGCATTTCCCCACCAGTGAACCACTGAGGAGGGCTTATGCACATCGAGATCAACGCGGCCGATGGCGTCGAGCGGTCGGTGGCGCTGGACGATCATATCCGTGAGCGCCTGCAGCGCGTGGAACGACATCACGGCAAGCGCCTGACGCAGATCATCGTCCACCTCAAGGACACCAATGCGCGCAAGGGCGGGGTGGACAAGCTGTGCAGCATGGAGGCGCGCCCGGCTGGCCTTGATCCGATCACCGTGCATGCCCTGGATACCGATACCTACCTCGCGGTGCGCGACGCGAGCGAAAAACTCGACCGTGCGCTCGAGCATCGGCTCGGGCGCCAGGAGGCCGCGCCGTAACAGGCCGGGGCGGTCTCGCCCCGGCGCTGAATGGGATGCCCGGGCGAGACTCGCGGGTCACACCGGCGCGTTAGCGCCAGCGCTCGGCGATCTGATCCATGGTGCCGTTGTCGGTAATGATGCGCTTGCCGCGGTCGAATGCCGTCAGCAGTTCTTCGCCGCGCGGGTTGGTCTTCATCGCGGTAACGAATTCGCGCGTCTCGTCGAAGGCGGGTGTCTTGCCGAACTGGCCGCTGCGGTCCATTTCCCGGATCTTGTAGTCCCAGACGACCTCGTAGCCGGCGAAGCCATCGATCCGGCCCTCGTCCAGCATCCGGAAACCCTGTTCGATCGAGTCGACCAGCTGTTTCTCGAACGCGGACTGCTCCTCCCAGCGGTCGCCGAAGTTCCAGCCGCGGGCGGCGCCGATGCTCTTGCCGGCGAGGGACTCGAGCCCGTCCCATTCCAGGTCGGTCTCGCCATCGGTGTAGATCAAGAAGTCAACGGCGTTGACCGGCTCCCTGGAGTAATCCATGTATTCCATCCGCTCGGCGTTCTTGCCGGCCGGGAATAGCAGTTCGACCTTGTCGCGTTTGAGCTCGTACATCGCGCGGGCCCACGGAACGATCCGCAGTTCGAGCGTATAACCGACGGCATGGAAACTCTCGCGGATCACGTCCCAGCTGTATCCCTGGAAGACGCGCGAGTTCGCGCCGGGCGGGACCACCTCCCAGGTCTCGTCATCGGCTTCGGGTTTGTAGAAGCCAAAGGGCGAGTAGCCCGGGAGTGTCGCGATCGACACGGTCTTGTCCTGCGCCGCGGTCAGTGAAGGCACGGCAAGGGCTGAGAGCAGGAAGGCGAGTGCAATGGAACGCAAACGATACATGAATAACAACTCCGAATGTGCCGGTCATGGAGGCCCGATGTCCCGATTCCATTGGTTTGCGCTCGTTATCCCGGTCGTCCGGAGAATCAGGCCACATGTTTACAAGCAAAGGCTATGCCGGATCGGTGGCAGTGGCCAGCCCGAATGCCGCCGTGCAGACCCCATGGTGTTGCCTCCGAGTGAGGCCCCGGAGGCTCATTCCGGCTCAGGCGGTGGTCTCTTCCGGCGCCGGATAGACACCGTCGGCGTCATGCACTTCCTTGCCGGTCAGGGCGGGACGGAATACACAGACCATGCGCATATCGGCCCCCTCGTAGGCGCGCAGGAAGTGTTCATCATTCTGGTCCAGCACGTAGACGGTATCCGGACCGATGGGCCACTTGCCGCCGTCGGAGACCGTCTGGACTTCCCCCTCGCCCGCGATGCAGTAGACCGTCTCCAGGTGGTTTTTGTAGTGGATGTGGGTCTCCGTGCCCGCACGGATCACCGTGTCGTGGACCGAGTAACCCATGTTGTCGTCGGCGAGCACGAGCCGGCGGCTTACCCAGGTTTCGCCATCGACCTCGCGCTCGGTACCGAGGATTTCATTCAGTGTACGCACGATCATGCCTTTACTCCGGTTATGGTTGTGAGCACCGCACGCCGCGGCGGCGCCGGTGGTTCCGTAAGGGGGGCGTCAGGCCTCAGGCCATTCCAGGGGGCCCACGCGGAACAGGTCTTCCGCCTCGTGCTTCTCGGGGAAGAACTCGGCCGGGAAGAACGGGATCTTCCGGCACGGAACGCCCCATTTGCGCGCGAACGACCGGAACAGATTCTGCGAGGGTCGATTCGACGGCGTGATACTGGCCTCGATGTAGCGCACGTTGCGACAACCATCAAGCGCCAGCAGGTGGCGCAGCAACTGGATGCCGACGCCGCGTTTGCGCACCTTCGTACTCACACCCACCTGCCACACGAACACCGTGTCGTCCTGCCGTGGCGGGATATAGGCGAGCACGAAGCCGACGATCTCACCATCCTTCTCGGCCACGAGGCAGGTATCGCCGAAGTGCTGGCAGAGCAGGATGTAGGCGTATGAGGGGTTCAGTTCGAGCGTTCCGGCGGCCTGCACGAACTCCCACATACGGGCGCCATCGGTCGGCGTGGCCGAGCGATAAATGATGTCCGCATGGCGGGGGCCCGGGATGCCGGGCTTGCCCGCTTGCGACGCTCCGCCTTCGAGTGCGGTCGGTTGTTCCATCATCGGGATCTCCCGGATCGTTGCGGTACGCATCAACTGGCCTCCGCGAGCGCGAGACGGTCGTGCAGCAGCTCGACCGCCGGCTCGACCTTTTCGGGTTCGATCAAGCAGGTAAGCGCGTGGTCTGCACTGTAATCGCGGTATACCTCGATGCCCGCCCTGCGGGCATGGATGCGCGAGGCGCTGTGCCATTGCTCGGCCGCCGCGCCGAGACCGAGCCCGACCGCGGAAACGGAAGCGCGCGCCTCGCCGACTCGCACGCGCGCGTCGAAGCGCTCGCGGATGCGCTCGCCGAAGGCGTGCGGATCGGGCAGATCGCTGGCGGCGATGAACAGCTCGCGTGGGCCGTTACGCCCCTGACGCCGGTCGAGGAAGACGTCGTCCGTGCCCAGGTGATCGCGTACCGCGTCGCCGAGTTTGTCCCGGCTGTCGGCGCTCTTTGCGGTGACCACGATCGGCACGAGGGTCGGATGGCTGGCGACCCCGACGACCCGGGGATCGCACGGCAACGGCACATCGCGGACGATCGTGCCACCGGCCTCCGGCTCGAAGGTCGACAGTGCGTGGATCTCGACGCCGTGGTCGCGCGCGTAGCCGACCGCGCGCGGATTCAGCACGGATGCGCCGTGGCGAGCCAGCGTCAGCATCTCCGCATAGCTGATCTCGTCGAGACGGCGCGCGTCCTCGACCACGCCGGGATCCGCGGAGTACACGCCGGCGACATCCGAGCAGATCTCGCAGCGCTCGGCGTCCAGCGCCGCCGCCAGGGCGACCGCGCTGATATCCGAGCCGCCGATGCCAAGGGTGGTGACGTCGAGGCCGGGGCCGAGGCCCTGATAGCCGGCGACGACCACGATCCGCCCCGCCGCGAGCTCGTCGCGGATGCGCGCCGGCTCGACCGCGGTCACGGCCGCGTTGAAATGGTTGTCCGAGGTGCGAACGCCGCTCTGGGGGCCGTTCAGCGAGACGCTCGGGGCATCACGGGCGTCCAGTGCCATCGACAGCAGGGCCATCGACTGGCATTCGCCGGTGGACAGCAGCACGTCGAGCTCGCGCCGGGGTGGATCGTCGGCCATGCGGTTGGCGCGATCCAGCAGCTCCTGCGTGGTCGAGCCCATGGCCGAGACCACGACGACGACGTCGTGCCCTTCGCGGCGGGTCTGCAGGATGCGTTCCGCGACCCGGTGGATGCGTTGCTCGTCGGCGACGGAAGAACCGCCGTACTTCTGCACGATTATGCTCATGATGGTGAGTGTTGCTTCTCCTTTAGGCAGTGGATTGGCAATCGGGTGATGGGGTCAGGGGATCGGGCTCAGGCCGTGCGGTCGTCGTGTCGATGCTCGGCCGGTTGCGGTTCAACCGGCAGGTCGTTGACGGCGGGATTGGCCGACCCGCGGGCCAGCAGCGGTGCGGCCTCGATGCCCTCCGCTTCCAGCAGGGTGACGACCTCGTCCAGGTGTGCCGCGATCGCCTCACGGCGGTCCGCGGGCAGGGCGGCGAAACGCCCCACGAATTCTTCCTGCAGTGGGGCCGGGGCCTCGTCGACGACCGCCGCACCGGCGTCGGTGAGTTCGACCCGCACCTGACGCTTGTCGGTGTTGCGCCGACGCCGTGTCACCAACCCGCGCGCCTCGAGGCGATCGACGATCCCCGTGACCGTCGGCGGCTTGAGGCCGAGGCTGCGCGCGAGCTGACCGGGATTGAGCGACTCGCCACGCTGGATCTCGCGCAGGCAGATGATCTGCGGACCGGTCAGTCCGTAGCGGGACTTCAGCCGGCGACCGTGCAGGTCGACCGCCTGAATGATCCGCCGGAGTGAGCGCAGTACCGCCCGCGCGGTCTCGTCCTCGCCGGTGATGCCCGGGCGCTCTGGATCGTTTGGAGGTTGTTTCGACATTGAAATTTTCGTGACTGAATATTTCGTGGGCGAAATACTATAGCGCACCTGTTGCGGGAATCCAACCGGAGGGTGCGGCGGGTGCGGGGCGTCGGTTTTGCCTCGATGGGAAAAGGCCGGGCGGCCATTTCTCAGGACAGGCTCCTGGGCCGGCCTGTGAAGACTTCCGGGGCTCCCCGGGGAGTGACTCTCCTCCGGGCCTAAAAGGCAGCGCGGTTGCGGCTCAGCTGGCGAGCTGCTCGATGATGCGGGCGCCGCCCACGTAGGTCGCGATCGCGGAGCCCGCCGTCGAGAATACGAATACGAGCAGGATGCGCGTGACGCGGTTCTTCCACCAGTTGCGGGGCTGGGCGAGCTGGTCGCGCAGGGTATCGAAATCGCTCATGCGCGGGCGCCGCATGAGCGTCTCGACGGCACCGGTCACCATGCCGGCACCGATGGTCGGATTGAGCGACGTCAGCGGTGCGGCGATAAAGCCGGTTACGACCGTGATCGGGTGCGCGCGCGCGAGGATGGCGCCGATGGCGGTCAGGGTACCGTTGATGACCACCCATTCCATGACCAGGCGGCCGCCGAACTCGGGGCCACGCGCGAACCCCAGCGCGAAACCGCTGAGGATAATGGCAACGACCAGCCACGGAAGGATCCGGATGAAGTAACCGCGCGGCGGGATACACTCGAGCTCGGCGCGCTCGGTCGCGGGAGGCGGGTCCGATTCAAGCCGCTCGGCCAGCCCGTCCAGGTGGCCCGCGCCGACGACCACCAGCAGCCGCCGCGGGCGCTCGCTGCGAATGCGCTCGAAGATATGGCCCGCCATGTAGCGGTCGCGCTCGGCGATCATGATCCGGTACAGCGTGGGCGAGCGCTGCGAGAATTCGGCGAAGGTGCTCTCGAGGACGTCGCCTTCCTTGAGATGCTCGATCTCTTCCTCCTCGAGCTTCGAGCGCGACAGGCAGGTCGCCAGCAGCCCGGTCATCAGCGTCCAGCGCTGATACCACGGGACGCTGCGTGTGAGCCGCTTGAGGGTGATGCCGATCTCGCGGTCGATGAGCCACAAGGGCAGATCCCGTTCGCGCGCCGCCTCGACGGCCACGCGCATCTCGCCGCCGGGCTCCACGCCCAGCTGATCGCCGAGGCGTTTCTGGTACGCGGACAGTGCGAGCTGGGCGGCAACCATGCCGGCGCGCCCCGAGCGCACGATCCGGAACAGATCGACATCCGACCAGTCATCATTGCCGATCAGCCGTTGATGCCGCGGCTGGCAGAGTTCAACGGCCACGGCGTCGTAATCGCCCCCGGCCAGGGCCCGGCGCACATCGTCCATGCTCTGGTTCGAGACATGGGCCGTGCCGAGGAGCGTCACCTCGGTGCCGTCGACCGTCAGGGTGCGTGTAGGGGCGTCGCTGGTCGAGGTCACGATTGCTGCAGGCCAGGTGGCATCGGGGAACGCGCATGGTACGCAAACCGCGCAGCCCCCACCAGGGACCTGTCCGGATAACCATGCCCCTGATGCGCGCGTGGCACGGATTCCCCGCATGGCACTAGGCTCAACCCCGCACAGCCGTTACAGTTGGGCCACGATCGCCGACAATCCACGGCGACTGCAGGAGGCTCATCCCGATGATCGGCTTGATCGCGCGCATCCTCAAGGTGCTCAACTCGGAAACGGATCCGCGCCAGATCGCGGGGGCGGTCGTGCTGGCGGCACTGTTCGGGCTGACGCCTTTGTGGACGCTGCATAACCTCATCGTCCTGCTGCTGGTACTCGTGCTGCGGGTGAATCTGAGCATCTTCATCATCGCCTGGGGGGTTTTCACGGTGCTGGCGTTCGCGCTCGATCCGCTGTTTGACGCGCTGGGCCACGCGGTACTCACAGCGGAACCGCTGCGCTCGATGTGGGCCGCGTTCTACGCCACGGATCTCGGCAAACTGAGCGCCTTCAACAACAGTGTGGTGATGGGCAGCCTCTGCGCGGGCCTGATCCTGGCGCCGGTGCTGTGGTTCGCCACCATTCACCTCGTGCGCAATTACCGCACGCACATGCTTGACTGGGTCCGCCGCAGGCGCATCTATCAGGTCATAAGCGGCAGCCGCCTCGTGACCACCTACCAGTCGTTCCGCAGCTGAGGGGCGCGTGATGAAAGCAATCCGCTTGTGGGGTCTGGGTGCGTTCGTCGCGATCGTCGGCGCCATCGTTGCGCTGTGGGTGTTGTTCGCCGATACGCTGGTGCGTCGGGGCGTGGAATCGGCGGGCACGTCCATGGTCGGCGCCCGGGTCGAACTCGAGGCCGCCGATGTCGGTTTTTCGCCAGCCCGGCTCGAGCTGCGGGGGCTCGCGGTCACGAACCCCGACGAGCCTATGCGCAATGCGCTGGAGGCGCAGCGGCTGGCCTTCGACATCGACTGGATCGGGCTGCTGCTGGATCGGGTGCACATCGACGAGGTCGCGGTCGAAGGGCTGCAGTTCGGTACGCAACGCGAAACGAGTGGTGCGGTCATGGCCACCGAGCGGACCGTGCAGGAGAGCGGCCTGATCGACAAGGCACGCGAGCGCGCCGAGATCCCGCCGCTCGAAGTGCCCTCGGTGGAGTCGGTGCTTGGGCGCGAGAATCTGCGCAGTCCCGCACTGATCGAAGAGGCGCGGTCGAAGCTGGAACAGCGGCGCACCGCACTCGAAGAACGCCTCGCTGAACTGCCCGGCGAGGAGGAACTGGAACGCTATCGCCGGCAAGTCGACGAGTTGACTGAAGGCGACGACACGGCGTCCCGGCTGATGGGCCTGAAAAAGCTCCGTGACCTCGTGGACGATATCGACGACGACCGCAAGGCGCTTCGTCGCGCGCGCGACGAAGTCAAGGAATCCCTCGCCGCGGCCTCGGATACGGCGTCGCAAGCGCGCAGCGCTCCGCAGGCCGATATCGAGCGCCTCTATCGCAAATACACCGATCCCGGCGCTGTCGCCGGGGAATTGGCGTACTACCTGCTCGGCCCGAAGGTGGAGGGCTGGGTGAACCAGGGCTGGTACTGGTATGGCCGGCTGTCACCTTACCTGGGAGGCGGCGGCGACGGCGCCGATGCCGAAGCTGCGAGTGGCCCGGAGACCGTCAAGGCCGTCCGCCGTGTCGGGCGCAATGTCGTCTACCCCGCCGCCGGTGAGGAACCCCGCGTTTTGCTGCGTCAGGTGCGGATCAGCGGTGCCGCGGGCGGTGGCGACCTCGATGGGCGGGTCACCGACATCGCGGTCCCTCCGAACCGGTGGGGTGAGCCGCTGCGGCTCAGCCTGGCCGGACAGGGCGTGAGCGGCATCGCCCGCCTGCAGGTCGATGCCTCCATGGATCGCCGTGATCCGGCCAGCAGCATAAGCCGGCTGGATCTCACGGCGAACGGCACGGATGTCGCCGGCCTTGCCCTGGGGCCCGAGGACGGCATCCTGGCCGACAGTGGCCAGGCGGATTTCGCGGTCGAGGGGACGATCCGTGATCGGGCACTCGACCTCGACGTGAAATCGGCGATCCGGAATGCGGCCTTCAGCGCCGGCAGCGATGCCGACTCGATCCTGCAGGAGGTCGCCACGGCCCTGGAGAATGCCGGGCGGCTGGATATCGGAGCGCGTGTCGGCGGGACGATCGATGCGCCGGACTTCGAGCTGACCTCGTCGCTGACCGGCATCCTTAAGCCCCTGCTGCGCAGCCGTCTGCAGGCGGAAGCCGGCGAGTTCCGCGAGGGCCTGGTGGCCGAGGTGACGGACCGGACCGGCGGCTCGCTGGACGAGCTGGAGGCCTCAAGCGCGAAGCTGGATCGCCTGGAGCAGGATCTGGAAGGCCGACTGGAAGGCTTCCGCAAGGTCCTGGACCGGGCGCGCAAGCCGCTCGACTGACCTGGCCCGCAACTGGATGACGTCCACGCGCGGGCCATGTCGGCGCCGGTTCAGGCGGTCCGGTCGGCCTCCACGCGCCAGCCCGTGACCGACCCGTTTTCATCCTCGAAAACGGCCGTGCGGACCGGGGCGAATCCGGCCGCATCGAGCTGTCCCTTGATCCTCGCGATATCCCCTTCCGTGCAGGCCGCCACCTGCATATCGGCGAGGCGCTGACGCATCGAAACCACACGCTGGCGGGCCTCCTCCAGCCAGTCGAGCGCCTCGTTCGGCCCGACCCTGCCGGTCATCGCCAGTACTTCCTGCACGTAGTTCAGGGGACCCAGAAGAACGCGTGGATTGGAATGTCCGCGCGCCGCGCTCTGGATCGACTGGATCGCCTCGTCCACGGCGCGGCGTTTCTTCGCCGCCTTCGGGGGCAGCGTGCCGCCGGAGCCGCCGCGCGGCGGGCGCGTTTCGGCGAGCGCGCGCAGGAAGTTCCGCGTCTTGAGGTACACGCGGGCTTCATCGAGTACGTAGTCGATCCCGCGCGCCTCATCACGGGCTGAGCGCACGAACGCCGAGTCGCCGTGATGCAGGATCAGCGCGGCGCGCCCGTCGGGCCGCAGCACGCGTGCCAGTTCCGGGATCGAGCGGGCCGTGTCGCTGTACTCGAGGCCGAACTGGCTGCAGACGAGATCGACCGTGGCATCGGTGAACGGCAGCGCCTCGGCGGGTGTGCGCGCATGGAAATGGATACGCGCCAGGCGTTCGCGCACAGCGTCGTCGCTGACCCGCGTGACCGGGTCGATCGCCGCCAGGTCGGTTCCGTGGACCGTGAAGCCACGTCCAGTCGCCACCGCCGTGTCCAGTGCGAGCAGGGCCACGGCGCCGTTGCCGGTCGCTACGTCAACGATGCAGGCGCCGTCCGCAAGGGCCGCGAATCGTTCCCGCCAGAATGCGGCGATGCCGCCACCGTAATTGCCGCACGTGACCTGGCTGAACGAATGGAGATTGCCGTACGCCCAGTATCGATCCCAGGGGGCGCTTTCGGAGGCGGCGGTCATGGCGATACCTGTGCTGTGATGAACGACGGGAAAGGGATTCTACTGCCCGTCTATTACCCGGCACCACATGCGATCCGCCCGGGAGGTTCTTCACCGCAGGTCGCTGCAATGGATCGGGATGGACGCCGCATCTGGCTTTGCCTCGGGCGAATCGTCTGACGGTGTCCAGGCCTCCTGCGCCGGCACACCGGATCACAATGGCACCGTGCGCAGGGTGATGAAAGCGTTGCGCGATGACGGGATGTTCATCGAGCTCCGGTTGCCGCTGACCCGGGCGCGGTGCACGGGGCGTTCGGTCCGGTTCCTTCACGGTCGCTTGTGAACGCGTGGCAGTGCCTGGTGCGATGTGTACATGACGCCTGCACTTGGCCGAGGCTATTTGATCGGGTACTGTCCGCCGATCCACACACCGCTGCATGGGTGGCATCTCCGTGAACGAGGCTGGCCGCTCAACGTCGGAACTCCACTTTATGAACAAGTCCCTGTTCCGGCGCCGCCCGCCGGCTTTGATCTGGACGGCCGTCCTTGCACTGGCCGGGTGCGCGACTCCCGGGGGCGATGAACGCAGTCCAGCGCAGACGACCTTCGGTTCCGGAACCACTTCGGCGGACGGTGGTGAGGCCGCGAGCGTGACGGTGCGGAATCCGGCCATGGATGGCTCGCTCATCCCGCGCTCGAAGCCGGGCTCGAGGATCGTGGATCGGCCGCCACTCGACCCCGAAGCGGCGGACGTCTGGTCGCGGCTGCGGAACGGATTCGGACTGCCGGACGTCGATGAAGACCGCATCGACGCCGAGATCGCGCGCTATGAGGGACGGCAGCGGTATTTCGAGATCGTGGCGCAGCGCGCGCAGCCCTACCTGCGCTATATCCTCGACCGCATCGAGGCGCGGGATATGCCGGCCGAACTGCTGCTGATCCCCGTGGTCGAGAGTGCGTTCCGCCCGTTCGCCTATTCCCATGCGCGCGCCGGCGGGCTGTGGCAGTTCAAACCCCTCACGGGTCAGCGCTTCGGGCTCGAGCAGAACTGGTGGTACGACGGGCGTCGCGACGTGCTCGCGAGCACCGATGCCGCGCTGGATTATCTCGAGTACCTGAACGGATTCTTCGACGGCGACTGGCTGCTGGCGATCGCCGCCTACAACGGCGGTGAGGGGACGGTGCAGCGCGCGGTACGGGTCAACGCGGCGCAGGGCCAGCCGACCGATTACTGGCACCTCGATCTGCCTACGCAGACCGAGAAATACGTCCCGCGCATACTGGCGCTGCGGGCGATTCTGGCCGCGCCCGACGAGCATGGGATCGCGCTGCCCGAGATGCCGGAAGAAGAGGCGCTGACGGTCGTGGAGCTGGATGACCAGGTCGACCTCGCACTCGCCGCGGAGATGGCCGGGATGCCGCTGGAGGCGCTCCATCGCTACAACTCCGGCTACAACCGTTGGGCGACGCCGCCCGACGGGCCGCACCGCCTGGCGGTGCCGAAAAGGCAGGCGGACACCCTGAGAGCGGCGCTGGCGAGCCGTGATGAACGGGGCATGATCCGCTGGCGTCGCCACGCCGTGGAATCCGGCGATACGCTCGGTGCGATCGCGGATACCTACGGGACGACCGTCGACATGCTGCGCGACGTCAATGACATCAGCGGATCCCGCATCCGGGTCGGCGAGCACCTGCTGGTGCCCATGCCGAGTCGCGAGGGCGAGGCCTACACCCTGAGTCTCGACAACCGGCGCCGGAGCACCCAGGCGAGCGGGCCGAGCGGGCGTGAGCGCATCGACTACCGCGTACGGCGCGGCGACACCTTCTGGGATATCGCCCGGTCCCATGATGTCGACGTCCAGCGCCTGGCCGCGTGGAATGACATGGCCCCCGGTGACGCGATCCATCCAGGGCAGGATCTGGCCATCTGGATCGAGGGCGGTCAGGGCGGTCAGGGCGGGCGCGGCGGACCGGGCGAGCGCCTGCAGGAGGTAAGCTACACGGTGCGCGAAGGCGATTCTCTGTATGAGATCGCGCGCCGGTTCAATCTCGATGTCGAGGACATTCGGCGCTGGAACAGCCTGCAGCCGGGTACCTACCTCCAGCCGGGGCAGAGCCTTGATCTGCGGGTCGATGTGACCGAGCAGGCCGAGGCCCGACCGTAAGCATATGGGTGCGCAATCAGGGGGGGCGATGTGGCGGGGTTGAGCGAACGGCTGGACGCATCCGAGCGCGTCCTCTTCCATAAACGGGTTCACCCGGCGATCTGGATCCGCCCGGGCGCCGTGCTCGGGATCGGGTTGTTCGCCATGTTGGGCGAGGGTGGGCCCGCGGCGCTCATCGCCATCGTGGCCGGCGCCATCGATCTGTGCGTGCGCGCACTCCAGGCGATCCGGATCGAACTGATGGTGACCGACCGCCGGGTGCTTGCCCGAACCGGGATCTTTCGCACGCACGAGATGACGGTCGCGGACACGAACGCGGTCGAACTCGTTCACAACGGCTTCGCGAAGCACCTCGGCTTCGCGTTCGTGCGGCTCACACCCACTGAGGGCAAGGCGCGGACGATCGGCTTTGTCCCCGATTCCGCGGCATTGCGTCAGGCCATGGACAAGGTCGAAACCGCCTGAGGCGTGCGCCCGGTCTCCGGTTCAGCCGGGCCCCGCCCCGGGACCGCCGGCGACGGTGTCCAGCTGCAGGCGGTGAGGAAAAAGCGTGGTCGCGGGGAGAACCCACTTGGTCATCGGGCGGTTGCATGCGGGTGCAAGAGGCCACGGGCGCCGTTCTGCGGGCCGCTCAGACCGGGGGGCGGTCAGCCAGTGTAGCGCCCCGCATCCGATTGGCTGCAATCCAATGCTTGGCATCGTGGACGTTTTGGGCGACCCTCACGCTCAGACTGATCGGTGTCGGGCCGGTCCATCACGCATTTGGGGGGCGCGGTCTTGACCGAACACGAAACCACGGACAACTCGCTCGAACTCGGCAATCAGCTGTGTTTCAGCGTCTATTCGACGGCGCACGCTTTCACCCGGCTCTACACCAGCCTGCTGAAATCGCTGGACGTGACGTACACGCAGTACCTCGTCCTGCTCGTCCTCTGGGAGGAGGATGGCCCGACGGTGAAGGCGCTGGGCGAACGGCTATCGCTCGATTCCGGGACACTGACGCCCTTGCTGCGGCGGCTCGAAGAGGCGGGCTATGTCCATCGGGTGCGCGCCGAGCGCGATCAGCGCTGCATGCACGTCTACCTCACGGAACATGGCCGTGGCGTTCGCCCGGACGTGCACGACGTACGCCGCTGCGTATTTGAGGCCACGGGCCTGAACTTCGATGAGCTGAAAGACCTGCAGGGGCGTCTGGAGACATTGCGCTCCGCGCTCGACTCGACCGCCCAGCGGGGGTAAGCCCGCCGATCGATCTTGCCGGTACCGCGGCATTCCTCCATGCTGCCTGACTAACCCGATGACGAGGAAAAGCCCGATGCTGGAGCCGGTGCTCAAACGGATCGACGACGGTATGGATGCCTCCATCGAACGCTGGTCCGAACTGCTGCGAATCCCGAGTGTGAGCACGGACCCGGCTTACGCTGACGACGCCCGCCGCGCCGCGCACTGGTTGATAGAGCAGTTCGAGGCGCTCGGTTTCACTATGGAACTGCACGAGACCGAGGGTCACCCGGTCGTGCTCGGCCATCACCCCGGACCGGGTGGTGATGTGCCCCACCTGCTGTACTACGGGCACTACGACGTGCAGCCGGCTGATCCGGTCGAACTCTGGGATTCGGGACCGTTCGAGCCGACGGTGGTCGACAGCGTTCACGGCAAAAAAGTGGTTGCCCGCGGTGCGGTCGACGACAAGGGCCAGCTGATGATGTGGGTCGAGGCCCTGCGCGCGTGGCAGGCGGAGCATGGCACGCTGCCGGTGGAGACCACCGTCCTGCTCGAGGGCGAAGAGGAGATCGGCAGCAAACACCTGCGGCCGTTCCTCGAGGCGCAGCGCCCACGGCTCGCGGCAGCGGATGTCTGTGTCGTCAGCGACACCTCCATGTGGGACGTGGATACCCCCGCGATCACCTACAGCCTGCGCGGCCTGCTGTATACGGAGATCACCTGCCGCGGACCGTCGCACGATCTGCACTCCGGTTTCTACGGCGGGGCGGTGGTCAATCCGCTGAATGCGCTGGCACGGGTACTCGCGGATCTGCACGACGACAATGGCCGCATCCGCATCCCCGGTTTCTATGACCAGGTGCTGGAACCGGGAGAGAGCGAGCGCGCCGCCTGGGAAAGCCTGGATATGGACGAGGCGGCGTTCCTCGAAGGGGCGGGCGTAACCGCCGGCGGCGGCGAGCGCGACCGGAGCCTGCCGGAGCGCATCTGGACCCGGCCGACCGGCGATGTGAACGGCCTCTACGGGGGCTATACCGGCGCCGGCGCCAAGACGGTCATCGCGACCGAGGGCACCGCCAAGGTGAGTTTCCGGCTCGTCCCCGAGCAGGATCCGGACGCGATTGCGGAGGGTTTCCGTCGTTTCCTCGACGAACACACGCCCGCCGGCTGCAGCTGTGAACTCACGATCCACTCCGCCGCCCCGGCGATCCGGATCGATCCGGAGTCGGCATGGCTGCGCACCGCGTGCGCGGCGATGGGCGATATCTACGGGCGCGAGGCCGTGCCGATCGGCTGCGGCGGCTCCATCCCGATCGCCGCATGGGCGCGCGGGATCCTCGGTATCGACACGCTGCTCATGGGCTTCAGTCTCGACGACGATGCGATGCACAGCCCGAACGAGAAGTTCGAGATCACCTGTTTCGAGCGCGGCATGAAATCGCACGCGGCCCTGCTGGCGCGGATCGCGGAGGGCCGGGTCTGAGGTTGGCGGGCGCGCGCGGGCAAGGCATGGCGGAGGGTGTCCACACGGCGCCCGGTTTCACGGGCGCACCTGCGGTTACGTATCGACTGTATATCCGGGTTCCCCGGCGGGTGTCCATCGAACCCGGGCGACTCGGGCGTTATGTCCTCGACAGCGGCTGGTACGTTTACACCGGCAGTGCGCGGCGCAACATGGCGGCCCGGCTGCGCCATCACCTTGCCGTCAACGATACGCGCCGCTGGCACATCGACTGGTTGCTGGGCGCTGGTCTGGGGCAGGTAATGCACATACGACTCGACACGGAGTCGGAATGCGCCATCAATGCGCGGATCGATGGCCGTGTCGTGATTCCCCGCTTCGGCGCAACCGATTGCCGCCATCGCTGCGGCAGTCATCTGCTGTGGCTCGGGACCCGGCGACCGCCCGTGGTTCCGCGCGATCCGCGTCGGCGCCGCACGCGCTCGGCGGTGTACCCGGCCGAACGCTGCGCGGATGCGGCATGAATCGGATCGAGGCGCGACCCGCTCGCGGCATCACCCGTGAAGTGCTCGAAAACGACGCCGTCCGCGCGGCCATCAGCGAGAATCATCCGGAGGTTCCGCTGCTGTCCAATGAGACGCTGCGCGCATCGATGGAGCAAACACTCGAGCAGCGCCCGGTCGAGGTGGATATGCAAGGCGTCTGGCTGTTCGCCTACGGGTCACTCCTGTGGAATCCCTGTATCGAAGTGGCGCAGCGGTGTCCGGCCCGGCTGTACGGATACCACCGGGATTTCCGCCTGAAGCTGACGTACGGCCGCGGCACGCCCGAAACCCCGGGGCTGATGCTGGGACTGGTCCCGGGCGGGTCCTGTCGCGGTGTGGCGCTGCGCGTACCCGCCAATGTACTGAAACGCGAGCTTATGCTGGTCTGGCGACGGGAGATGCTCACGGGCGTCTACGTGCCGCGTTGGCTCACGCTGAAAACGCCAAACGGCGCTCTGCCGGCGATCGCGTTCACCGTGGATCGCAGCCACCACTGCTATTGCGGTCGTCTGGGGGAAGACGACACGGTGGCCCTGATGGCCACGGGGCAGGGGTTGCTGGGGACGGCCCGGGATTATCTGGAGAGCACCGTCGAGCACCTTGATTCCGAACGGATTTACGACCGCCGCCTGCACCATCTGCGCGCGCGTGTCAGGCGGTATCGGGCGGGAGGTGGATCGTTTGTCGCGCGATGAATTGCACGCGCGCTTTCTCGCGATCGCTGCCGGTTTCTCGCCCGATCTGCGGGCGGCTATGGAGCGGGTCGGCCCGCCCGAACCGCGTGGTCGCGGCGATCAGCCGGTGGGGCGCTTCCTTGCACGGGCCGTGGTCGGCCAGCAGCTGTCGACGCGCGCGGCCGGCACGATCTGGTCCCGGGTCGAGGCGATGGGGCATGCCGAAGGGATCGAGATCCCCGCCGGCCTGACCGAGGATCGGTTCGAGGCGTTACGCGCCTGCGGGGTCTCGGGCGGCAAGGCCCGCGCACTGCTCGCGATCCGCGCCGCGCAGGCGCAGGGGTGGCTGGACGGAGCGGCGCTGGCGGCGCTCGATCACGGCGAGCGCTCGCGCCGCCTGCGTACGATCCGCGGGGTCGGCCAATGGACCTGCGATATGGTCTCGATCTTCCACTGCGGCGATGAGGATGTCTGGCCCGAGACGGACGTCGCCGTACAACGCACATTCGTGGATCTGATCGGCCGCCGCCGCAAACCTGCGCGCGCCGCCGCACGATTCGCACCACACCGCTCCTGGCTGGCGCGCTACATGTGGCGCATCACCGATGCCGACCCGGACGGTGACTGAGCAGACAAAGCCGGACCGCTGAGGCCCAAAACGGATGATCGACGCTGGATCAGCTCTCAGCCTTTTACCCTTGGCCCTTGGCCCTCCTCATCCCTTGCCCCGCACATCGCGACCGTCGCGGATCTGCGCAATCGCGATCCCCATGGCCTCCCGCCAGCGCTGCCCCAGCCTCTCATCGAATTGCGAATCGGTCTCCGCCAGCGTTCTGATCAGGGATTCCAGCCAGTTGTCATACATCCATGGATCGATCCGATAGCCCTTTTTGCCATGGCTCTTGTGGAGGCGTTTGAGTTCGTGATCGCCGAGATCGCTGCCGCCCGCGTACAGGATCGATGCGCTGATGCCGTGCCGGAGAAGGTGGATCTGCTGTTGCCAGTCGGTATCCACGAACTTCGCGGCAATATCCGGATGACTGCTGACGAAAATCCTGTAGAAGCGTGAAAGGAAATCGCTGCGCTGGAGACAGCGATTGAAGCTCTGGTGGATGTCGGAGTATGTATCGGCCATATCGATCCGCGCTCGCGTGTGCCGTGTCCGCAATATGGGGTGGAGTTTGCCGCAGCGTCTGCCGGGTCGTATTGATCTGGCTCAAGTCCGTGACCGGAGGGTGTATTTACACGCCGGCGCCTGCATGCGCCTGGCGCTTTGGGAGGCTGTCGATCGGGACCGATAGATCGGGAAAAAAAGCGCAGGTGGCCGAAGGAAGACAGGCCACCGCCGAAGTCGTCAAGGGCGAATCGGCAGGCGTCCGCGCGCGCGGTTTGCCGGAAGGACAACGACGATCTGCTGGACGTGCGGTTCGAAGTCGCCGCTTACATCGCCATGGAGGAAAAGTCGTAATCGCGTTCCGTGCCGGGCTCCTGCAGGAACTCTCCCTGGATCATGTCGGGGCCCAGCCCCCAGAGCACCGACAGGCTGCTCGCGTCCGTCACGCCGGGGCAGATCGTCTTCTTGCCCTCTTCGGATGCCTGCGCGGCGATCTCGCGGATGGCCTGCTGGTTCTGTGCGTTGTGCTGGAGGTTATGCGTGAATTCGTCGTTCACGCGCAGATAGTCCACCGATACGTGGCGGGTAACCTGGAACGGGTCGGCACCATGGCCGAATCCGGACAGGCACACGCGGCAGCCGATCGTATGGACGGCCTTCGCGAACGCGCTTGCCTGCTTGATCCGGTTCGCGGCGGCCCCGGCGTCGACCTGGAACACCACTGCGCCCTCAGGCAGGTTGACCTGCGTGACGCGGTCGTGGATCCATTTGAACAGGCCGGGATCGTCGAATGCGTGCCCGGATAGCGGGACGAAGAACACCGATTTGTCATCCAGCTTGAGCTGTTCGACCAGGGCCTTGAGGGCGTTGAGCACAGTCCATCGATCGAGCCCTTTGGACATGCCGGTACGCTCTGCAGCGGTCAGCAGATCCGGATCCTCGACCGGCCGGCCAGAGTCGTCGAGCACGCGGAAGACGACTTCGTAACGGGGGACGCTCTCGCCCGTAAGACCCACGATCGGCTCATAGAGCAGCTGCAGGCGCTCATCGCGCAGTACTTTGCGGATGCGGTCGACCCATTGCTGGTCGATCTGCTTCTGTGACAGCTCCCCCTCTTTCGGCTGGTCGATACGGTGCGCGTCCGGTCCGGCCTTCACGGCCTCCTTCCATGCGCGCTCGGCCCGCGAAAGGATTTCGTTGGGGTCCGTCGTGCTGCCGTCGATCCGCGCAATCCCGATCGTGGCCGTGACGCCGATCGATCTCCCGTTGACGTCGCAGATGTAGTCCTTGATCGCGCCCCGGACCCGGCCGGCGAGTTCGTCCAGCGCCTGCTGATCGGAGGTCGGTGTCAGCACGGCGAAGGTCGCGCCGTCCAGTCGTGCCACTATGTCTTCGTCGCCGAAAGTGGCCTGCAGGACCCCCGCGATGTCGCCGATCACCTGGTCGGAGCCAAGGATGCCGACGCGGTCCTTGACCGACCCGAAATCGTCCAGCGCCAGTTCGAGGAGGCTGGATTCGCCTTCCTCGCGCTCGGCTCGGGTGAGTGCGTCCTGCAGCTGTCCCATGAAGTGCTGGCGGTTGAACAGGCCGGTAACGCTGTCGCGCTGGCTGAGCAGGTTGAGCTGTTTCTCCAGCTCTTCCGTGTCGCCCTGATGGCGGATGATGATCTGACTGCAGGCCTCGCCCTCGATGGATGCGCGCGAGAATTCCACCTCGGCCTGGAAATGACTGCCGTTGGCCTCCTGCAGTGACAGCTCGAGGGTCCCGACGGCCTGGTCACTGGTGGAGTAGTTGCGCAGGAATTCCTTGAGTTTCTTCTGGTCCTCCGACTGGACCATGTCGATCATGGGCATGCCCTCCACTTCCTCGAAGGCGTCATAACCGAACAGGGTCAGGTAGGCATCATTGGCGAGTACATGCATGCCGTCGTGGATGTAGGCGATGGCATCGCGCGAGGATTCCATCAGTGCCCGGGCCCGCTGTTCGCTCTCGCGGTAGGCGGTGCTGAGCCAATGCGCCTGGCGGCGCACGCGTACGCGATCCAGTTCGCGGATGATCACATGGCGCATCTGCTCCTGATCGCCGGGCTGGATGCGCTCGGCGGCACCCATCGCCAGCGCCTTGCCGACGCTCGGATCCGCGTCCTCGCCGAAGGCGATCACCGGCACGAACAGCTCATGCGCCCGGATCGCCTCGATCGTGTCGCCCAGCGACAGGTCCATCGCCGCGAGCGAATGCATCGCCACATCGACCGTGCCTTTCGCGAGGGCGGCGTCGAGTTCTTCCCGGTCTTCGGCGCGGACCACCTTCACGGCATAACCGGCCGGTCGCATCATCGAAGTGACGAACTCGGCGTCATCGAGCGCGTCGCTGATCATCATCAGGCGGATTGTCGATTGGTTGTTCAAGGCGTTGAAGGGCCTCCCGCCGAGTCCAGCGTGGGCGTTGTCATGCCGTCACGGCACCCGCTCCAGTCATGCGCGAGCGGGGTCTTCCCGGGCCGGCCGGCCTGCTCGACCACGAGCCGCGGTACCAGGTAGCCGGGAAGAAGGGCCGCAACGCCGGCCATGAGTCGACGGGCCTCTTCGGACCCTGTTTCGAATTGGGCAGCCCCCCGCACGGGATCCAGCATATGCAGATAATACGGCAGCACGCCTGCCGCGAACAGCCGACGCGAGAGTTCCGCCATGGCTTGCACTTTGTCGTTGACCCCCCGCAGCAGAACCGCCTGATTCAGTACCATCGCCCCCGTGGCGCGCAGACGCGCTGCGGCTGCGCCCACGGACGCGTCGATTTCGTTGCCGTGATTCGCATGCAGCACGACGACCGTCGCAAGACGCGTGCCACTCAGCCAGTCACAGAGCGCGTCGTCGACGCGCTCGGGCAATACGACCGGCAGCCGCGTATGGATCCGCAGGGTCCCGACGTGGGGGATGGCCTCGATGCGCTCGACCAGCCCGGCGAGCTTGTGGTCGGATAGCGACAGCGGGTCGCCGCCGCTGAGGATGACTTCCTCGATACTGTCGTCGCCGGCGATATAGTCGATCGCGGCCTGCCAGTCGTCCGGCCGCGGATTCGCATCGGCGTAGGGGAATTCGCGCCGGAAACAGTAGCGGCAATGGATGCCGCAGGCCCCGGTCGTGACCAGCAGCACGCGGCCATGGTACTTGTGGAGTACCCCGGGGCGGATCATGGCCGCACGGTCGCCGACCGGATCCGGGCCGAATCCGGGGACCTCCCGTCCCTCGGCCGCGCTCGGCAGGACCTGTGCGAGCAGCGGGTCGTGGGGGTCGCCGCGGCGCATGCGGGCGGCGTAGCCGCGCGGTACCCGCACCGGGAAGCCGGCATCGCCGGCGGCGTCGCCAGGGAGATCGAGCAGCGACCGCAGTTCGCCCGCATCCCGGATCGCCATTGCGAGTTCACGTTGCCATTCCGCCACCGTGGCGGGCGCGGGGTCGTTTTTTTGCTTGCGGGTTGCCGGTATCATAGCCGTCCGATTTTTCCCGGCTTCCCGACGAGGGTCAAATGGCGACATACAGTACGAACGAGTTCAAGTCAGGCCTCAAGATCATGCTGGACGGTGATCCCTTCCAGATCCTCGAGAATGAGTTCGTCAAACCGGGCAAGGGGCAGGCCTTCAACCGGGTCAAGGTGCGCAACCTCAAGACCGGCCGCACGGTCGAGCGCACGTTCAAGTCCGGCGATTCCGTGGAGGCCGCCGACGTGATCGATACCGAGATGACCTATCTGTACTCGGATGGCGAGTACTGGCACTTCATGGACCCGAACTCGTTCGAGCAGATCGCCGCCGACGCGGCCGCCATGGGCGATGCCCACAAATGGCTGCGCGAGCAGGACACGGTCGAGATGACGCTCTATAACGGCGAGCCGCTCACGGTCACACCGCCGAATTTCGCCGATCTGCGCATCGTCGAGACCGATCCCGGCATCCGCGGCGATACCGCCCAGGGCGGCACCAAACCGGCCAAGCTGGAGACCGGCGCCGTGGCGAAGGTGCCGCTGTTCGTCGAGGAGGGCGAGGTGATCCGGGTCGATACGCGCAAGGGCGAATACGTCAGCCGGGTGAAAGAATAAAACACAACCCGCGATATCCCGCCGCGCCCCGCATCCACCCGGGTATCGTTGGCCGCGCCCACGGCCGGCTCCCGATCGCGCTCACCCTGGCGCAGCGGTTTCCCTCATGACGGATCTGGACGATTCCGGCACCTGGGGGGCCGTCGCCGGCACCGACATCCTGCGCCTGCGCGCGCGCATGCGCAGCCGGATCCGCGCCTTCTTCGATGCCAGCGACGTGCTCGAGGTCGATACGCCGGCGCTCTCCGCGGCCGCCCCGACCGAACCGCGGGTCGAGCCCGTGCGTGCGCGCGTGCTCGGCGAGACCCGTTTCCTGCAGACCTCGCCCGAATTCCCGATGAAGCGCCTGCTGGCGGCCGGTATCGGCGATTGCTGGCAATTGGCGCGCGTGTATCGCGACGGTGAACGCGGGCGTTGGCATCAGCCGGAGTTCGATCTGCTCGAATGGTATCGGCTCGGGTTCGGTCACCACGACCTGATGGAAGAGGTGGAAGCCGTCGTTGCGGCCACGCTGGCGCCGGAGCGGCCGGTGCCGCGCGCGGAGTACATCACGTATTCGCAGGCGTTCCGCCGTTACGCCGGCGTCGAGCCATTGAGCGCGGACATGGAGGAAGTGCGCGCCGCCGCGGATGAAAACGCTCTGTCACCGGTCCCGGGCCTGGACGATGACGACCGCGAAGGCTGGCTCGACCACCTGTTGACCAGCCTCGTCGCACCGCGCTTTGCGCCGGATCGATTGACCTTCCTCTACGACTGGCCGGCCTCGCAGGCCGCTCTGGCGCGGATCGATGTGGACGATCCGCGCGTCGCGGCCCGATTCGAGGCCTTCTGGGGCGAGCTCGAACTCGCCAACGGCTTCCACGAACTGGCGGATGCCGGCGAGCAGCGGGCGCGCTTCGAAGCCGAAAACCGCACGCGTCGCGCCGAGGGTGGCGCCGCCGTCCCGCTCGACGAGCGGCTGTTGGCCGCGCTCGAGGCCGGGCTGCCCGACTGCGCCGGCGTCGCGCTGGGCTTTGATCGGCTGGTCATGCTGGCCGCCGGAACGGATACAATCGACGCCGTCCTCCCGTTTCCAGTCGAGCGCGCATGAACGATCACACCGAAAACGACGTCCTGCGTTGCGGCGGGATCAACATGGCCCACCTCGAGCGCCTGATCGAAGGCCTTGGCATGACCGTGGTCTGGGTCGAACAAGGCGCGGCCATTCCCGGCACCCACTGGGGCGAACCGGAAGCCGGACTGATCGGCGATCGGCTCTACCTGCGCGGTGACACGCCTGTCCACTCCGCTCTGCACGAGGCCGGGCATTTCGCCTGCATGGATGCCAGCCGGCGCGAGCGGCTGCACACCGACGCCGGCGGCACGGCGATCGAGGAGTGCGCCGTGTGCTATCTACAGATCGTCCTCGCGCAGGAACTGCCCGATGTCGGCAGCGCGCGCATGCAGCGCGATATGGACCGCTGGGGCTACACCTTCCGCCTGGGCAGTACCCGGGCATGGTTCGAGCACGACGCGGACGACGCCCGCGCCTTCCTGGTCGAGCGCAACATCATCGGCGCGCTGCGCTGGTCGGCCGAACGGGACAATCACCGGCCGTAGGAGCGGGCTTGCCCGCGAACCGGCTTGTCATGGCGATGCGCTCGACTCGCGTCTCTGTCCCGTAGCCCGAGCAGGACGGAAACGATCGCGAGCAAGCTCGCTCCTACAGGTATATCACTGCGCATCACATTTATCACTGCGCATCGCAGGATTCATGTAGGAGCGGGCTTGCCCGCGATTGGGGCCGGCACCGAATATTGGCATCGGTGCACGGATACCAGGATGACGCCTGATCGTTGGCCCACTGATGTCTGGCGCCCCGAGGAGGACTCGAACCTCCGACCACTCCCTTAGGAGGGGAGTGCTCTATCCGACTGAGCTACCGGGGCGGGTCCCGCGGTTGTACCGACGGCTCCGCCCGCGGTCAAGATGTTCCGGGGGGCATTGCCGGATGCGGGCACTGATCACCCCGGATCGGTGATACGGCCCACGGCCCGGTGCCAGCCCGCAAGGCGGCGCTCGCGTTCCTCGTGTGTGATCGATGGCTCGAAGCGGGACTCCAGCGCCCATTGGCCGCGCACCTCTTCGAGCGTGCCCCAGACGCCGTAACCGAGGCCGGCGAGGTAACTGGCGCCGAGTGCCGTGGTCTCGGTATCGCGCGGGCGTTCCACCGAGACGCCGACCAGGTCCGCCAGACGCTGCAGGAGCCAATTGTTGGGCACCATGCCCCCATCCACGCGCAGTTCGCGCACCGGCGTGTCCGCATCGGCGGCCATGGCGACGACGAGGTCGCGGGTCTGGTAGCAGACGGCCTCGAGCGCGGCCCGGGCAAGCTCCGCGGCCCCGGTGTTGCGGGTGAGGCCGAAGATCGCGCCGCGGGCGTCGGGATCCCAGTAGGGCGCACCGAGACCGGTAAAAGCCGGTACGAGATAGACATCGTCATCGGGATCGGCCCGGCGGGCGTATTCCTCGCTGAGGGTCGCGCTTTCGAGCATGCCGAGATCGTCGCGTAACCACTTGATCGTGGCGCCGGCGACGAAGATCGATCCCTCGAGTGCGTAGGTGGGTTGGCCGGCGAGCCGGTAGGCCATCGTGGTCAAAAGGCGATTGTGCGATGTGACCGGCGTCGACCCGGTGTTCATCAGGGCAAAGCAGCCGGTTCCGTAGGTGCTCTTGATCATCCCGGGGGTGAAACAGGTCTGGCCGACCACGGCGGCGTGCTGGTCGCCGGCCACACCGCGGATTGGCAGGGCACGGCCGATATAGCCCGAATCCGCACTGCCGAAGTCGTCGGCCGAATCGAGCACCGTCGGCAACATCGAGCGGGGGACGTCGAACAGCGCAAGCAGCTCATCGTCCCAGCGCTGCTCATGGATATTGAAAAGCATGGTCCGCGAGGCATTGGTGGCGTCGGTGGCGTGTACGCGCCCGCCGGTCAGACGCCAGATGAGCCAGCTGTCGACCGTGCCGAAGGCCAGCCGCCCGGCCGTGGCCCGGTCGCGGGCCCCCGGTACGTTGTCGAGGATCCACGCCACCTTCGTAGCGGAGAAATAGGGGTCGAGCACAAGCCCCGAGCGGGCGGAGACCTTTGGCTCGTGACCCTCCGCCTTCAGGCGTGAGCAGTACTCGGCCGTTCTGCGATCCTGCCAGACGATGGCATTGTGGATGGCCTCGCCCGAGCGGGTGTCCCACACGACCGTGGTCTCGCGCTGGTTCGTGATGCCGAGCGCGACCACATCGACGCCCTCGCGGTCTGCCTGCCCCAAAGCATCGCGTGCGACCTTCAGGGTCGACTGCCACAGATCCTCCGGGTCGTGTTCGACCCAGCCACCTTGCGGATAGTGCTGATCGAACTCGACCTGGGACGATGCGACAACGCGCCCACGAAAATCATGGACGATGGCACGGGAACTGGTGGTGCCCTGGTCGATCGCGAGAATTCCGCCCGGCATGATCCGCCTCCTCACTGCTTGCCCGGCAATCCGGATCTGCGCATGGATTGCTCACCCGATGGCCTCAATCATCGATCGATTATGAAAAATGTCAAGCGCGAATGTTCGAAACCGAAAAAATCGGCTATCCTCTGTCGGTGTTGGCCGGTGCCGGCCTGACCCGATCCCCGCGAGAGCACAGATATGACCTCGGACGAACATGGAAACGATCTCAATACGCGCCAGCGCGCGATGCTCGCCCTGGTGAGGGAGCAGGGGTTCGTGGCCATCGAGGAGCTGGCCCGCCATTTCGAGGTGACAACCCAGACCATTCGCCGCGACATCAACGCCCTTTGCCGTCGCGGTCTGCTGCGCCGCTATCACGGTGGCGCGGGCCTGGCCTCGAGTGTCCAGAACGAGCCCTATACGGCGCGCCAGGTCTCGCGACGCGCCGAGAAGCAGCGCATCGCCCGCGCGGTCGCGCGGCGGATCCCGGACCAGGCGTCGCTGTTCATCACGCTCGGGACCACCGCCGAGGCGGTGGCCGCGGCGCTGACCGATCGCCGCGAGCTGCGCGTAATCACCAACAACCTCAATGTCGCCAACATCCTGATCGATAACACCTCTTTCGAGGTCATTATCGCTGGCGGGGTCGTGCGCGCCCGCGATCGCGGCGTTACCGGGGAGGCGACGATCGACTTCATGAACCAGTTCAAGGTGGATTACGCCGTCATGGGGATCTCCGGCATCGACGGGGACGGCGCGCTGCTCGATTTCGATTACCACGAAGTGCGTGTGCTGCAGGCGATTATCGCCAACGCCCGGGCCGTTTACCTCGCGGCTGATGCGACCAAATTCGGCCGTAACGCCATGGTCCGAGTGGGCGAACTCGCACAGATCGATGCCCTGTTCACGGATGAACCGCCACCCACCGGCGTCCAGCGCCTGCTGGCCGATGCCGGCGCCAGCCTGTTCCTGGCCCCGGCCGAAGCAGGGGCCTGACCGCCTGCGCGCGCGGCGCACCGCGGAACCGTTTGTGGGACGGATGGATCAGATTCACGTTTCGAATAACGAAAAAGTCGGCTATGTGATTTTCGACTTGTCATCGAACTGAAAACAGATTATTTTCATTTTCGAACATTCTGTTGTTGAATCGTTCCCGGGGAAACACCGGGTGCGAGGGTCTATCGCAACCGAGAGCGCCTGGTGATGCCGGATTCCGGGAACTTCGATGTGCTGGTGGTCGGTGGCGGCATCAATGGTGCCGGCATCGCCCGGGATGCGGCGGGGCGCGGTCTCGGCGTGGCGCTCTGCGAGCAGGGTGATCTCGGCAATTACACCTCCTCGGCCAGCACGAAACTGATCCACGGCGGCCTGCGTTATCTCGAGTATTACGAGTTCGGACTCGTGCGCAAGGCCCTGCTCGAACGCGAAGTACTGCTTGGCATCGCCCCGCACATCATCTGGCCGCTGCAGTTCGTCATGCCCCATGTGAAGGCGCTGCGCCCAGCGTGGATGATCCGGGCGGGGCTTTTCCTGTACGACCATCTCGGCGGCTCCGGCAGCCTGCCCCGATCGCACGGCATCCCGCTTCGCCGGCATACCGCGGGGGAAGCGCTGCGACGCGATCTGGTCAAGGGCTTCGTGTACTCCGACTGCTGGGTTCAGGACGCCCGGCTGGTCGTTCTGAACGTTATGGACGCCGCCGAGCGCGGTGCGACCGTCTGGCCGCGTACGCGCTGTGTGGCGGCCGAGCGGCGGGCGGATCACTGGGCGGTCACTCTGCGATCGACGGTTGATGATACGGAGTGGACAGTCCACGCGAGGTCGATCGTCAATGCCGCCGGCCCCTGGGTCGGCGGCCTTCTCGACGACGCGGACGGATTTGCCAGCCGGCACCGGGTGGAACTGGTCAAGGGGAGTCACATCATCGTCCCGCGCCTGTTCGATCATGGCTACGCCTACATATTCCAGAACACCGATCGGCGGGTGGTCTTCGCCATCCCTTACGAGCGCGATTTCACGCTCATCGGAACCACGGATGTCCCGTACACCGGCGACCCGGCGGATGCGCGCACATCGCCCGAAGAGATCGAATATCTCTGTGATGCGGTCAATCACTATTTCGCCGAGCCGATCGGGCCGGACGACGTCATATCCACGTATGCCGGTGTCCGCCCGCTGCATGATGAATCGGGATCGGGCAGCGCGTCGGCGATCAGCCGCGACTACTCGCTGGATCTGGATACCCGCCGGGCGCCCGTGCTCACGGTGCTTGGCGGCAAACTGACCACCTACCGGAAACTGGCCGTAGAGGCGATTGACCGGCTGGCGCCACTGCTGGGCAATGATGCGGCTGGATGGACCGGCGAGGCCTCGTTGCCGGGCGGTGACCTCGGGGAAGCGGGGTTCGATGCGTTTTTGGCATCGCTGCAGCGGCGCTGTCCCTGGCTGCCCGCCGGGATGGCTTGGCGCCTGGTGAGGAACTATGGAGCCCGGGCCGACGATATTCTGGCGGATGCGGCTTCGCTCGGCGATCTGGGGCGGCACTTCGGGGCCGACCTGTACGAGGCGGAGGTGCGCTACCTTATCGATCGGGAGTGGGCCATGACGGCCGAGGATGTGCTCTGGCGCCGCAGTAAACTCGGTCTGCAACTGACGGTGGAAGAACGCGCGGGCGTCGAGGACTGGATGGCGAATGGTGCGAGCGAGCCGTTGCGCGGGGCAGCGGGGCGATGACACTGCGACTGGAAGGCATCAGCAAGTACGTGGAAGGCGAGATGCATATCGATCGGGTCGATATGGCATGCGAGCCGGGACAGGCGACCGTGCTGCTCGGATTGACGCAGGCCGGCAAGACGACCCTGATGCGCCTGATGGCCGGTCTCGACCGGCCGAGCAGCGGGCGGATCCTGATGGACGACCGCGATGTCACGCGCGTGCCGGTGCGCAAGCGCAAAGTCGCCATGGTGTACCAGCAGTTTATCAATTACCCGTCGCTCAGCATCTACGACAATATCGCCTCACCCCTGAAACTCGCGCGCATCTCCAAAGTGGAGATCGATCGCCGGGTGCGCGCCGAGGCCGAACGGATGCAGATCGGGCATCTGCTCGATCGGCTGCCGGCGGAACTGTCGGGCGGCCAGCAGCAACGCACCGCCATGGCGCGGGCGCTGGTGCGCGATGCGCAACTGCTGTTGCTCGACGAACCGCTGATCAATCTCGACTACAAGCTGCGCGAACAGCTGCGCGAGGATCTCCAGCAGATCTTCCGCGAACGCGACACGGTGATCGTGTACGCCACGACCGAGCCGCTGGAAGCGCTGACCCTGGGGGGCAGCACGGCGGTGATGCACGAAGGGCGCCTCGTCCAGCACGGTCCGACCCCGGAGGTCTATCACCGCCCCGCCAGTGTGGCCGTATCGCAGGTCTTCAGCGATCCACCGATGAATCTGTTCGCCGGTGAGCTCGACAATGGCGAGCTGTCGCTCGGCGCCGAGGCCCGTTTCAAAGCGCCCACCCATCTGCGCGACCTGCCGAGCGGGCGCTACCGTTTCGGCGTCCGCCCGGGGCAGATGCACCTCGACAATCGCGACCAGGCGCGAATGGCGTTGACCGGCGAGGTCGAGGTCGCCGAGATCGCCGGCTCCGAGACCTACATCCATGTCCGTCACGGGGAGGCCGCGTGGGTGGTTCAGGTCGAGGGCGTGCACGCGTTCGGACTGGGAGACCCGATCACGGTCTACATCGACCCGGATCGTCTGTTCGCGTTCGACAGCGCGGGGCGACTCGTCGCGGCGCCCGCATCAGCCCGGCCGGACGCGACGTGAGCACCGGCATGCGCGGGGGAGCCCATGGCGAAGATTGAACTCAGGAACCTGGCGCACTCATACGGCGGCAACCCGTCCGGCCCGCAAGACTATGCGCTGCGGCGCATGGATCATGTCTGGGAAGACGGCGGTGCGTATGCGCTGCTCGGTCCGTCGGGCTGTGGCAAGACGACGCTGCTGAACATCATCTCGGGGCTTGTCCAGCCCTCGGAAGGAGAGGTGGTATTCGATGGTCAGCAGGTGAACACGCTGCCGACCGAGCGCCGGAACGTCGCCCAGGTGTTCCAGTTCCCGGTGCTCTACGACACGATGTCGGTGTACGACAATCTGGCCTTCCCGCTGCGCAATCGGGGTGTGTCCGAGGACCGGATCCGCGAGCGTGTCGAGGAGATCGCGGCGATGCTCGATCTCGGCGATGTCCTCAAACGCAGGGCGGTCAATCTCGGTGCCGATGCAAAGCAGAAGATATCGGTCGGGCGAGGCCTCGTCCGCAGCGACGTCGCCGCCGTGCTGTTCGATGAACCACTGACGGTTATCGATCCCCACCTGAAGTGGCGCCTGCGGCGCAAGCTCAAGGAGATCCACGAGCGCCTGCAGCTGACGCTGGTCTACGTGACCCACGACCAGACCGAGGCGCTGACCTTCGCCGACCGGATCGTCGTGATGTCCGAGGGCGAGGTGGTCCAACTGGGCACCCCGCAGGAACTGTTCGAGCGCCCGGCCCATACATTCGTCGGCTACTTCATCGGCAGCCCGGGGATGAATTTTCTGGACTGCGGACTCGATGGCGACGCCGCCGTCGTCGACGGACACAGGATTCCGTTATCCGAGGAGGTGCTGGAAGCCGCCCGGCAGGCCGAGGGCCGCCTCGAGATCGGGATTCGTCCGGAGTTTCTGGAATTGACGGAGGACTCGGGCGGCGTGCCCGCAGAGGTCGAATTCGTGGAGGATCGCGGCACCCATCGGCTGATCAAGACGCGGGTGGGGGACAACGAATTGTTCGTCAAACTTCGGGATGATCAGCCGCTGCCCGCGGAAAGGGCACGGCTGCGTTTCCCGCCGGAATGGACGCTTCTCTACGCCAACAGTCGCCTCGTGCGCTGATTCGTGTACTGATTCGGGGGCCGGAGTCGGGCTATGGAAAAAACGTACTATCCAAAAGCATGGCTGATGGTGCTCCCGGTCGTCGCGATCGTCTCGTTCAGCGCGATCGTGCCGCTGATGACCGTCATCAACTACTCGGTGCAGGATATCTTCGGCCCCGAGAACCGATACTTCGTGGGTATGGAGTGGTTCCGGGAGATCCTCGGGGATCCCGAGATCCGCGGTGCGTTCCAGCGCCAGTTCCTGTTCTCGTTCGCCGTGCTGGCGATCGAGATCCCGCTGGGGATCGCCATCGCGCTGTGCATGCCCCGCAAAGGGCCGTGGGTATCGGTGGTTCTGATCCTGCTGGCATTGCCACTGCTCGTGCCGTGGAATGTGGTCGGCACCATCTGGCAGATGTTCGCGCGGCCGGATATCGGCCTGCTCGGAATCGGGATCAATGGCCTCGGTATCGACTACAACTTTACCGGCAACTCGATCGATGCCTGGGTCACCGTGCTCGCGATGGACGTCTGGCACTGGACATCGCTCGCCGTCCTGTTGTGTTACGCCGGTCTCCAGGCCATCCCGGATGCCTATTATCAGGCGGCGCGGATCGATGGCGCCTCGCGCTGGGCCGTGTTCCGCTACATCGAATTGCCCAAGATGCGGGGCGTGTTGATGATCGCGATCCTGCTGCGCTTCATGGACAGCTTCAAGATATTCGCCGAGCCGTTCGTGCTGACCGGGGGAGGTCCGGGCGACTCGACGACCTTCCTGAGCCAATACCTGACGACGATGGCCGTGGGGCAGTTCGATCTGGGCCCGGCCGCCGCGTTCTCGATCATCTACTTTCTGGTCATCCTGCTGGTCAGCTATGTTTTCTACCAGGTGATCAACAATCTCGGCAAAGGCGTGAGCTGAGGAGGCGATCGAAATGACGCGAAACCAGGATCCCCGAAGCGCGGCCGCGCCGGACAGCACACTCGGCACGGCCATCCGGGCGCGGGTGCCGAATGCCGTGCTGATGCTGTACATCCTGTTCCTGCTGCTGCCGCTGTACTGGCTGCTCAAGATGTCGCTGCAGCCCAACAGCGAGATCGTCGGCGCCTTCACGCTGTATCCAGCGACCGTGACTTTCGACAATTACATCAAGATCTTTACCGATTCTTCGTGGTACACGGGCTATCTGAATTCGATCTACTACGTCGGGCTCAACACCATCATCTCGCTGCTGGTCGCGCTGCCCGCCGCCTACGCCTTCTCGCGTTACCGCTTTATGGGCGACAAGCACCTCTTCTTCTGGCTCCTGACCAACCGGATGGCGCCGCCCGCGGTTTTCCTGTTGCCGTTCTTCCAGCTGTACCAGAGCGTCGGCCTGTTCGATACGCACCTCGCCGTGGCGCTGGCGCACACACTGTTCAACGTGCCGCTCGCGGTCTGGATCCTCGAGGGTTTCATGTCGGGGGTCCCCAAGGAGATGGATGAGACCGCCTACCTCGACGGCTACAGCTGGCCACGGTTCTTCGTGAAGATATTCCTGCCGCTGATTTCGGCTGGTGTCGGTGTGACCGCCTTCTTCTGTTTCATGTTCAGCTGGGTCGAACTGCTGCTGGCGCGGACGCTGACGTCAACGGACGCCAAGCCGATCGCGGCGACCATGACCCGAACGGTCAGTGCCTCCGGTATGGATTGGGGGCTGTTGGCCGCGGCCGGCGTGTTGACCCTGATTCCCGGCGCCCTGGTCATCTGGTTCGTGCGCAATCACATCGCCAAGGGCTTCGCCCTGGGGAGGGTGTAACCATGGGGTGGATGGCGTGGACCCTGCCCACGGCGATCTTCTGCAGCGCGGTGTTCGCCATGCTGGCGCTGATGGCCGTGCTCGAGAAGGTCTATCCGACGGTGCTCCGCAAGGGTTTACTGCCCATCGAGACGACCCGTGGTGATCGCCTGTTCATCGGTCTGCTGACCAGCGGCTTCATCCACCTTTTCTGGCTCGCGGCAACCGAGGAACTGTCGCTTGTCTGGGCCTCGGCGATCTCGGCGTTGTGGCTGGCCACCCTGCTGCGCTGGGGATGACGCGCGGGGCCAATATGGGGCACGGAATTGACGGCCTGTGTTTTCCGCGCAGGCCGTAAACGACAACGCCGGCAACTTTACCACGCCGGCACCAACGAGCCCGGCCGTTCCGGGCTGAGGGGATGACCATGCAATGGCTGAGTAAACGGTACGGCACCGGCCTCACCGCGGTGAGTGCTGCGATGATCGCTACGCTCGTGGCCGGTCCGGGGGCGGCGCAGGCCGCAACCGAGGCCGAGATGGAGAAAGCGAAGGAATGGCTGGACGAGTTCCAGCCATCGACACTCTCCCGGGAGGAGCAGCTCAAGGAACTCGAGTGGTTCATCGATGCAGCGAAGGAATTCAAGGGCATGGATATCGAGGTCGTGTCCGAGACCATCGCCACGCACGAGTATGAATCCGATGTGCTGGCAGAGGCCTTCTCGGAGATCACCGGCATCAACCTCACGCACGACCTGATCCAGGAAGGGGACGTGATCGAGAAGCTGCAGACGGAGATGCAGACCAAAACGCCCATCTATGATGCCTACGTCAACGATGCCGACCTGATCGGCACGCACTTCCGTTACGGTGATGTCATCCCGCTGTCGGATTACATGGAGGGCGAGGGCAGCGACGTAACACTGCCGACGCTCGATCTCGACGACTTCATGGGTACCAGCTTCGCGACCGCGCCGGACGGCAAGCTGTACCAGCTGCCGGACCAGCAGTTCGCGAACCTGTACTGGTTCCGGTATGACTGGTTCCAGCGGCCGGACCTGCGCGAGCGCTTCGAGGAGCGTTACGGCTATGAACTCGGCGTGCCGGTCAATTGGTCAGCGTACGAGGATATCGCCGAATTCTTCAGCAAGCACGTAAAGGAGATCGACGGCGAGCGCGTCTACGGGCACATGGACTACGGCAAGAAGGATCCATCGCTCGGCTGGCGTTTCACGGATGCGTGGCTGTCCATGGCGGGCGCGGGTGACAAGGGGATCCCCAACGGCAAGCCCGTCGATGAGTGGGGTATCCGGGTCGAGGATTGCCACCCGGTCGGTTCGGACGTCCGCCGCGGCGGTGCCGTCAACGGCCCGGCGGCGGTCTATTCGCTGCGCAAATACATCGACTGGCTGAAGGAGTACGCACCACCGGAGGCGGCCGGCATGACGTTCTCCGAGGCCGGCCCGGTGCCCGCACAGGGCAACATCGCCCAGCAGATCTTCTGGTACACCGCGTTTACTTCGAGCATGGCGGAGGAAGGCCTCCCGGTCGTAAACGAGGACGGTGAACCGAAATGGCGTATGGCCCCGTCCCCGCACGGTCCGTACTGGGAAGAGGGCATGAAACTCGGTTATCAGGATGTCGGTTCCTGGACCCTGTTCAAGCATGCCGATCCGAAGCGCCGCAAGGCGGCCTGGCTGTACGCCCAGTTCACGACCTCGAAGACGGTCTCACTGAAGAAAACGCACGTGGGCCTGACCCCGATCCGTGAATCGGACATCCAGCACGAGTCGTTTACCGAGCGGGCGCCGGAACTCGGTGGTCTGGTCGAGTTCTATCGCAGCCCGGCACGGCTGCAGTGGACCGATACGGGCACGAACGTGCCGGACTACCCGAAGCTGGCCCAGTTGTGGTGGCAGAACGTGGCCGACGCCGTCACCGGCGATGAAACGCCCCAGGGCGCGATGGATAACCTGGCAAAGGAACAGGACCGCGTCATGGAGCGGCTGGAACGGGCCGGGGTGCAGGAGCGCTGCGGGCCGAAGCTGAACGAACTGCGTGAAGCGCAGTACTGGTTCGATCAGCCCGGTGCGCCGAAGCCGAAGCTTGACGACGAAAAGCCACAGGGCAAGACCGTGGCCTACGATGAGCTGATCAAGAGCTGGCAGTAAGTCGAAGCGCCCTCGCGGCGCGATCCGCCGATGTGGGGGGGGGAGGGGAGCGCTGCGCGCTCCTCTTCCCCCGCGTGGCGACTTCAACCGATGATACCGTCCCGCCGCAGGCGTTCCCGCCTGTCGTCATCGAGACCGAGCACTCCCTGCAGGATCGCGTCCGTGTGCTGTCCCAGTGTGGGAGGCGCTGCGGCCTCTGCCGTGGGCGTGGCCGACATCTTCAGCGGACTGCCGACCAGCGGAACACTGCCGCCCAGCGGATGCGGGGCCTCGGTCCGCATGCCACGGGCCTGTACCTGCGGGTCGGCGAAGACCTGATCGATCCGATTGATCGGGCCGCAGGGCACTCCGGCCGCTTCCAGCCGCTGCAGCCAGTCGTCACTGCCCGCCCGGGCGAACGCGGACTGCAGGAACGGGATCAGCTCCTCCCTGTTTTCGACGCGCGCGGCATTCGTGGCGAAGCGTTCATCATTCGCCAGGTCCGGCCTGTCGATCAGCTCGCAGAGCCGCCGGAACTGATCGTCGTTGCCGACGGCAACGATGAAGTGGCCGTCGCTGGCGGCGAACACCTGGTAGGGCACAATATTCGGGTGCGCATTGCCCAGCCGGTCCGGCGGGTCCCCGGAGACCAGGTAGTTCATCGCCTGATTGGCCAGCGAAGCGACCTGGACATCGAGCAGGGCCAGGTCGATGTACTGGCCTTGTCCGGTGCGCTCACGCCACGCGAGCGCGGCGAGCACCGCGATCGCGGCGTAGAGCCCGCTCATGATGTCGGCCAGCGCGACACCGACCTTCTGCGGGCCGCCGCCGGGGGCGTCGTTGGGCTCGCCGGTGATGCTCATCAGACCGCCCATCCCCTGGATCAGGAAGTCATAGCCGGGGCGGTCGGCGCCGGGGCCGGTCTGGCCGAACCCGGTGATCGAGCAGTAGATCAGGCCCGGGTTGAGCGCCGACAGCGAGGCGTAGTCGAGGCCGTAGCGCGCCAGTCCTCCGACCCGGAAGTTCTCGAGCACGATATCGGAGTGGGCGGCCAGATCGCGCACGATGGCCTGCCCCTCGTCGGTGGTAATGTCCACGCTGACGGACTTCTTGCCGCGGTTGGCCGAGAGGTAGTACGCCGATTCCCCGGATTGCCCGGCGTCGGTGCCCGTGAACCACGGCGGCCCCCAGTGGCGCGTATCGTCGCCGCGGCCGGGGCGTTCGATCTTGATCACCTCCGCGCCGAGGTCGGCCAGCGCCTGACCGGCGGTCGGTCCGGCCAGTACCCGCGACAGATCCAGTACCCGCAGGTGGGAGAGGGCGCCTTCGGCCATGCGTCAATCAGCCCGTGAAGGCCTGCAGCCCGGTCTGGGCGCGTCCCAGGATCAGGGCGTGGATGTCGTGCGTGCCCTCGTAGGTGTTCACCGCCTCCAGATTCATCAGGTGGCGGATCACGTGGTACTCATCGGCGATCCCGTTGCCGCCATGCATGTCGCGCGCGGTCCGCGCGATGTCGAGGGCTTTGCCGCAGTTGCTGCGCTTCATCATGGAGATGATCTCCGGCGCGGCGTCGCCCGAGTCCATCAGGCGCCCGGCGCGCAGTGCCCCCTGGAGGCCCAGCGCGATTTCGGTCTGCATGTCGGCCAGCTTCTTCTGCACGAGCTGGGTCGCGGCGAGCGGCCGGCCGAACTGCTTGCGGTCGAGCGTGTACTGGCGCGCGGCCTGCCAGCAGAATTCGGCCGCACCCATCGTGCCCCAGGCGATCCCGTAACGGGCCCGGCTGAGGCACCCGAACGGCCCGCGCAGGCCCTTCGCCTGGGGTAAACGGTTGGCCTCGGGCACGAACACGTCATTCATCGCGATCTCGCCGGTGATCGACGCGCGCAGCGAGAACTTGCCCTCGATCGCCGGCGTCTCCAGGCCGTCCATGCCCCGTTCAAGCACGAAACCGCGGATGACGTCCTCATCGTCCTTCGCCCAGACGATCAGTATGTCGGCGACCGGGGCATTGGTGATCCACGTCTTGGTCCCGTTCAGCAGGTAACCGCCGTCGGTCGTCCGCGCGCGGGTTTTCATGCCGCCCGGGTCGGAGCCGGCATCCGGTTCTGTGAGTCCGAAGCAGCCGATCCATTCGCCGCTGGCCAGCTTCGGCAGGTACCGCCGCCGCTGCTCCTCGCTGCCGTAGGCATAAACGGGATGCATGACCAGGCTCGACTGCACGCTCATGGCCGAGCGATACCCGGAATCGACGCGTTCGACCTCCCGGGCGATCAGACCGTAACTGACGTAGCCCAGCCCCGCGCAGCCGTATTCCTCGGGCAGGGTGCTGCCGAACAGCCCGAGTTCGCCCATCTCCGTCATGATCGCGCGGTCGAAGACCTCGTGGCGGTGGGCCTCGGTGATGCGCGGCATGAGCTGGCCATCGCAGTAGCCCCTGGCGCTGTCCCGCACCATGCGCTCTTCGTCCGTCAGCTGCTGTTCCAGCAGAAACGGATCCGCCCACTGGAAATCGGTGAAGGCCGTATCGGACATGGGATCGCTCCGTTGGCGTCCTGCGGACGCGTGGTCGAGTGAGCGTACCTTTGACGGGTGGCTGATACCACCCGGAGGCTCTGTGCAGCCCGACCTGCAGGACGCCCGATAGTCAGACATTCCCTGGGCACATGTCATGGAGCGGCATCGATGGGGCGAGGCCCATGAATAGCGTCCCTGCCATGGCCCACTCAGTGTTCCCGATGCTCGAGCCAGATGCCAAGTGCCATCAAGACCCAGACAAACTCCCCGTAGTACGACGGGTGATCCCGCAGGTGCACATCCATCAGTTCGTCGATGAACTCCCCGCGCACCCATCCGTGACTCCGAACCTTGCGGAGCATGTCCTGCGCCAGTTCGTGCAGCCGTTTGTCATCACGCAGCCACATGCCGAACGGCAGGCCGAACCCGTGCTTTTTCTTGTCGATCACCTCGTCGGGCAGGAATCCGCGGAACGCCTGTTTGTAGAAACGCCGCAGCTGCCCGCGGTGAAGTTTGGTGGCGGAGGGAACGCGGCAGGAGAGCGCGACGACGTCGTCATCGAGCATGGGGAACGTCACGTCGATACCGGCGAGCCGGCAGGCGCCGTTCACTTTGCGCAGATCATTGTCCGCGAGGGTGATCTGCCAGTCGAGATACAGCATCCGGTTGAGCGTGCCGGCGTCCTCGCGTGTGGCATACAGTTCACGCAAGTGCGCGAGCGGATGCTCCCGGTTGATGGCGGTCAGAAAATCCGGCTCGAATACGGTTTGCGGATCGATACGGTGCAGGAAGTTGTAGGTCTCGGTCCGATCCGGCAACGGGATCCGTGCCTGCTCGATGTAACTGCGGCCCTTGCGCAATCCAGGCAAGCGGCCGGCGGGCCCCATCAGCATCGGTTCGAGCACGCCAGCGCGCAATGCGCGGGGAATACGGAAGTACTGCTCGAATAGACCCTGCTTCGCGTACCGCGCGTTGCCGGCGAACAGTTCGTCGCCGCCATCCCCGGCCAGCAGGCGACTCATCCCATGCTGTTGGGCCATGCGCGCGCACAGATAGGCGGGCAGGGCCGAAGAGTTGCCGAACGGCTCATCAAAGGTGCGAACCACCGCTTCGACCGTGTCGGCGATATCGGTCGGCGCCGCATAGTATTCGCTCAGGGGGACATCGAAGTGCCGGGCGGCCAGGCGCGCGTACTCCATCTCGTCGTAGCCGGGTACGTCGAAACCGATGCTGCACGCATGCGCCTTGCCGGGCGCCCGCGCCGCATGCAGGCCGGTGACGGTGGAACTGTCGAGCCCGCCGCTGAGAAAACTGCCGGTGTCGCCCGCCAGGCGGCGCTCGACCGCGTTGCCCAGCGTATCCCGGAGTTCGCGTCCGAGTGCGGCCTCATCGGCCGGTGCCTCACTGAAATCCGGCGTCCAGTACCGTTCGACCGCGATGTCCTCGCCGGACAGCTGCAGGCGATGCGCGGCAAGGAGCTTGCCCATGCCCGTGTAGAGCGTGGCCGGGGCCGGGATCATGTGGAAGTACAGATAATCATGGATGGACTGCGGGTCGATCGCGCTCGGCGCGTCCGGATGTTCACTGAGCAGCGGACGCCGCGTCGCCACCACGACACCGCCCCGGCAAGGGGCGTAATACAGCGATGCCTGCCCGAAGCGGTCGATCGCGGCCACCAGTCGGCCCGCCCGCGAGTCGGCGATCACGAGGGCGAAATCGCCGCCGAGTCGATTCAGGAAATCGTCGCCATGGCGGCGGCGCGCCGCGAGTGCAGCGCCCGCGTCCCCGTGGGTCGACGCGAGCTCCGCCAGTTCCGGATCAAGCCAGCGCGGATGCCCGGTGACCGCCGCCAGCAGCCCGTCTTCAGCGATTGCCTGATCGCCGGCAATACCGCACGCCCCGTCGCCCAGGCGCCGGTTGCAGGAAGCGCCCGGCCAGGGGGTGTCGGCATCAAGCGCCTGCGATGGATGCAGCCAACAGACGAAATCAGGCAAAGCGCGAAGCTCCGGCGCGTTCGATGGGGTTGATGCTGGCATGCTGGCGCTTGTCACGTTACGGGTCCAGGAAAGCGTTGATTATCGCAGGTCAGGCTCCGCTGCACGCACCCGGTGGATCGCTGCCCCGCCTGCCTCGCACGCCCAAGGCGCGGGCCGCCATGCTCAGAATGGCACGGGCGGGCCGCGCCAGTCCGGATCGCGCGGTCGGCTGCGCCCCAGCGCCGCCTCCGCCTCGCCCCAGCCCGTACAGGACCCATCAGTCGGCAGACCCCGCAGCATGTTGAGGCCGCGCTTCATGGTGATATACAGGCGAAAGAACGCCACCCACCGTTTTCGGGCAGCGGCGCTGACGGGGGTCCGGCTGCAGATCAGCTTGTCATCGTAGAGCCCGCGCTCGGCCAGGCCGACCGCGCCCCGGGCAGGAACCCGCACGCGGGTGCCCCGTGCGAGCCGGGGCCCCAGAACGACCGCATCGAGCAGGTCACCCTCGAGACCGACCCGGTCCGGCACCGACCCGTAATTGCAGGGACAGGGCAGCGGCGACACGAAATCGATCGCACCCCTGGAGCCGCGCTTGAGAAAACTCCAGCGCGGGATCTCGATGACCACTTCGACCATCGGCCCACCGTGTACCGGCGGCGGTTGCTGTTCCGTGTGGTGTCGCGCTGGCTCCATCATCACGCGACTATAGCAGTGCAGAGCCACCGGCGAGCCTCACCATCGTAGCCCGGATGAAGTAAAACGGAATCCGGGGCATCGCATCAACCGCCCGCGCACTCCCCGGATTCCGGCTGCGCCTGCAAAACCGCCTCTGCTGTCGGGCATCATCGAAGCGCTTGATGACAGCCGCTCGCAAGCCGACTAATCTCAGACGTCCGGCGGCAACCTCCCCAGGAAAGGACAGCAAGTGTATGAGTCACGATAAGGAAGGGGTCCCGGTACAGCCAGTGATACTCGCGGGCGGCTCAGGCACGCGTCTGTGGCCCCTGTCGCGTTCGCTGTACCCGAAACAGTTCCTGCCGTTGACCGGCGAAACCTCGCTCTTCGCGCAGACGCTCGATCGACTCGACGCCATCGGGTCGTCGCGACTCGCTTTGGCCGCACCGTTGATCGTCTGCAACGACGAGCACCGGTTCCTCGTGGCGGAACTGCTGCGCGCGGCCGGCAAGAGCCACGCACGGATCATGCTGGAGCCGGAAGGGCGCAATACCGCCCCGGCGATCGCGCTGGCCGC
>CAJXKK010000021.1 GCA_913055615.1 uncultured Ectothiorhodospiraceae bacterium
GTATTCAATCGCCCGCGCGCGCTGCGCGACGCCAACGAGAAGCTGTTCACCGCGTGGTTCCCGCAGTGCTGCCCGCCCACGCTGGTGACCGCGCGCCACGAGTCGCTGCGCGCGTTCATCGCCGAGCAGGGCGAGACGATCGTCAAACCGCTCGACGGTATGGGCGGGACCGGGGTGTTCCGCATGAACCCGCAGGATCCGAACATCAACTCGGTGCTCGAGACCCTCACCCACAAGTACCGCCGCGCGATCATGGCCCAGACGTGGATCCCGGCGATCCGCGAGGGCGACAAACGCATCCTGCTCATCGACGGCCAACCGCTGGACCAGTGCCTCGCGCGCCTCGCCTCCGCCGGCGAGACCCGGGCCAATCTCGCGGCCGGGGGCGGCTACCGAACGCAACCACTGGACGCGGCCGACCGCTGGATCTGCGAGCAGGTCGGGCCGACGCTGCGCGAACGCGGACTGACCTTCGTCGGGCTCGACGTGATCGGTAACCACCTGACGGAGATCAACGTCACCAGCCCGACCTGCATCCGCGAGATCGCGCGCGGCGCCGGCCTGGATGCCGCGGAACGGCTGATGGACGCGGTCGCCGCGCGCTGGTCCGCAGGCGCCTGAGCGGGCAGATGAGTGCCGCGAATGCCGTCACCGCCGCCGATCGACTCGGATTGACGCTGTTTCTGGCCGGCGCACTGCACGGACTGGTCATCCTCGGCGTGGGCTTCGCCTCGCCCGGCCCGGGCCCGGATGCCGCGCGCGCGCTCGACGTGGTGCTGCTGCAACAGAGCACCGAAGACGAGCCCGAAACCGCCGATTACCTCAGCAATGCGGACTCCGAGGGGGGCGGCAACACCGAAGAACGCGAGCGCCCGCGAGCGCCGGTCAGTTCGCCCGAACAGGCGGCCGAGGCCGGCCTCGCGCCGGCGCCCCTCGAGGCCGGCGCCCCCGAACCGGCCCCCGCCAGCCCCGACCCCGTACTGACGAGTCCGACCGGCGAGGAGCGGATCGCGGAGGACCCGGAGCCGGAGGAACAGCCCGAACAGCCGCGCGAGCGCCAGTCGGACCCGGTCGAATACGAAGCGCGCGTGGCGCGCCTTGCGGCCGAAGTCGACAACGCCCTGAGCGAGTATGCCCAGCGGCCGCGCAAGAAATTCGTAACCGCGCGGGCCCGCAAATCGCCCGCCGCCACTTATATGCATGACTGGGTTCAGTCGGTGGAGCGGATCGGCAACACGAACTACCCCGAGGCGGCCCGATCCCGGGGGCTGTCCGGCAGGCTGGTCCTGGTGGTCGCGGTCAGGCCCGACGGCACGCTCCACGAAGTGGAAGTGCGTTCCTCATCGGGTGAGTCGGTGCTCGATGCCGCCGCCCGGCGCATCGTTCGCCAGGCGGCACCGTTCGAGCCATTTCCGGATGAGCTGAGCGAACGCACGGATCTGCTGTACATCACGCGCACATGGGAGTTCACCCAGGGCGACCGACTCGTAACGGAATAGACCGATCGCCCCTGCCGCGCGGAGCTTGCGACGGAAGGCGACGCGGCGCAGAGTGCAACCTGATGGGCCATGCGGAGGACCGATGGATCTGCGAAATCAATTCCTGCTGGCCATGCCGTCGCTCGCCGATCCGCATTTCCAGCGCACCTTGACCTATCTCTGCGATCACACCGAGCACGGGGCCATGGGGGTAGTGGTGAACCGCCCGATGGCACTGACGGTCGGTGAGATCCTGCAGCACCTCGAGATCGAGCCCACCGATCAGGCGATCGCCCAGCAGCCCGTGCATTACGGCGGCCCGGTGGAACCCGAGCGCGGATTCATCCTGCACGCGCCGCCCGGACAGTGGGAGGGGTCGATGTCGCTAACCGACGAACTGGCGCTGACCACTTCGCGCGACATCCTGGAAGCGCTCGCGCGCGGCGAAGGGCCGGATAAAGCCCTGTTGACGCTGGGTTACTCCGGCTGGGGGGCGGGCCAGCTCGAGGACGAAATCGCGAACAACGCCTGGCTGACCGGTCCGGTGCATACCGACATCCTGTTCGAAATGCCCGCCGAGGACCGGCTGGCAACGGCGGCGGCGCGCATGGGGATCGACCTCTCGCGCCTGAGCTCCGACGCCGGGCATGCCTGAGCCGCGACGGTCCCCTCATGCCCCAGACGTTCCTCGGCTTCGACTTCGGCCTCCGCCGGATCGGCATCGCGACCGGCCAGACCATCACCGGCTCGGCCAGCCCGGTCGCGGTCGCGAACGCGACCGACGGGCGGCCCGACTGGGGCGTCATCGATACGGCGGTGCGCGAGTGGGCACCGGATGCGCTCGTGGTCGGCGTGCCCCTGCTGATGGACGGCACGGAGCAGCCCGTCACGCATCGCGCGCGTCGGTTCGCCCGGCAACTGGCGGGCCGCTATGGCCTGTCCGTGCACGAGGCGGACGAGCGCCTGTCCTCGGCCCAGGCGTCGCAGCTGCTGAGCGATGCCCGCCAGAGCGGCGGCCGACGCAGGACGCGCAAGGGCGATGTCGATAGAATAGCGGCCGCCCTGATCCTGGAGCGCTGGCTCGCGGATCGCATAACCGAGTGAGGCGGTCGGCCGACGCACGCGGGGACGCGTCCCGACCATGGAGCAACGATGTCGACAGACGCCGCCACCGTCGAAGGCTGGCTGGACCGCATGGCCGAAGGGATCGCCGAGACACTCGGCCCGGAGCTTCCGGACCTGCTGATCGTGGGCGTCCACACGGGCGGCGTGCGGGTCGCCGAGGCGCTGCATGAGCGCCTGTCCCCGCGGGCGCCGCTCGGCTCGCTCGATATCTCCTTCTATCGCGACGATTTCAGCCGAATCGGGCTGCATCCGCGCGTAAGGCGCTCGGAACTGCCCTTCACGCTGGACGATTGCACGGTCCTGCTCGTCGACGACGTGCTCTACAGCGGCCGCACGGTGCGCGCCGCGCTCAATGAGCTGTTCGATTACGGTCGACCCGCCCGCGTCCTGCTCGCGGTACTGGTCGAACGCGCCGGCCATGAACTGCCCATCCGCGCGGACTTCTCCGGCACACGGCTCGACCTGGCACGTGGCCAGCAGGTCCGCCTGAACCGCGAGGACCTCGGTCTCAGCCTGCGCGACACGACCACGGGAGAGAGCCTCGATGGTTGAGGGCGACATCCAGATCGCGCCGGACGGACGGTTGCGTCACTGCCTGACCACACAGGGCATGGACGGTGAGCGGATCACCGGGATCCTCGACCTCGCCGAGTCCTTCGCCGGGGTCAACGACAAGACGATCAAGAAGGTCCCGCTGCTGCGGGGCCACACCGTCGTGAATCTGTTCTTCGAGAGCAGCACGCGCACGCGCTCGACGTTCGAACTCGCGGCCAAGCGGCTGTCGGCCGACGTGCTCAACATCGACGTCCAGCGCTCGGCGACCTCCAAGGGCGAGTCCCTGCTGGACACCATCGCCAACCTGCAGGCAATGCAGTGCGACCTGTTCGTCATGCGCCACCCGGAGTCGGGGGCGGCGCACCTGGTCGCGCGCCACGTCGATGACGACGTCCACGTCATCAACGCGGGCGACGGGCTGCACGCCCACCCCACCCAGGCGCTGCTCGACGTGTTCACCATGCGGCGCCACAAGCCGGACCTGTCCGAGCGCAGCGTCGCGATCGTCGGCGATCTGCGCCATTCGCGGGTCGCGCGCTCGGAGATCCACGCACTGCGCGCGCTCGGGGTGGGCGAGATCCGGGCGATCGCACCGCGGACGCTGTTGCCAGTCGATCTCGAAGCGCTCGGCGTACGGGTCCACGAGGACATCGACGCGGGGCTCGCGGACGTCGACATCATCGTCATGCTGCGCCTGCAGCGCGAGCGCATGGAGCACGCGCTGCTGCCGAGTTCGTCCGAGTACTTCGCCGGCTGGGGGCTGACGCCCGAACGCCTTGCCCGCGCGCGGCCCGATGCCATCGTCATGCACCCTGGCCCGACCAACCGCGGCGTGGAGATCGACTCGCGCGTCGCGGACGGTCCGCAGTCGGTCATCCTGGAGCAGGTCACCAACGGGATCGCCATCCGCATGGCCGTGATGGCGCTCGTCGCCGGCACGGCGCCACAGCGGGAGGGACGATGACGGCCCTGCACATCACCGGCGGGCGGGTCATCGACCCCGCAAGCGGCCACGACGGCGAGGCGGACGTGTGGATCGATGGCGGGCGCATCGCCGCCATCGGCGCCGCACCCGCCTCGTTCCCGGAGCACGAGCGGGTCGACGCCAGCGGCTGCATCGTCTGCCCCGGGCTGGTGGACCTCGGCGCCCGCCTGCGGGAACCGGGCGAGCGGCACAAGGGCACGATCGCGTCGGAGAGCCGAGCCGCCATCGCGGGCGGCATCACCACCGTGTGCTGCCCGCCGGATACGTCGCCCGTGGTCGATGCCCCCGCGACCGTCGAGCTGATCCGCCAGCGCGCGATCGAGGCCGACCAGGCACGGGTCTACCCGATCGGCGCACTGACGGCGGGGCTCGACGGGCAGTACCTGGCACCGATGCGCGCCCTCGCGCGCGCCGGTTGCCCGGCCATGGGTCAGGCCGATCGTGACGTCGGCGACAGCCATGTCCTGCGTTCGGCACTCGCGTACGCGGCCACGATCGACCGCCCCGTCATCCTGCCGGCCTGCACCCCCTCACTGAGCCACGGCTGCGCCCATGAGGGCACGGTCGCGAGCGGGCTGGGCCTGCCCGGGATCCCGGTCGCGGCCGAGACCACCGCCGTGGCGCGCATCATCGCGCTGGTCGCGGACACCGGCGCGCGCGTGCACATCGGCCGCCTGTCCAGCGCGGCCGCGGTCGAGCTGCTCGCCCGCGCGAAGGCGGATGGCCGGCCCATCACCGCCGATGTCGCCGCCCATCAGCTGGAGCTCACGGAATCCGCGCTTATCGGTTTCGATACGCGTGCGCATCTGCGCCCGCCGCTGCGCTCGGCGGGCGATCGGGACGCATTGCGCGAGGCGGTCGCGGCGGGCGTGATCGACGCCGTGTGCTCGGACCACCGCCCGCACGAGCCCGACGCCAAACGCCGCCCGTTCGAGGCCAGCGATGCGGGCCTGTCCGGGCTGGAGACCCTGCTGGGGCTGGTGCTCGCGCGGGTGGCGGCGGGGGATTGCGACCTCGCGACGGCCCTGGCCCGGGTGACCGCCGGGCCGGCCCGTGTGCTGGGCCTCCCGGCCGGTACGCTCAGCGTGGGCGCGCCGGCGGATCTGTGCATTTTCGACGCCGACACCGAGGGGGTCGTCGAGCCGGAGGGTTTCGTCAGCCGCGGCCGGGACACGCCACTGACGGGGCATATGTTGCCGGGGGGCGTGCGAACGGTTCTCGTCGAGGGCCGTATCCGGGGCACTTACTGACCCGAACCCCGGCCGAGCCGGTCAGCCGAACGCCCCGCTGGTCCCCTCGCTGTCCCCGCTCGGGACGCCGCCACCGAAGTTGATGCGCCACTCGAGGTCCGTGCGCGAATCGGCGTTGTCCAGCGCCGTCTGCAGTTCGATCTCCCCGCGCTTGTACAGATCGAACAGGGACTGATCGAACGTCTGCATGCCGTCACGGCTGCCTTTGGTCATCGCCTCGCGCAGTTCATGGATGCGGCCGTCGCGGATCAACTCGCTGATGTAGGCGGTGTTAAGCATTACCTCGACGGCGGGTACACGACCACCGACCTTCGCCGGGACGAGGCGCTGCGAGATGACCGCCTTCAGGTTCAGCGAGAGATCCATGAGGATCTGATTCTTGGCCTCGGGCGGGAACATGTTGATGACGCGGTCGAGCGCCTGGTAGGCATTCACCGCGTGCAGCGTGCTGAGGCAGAGGTGGCCGGTATCGGCGTAGGAGATCGCCGCTTCCATGGTCCGGCGATCGCGCACCTCGCCGATCATGATCACGTCCGGCGCCTCGCGCATCGCCTCGCGCAGGGCGTTGTCATAGGAGTGCGTGTCGAGCCCGACCTCGCGCTGACCGACGATCGCCTTGCGGTGCGTGAACACGTACTCGATCGGGTCTTCGATCGTGAGGATGTGGCCGGTCTTCGTGCGGTTGCGGTGATCGAGCATCGAGGCGAGCGTGGTCGACTTGCCCGAACCCGTGGAGCCCACCACGAGCATGAGGCCTTTCTTCTCGAGCATCAGGTCCTCGAGCACCGGGGGCAGATTGAGCGCCTCGATTTTGGGGACATCGCTTTTGATATAGCGGATTACCAGCGACACCTCGCCGCGCTGGTAATAGGTGTTGACGCGGAAACGCCCGATCCCCTCACGCGTAAATCCCAGGTTGAGTTCGAGATCACGCTCGAAATCGGCCTGCTGCTCCGCCGACATCAGGCTGTAGGCGAGCTTCGCCGTAACGCCCTTCTCCAGCGGCTGCTTGCCGACCGGCCACGTCTCGCCCTCGATGCGCATCGCCGGTGGTGCGCCGGTGGTGAAATACAGATCGGAAGCGCCCTTGTCGGCCATCCGCTTGAGGTAGGGATCGATGTTCGCCATTTCGCTATCGCCGCAGCATACCGGCACCGCCCCTGCCGCCGCCGCCATTGCCGGCATCGGTGTCCTCGATATCGAAATCGGCCCCCTCGGTCAGGTCCTGATTCTTCGAGTCACGGCTCTCCAGCTTCAGTTTGAGGCGCAGATCATTGACCGAGTCGGCGTTGCGCAGGCCCTCGTCGGCCGTGATGTGGCCATCCTCGATCAGGTCGAACAGGGCGTCATCGAAGGTCTGCATCCCGGCCTCGCGCGATTTCTTCATCAGTGCCTTCATCTCGTGAACCTCGCCCTTGAGGATCAGATCCGCCATCAACGGGGTGTTCAGCAGGACCTCCACCGCCGGCCGGCGGCCGTTGCCGTCCGGGGTCTTGAGCAGGCGCTGCGAGACGACCGCCTTCATGTTCAGCGACAGGTCCATCAGCAGCTGGTGACGCCGCTCCTCGGGGAAGAAGTTGATGATCCGGTCCATCGCCTGGTTGGTGCTGTTGGCGTGCAGCGTCGCCAGACACAGATGGCCGGTCTCCGCGAACGCGATAGCGTTCTCCATGGTATTGCGATCACGGATCTCGCCGATCAGGATCACGTCGGGCGCCTGGCGCAGCGTATTCTTGAGCGCGATGTCCCAGTTGTCGGTATCCGTGCCGACCTCGCGCTGGCTGACGATGCAGCCCTTGTGCTGGTGCACGAACTCGATCGGGTCCTCGATCGTGATGATGTGGCCGCTCGAGTTCTCGTTGCGGTAGTCGATCATCGCCGCAAGTGAGGTGGATTTGCCGGAGCCGGTGCCGCCTACGAAAATCACCAGTCCGCGTTTGGTCATGCCGATATCACGCATGACCGGCGGCAGGAACAGCTCCTCGAAGCTCGGGATCTCATCGGTAATGGTCCGCACGACCATCGCCGAGGTGCCGCGCTGCACATAGGCATTGACGCGGAAACGCGATACGCCAGGCATGCTGATCGCGAAATTGCACTCGTTGCTGGCCTCGAACTCCGAGGACTGTTTGTCATTCATGATCGAGCGCACGAGCGTCTGCGTATGCGCGGGCGACAACTTCTGACTGGCGACCTGCACGAGCTTGCCGTGTACCTTCATGGTCGGCGGCGCTCCGGCGGCCAGATACAGGTCGGAGGCCTCGCGCGTCTTGAGCATGCGCAGCATGTCGTGGATGTATTTGATCGCCTTTTCGCGGTCCATCGACCGTATCTCCCCGGTTGGTACCGGTTCTCAGAGGGAATCGGGATTGGTGGCCTTGCGCTTGGCCTCTTCTTTCGAGACCTTGTTCTTCGCGACGAGCTCCTTGAGGTTCTGGTCCAGCGTCTGCATGCCGACGCCCTGCCCGGTCTGGATCGCGGAGTACATCTGCGCGATCTTGTCCTCGCGGATCAGATTCCGGATCGCGGGCGTGCCGATCATGATCTCGTGGGCCGCGCAACGGCCGCCGCCCGTTTTCTTCATCAGCGTCTGCGAGATCACGGCACGCAGCGATTCCGAGAGCATCGATCGGACCATGTCCTTCTCGGCGGCCGGAAAGACGTCGATGATGCGGTCGATCGTCTTGGCGGCCGAGCTCGTGTGCAGCGTACCGAAAACCAGGTGCCCGGTCTCCGCCGCGGTCAGCGCGAGGCGGATGGTCTCGAGGTCGCGCAGCTCGCCGACCAGGATGGTGTCCGGGTCCTCGCGCAGGGCCGAACGCAGCGCCTCGGTAAACCCCATGGTATCGCGATGGACCTCGCGCTGGTTGACCAGGCACTTCTTCGACTCGTGCACGAACTCGATCGGGTCCTCGACCGTGAGGATGTGGCCGTGCTCGCTCTCGTTCTTGTAGTTGACCATGGCCGCAAGCGTGGTCGATTTGCCAGAGCCGGTCGGACCGGTCACGAGCACGATCCCGCGCGGATACTCCGAGATCTTCTCGAAGATCTTCGGTGCGCCGAGATCCTCGAGCGACAGGATCTCCGAGGGAATCGTGCGGAAGACGGCACCGGCGCCCCGGTTGTGGTTGAAGGCGTTGACGCGGAAGCGGGCGAGCCCCTGGATCTCGAACGAGAAGTCCGTCTCCAGGAACTCCTCGAAGGCCTTGCGCTGCTGGTCGTTCATGATGTCATAGACCATGGAATGGACTTCCTTGTGTTCCATGGCCGGGACGTTGATCCGCCGGACATCGCCGTCCACGCGGATCATCGGCGGTAGGCCCGCCGACAGATGGAGGTCGGAGGCGCCGTTCTTGACGCTGAAACCGAGCAGCTGCGAGATATCCATCGATTCTCCCGTGAATCGCGCCGCCCCGGGCGCGTCGGCAGTATAGGCGATGTGGACTCCAGGGCCGAACCAACCGGCCCGCCGGCCGTGCCGATTGTCGGCACGCGCACATCGAGCGCCGACAAGACTGCCCGATGCAGGCGCCGGTGAAAAGCGTCCCGAGCGGCCCGCGCCCGGATCGTTGGAACGGTCTATGGCCTGGCCATGGCGAAGGGCAGTATCCTTGATGGTCCAGAAATCCGGGAGACCCCCATGGAGCGCGAACGCATCGTATTCATCGGCGGCGGCAATATGGCGCGCAGCCTGATCGGCGGCCTGATGGCCGGCGGCTGGCCGGCAGAGCGCATCACGGTCACCGACCCCTCAGCGGATCAGCGTGAGCTGCTGGCCTCGCGCTTCGGGGTCACGACCGCGGCGGATAACGAGGCCGCGATCGCCGACGCCGATGTGGTCGTCCTGGCCGTCAAACCGCAATTGATGGAACAGGTCTGCCAAGGCCTCGCCCCGGCGCTTGCCGGGGCGCAGCCGCTGATCGTCTCCATCGCCGCCGGCGTGCGCATGGAGGCCATCACCCGCTGGCTGTCCTACGACGGCCCCGTCGTGCGCTGCATGCCCAACACGCCGTCACTCGTGCAGGCCGGCGTCACCGCGCTGTTCCCCAATCACCGGGTCAGCGAGGACCAGTGCTCGACCGCGGAGTCGATCCTGCGCGCCGGCGGCAGCGTCATCCGGGTGGATGACGAGAAGCTGATGGACACCGTCACCGGCATATCCGGCAGCGGACCGGCGTACTTCTTCCGCATCATGGAAGCGCTGGAAGAGGCCGGCGTCGCGCGCGGCCTGCCGCGCGACAAGGCGCGGCTGCTGGTGATCGAGACCGCGCTCGGCGCGGCGCGGATGGCGCTCGAATCCGAGGACGATCCGGGCACGCTGCGCCAGAACGTCACCTCGAAGGGCGGCACCACCGCCGCCGCACTCGATACCTTCGAGGCCGGCGGTCTGGCGGAACTGGTCGATCGCGCCGTGGGCGCGGCCACCGAACGGGCCGGGGAACTGGGCGATCAACTGGGGGGCCGGTAATGGGAGCGGGTTACGGTACGGACGCGCTGCAGTTCCTGATTCGCACCCTGATCGACCTGTATGCGGTAGTCGTCCTGCTCCGCTTCGCGCTCCAGGCGGTACGGGCCGACTATTTCAATCCGGTCGCGCAGTTCGTCGTCCAGGCGACCCGGCCCGTGCTCGCGCCCATGCGGCGCCTGCTGCCGCCGGCGGGGCGCTACGACTACGCCGCGCTGGTGCTGGCGCTGGCGCTGATGTGGCTCAAGCTCGGGCTCTACGCCCTGCTGTCCATCGATTCGGTCTACGTCGGCGGGTACGTGCAGCCGATCCAGCATGTCTGGATCGGTAGCCTCGCGTGGATCGGCGTGGTCGACCTGATTGCGCTGATCATCGATATCGCCTTCTTCGCAATCCTGGTCATGGCGATCCTCTCCTGGATTGCACCGGCCGGCCCGAACCCGGTGATGGAGATGCTGCGGCGGATCACCGACCCGCTGATCCGGCCGGTGCGTCGGGTGATCCCGCTGCTCGGCGGCGTCGATCTGTCGCCGCTGGTGGTGCTGATCGGTCTGCAGCTGCTGAAGATGCTGCTGCTGCGGCCGCTGCTCGTGCTCGCCTGACGGAGTGGGAGTGAGCGCCGACGACTGCGATGATTGGTGCCGCTGGGACGACGCGGATCTGCTGGTCGAACTCCGCGTGATCCCGCGGGCCAAAGCCACCGCGATCGCCGGCACCCGCCAGGGGCACCTGCTGCTGCGGCTGCAGGCGCCGCCGGTTGACGGCAAGGCGAATGCGGCCATCGAGCGCTGGTTCGCGGATCTGTTCGGCGTGGGCCGCGGGGCCGTGACGATCGAGGCGGGTACGCATGGCCGCGACAAGCGCCTGCGGATTGAACGGCCGGCGCGCATGCCGGCCGAGCTGATCGGCCTGGCGGGCGACCGGGGCACCTGAAGCGGCCCCGGGGCCGCGCACCCCGTCCCGGCGCCCGATCCAGCGCGGCAGGACCGGCCGCAAACCGGCGCGAGGTTGCTATACTCCCGCGTTTCGCCCGAACCGCTGTACCGGCCCATGCCCGAGACGATCCCCGCCGATTCCGTTGGCCTGGTCGAGCCGCGGCGCCTCGCCTTCGACGAGCCGCTGGCGCTCGACTGCGGCCGTACGCTCGATCAGTACGAACTGGTGTACGAGACCTATGGCGAACTGAACGCGGACGCGAGCAATGCGGTCCTGGTCTGCCATGCGCTTTCGGGCGATCATCACGCGGCCGGCTACCACTCCATGGACGACCGCAAGCCGGGCTGGTGGGAGGCCTGTATCGGCCCGGGCAAGCCGATCGACACCCGCCGATTCTTCGTGGTGAGCCCGAACAACATCGGCAGCTGCAAGGGCTCGACCGGGCCCAACACGATCAACCCGGCTACCGGCGAGTATTACGGCCCCGATTTCCCGATCGTGACCTGCGGCGACTGGGCGCGTTCCCAACAGCGCCTGATGCGCGCCCTCGGCATCGACCAGTGGACCGCGGTCGTCGGCCCCAGCCTTGGCGGCATGCAGGTCATCCAGTGGGCGATCGATTTCCCTGATTCACTGCGCAACGCGATCGTCATCGCCGCGGCGCCCAAACTGACCGCGCAGAACATCGCCTTCAACGAGGTCGCCCGTCAGGCGATCACCTCCGACACGGAGTTCCATGCGGGGCGCTATTACGAACACGGCACGGTGCCCCGGCGTGGGCTGATGCTGGCGCGCATGCTCGGCCACATTACCTATCTCTCGGACGATGCGATGCGGGCCAAGTTCGGGCGTGAGCTGCAGGCCGGCAAGCTGTCGTTCAGCTTCGACTCCGAGTTCTCCGTCGAGAGCTACCTGCGCTACCAGGGCCGGCAATTCGTCGACCGCTTCGACGCGAATTCGTACCTGCTGATGACCAAGTCGCTGGACTATTTCGATCCGGCGGCGAAAACCAACGACGATCTGGCGGCGGCGTTGGCACCGGCGAAGGCACGGTTTCTCGTGATGTCATTCACCTCGGACTGGCGGTTCTCGCCGGCGCGCTCGCGAGAGATCGTCAAGGCGCTGCTGGATAACCACAAGCGCGTGAGCTACGTGGAGATCGCCGCCGAGCACGGCCACGATGCATTCCTGATGCCGATCGATCACTACATCGCGGTATTCGGCGCCCACATGCAACGCGTGGCGACCGAATGCACGCCCACGGAGGTCGCGGCATGACGCTGCGCCGGGACCTGGAACTGATCGCGGACTGGATCCGGCCCGGAAGCCACATCCTCGACCTCGGCTGCGGCGACGGCGCGCTGCTCGCGCACCTGGCGGAGACGAAATCGATCACCGGCTACGGCCTGGAGATCGACCCCGACAATATCGCGCGCTGCATCGCCCGCGGCGTGGACGTGCTCCAGATCGACCTCGACCGCGGACTATCCGAGTTCGACAGCTGTGGTTTCGATTACGTGGTCATGACGCAGTCGCTGCAGGCGCTGCACTTCCCGGAGCGGATACTGGAGGAGATGCTGCGCATCGGGCGCGAGGCCGTCACATCGTTCCCCAACATGGGCCACTGGAAGTGCCGCCTGCAACTCGCGGTGGCGGGCCACATGCCGGTTACGCGCGCGCTGCCGCACCACTGGTATGACACGCCCAATATCCATATGTGCACGGTCCACGACTTCGAGCGCCTGTGCGACGCGCATGGCTATCGGGTACTGGAACGCGCGGCCGTCGACCGCCATCACCGGGAGACCCCCGCGACGCGCATCCTGCCGAATTTGTTCGGCGAGAGCGCGGTCTTCCGCTTCGAACGCCACGGGGGATGAAGCAACCGGGTCGCAACCCACCCACAGGCCTGCGGTTTCGCAGGTAAATGTAGCGCCAACCCGGGCCGGTTCGCGAGCAAGCTCGCTCCTACAGGGGGCCGTGCACTGTTTTGTCGGAGCGAGCTTGCTCGCGAACCGGTATCGGATGCGACCGGCTCAGGCGTCCGGTTCAGCGGCGTGCTTGGCCTGGATGAACTCGCCGTGGCGCAGGTGGATCAGGTCCGCGACCCGGCGCAGGATCTGCTCTTCGTAGCGGTCGATGCGCCCGTCGGCCCAGGCCACGCGCCAGAGCTGCTCCATAAGCGCCTTTTTTTCTTCCAGTGAGTGCGTCTCGTGGACGAGGCGGGTGAACTGGTGCAGCGAGGTCGCGTCGCGGCTTTCCTCCTGCGCCAGGCGCACGAGTTCCGCGACCTCCGCGTCGGTCACATCGAGGCTTTGTCGCAGGGCGGCCTCGATGGTCGCCTGCTCGGCCTCATCGAAGTCGAAATCCGCGCGTGCGACCTCGATCAGCAGCGCCGCGGCGGCGAGGTTGCGGCGATGCGCGCCGTCCTCCCCCGCCGACTCTGGCGCGAGGTGCTCCTGAAAGAACGATTGGATTTTCGACAGCACTGGAGGCCTGTCAGTTGGCGAGCTGACGCGGGACGTAGACCCCGTCCCGGAAATCGAGAAACAGTTCGTCGAGTTCCGGATGCCACACGGGTTCGCCGGTCTCGTCGGCCTCGAGGTTCTGCTCGGGAACGTAGGTTTCCGCGTCCTCCTCGTCGACGATCACGTAATACCAAGGCGCCTCCCGGCTCGCGGAGGCGGTTCCGGAATTGCGGTCGTACCAGTCCTCGCTGCCCTGGTAGGCCGGGTCGACGTCATAGACCACGCCGCGATACCCGTGCTCTTTGTGGCGGACGATCTGCCCGAGACGGAAGCTGGCGTGGTGGGAGACTGCGTGCATCGCGGACCTCCGCGGTAGGTACTCGGCCTATAGTTTATCAGACCGGACGCCGCACGGATGACCCCCCGATGGCCCATGGGGGAATTCGGTCGCTATGCCCGGGGCATCGCCCACCGTGACGCCGTGGCGTCACGGTGCTGATAAACTCTGGAGACCAAAAGCAGGGGAGGCGCGGTGCGCGCAGCGAATACACATCACTGGATCGAGCGCGTGCGCACGGCACTGGCCCATCCTCGCCTGCCGGACATCGCCAGCCTGGCACTGCTCGTGCTGCTGGGATGGCAGCTCGCGGGCCTGACCTGGGCGGCCCTGCCGGCGCCGGCGAGCGCCCGGATGCCGGCAGCGAGCGCCGTCGAGTCGCCGGGGCGCGGCGGCGATACGGGCGAAGCACCGACGGCCCGGCTGGCGCGGCTGCATCTGTTCGGCGAACCGCCCGCCGACGATGACCGCGACGGCTCCCCGGAGACCGAGACCAATGCCCCGGAGACCCAGCTCAATCTGACCCTCATGGGCGTCTTTGCGCCCGGTGAGAACGGCGGTCTGGCCATCATCAAGGCCGGCGGCGGTCAGGAGAAGGTTTATGCGGTCGACGACACGATTGCCGGCAATGCGCGGATCACCGGCATTTTCGAGGATCGTGTCGTTCTGCGGCGTAACGGGCGAGCCGAGACATTGCGCATGGATCTGGCCAGGGTCCCGCGCGGTCAGGCGGGCGGGCAGGTGGAACCTGCCGGCACGGGAGGAGGTGAAGCAGGCATTGTTGAGCGCGCCCGGGCGCTGCGCGAAAGACTCCGGCAGAATCCGCTCGAACTCGCACGCATGGTCCGCTTCCAGCCCTATACCGAGGACGGGGAACTCGTGGGCTTTCGCATCGAGCCGCGTTCCGATGAGGCCTCGCTGCTCCAGGAAGCGGGTATCCGCCCGGACGATGTCGTCACGCGCGTCAATGGCATCGAGCTCAACGACCCGGCACAGGGCGACCGCGCCCTGCGCGAACTGCGTGACGCCGACATGATCAACGTCACCATCCTCCGCGATGGGCGCAGCGAACAGATCTCCCTGCCGCTCGGCAACCCCGGTTGATCGTGACGGCCCCGCACGGGCCAGCCTGCAGAGGCACCGCCGGCGACGAGGTCCCATTTGACGGTCGTAGCCGGGCATATGAGAATCCGCCACGCGCCGCTGCGGCAAGGAGGCGGACAAACCCCCGAAGCCAGGAACGCACCAACGACATCATGATTCAGACCCGCCGCCCCTGCACGGCCCGACTCGGCGCTTTCGTCCTCGGCCTGCTCCTCACCATCGGCGTGCCCGCAACGGCGCTGGCCGAGCCATTCACCCTGAATCTGCAGAATGCAGAACTGCGCTCACTGATCGAGACGGTTTCCAAACGCACCGGGCGCAATTTCATCGTCGACCCGCGCGTGAACGCGAAGATCACCGTGGTATCGTCCGCCCCGGTTAGCGACCGCGAACTGTATGACGTCTTCCTGTCCGTGCTGTCCGTGCACGGCTACGCGGCGGTCCCGGAGGGCGATGTCACCAAGATCGTACCGGCGGTGGCCGCGAAACAGGACGCGATCCCGTCCGGGGCATCGCAGAGCGGCAGCCAGCTGATCACGCGGGTCGTAACGGTCGAGCACGTCAACGCCGCGCAGCTGGTACCGATCCTGCGCCCGCTGCTCCCGCAGGAGGGACACCTCGCGGCCTATCAGCCGACCAACCGCCTGATCGTCACCGACAGTTCCTCCAACATCCAGCGCATCATGCAGATCATCAACCGGGTCGACCGCCCGGTGGAGAGCGACATCGATGTCGTGCGCCTGGAGCACGCCTCGGCATCCGAGGTGGTACGTATTCTCGGCCAGCTGGAGGGTCAGGCGCAGCGGGGGCAGGAACAGGCCGGTGCCCGGGCGCGGCTGGCCGCCGACACCCGCACCAATGCCGTACTGATCAGCGGCAGCCGCGAGGAACGGCTGCGCATGCGCGGGCTCATCGCGAACCTGGATACGCCGCTCGAACGCGAGGGCAATACCCGCGTGGTCTATCTCAAGTACGCCAACGCCGAGGACATGACGGACATCCTCCGGGGGGTCAGCGACGCGGAAATCAAGGAAGGTGAGCCATCGGGCCAGGGTGGCGGCGAGCGTGACGAGGACGAGGTCGTGATCCAGGCCGACGCCAACACCAATGCGCTGATCATGACTGGAGCGCCGAATCGGCTCGAGGGCCTCGAGCGCATCGTCCGGCAACTCGATATCCGGCGCGCGCAGGTACTGGTCGAGGCCATCATCGCGGAGATTTCCCAGGACAAGGCCCGTGAACTCGGGGTCCAGTTCGTGGCGGCCGACACGAGCGACGACGGCGACCGGCCGGCCGCCCTGACGAGTTTCGGATCCGGCGGCAGCAACATCCTGGAGATCGCGACCGAAAGCGCGCTGCCCGACAGTGGACTGACGCTCGGCGGGCTCAGCGAGGGCTCCGGGGGCACGGATTTCGGCATCCTGATCCGGGCGCTGGCCTCCGATGCCAACAACAACATCCTGTCGACCCCCAGCCTCGTCACGCTGGACAACGAAGAGGCGGAGATCGTCGTCGGCCAGAACGTGCCGTTCGTGACCGGATCATTCTCCAGCCAGGACACCGGCGGCAGCGCGACCAACCCGTTCCAGACCATCGAACGCCGCGACGTCGGTATCACGCTCAAGGTCAAGCCGCAGATCAACGAGGGCGATACCGTCAAGATGGACATCGAGCAGGAGGTCTCCAGCCTCTCCTCGTCGTCCCAGACCACGTCCGACGTGGTGACCAACAAGCGCTCGCTGAAGACGACCGTGCTCGTGCAGGACGACCAGACGCTGGTCCTCGGCGGGCTGATCGACGACACCGTCCGCACGACCGACGAACGGGTCCCGCTGCTGGGCGACATCCCGGTGCTGGGGCGGCTGTTCCAGTACCAGCGCACCAACAAGATCAAGCAGAACCTGATGATATTCCTGCATCCGCGCATCCTGCGCGAGAAGGGACTGGCGGATCACTACACGGGCGAGAAGTACAACTACATGCGGGCCGAACAGGCCGATCGGCAGCGCAAGAAGCAGACGCTCATGATCGACGACCTGCCGGAGCTGCCGGAACTCGAACTGCGCCATCGCGATCCGACAACAGGCGACGGCGGAGGGGACTATGAACGAGACCGCGACGGCGACTGAGACCGCCAGCACGGCGGTACGCGTCAGCTACTCGTTTGCCCGGCGCAACGGCGTCCTGCTGGAGGAGCGCGCCGATGGGCAGGCGACCGCGGTATTGCGCCCCGACGCCTCGCCCGACGCCTTGCTGGAACTGCGGCGGGCGATCGGCGCGCCGGTCGCGCTCGAGAACGTGTCCGCCGAGGACTTCGCGCGGCGCCTGACGCAGCGCTACGAGCACGGCGCCGGCGGCGCGCTCGACGCGGTCGACGATCTCGGCGACGAGGCAGACCTCGCCAGCGCCGCCGAGGCCCTGCCCGAGCCCGAAGACCTGATGGAATCGCAGGATGATGCGCCCATCATCCGCCTGATCAACGCGATCCTCACCGAGGCCGTGCGCCACAACGCCTCCGACGTGCATATCGAGCCGTTCGAGCAACGACTCTCGGTGCGCATGCGGGTCGATGGCGTCATGCAGGAAACCCTGGAACCGCCACGCTCGATCGCCCCGCTGATCATCTCTCGCATCAAGGTCATGGCGCGGCTCGATATCTCGGAGAAACGCCTGCCGCAGGATGGCCGGATCTCGCTCAAGATCGCCGGCCGCCCGGTCGACGTACGCGTCTCCACCCTGCCCTCGGGGCATGGCGAACGCGTGGTGATGCGCCTGCTCGACAAGCAGGCGGGGCGCCTGGACGTTGAGCACCTGGGGATGTCGTCGCGCGACACGCGCTTGCTGAATGATCTGATCCACCGCCCGCACGGCATCCTGCTCGTCACCGGCCCGACCGGTTCGGGCAAGACGACCACGCTGTACGCGTCGATCACCCGGCTGAATGACGCCAGCCGCACGATCCTCACGGTCGAGGATCCGATCGAGTATTACCTCGACGGCATCGGCCAGACCCAGGTGAACACGAAGGTCGATCTGACCTTCGCCCGCGGGCTGCGCGCCATCCTGCGCCAGGACCCGGACGTGGTCATGGTCGGCGAGATCCGCGATCTGGAGACGGCGCAGATCGCCGTTCAGGCCAGTCTGACCGGTCACGTCGTTCTCTCCACGCTGCACACGAACACGGCGATCGGTGCCATCACCCGCCTGCGGGACATGGGTGTAGAGCCGTTCCTGCTGTCGTCGTCGGTCGTCGGCATCCTCGCCCAGCGGCTCGTGCGCCTGCTGTGCCCGCATTGCCGGACCGAACACACCATGACCCAGGGCGAATGCCAGCTGTTCGATCTGGACCCGGCCGACCCGCCGACCGTATGGGGGCCGTCCGACAGCGGCTGCGATCGATGCAATCGCACCGGCTACATGGGCCGCAGCGGGATCTATGAACTGGTCGCCGTGGATGACGCCATGCGCAGCCTGATCCACGACGGCGCCGGCGAGTTTGAACTCGAACACCATGCGCGTCGTCACTCGCCGCAGATGCGCGCCGATGGGCTGCGGCGGATCCGCGCCGGTGAGACCTCGATCGAGGAGGTCCTGCGGGTGACCCCTTCGGGCGACCGCGGCCACGAGCCGGAAATCCTGGAGTAAGCCGCCCTGAGCGCCTTCGAATACACGGCACTCGACCCCGACGGCCGCGAGTCGCGGGGCATCCTGGAGGGCGATACCGCGCGCCAGGTGCGCCAGCAACTGCGCGATCAGGGCCTGTCACCGCTATCGGTCACGGAGGCCCGCGAGCGGGATCAGCGCGGCGGCGGTACGGCGATCGGTCCACGGCGCGGCATCAGCGGCGCCGATCTGGCGCTGTTCAGCCGCCAGCTGGCGACGCTCGTGCAGTCGGGCATGCCGGTCGAGGAGGCGCTGCGCGCGATCGCGCGTTATTCCGAGAAGGCCCGCCTGCAGAAACTGGTGCTGGCGGTGCGGGCGCGGGTCGTCGAGGGCCACAGCCTCGCCGCCGGATTCGCCGAGTTCCCGCGCACGTTCCCCGAGATCTACGTCGCCACGGTGCGCGCGGGCGAGCAATCCGGCCGCCTCGGGGGCGTGCTGGAAAGGCTGGCTGACTACACGGAAGAGCGCCAGGACACCCGCGGCTCGGTCACCGCGGCACTGGCCTACCCGATTATCCTGACGGTCGCCGCGCTGGCCATCGTCATCGCCCTGCTGGCGTATGTCGTGCCCCAGGTCGTGGGCGTATTCGACACCCTGGACGCGGAACTGCCGCTGCTCACTCAGGGCCTGCTCGCCCTGAGCGGTTTCCTGCGCGACTGGGGTCCGCTGACGCTGCTGATCCTGATCGGCGCCGTGATCGGCTTCCGCCTGGCGCTGCGCAGCCCGGGGTTCCGGTACCGATTCCACGCCCTGATGCTGCGCGCCCCGGTGATCGGCCGGCTGCTGCGCGACGCCGATACCGGCCGCTTCGCCCGCACGCTCTCGATCCTCGCCAGCAGTGGCGTCCCCGTGCTCGAGGCCCTGTCGATCGCATCCACGGTCATCGGCAACCGGCCGCTGCGCCACGCCGTCGAGCGGGCGGCGGCGCAGGTGCGCGAAGGCGCCGCCCTGAGCCGATCGCTAGAGACCAGCGGGCGCTTCCCGCCGATGTTCCTGCACCTGATCGCCATCGGCGAGGAGTCCGGCCAGCTGGACTCGATGCTGCACCGGGCCGCCGACTATCAGGAACGGGCCACGAAGACCACGATTTCCCTGCTGGTCAACATCTTCGAGCCGGTGCTGATCCTCGTGATGGGCGTGGTCGTGCTGCTGATCGTCCTCGCGATCCTGTTGCCCATCTTCGAACTCAACCAGCTGGTAGGGTGAAGCATCGACCGCTTCCGCGCCGAACCGGCAACAGGCGGGTTCATGTGTGGTTGTGTGGCAGGCGTCTGTTAAAACCGCTCTCTCGCGGAGGCGCGGAGGGCGCAAAGAGGGCGAAATTCGTGAAAAGGCGGCATCCGGTACTGGACCTTGAATGGCCGCGCTCCTTATCGATCGTGCAGGCGGCGCTCTTCCGCCGGACTCGCCCTTAATTTACCTCCTTTGCTTTTCTCTGCGCTCTCCGCGGCTCTGCGAGATCCGCATTAAAAAACACATCAGGCGCCGACCCAGTGAATCCGTGCAGGGTCCCCGGATTCCGGCGTAAAAACAGTGACCTGGCGGCTACGGACCACGGGGGGCACGGTAATCCGGCGGGAATCAGGGGTTGCACCGGCGGGTTGCCGCCCTAACATGAAGGTAAGGACACAAGGCGCACGGCGCCGATGGAGTGATGCGTAATGAACGATATCGAAGGCGGTACCGTCACGGTGGGTGTGCAGGTGCGGGACGACGTGGTCCTGATCTTCGACCAGGATGACGGCGGTCCCTCCGTCAGCCGCGCGATCGATTCGGTGCTCGCGTCGATCTACGAACAGAACCCGGACGCCCCCCGGGTGGTGCTGTTTTGCGACACCGAGGGCGTCTACGACGGCGTTTCGGTCGACGACGAGGGGCAGTTCCAGAACTTCTACCCCATCCGCACGACCGACGCCGATCACGCGATCGAGGTCGCGCGCGCCTTCATTGTCGAAGCCCCGGCGCGCTTCCACTGACCCGCGAGGGGCCGGTATGACCCCCGTCCCCACTCGCACACTGGGCTCGCAGGGTCTGCGCGTATCCGCGCTCGGGCTGGGCTGTATGGGCATGTCGTACGCGTACGGGCCGGTCGATGAAGCGCGGTCCCTCGCGACGCTGAACCACGCGCTGGATCGCGGCATCAGCCTGCTCGACACGGCGGACGTTTACGGCCCGGAGGCCAACGAGCGCCTGCTGGCGCGGGTGCTGCGCGAGCGCCGGGACGAAGTCGTGCTGGCGACCAAATGCGGGATCGCCTACGCCGACCCGGACCGGGCGGTCGATGGGCGCCCCGAGTACGTGCACCGGGCCTGCGACGCCTCGCTCGGGCGCCTGGGGAGCGACCGGATCGACCTTTATTACCTGCACCGGGTGGATCCGGAGGTGCCGATCGAGGAGACCGTCGGCGCCATGGGCGAACTGGTCGCCGCCGGCAAGGTCCGCCACATCGGCCTGTCCGAGGCGGCGGCGGAGACCATTCGCCGCGCTCACGCCGTGCACCCGCTGAGCGCGGTACAGATGGAGTATTCGCTGTGGACGCGCGGCATCGAGAGCGACATCCTGCCGCTCGCGCGCGAACTCGACATCGGGGTCGTCCCCTACAGCCCGCTCGGGCGAGGATTCCTGTCCGGCCGGATCAGCTCGCCGGACGATCTCGGCGAAGACGACTGGCGCCGCGACAATCCGCGCTTCCAGGGCGGGAATTTCCAGCGCAACCTGGAACTGGTGGAACAGGTCGCCGCACTCGCGCGCGAGCACGGCGCCACGCCCGCCCAGATCGCCCTCGCCTGGGTACTGCGGCAGGGCGACGATATAGTCCCCATTCCCGGCACGACGCGCCCCGAGCGCATCGACGAGAACATCGGCGCGCTCACGGTCGAACTCGACAGCGAGGCGCTCGAGCGACTGGAAGCGATCTTCAACCCGGCGGCCGTCGCGGGGGAACGCTACACCGAGGCGATGATGAAACTGGTCCGCAACTGAGCCTGCACCCGGGCGACCGATCACAAAACCCCCTTCCTCCCTTATAATCGCGCCACCGCAGCCTGCCCGTATACGGCCCCGAGCGTCCGGGCGATCACGCGCCAGCGCCACGGTTGCCATTACCCCTCAGCGTAGAACATGACCGGAGCGCAGGACATGGAATATCGCAGTACGCGCGGTGACGCCACCACCCACGGCTTCGCCTCCACCCTGCTTGCCGGCCTCGCGCCCGACGGCGGCCTGTTCGTGCCCGAACGGATCGAGCCGCTCGCGGAGGGGACGCTGTCGGGCTTCGTCGGCGCCGATTACGCCACGCTCGCACGCGAACTGATCTCGCTGTTCGCCGCACCCGACATTGAATCCGCTTCGGTCGCCGACAGTGTCGAGCGGGCACTCGCTGCGTTCAGTCATCCCGCGATCGCGCCGCACCGCCAACTCGATCAGGACCGTTGGCTGCTCGAGCTGTTCCACGGACCGACGCTGGCCTTCAAGGACTACGCCCTGCAGTTCGTCGGCGAGCTGATCGAACAGCAACTCAAGCGCGAGGACCGGCACGCCACGGTGATCTGCGCGACCTCGGGCGATACGGGCGCCGCCGCCGCGGCCGCGTTCGCCGGGCGCGAGAACATCTCGGTGGTTGTGCTGCACCCGGCAGGTCGGGTCTCCGAGGTCCAGCGCCGACAGATGACCACCCTGCCCCACGACAATGTCGCCAACTTCGCGATCGACGGCGATTTCGACGATTGCCAGGCCATGGTCAAGGCGCTGTTCGTCGACCCGCAGGCGGCGGCGCTCAACCTGACGGCGGTCAATTCGATCAATTGGGCGCGCATCACCTGCCAGGTGGCGTACTACGCCTGGTCGTCGCTGCGCCTCGGTGGCGGCGGACCTGTCAATTACATCGTCCCGACCGGCAACTTCGGCAATATCCTCGCCGCTGATGTAGCCCGCCGGCTCGGCTTCCCCGTCGGCCGGCTGGTACTGTCCTCGAACGACAACGACGTCCTGCCGCGCTTCTTCGAGACCGGCCGCATGGAACGCCGCGAAACACGACAGACACTCTCGCCGAGCATGGACATCCAGGTCTCCAGCAATTTCGAGCGCGCCCTCTGGTTCGCCGCGGAAGGCGACACGAAGGCTGTTGCCGAATGGCAGCGGGCGCTCACCGAGGACCGCGCGTTCGACATCGACGCGGGCACGCTCGCCCGCCTGCGCGATTGCTTCTCCGCGGCGCGCTGCAGCGAGGCCGATGCGCTGGAGGAAATGGCACGCACCTGGCGCGAGACCGGAGAGATGCTCTGCCCGCACACCGCCACGGCGGCACACGCCGCGCGCACGCTGAACCTCGAGGGCCCGGTCGTGGTCGCCGCGACCGCCCACCCGGCCAAGTTCCCGGACGCCGTTCGCCAGGCGACCGGACACGAACCGCCGCGACCGGAACTGCTGGAAGCGGTCATGGAGGCCCCGGAACGCTACCGCCACCACCCGGCGGACGCGGATGCGTTGCGCGATCTGCTGCTTGCCGAAATCCGGGCCTGAATCAGCCCACGGCCGACCAGGGCCAGGATGCGGATACGCGTGTTTCAGGGTCCTACCCAATGCGCGTGAGGCGGGAGCAGGACTTGGTAGGAGCGGGCTTGCCCGCGAACCGTTTCCCGCAGCCACAGGGGGCCGGGCAGTCGAAACGGTACGGCTGCGGTTGGGCGCCATCGATACACGAATGAAAGCTGCGAGCCGGAGCGGTGATCGTCGGCGAAGAGCGGTTCGCGGGCAAGCCCGCTCCTACAGTCGTGGTTTTCGGCCTGGCGACTACCGCGCCGCGTGGTCCCGACACGGTATTGCGTCATCAAGAGGTGTCTTGACGAACGGTCTGACGTTTGAATCGATTCTTTGCCGCCGTTACAAGCATAATTTTTCCGCTGTAGACGGCTTATCCCCAGCTAACGAGGTCTATCCCCCCCCTGGTACGGGCCGGTTACAACCATAAATTTGCCGAATATTCAGCGTACAACCATAAAGCTTCCGCGCGAATAGGCCATTGATTATAAAGCGTTCTCTGCGGCCTGGCGGCCGACTAGCGGGTAGTCGGCGCCGGCCGCCTGGCATATCGCGGAGTTATTACCGGTTCACGCGCGCGCCGCTTCGCGGCACAACCACTAAAACCGAGACGGAGCCTGCCGCCGATACCCGTGACCCCGAAATCATCAACTGACGATCAGGGGACAGCTCGAAGTGATGGAAAGCGGACAACTGAACCCGGCGCCGACAGCGCAGGCCAGTAACTACCTTGCTGGCCCTTCTAGACCGGGCCTATACGGCCGCGCCTTCGGCGGCGTGCACCGGGGACTTACGGGTTGACCTTTTGTCGCCCTGTCGCGCGATACGGCACAGGGCCCGTTTCTGTCAGATCCAGTTGGTATCGGCGAGCGTCCAGAATCTCCAAAAGCTTGGCCTCGTCCTGCCGTCGGCATTGCAACCTTCCATCAATTTCCTTAAGAACCAGGCCGTGATGCTCCGCGAGCTCTTCGACCCGATCTTGTCGGATTTGTTCTAGGTCGTTTCGCGTGGCGATCGAGGCGGCCATTCTGGCCATCTTCGGATGTTTGGCGATATCTTCTTGAATCCGGCTGAAATCCACGAAGGCCACCTTTTGATGGATTTCCTGCACCTTGTTTGCCGCGGCCCCAGCGACATGCTCCACGATATTTGCCAAATACTCTACCGACCTAACCTTCAGCATGAATATGTGCTTATCCGTGATTATGGCATCGAACTCACGGTCCAGCTTGAGGACATCTTCCTCGACCATGCGCAAGGAGTCATCTGCGAGACGCATCAGCTTATTACGGGCCGCGAGCGTACCCTTGAGTTGTGTACCCTTTTTAATGCCCACTGCCTTCCGGCCCTGGCTGTCGTAAAATACACCGAAATAATAATCGATGTCGTGCGCGCGCTGTTGCGCATTTGCCATATCGCTGAACTCGCCCGCATCGAAGATCGCGGACAACTCCGTTAGATAGTCGGTATCACGCGGCGCGTACACCGGTCTCCGATCACCGTAATCCTCAGAAATGTCGTGCAGTTCCCAATCGCCATCGAGTTGCTCGAACGCGGCCACTGTCGCGCCGATCACATCCTTTAGGGCATTTTTAATCTGGGCATCTGTAGCCACAAAATACCGTTTCCCGCTGCTCCGGAGTGCCACGGCGAAGTTCACATCTTGAATGTTCCGGAGATCGAATTCGTCTTCAATCATCTGTCACCTGATCCACTAGAACGTTCCCGCCGAGACGCCACCCTTTGAGAGATGCCCCCGACTCCAGATGGTGACGCTTCGAGAGAACAGCGTAAGTGACTAGACGGGGCCTACCTCCTGCGGCTTGTGTTCCCGAAACTGCTTCCACAGTAAAAATTCTGTACCCGCACATAGCGAAAAACAAATTCATATAATGAAGGCGCATATGCCAGAAAAGGAACAACACAAATAGAAGTGCCATGAATATCGCGAGTAGATCTCGATATCCACCCAGATTCGCATCAAAAAGCGGGATGAGCATTGCAAACAGATAGGTCAACAAGTGTTCTCTCTGGTCCTTGGCCGAATGGATTGTGATCGTTTTATAGTTTTTTTGCTGTTTAGCCCGCCGGAAAAACATCCATAGCAGGATCGTGGGCAATAGGAAAATTGCGATGCACGCCGGCACCCAGACCTTGTCCGGAATCGCCTCCACTCCCCTGATAGCCCAAAGGAGGAACACTGGACTTAAACTGGACCAAACGAGAAGAAACCGGACGCCACCCAGGCCTTCTTCAACTTTGTTCGTCATGACGTCCCTTGTGCTCTCGTTTCTTTATGCTTTCCTGAGCGCCCTTCTAAGGGCGCATCAGCCCCACCTTTATCAACAATGAGACGATCGGTCACGCGCTTCTCTGCAGGAACGGGATCGGCGTTCCGCTTACTTCACTATTCGAAGAGTTGGCCGGGATCTATCTTGACGGGAATTTTGTGCTTCGCCGAGCAAACCGTCCACAAGCGCCGAAATCTCGTCCGTAGGCAGGCTTAGCTCTTTTGCTACATGATCTCTAGAAAGTCCGTCTTTCCAAAGAGACTCAAAAACCTTTCTCCATACTGCCGACTCCTCTCGCTCTATCGGGTTCGGCTCGTTTTTTCGGTATCCGCGCTGGCTCATCTGTTTACAAAGTTCCCTGTAATGCCAATCCGATATCACACCGGCCTCGTATGCTGTCCGCGCAAGCGCGGTAACCGAGACACGCCAACGCTTTTTGCCAGAGATCAATTGCTCTACGGAGCGTACACGCGGCATGTTGGATACGAAGTCGTCTCGAGGCACTAAGAAGCACGACGCAAATTGGTCCGCCTCTCGCTCGACTTCGCGACCAATGGTTCCACCGTGCACGTGCATCACTAGATGCCCGAGTTCGTGCGCGGCATCGAAGCGGCTTCGCTCGGCCGATTTAATAGTGTTCAAAAATGCGTATGGTACTTCGCTTCTCCAAAACGAGAAGGCGTCTAAATTTTTATTATCTTCGGAAAGGGAAAATACCCGGACTCCCTTGGACTCGAGAAGCTTTACCATATGCGGGATCGGCTTGGAGCCGATCCCCCAATGTCGTCGTAAAGCGATTGCTGCGCTTGCGGGATCTTCATCTCGGAGGTCTAGAAGATCAGGTGCCGGCAAATTAAATCGTGCGGTAACCCACTGATCGAAGAAGTGACCGACTTCACCCGCGGAAAGAGCCGAGTCGCGCTGCCGGGCCGTTAGAGAAGACAGACTCCGAAAGCTTACTGCTTCCGCCGTAAGCTCCCCACAATCTCCCAGGTAGAAGAAGCTCAAAGGGAAGGCGAGCACATTAGCGAGCGCGCGCAACGTCTCTTCTTCCGGCTCTTGCGTCTGCCCCTTTTCGATTCTCGTCAGCGTAACCTGCGAAATCCCTGCCCGTTCCGCTAGACTCTTCTTGGTTATCTGCCTCCGCTTCCTTGCGAGCTCCAGTCGGCTAGGGCTGAACATTAGTACCTCTACTTTTTAGACACCGGGACGTCAGCATCGTCGATATCTTCGTATGGTGTTCTGGGACTTGGAACGGCTTCAAAGTTTTCGTTCGCGACGAAAATTCGCTGTGAGAACTCCTCGAATTGGTCCCCTTCGAATTCGGTTGGGCGTGAGACCTCGACGCGGACGGCGGATTCATCGGCAGCGACGCAAACCACCCACACTGTGGGCGTCCGACCATGGGCGCTCACAGCCGAACCGAATAACTCCCCTTGCGCCGCTGCGACCAGCTGACGACACGCAGAGCCCTTTCCGGAGATCGCACGGGGGCTTCGTGTGACGTCGCATGCAGCATCAACATTCTGAAACAGGAGCTGGACACCGAGGCCGTCATGGACAGTCGACTCGAGATTCTCAGCGCGAGAAAGGCGCCACCCTTCGGGCAGGAGACGCATGCGCATCTCTCTAAGGCCAAAATGGTATGACAACCAACCAGGTGCGCTCGCTGCATCGACAGATAGGGCTTCATTTCTTCCCGCAACTGCTGCCCTAGCAATTCCGAGGACTGCTTCCCTTGAAAGCCCAATTCCAGCCAGCGCATGCGGAACGTCGTGCTCAGAGTTAATGATCGAGGGAGACGATGGATCCATTGGTCAGTCCAAGTGTTAATTTATTCGACCTACATTGTAGGTGCGAAAAATTAACACCGCAACCCTGAAGCGGGCCCTAATATTCCAGCCCGGAGCGCCGCCATCCCCGCGGGTTTCCTCACCGAGGACGGACCGAACGGGGAAAAGCGCTGGCAAACCTCCGGCCACCCAGGGCGTCACGGTCTTGCGCGGCTAGTGAATCATCGTGCCCTCGATTTTACGCTTCGCCCGGCCGGTGGGATTTTCCGGCCAATTCACCGAACCGGGCCGGGCGCGCCCTGTGTACGGTATCCAAGGTGGTGAGTGGCCACGGACACCGGTGGACGTACCACGTTCAAAAAATGACCCGGGTGGCCGCGAGCAGAATCCAGAGCCGAACAGCGGCGACGCCCCCGAAAAACTTCGCGAGCCATGCCCAGGGGGTCGCAGCGAAGCGGCGCGAGGAATAATCCGGTCCTGTGGTTGCGTGCATATTTAGTGAGAGTTATATTTTTGGATATGGTACAGGACATAGCCAAAGAGAAACTGACCGAACTGCGCAAAAAGCTCGGGCTAACCCAGGCCGAGCTGGGCCAGCTGGTCGGCGCCCACACGGTCACCGTAAGCCGGTGGGAGAGCGGTCATGCGGATCCCTCGCCGTACCAGCAGGCGCTACTCGAGGAGTTCGCCCAGGCGGCCCAGAAAGAAGACTTCGGCCGCACGATCAAGAACCTGGTCATTGGGGCTGGCATCGCGGCCGCGATTTACACCTTGTTGAAAGCTGCGCGTGAAGGCTGAGGGGATGCGAACAATGAACAACGTCGGGCGGGAGCCCGGCAACCTTCTGCTCCGGCCCGCATCGCTCGCCTACCGCTGGGATGTGGTGGCTGCGCCCGGTCAGGTCATGGATACCGTACCGTTCCGCGGCACGGGGGGAAGTTCCCTCGGAAGTGTTTTCCAGGAGCGCGACGATCCAGTGACTCGAGCTCGGTACCTATGAACGCTAATGCCGCTTCGCACTTTTACCGAGAGCGGGCGGCTGCTTATGAGGCTTTTGAGGCCCTCCAGGAGGCCATCGAGGCCCTGCAGCGAGCAATCACTGCTGACACCGATTGCCCGGCGCTGGTTCATGCGCTCCCGTACCAAAGCAAAACGGAGACGAGCGAAGCCGCTGGCATATCGAGCTGGAATGAACCGCCTCTGGAAGGACAAGCCGCGCGCGACCATGCGGCCGCCGAACTCGGGCGCCTGTGCTGCCATCCCGACCAGGATCCAAAGACCGTCACTCGCGCGCCCGGCGTGCTCGCGGCATCGCCCGAGACGCTGGACGCCGCTGCGGCGGTCAACGCCGCCAAAAACGCCTTCTGGGAAGCGGCGCAGCAAATCTCTCCGCGACAACCAACGCGCGCCCGCGAATTGAACGACATGATCCCGCGCATCAGCCTGATGCAGGCCCGGCGCGAGATCAGCATCTGGGACGAAAAGCCGATGCGGGTCCACTTCACCTGGGCCGGACGCACAAGCTCGACGCGGACGCTGACTGCAGGAATGATGGATGGCGAGCTCGCGAAGCGGCTGCTCAGCAGTTCTCACAAGGGTTACGAACGCCCCGAATGGGAGTCGCTCATCCAGCAGTGTCGCGAGCGTCTCGCGGAACTTCCCGAAGATGAGCCTGTGGCCGTCCTTAACGTAATGGCGCCACACATACGTGCCCACCTGTATCTGCCAAATGAGCTGGGGCACGGGCCCGAGCGGAAGATGATCGCGACTCCGCTGCCGCTGCTGTATCCGGACGACGACCGCGGGCCGGCGGCGATCCAGCCATTGCCCGCCTTTGACCCTGGAGCGCAATCGGGCACACCGACGAGCCGACAGCTGGAGGACGAGCCCTTCATTCCCCACCTGCGGCTGTTCCGGTACCGCGACCATTCAGCCACCGAAGCCTCGGGGTAAAGGGGACGGCGGCGACCCCGGCCACTCATGACGGGTGCAATTGACGCTGCGCCCGCCGGAGCCTACGCTTTTTCTCAACAAAGCCCGCCGGGGCTATGCCTCGTCGCAGGTACCCTCAAACAGGCGGGTTGCTTACAAGCTCAGGGGGCGTCGGGGCAACCTCGACGCCCCTGTCATTTTCCGGCGCCATCTCCGACGCCTCGCTCGGTTCAGTCGTCTCTGCCCCGGGCCCCGCCCCTAGACGACAATCCCGTACTCGATGCGCCCGAGCAGCTGTTCGACGGCCTGGCCGCCGATTTCCCACCGCACAAGATCAATCGGCCGATACCAACCCAGTCCAAGGGCCGGCCGCACGACCCACCTCGAGGCGCGCTCGGGATCACCGAGCACCTCCTCCGCCCGACAAAGCACGCGAGCAGCCCGCCACAGACGTTCTGACTCGCTCGGACGCAATCGTCCCGTGCGCTTGCGGTGGGCGAGCGATCGCGTCCCGATCGCCAGGGCCGCACACAGGTCCGCGCGTGCGAGGGGAAATCGCTCGCTCAAATGCGCCACGGCACGCGCGTCAAAGCCCCGCTCGACGGCCCGTATTACATCAAGCGTGCCAACGCTGTCGGCACCGATGGCCTCAGGCCCGCCCATGGCTGCGACGATCGCTGCATCGCTGATTGGCAACGGGCTACTCATGCGCCTGCCCCGCGATCACGGCGCCACCGTGGTTTGACCCCGACTGCTGAGGGGGCGCCTCCACATGGGCCTCGCGTATCATCTGCTGCCTGTGCCGTCGCAAATACGCCTGCACCTCCCGTCGCCGCAGATCGCCGGGACAGCACCCGGCCACCTCCCGCAGGTTCCGATCCGAGGGATAGACCTCTCGCTCCCGGAGCTCGGCGCAAGCGGCGACGATGTTTCTCACGCGCCGGGCCTTGCGCGCCGCCGCTTCCAGGCGCCGGCGCTTGCGGAAACGCCGCACAACGCGATCGTATTCCTCGGGATAGTGATACTTGAACGACATCGGCCGGACATTGGCCTCGGCCGCGACCCGTGCCGCGCTCGGCACGCCCGCAAGGGGGATTGAAAGCACCCGCTCGATCTTGCGCTCCAGGCGCTTCAGCTGGCGCTCGGTCAACGCCTGGCGCTCATAAAGCCCCGGGCGCGGCTGCGGGCGGATCGGCAACGACTCGAGCAGCGGATAACTGTCGAGCAGCATGTGGTCGACCGGGACATAGGTCCGATACGAGATCTCCCATACCGACGGGGGCGACGGGCGAAACGCCCCGTTTTTCCACTTGCGCATCACGTCCGGGGCTACGCCGAGCGTCGCTGAAGGATTGAAACCGCGACTGACGAGTTGGTCGGCGACGACCTCCACCCACCTCCGGAAGTGCTCGATCTCCAGATCCCGGCCCACCGCGCAGGTTCTCGCGATGAGCTGTTGAATCCCGCCTGCGATCCACAGCTCTCGGCCATCTGGTTGCGGCAGGCGCCTGACGTTGTGCTCCCGACTGATCAGGCTGGCCTCGCAACACCGGCATATCGACAGGAAGGGCCGTGTCGGAAGCGTCGCCTGGATCTGTCCACAGGCGTCACAGCAGGTCTTGAGGTAGATCCCGTGGTGGGGACAGGCCTGTACGCCTTTGAGCGTCCACAGCAGCCGGTGATAGGGCCACTCGGCGTCTGCGGCCCAGCACTCAGGGCACCATGCCAATTCGGTACGTACGAGGTAGTTCGGTTCCCAACCGAAGAGGGGCGACCACGCATCCAAGGTCAGGCGCCCATGGCCTTCCCTGGCGGCACCCGCGTCCAGCGCCCGGGCCGTTCGCCTTGCGCTCCGGCCGGTACCGTTGATCGTGTGGGCCGTGCAATCCTGCGTGGCCGATTTCCCGTGCGCCTGCGAGCCGAAGACCTCGGTAACGCGGCGAGCGAGCACCCGCGGCCCCATCTGCTGGCGGTGCGCAATCCGCGTCAGCAAGCCCGTCAGCGATTCGATATCGCCGGTGCCATCGCCCCTGGGCGCGATCGGGCGGATGCTCGGCGCATGCGGGACGCGGGGGTCGCAATCGGCAATCGCAATGGAATCCACGGCGCCTACTCCCAGTTCGGTGAGGTGTCTTTGGCGTGCCGGCGTGCATGGGGAATACCTGGCCGCGACCTGGGCTTCTGGCGGCACTGATCGGAGCCGGACCTCGCGGATTGGTCCTTCTTCGACAGGCCATAGACACCCCAGCGCTCCGCATCGTGGAGAGCGATTTCCGCAGCCATTGCCCGGAGGTCGTCCTCGTTGCGACGGGCCGACCAAAGTTGCTCGAGCGTGAGCGTGGCGCTACCCGCCTTGTAAGCCCGATAGGCTGCTCTGTAGAGCCAGCTCGACAGTATCCCGACACAGCCGCACGCACCCCAATGGAGTTCCCAGGCATGGCGGTCAATGTTGAAGGTGACCGGGAGCTCGGCCTTGTCGACGATGTGGGCGAAAATATCCCGGAAGACTTTGACGCCCGCCTTGTCCGGGTAGTAGGGCGTGAACCGGACCAACTCGACGCGACGGGATATCTGGCCGCTGTAGCGCAGCATGTCCTCGGCCTCATAGGTGCCGACCAGGATGATCGGGACGTCCACGTTGGCCCGGTGCTGCTTGATGACGTCCAGATTGGATGCCTTTACGCGCCCCGTCGGTGAGGCCCCGATGTGCTGGCACTCGTCGATCACCACGGCCGGCGGCCGACGATCATTCAAGGCTGACTCGACCACACCTCCGAGCTCATCCGCGCTCACCGCTCGGTTGGCGATCGGCCGCGTCGCTCGACACATGCTCTGGTCAGCACGTGGGCGCAGGGAGACTTTGTCCGTGGCCCCGATCTCACCCATCGCTTCCAAGAGCTCGCGGTACATGATCTTCCAGCCGAACGGTGTGCCCTTGGCAACGGGCGCGCTGGCTACGACAAGAGGGCTCAAGTAGCGGCTTCCACCATCACGGTCGCAAAATGGCTCCATGACTTGCCGCACGTACTCGATCAACGTGGTCTTGCCCACACCGCTGGGCCCGACGATGACCAGGATCGAGTCCTTCTCGGCCAATTCAAGGTGTTCGAGCAGGGCGGCCTCCGTTTCTCTAAACACCGGATGCTCGACGACGATCCGCCCAAGCGCATTGAGCTGCGTTTGCGAGACAGCCATCACTTCAGTCTCGTCGCGGAGAACGTGGACGTCAGGTGCGTAGGCCGATCGTCGTGATCCTCTCCTCTTTGGCTCGCGCCTTGGGGCTGGTCGTTTGGAGTGATCGACTCCGGGATTCCGCCCGGGCGGTCCGTGAAACGGGCGAGCCCCGCCTCGGTCTCCCGAATCTTGCGCGCGAAATCGATCCACTTGTTGGTCGGGTTGCGATACTGGCGGCCCGAGTTGCGGGCCCTACCGGCGACCTCGATCATCAGATGCCGAACCCGGCGTTCTCGTGCCTGCCGCAACAGATCGCTGGTGGTGACGCACTCGTACCACTGGTCGCGGATGTAGGCGTACACGTAGGTCGGATCGTAGGGGTCGTACCGGACCGGCACGGAGTCACCGTTGTGGTTCGTTGCCGCGACACCCATGGGGCGGTACTGCAGATGGTTCACCCGGATCTGGCCCTGCCGAATCACCCGCGACTCCCCATCCACTGCAGGGAGGGTGAGGATGAAGAAGTGCATGTCGTACTGGATGTGGACGTTATTGGGGGTGCCGGTCTCGGCGAGCGACTCCCGAAACAGCCGCGACGGTGTGTCGTGTATTCCAGTATGCCGGCGCTCCGGATAGACCTGGTGCAGATATTCCTCTAACAGGTCATCCAATGCGTCCGGTGTCCAGATCGCCTGCCCTTTCGGATCGTGACTCCGGCTCAACGAACGATCCAGGTCCCGGTTGGTGGTGCTGCCGGTCAGCTGACGTATAACCTCCTGTTCCGTCGTGCCGAACATGCTCTCGACGACGCTACCGTGGCGAGGGCTTCCCGGCGGTCGCCGGACGAGCTCGACCTCGAACCGAACGAGCAGCTGCTCCAGGTACAGCGAGTGAAACTCGCGCCCGTGGTCGACGATCATCCGCTGAGGAAGACGGTGATGCCGCCGCACGCACTCGCGCATCAGGATCATCAGCACCCTTACGGATGGATCTTCGAGGGTCAGGCAGTGAGCCAGGACGATCCGAGAGTAGGCGTCCTGCATTATGGACAACCAAGCCGTCCCTATGGACTCGCCGGTGATCGCCGAGACAAGCTCGACCGGCAGTACCGTGTGGTCGATGTGGGCCAACTCGAAGGCGCGATCCCCGTGGGGCGGCAGATGGGCGTCACCCTCCCGATCGTGGGGACTCTCCGGGCCAAGCTGGTATCGGGCTTTCGCGCCACTCCGAGCCTGTACAAGACGTCCCTGATCAAGATCAGCCGCCATTTTGCGATATCGCTCATAACTGACCGCTTCGACGACTGCGTCTTTAGTCCGGGAGAGATAGTCGACATAGGCCGCGCGCACGCTTCGGGCGCCGTTACGCCCGTAGTCCTCCCATAGTGACCGGACAAGTAATTCATGGGCCTCGGTCGATATTCGCGGCACGGCGTTGCCCCGCCGGTGCTCCATCCCCATCAATCCGCGCAAACCATCGCCATACTGCGTTGACGCTTGGGCGTAACGCCGCGCCCACTCCCTTAAGGTTCGTGTGGCGTTATAGTTCTCCGGCCACTTCTGCCCAGACTTCCACGCCTGCAGGGCGCGGGCACGGTGAACGGCGCGTTTAATCTGCTTTGGTGATGCTTGCCGGCGCAACGCGTCGATTCGGTCAACATCGCTCTTCGGCATCGCAAGGGCCTGCAATTCGCCGCACCGGATCAATGCTCCGCACGCCTCGGATGAAAGTGTTTGTATATCGCCAGCATCGTCCTGGAGCGTATAGGCGGACTCACCGGCATTGATTACCCGCCAACCGACACCCTGCCAAACCAGTTTTGCGCCTTTCTCCAAACGGACCTCCGCGGGCTCATCCCCTTGTCTCGACGACGCCACGAAGTGAGCGGCATCCGAATAGATGGGATCGGCGTAAACACAGACCTCCGGGTCATTGGGCAGCAAATCGTCCCAGAACCGAAAGTAAATCGCTCGATGGGCTATCGCGTAGCGGACGGCTTCGATACCGAATTCGTTATCTAGATCGGCTATTCTTAGGGTCTTGCGCTGCTCGACACGGCCCACGATCTCCTTGATCGCGTCACCTTGTTCCCCGGTGGGTTGCGTACGGAAATACTCCCAAAGATATCTAGCATTGCGCAGGAACCGGATGTCCGGTTTTTCAACCACGCAGACGCGATAGTTAACTCCCAGGTGGGAGGCCGCCTCCTCGCCCGCCGGGGACCTCCAGCCGGCCTCCTCATCGTAGGTAATCCGGTCGGGCCATTTGCAGGCGCGCTGCTCGGCCTGATTCGGGGTCGTCACCTCCACAAGGTCGATGCCAGCGTCATGAATGAGTAGATAGTCCGGCGTATGGCGACTTCCGGTGCGTCTGCCTGTTTTCGAGCGATACCGGAGCCTGACCGTGGTGGGTTGACAGTAGTAAGCGCGGACCCGCTCGTCCCACTCCCATTGAATCAGCGTGGCCAACTCTCCGTACTGGCTCTCGGCCTGCACGCTGCGTTGCATCAGGCGCGAGGGAAATTGAGCGGAAACATGGCCACGACTTCCACCCACTCGACGCACAGGCTGACCGCGGCAGATGCGGTCGACGAACGCACGCGCGCCTGTCGAGAGATTCAGGTCGTCGTACAAGTGCGATATTTCGCCGTCGTGAATGGACATATTTCTCCCCTGTGCAGCCGACGAGCGGCCGCGGCGCTATGGTTAGGCACAGGGAAACCTTGACGGGCGGGACGGGGATGTCAGAGACTAAACGTGTTCAGCGTGGGTCCCTAGCACCTGCGTCCGCCCGGAATCAGGTTCGCCTGGTTTCGGGCTTTTTATTGCGGTTACGACACGGTCACACCTAGCTCATAGCTCGGCCCTCCCGGAGCCCCTCTCCTGCTCCCGGCGCAACGCGGCGCGACGTGCGATGCTCCGAATCTGGCGTACCTCATCGTGGTCGAGGCAACGCAGTTCACGCACAAGTTCATTGGCTGCACGGAGCGTTGCCGGGGGAATATCTCTTGGGAATGAAGGCCGGTATGAGGACAATTGTGCCGCCTCACGCAGAGCGGCGAGTTCCTCGTTATCCAGCTGCAATACTTTGGCCACGCGATCCAGCTCGCCCGGCAGGAGCGCATTCCGGCGACCGGTCTCAACAGCAGACAGGGTCCGAGAGGGCAGACCCGCGGCCGCTGCTAAGCGTTTCTGTGAATAGCCTCGGTCGGAACGAAGGCATTGCAACTGGTGACCGAAAGGCGTCATTTGGAGCCACTCACTAGCGAATTATCTTGAGACTAAGTAACGAATGAATCACCTGTCAATTGGGCAATAATTCAAAAATTTGACGCATATCGTGTCTAGAGGAATGGCCCCATTAAGGCATTGGGACGAGTCCCATTTGAGGAGCGGGACAGTGGCGGGTATCCGTTTTATTCAGCTTGCGCACGGGATCCCAGACGAATAAACGGCACTGCATTCTCGTTATGAAGAATATGGCGGCTCACCACTCACCCGCGCGCGCGTTACATATCCATCAGACAGATAGCTCATAATGCCAGTGGCTGACCAAATCAGAATTGACCGTCCGACGGAGTCGGTCGAGCCATTCTCGCGGCGAAGTCTCATTGACATAGCGGCGTATTCCGCAGCCTAGATACAATGCCTTCTTGAGTTGCCCCAATCGGATTCCGCTCTTCGCTCAAAGAATCTGATAGAAATCCGAGAGGGTTCTTCCCGGCAAATGCTTGACCGTTGCAAATGCCGTCGAACTAATGCTTATGCGCCGCTTCGGCGTCGCGCTCTTGGTCGCGAATAATCTGTAACACGACCCGAGCGAATGCGTTTAATGTCTCGGGGCGCTCCAGCGTCTCCGATGCGAGCTTTTCGTGGTCGTTCATGCTATCGATGATGATCTGCTCGAGGACACCGGGATAGCGGCCCCTCATCATCTGGTCGTCCGAGTGGGTGCGTGCCTGATCACGAACCGTCTCATCCCTGCGGACCCGTTCTGCGAGATTCTGTGCCCAGTCGAGTTTGTCCCGGTCGTCGACCTCCGCACCGAATAGGTCGTTGAGGCGTTGGATAATCTCCGCCAGGCGCTCCTGCTTTGGGTCGCGGGCTTGACCGGATCCCACGTCAGTCCCCGGCTTTAGCGTGTAATCACCCTCTTCCACACCGAGCTGGATGCGGTGCTCGGCACGCTTGTTGAGCCGGTAGTGGCTCAGTTCCAGCTCGGACAAGTCGATATCCTCGTCGCCCAGCCGGCGGGTCTGGAGCAGGGGATGGAGGTGACGGGCGTAGACGCAGAGGGCTTCGAGTTCCCGATCGTCGAAGTGGATGACCTGTGACAGGAATTCGTAGATTCGTATGAAGCTCTGCAGGTCCTTGCGGAAGGTCTCCAGCGCGTCGCGGGTCTCGCCGGCCTCCTTGAGTTCGTGTTCGGCGCGCTGGGCGCCGGCGCGGTCGTCGCGGGCCTCCGCCTGTTTCTTCTCGTGTTGCCAGTGACGCACGCGCTCAGTGGCGTCCTCGTACTGAGTGCGGAAGCGCTGACGCGCGGGTTCGACCCAGTAGGAGAGCTTCGAGGATTTCGCCTTGTCGTCGAAGAACGCGAGGGCGAAGGCCTCGACCTCGTGCCACTCGAATATGCGGGCCTCGGTCAGCTTGCGCTGCAGGTCGTAGACCACGTTCGGGTCGGAGACGTCGGTCAGCTCGGCGGTGTTGTAGTAGGGCTCGAAGGCGGCGCGGATGTCGTCGGCGTCGTTGACGAAGTCCAGCACGAACGGGGCGTCCTTGCCGGGGAAGGTCCGGTTCAGGCGCGAGAGAGTCTGCACGCAGTCGACGTCCTTGAGCTTTCGGTCGACGTACATCGCGCAGAGCCGGGGCTGGTCGAAGCCGGTCTGGAACTTGTTGGCGACGATCATGACGTTGTAATCGTCGGTGTCGAACGCCTCGCGGTGGTCGCGGCCCCGGAGTTCGGGGTTGAGGTGGTGGCTCGTCTCCGTGACCTCCATGGGGATGTACTCGTCCGCGGGCACGCTGCCGGAGAAGGCGACCAGCGGGTGGACGTCCTCGTAGCGACTCTCGCGGATGTATTTCTCCGCGGCGAGTTGGTAGCGCACGGCCTCCTGCCGGCTGCCGGTGACGACCATCGCCTTGGCCTGGCCGTCGAGCAGGTGGCGCACGTTGGCGCGGAAGTGTTCGACGATCACCTCGACCTTCTGCTCGATGTTGTAAGGGTGCAGCCGCACCCAGCGCGCGAGCTTCGTCGAGGCCTCGCGGGCGTCCACCTCGTGGGCGTCGGCATGGGGGTGCGCGAGCTTCCAGGCGGCCTTGTAGGTGATGTAGTTCTTCAGCACGTCGAGGATGAACTCCTCCTCGATCGCCTGGCGCATGGAATAGACGTGGAATGGCTCGGGCTTGTTGTCCGGGCCCGCCAGGCGGTCGGCGTGGGGCGGGCGGCCGAACAGTTCCAGCGTCTTCGCCTTGGGCGTGGCCGTGAAGGCGTAGTAGCTGATCCGTTCCGTCGGCCGGCGGGCCTCGACGGCCGCGTCCATCAGCTCCTCGGCGCTGACCTCCTCGCCCTCCGGGCGTTCCACGCCCAGGATGCTCTTGAGCTTCGTCGCGGAGGAGCCGGTCTGCGAGGAATGCGCCTCATCGGCGATGACGGCATAGGTGCCGGCCTGCAGTTCCGGGTGCTCGCCGAGCGCCTCGAACAGCGCCGGGAAGGTCTGGATCGTGACGATGATGATCCGGGTACGCGATTTCAGCGCCTCCGCGAGCTGCGCCGACTTGCTCTCGTTGCCCTCGTCGCGAGTGATCGGGCGGACGACGCCGCTGGCGTGCTCGAACTGGTAGATCGTGTCCTGGAGCTGGGAATCCAGCACCGTGCGGTCGGTGACGACCACGACGGAATCGAAGCGCTTGTTGCCTTCGTCGTCGTAGAGCGCGGCGAGCTGGTGCGCCGTCCAGGCGATGGAGTTGGATTTGCCCGAGCCCGCGCTGTGCTGGATCAGGTAGCGCTGGCCCGGCCCCTCGGCCCGCGTGGTCTCGATAAGCCGGTTGACCGCCTCCCACTGGTGGTAGCGCGGGAAGATCAGGCTTTCCTTCGTGTGCCAGCGGCCATGGAAGTCCTGCCACTTCGTCTTTTCCAGGTGCAGGAAGCGCCCGAGCAGGTGCAGCCAGGCATCCGGGGCGAATACCTGCTTCCAGAGGTAGTCGGTGGCGTAGTCGTCCTCGGAGGCGGGCGACGGATTGCCGGCGCCGCCGTCGGACGTGCCCCGGTTGAAGGGCAGGAACTTCGTCTCCCGGCCCTGCAGGCGCGTAGCCATCGCCACGGCGGACTGGCTGACGGCGAAATGCACCAGCGCGCCGCGCTTGAAGGTCAGCAGCGGCTCCGCCTTGCGCGTCTTCGGATCGGTCGCCGGCCGGTCGCGCTGGTACTGGCGGATCGCCTGCTCGACCGCCTGTTTGAACTCGCTCTTGAGCTCCAGCGTCGCCGTCGGCAGGCCGTTGACGAACAGCACCAGGTCCAGGCGCGGGTTGTACTCGCCCTCGCGGCAATGCGGCGAGTACGAGACCTCCGGCACCACGCGCAGCCGGTTCGCCCGGTACTGCGCCAGCGCGTCCTCGTTCATCCCGTGGTCGGGGCGGAACGAGCACAGCGTCACCCGCGCGCCCGGTACCTTGAAGCCGTGGCGCAGCACCTCCAGCGTGCCGGCCTTCTCCAGCTCGCGGGCAGTCTTGTCGAGCAGGACGGTCTCGGGATCATGCGGGTTGTGGCGGCAGAAACGTTCCCACTGGTCCGGGTGGGCCTCGCGGTAGTAGGCGAGGAGGTCTTCGGGGTAGAGGGCGCGCTGGCGGTCGTAGTTCGCCGAATCGCCGGCATGCCAGCCGGAGACGGCAAGCTGGTCGATAATGTCCTGCTGGAATTGCTGCTCCCTGGCATCAGCCATATGACGCTCCCTCTTCCGCCGCGCACGGTAACTCCAGTTCGTCCGACGACATCCGTTGAACCCAGTTGCGCACGTCGATTTTCCCAGTAACGGCCGCTGAAATCGTGGCGTGGCGTCGCTCCCGAAGCAATTCGATTGACCGGTTCGCGGTATGCATCAGCGTTTCATACTGATGCTGGCGCTCCGAAATCCAGTCCACGATTTCCTTCTGCTCATCAATGGGTGGAGTGGGAACGAGAAGCTCACGGACAACGTACTGACCAATGTTCAACATCGAACTGCTTGCGCCGGTTGCTTCGAATTCGATCTCCCGTCGCGGGTGTTGGGTCTGAAGGTATGCGGAAAGAAACGCTGGAATGCACGCTGTTTCATTCAAGCGAATGCGATAGAGTTTGTCGGACACCATGAGGCGGTCATGGTCGCGTTCGACGACCGCGGCACTTCCGACGAGCTCGCGCGTGTTTGCCCTCGATACCAAGAGGTCGCCAGCGCGTACGGTTAGCTTAGAAATGCCTTCCAGTTCTTCCGGTAGCCGCTTATTCTCGTTCGGGCGAAACATGCCGCCGTTAACCGCTCCGACTTTTAATACCGCCCAGTCACTGTCATCTCGCGCAGGTGTGTTCTCGCACTGGGGGCTCCAGCCCTGCTCGAATTCCCGGATTAGAAATTTCGCTTTCGTCAGACGCCAGTGCTCGGGGATAGTCGGGAGATCCGAAATTTCCGTTTCGCGTTTTGGCGCGATCGGGTCGAGCCCCTTGGTTACGCTGTCGGCTAGACTTGTATGAAGTTCCTCTTTGAGTAGAGCGATAAGCCGCTGCTGTTCCTCGATAAGCGCGTCGATTCGGGCGGTTTCGTGGTCGAGGAAGTCGGCGATAACCGTTTGTTCTGTAAGAGGCGGCTGTGGCAAGTAAGTATCAGATAAATCCTCTTGCGCCACGCTGGGCAGAGCAGTGTTGGTCGATATGCGCCCAAATGGAATGATCGACCCTGTATAAAACAGAAATCGCGGGTCAGTATTTCGATGAACTACTGTGTAGAACATGGTGTCCACAGTCCAAAAGGAGCCGGACACCAGAAGCGGACGATCTACGGTTCCCTTTCGACCGAATAGAACGGACTCGCCGCTATAAAGGTAAGCGGATGACCGAGCGAATTCGCCACCTGATCCAATTACTGGGTAGGGGCCGGCCGTTTCTTCGACCTCCTTGTAGTCCCGACCATTACGGACTGTAGCGAGTCGCTTGAGGGGGACGGCCCACCAGTGCTCGGGTAGCTCACCGAGATAGTCAATAGAGGGTGCCGAGTATTGGGGATAAGCGGGGAAACTCATGACTCAGCTTCCGTTTCCTCGACTTCGCTGCCGGAACGTTCAACTAGCTGATTGAGTTTGCGTCCGTCGTCGGCACGCCACTCGCGCCAACCATTCGCGTTTCGGAAGATAACCGCGCAAGCGGCCCCACTCGGGGACCGGAAAACATAGTCTCGAGCGAATACTGGGACGTTCCCATCCCATTCAAGGACGCCTTGTTCGACCAGACGTTCCCGTTGTCTATGCAGAGCGTCGGGTGTTGCAGCGTTCGTCGGTTCTGCAGCGCAGCGCGAACCCTTGAAGACGACCATGCCCTCGGAGGTGAGCGTTCCATTCGCGTTTGCACCACGTGCTCGGCAGTACACGGTCTGTGCTTTGTCGACCTGACCGGCACTAGGGAGAGCGTCGAAGACGGGGAAGCCCACCGTGCCGATCAGGATCTGAATGGTGTCCAGAATCTCTTCGCAGTCCGCCTGCAGGGGCGGCGGGGTGTGCGGGCGTGTGCCCTTGTTGCCGTTCTCGATCTCGAATCGGCCCGCTGATCGCGCGAACTCGATGGAGCGGGATTCCAGATACCGCGCGTGGGTGTCGGTCATAGTGTCCGTGAGCGAGACTACGATCAGGGCGCGGTCCCAGAAGGCCTTGTTCTGGTCGTGGCTGCCGAGACGACCGCCGACGTTGCCGCTCTGGCCGACGTAGCAGGAGGTGGAGCCGCTCGCATCGTCGGCGCTGAACAGGAAGTAGAGCCCGACCTGGCCGGCTTCGGGGAATTCCCGGAACCGGCCGAGCAGGCTGCGCGGCACGTCGAACAGGCGGATGGTGCGCGTCGTCAGTTCGGCGACGCGGACGCCGTGCGGGTCGCCGTCGGGCAGGAAGATCTGGATGGTTCTCGGTCGGGCGTTCATTCCGACTCCATCGTTCCAGGGCCACCCGTCGCCCCGCGCCAGAACGGATCGGTGGACCAGTCCGCGGGGAAGCCCATGTGGGGGCGCGATGGTGCGGGATGGCGTTCGAGCAGGGCCACGAGGCGTTGCGACCAGCGGCTGGACGGTGCAACGACCTGCATCAGCGCCTCGATGGTGGCGACGAACATGTACAGACGGCGTCTCGGGTCGACCTGTTGTTCGGGGTGCGCGGCACTGCCGGCGTCGATCCGGTGCGGGATCCGTGGCCAGGGACGCCTGATCCGGCGGGGTGTCTCGGGGCGGCTGCCGAACTCACGGTTCCACACGCGGCCGTGATGCGCGCAGGTGTTGCGCAGATCGGACATGGCGCGAAACCAGGATTTGAGCAGAGGGAATTTCCAGCCGAAGTGCTGCTCGATGCGCTGGGTATCGGCGGGCTGGCGGAGGTTCGCGAACAGGGTCGAAACCTCCTTGAAAGTCAGCAGCTCAACGGCCATCCAGATCGGCGGCTGCTGGGGCGCATTTGTGTATTTCGTCCGGTAGTGCGCGAGAAAGGTCTCGACCTCGCGGCCCTGGCCGGCCTGCTCGAGCTGGTTCAGCAACCACGCGTGGTTGTACCGGGTATCAAATATGCGGGGGTCCAGATAGCCGTGGGCGCCGTGGTGCTCGGCCAGCGTGTTCGCCAACTGGGCCCGGAGGGCGACTTCGATCCGCTCGATGGCGTCGAGCAGGAGCAGCCGGAGTTCACGGTCGAAGACGTACAGGTCGAGGATGTCCTCGAAAGAGGTGCCCGTCAGGAATCGGTGCTCGTCGAGGTCCGGCCGGTAGTAGGGCCGCGTGTAGGCCGAGAGCCGGAAATAGCTGATATTGGACAGGTAATGCCGGGCGCGCGCTTCGTCCGGGATTTCCAGGCCGCGCTCGCGGAGCGTTTCGAGGTGCTGATCGACCGTCTGGGCGGGTTTTCGGAAGTCGTTCATGGACGGCCTCCGGACACAAAAAACCCGCCAAAGTGTGCTTCCGTGAGAGGCATGGCGGGTATGTTGGTAACTACGTTATAACGCCCATGCCCGTACGTCAAATTCGGCCTCGGTGCGCGTGTGGGCGCAAAGGCGTCGAGACCCGGGCGCTGGCAGCCCTCCAAAGAGAAAAGTAACCCGCCGGTTTGAGGGTGACGGCGATCGCAGAGTCTTGGCGGGTTTTGTCCTGCCGGATTCTGACGGTGGCCGCGCCGGTCGGCAAGCCCGCGCCGGACCGTTGGGCCGCGAAGCCCATTCCTGGTGGTTACAGCCCCCATCACGCCGACAACTCCTCGATCATCCGCTTGATCCGGTCCGTGCATTCGCGCAGGTCGGCGTCGATCTCTTCCAGCGGCCGGGGCGGCTTGAATTCGTAGAAGTGGCGGTTGAACGGGATCTCGTAGCCGACGATGCCGATCTCGCCGTCGTGCGGGTCACGCTTACTCTCGTCGATCCACGCGTCCGGGACGTGCGGGCGGACCTCGCGCTCGAAGTAGTCGTGGACGGATTCGCCAAGCGGGACGTTCTCCTGGTCGCGCAGGTCGGTGTCCGGTTCGCGGTTGCCCTTCTTGTCCGTGCAAGGCGGGGCGTTTTCGTCGCGCTCGGACAGGGCGTTGAGGATGGCTTTGCGGACGGGCGCGCGGGGTTTGAGGCCCTCGGCCTTGAGGGCGGCGTCGAGGTCGCCGGCGAAGGTGTCGCGGTCGGTGACCGGGGCGTCGGCCGTGAGGCGGCGGCACGCGGCCTCGATTCGCTCGCGCTCGGCGTCGTCCAGTTTCTGGAGAGGTTTCTCGTCCGCGAGGCGCTGGATGCGTTCCTCGCTGGCCTGGAAGTTCAAACGCAGTGGGCGCTCGACGGTGATGCGGCGGTAGCCGAAGGCCTCGGTCGGGAAGACCTTGCTCTGCTTGCTCTCTTCCATCCGGCCGTAGAGCTGGACGGCGGCGTCGATCTGCTTGTCGTCCAGCCAGCGGCGCTTGCTGCCAAGGGACTTGCGCATCTTCTCGTAGTCGTTGACGGCGTTGATGAGCTGAACTTTGCCACGGCGTTCTTTCGGCTTCTTGTTGGAGAGGACCCAGACGTAGGTTGCGATGCCGGTGTTGTAGAACATGTCCGTCGGCAAGGCGACGATGGCCTCCAGCAGGTCATTTTCCAGCAGGTAGCGGCGGATCTCGGACTCACCGCTGCCGGCGCCGCCCGTGAACAGTGGTGAGCCGTTCAAAATAATGCCGATGCGGGCCGGGCCATGCTTCGGCTCGGCCATCTTGCTGACCTGGTGGAGCAGGAACAGCATGGCCCCGTCGTTGACGCGCGGCAGGCCGGGACCGAAGCGGCCCTGGTATCCGCGCTCCTCGTGCTCACGGGTGACGGTTTTCTGCACGCCCTTCCAGTCGACCCCGAAGGGCGGATTGGCGAGCAGGAAGTCGAAGCGCTCGTCCGCGTGCTGGTCGTCGGAGAGGGTGTTTCCCAGCTTGATGTTGTCGATCCGCTGGCCCTTGATGAGCATGTCCGCCTTGCAGATGGCGTAGGATTCGGGGTTGAGTTCCTGGCCGTAAAGAGAGACATCCGCGCCCTCGCTGATCGAGCGGATGTAGGCCTGGCTCTCGGACAAGAACCCCCCGGTACCCGCAGCCGGGTCGTAGATCGAGACAATACTGCCGGGCTTGAGCCGCTCCTGCTGGCCAGTAAAAACCAGCGATGTCGTCAGATGGACCACATCGCGAGGGGTGAAGTGCTCGCCGGCAGTATCGTTCGAGGCCTCAGCAAACTTGCGGATCAGCTCCTCGAAGACCACCCCCATCCCGAAATTGTCCAGCCGCTCGGGGCTGAGGTCCGTACTGGCAAAACGCTGGACAACCGCGTACAGGATGTCAGCGGCCTCCAGTCGATCCACAAATTCTTCGAACTTGAAGTAGTCGAATATTTCCCGGGCTTCCGGGCTGAACCGTTGGACGTAGCTGAGCAGGTCCTGCCGGGTCTGCGTGTCGGAAAGTGAACTCAGGGTGAGCTTGGAGGTATTGTAGAACTGCTGCCCCGAGGCCTTGTGCAGGAGCTTGTGTTGGACGCCCTCAGGCCGGTCCTTGTGCTGCTCGGCGGCCCTGCGAACCTGGTCACGGGTTGGCTCCAGAACACACTCGAGCCGGCGAAGGATAGTGAACGGCAGGATGACTCGGCCGTACTGGGACTGCCTCAGATTGCCGCGGAGCAGGTCCGCGACCTGCCAGAGAAACCCTGCGAGGTTCTCCTGATTCATGCTCCCCCCTGATTTCAGTCGCCCCGGCCTGATAGGGCCTGCGCAGGGTAGCGAGTCTGGGCTAGTCGACGCCCAGTTGCCAAATGTGCTGGACGCACGCTTTGGAGCATGGCCGATTCAGGTGCTGGGCGTCACATCGACGGAATATTGCGAGGTGCGGATAGCCGGTCGATGCCCGCTGGGAGCGACCGCACTCAGTTTGATCCCGGACTTTGCGGAACGAGGAGGAACGAGGGGGAACGGAGATGGAGATAGCCCCCGCCGCCGCAAGGACGACGTTTCAGCCAAAGAACCAAGTCTCAGAGGCGACACGGCCACCGGATTCCTTCTTTGTGCCTGCCGGACGGTCTATGGGATGGACTGAATTACAAGCAAATGTCTGCCACGCGTTCATTACAAGCATAACGCTGCCGCGCGGCAAAGTTATGGTTGTAACGTCAGGTCGTGGATATAACGAGGGGGAAATGGTGGCCAGGGACAGAATCGAACTGCCGACACCGCGATTTTCAGTCGCGTGCTCTACCGACTGAGCTACCTGGCC
>CAJXKK010000022.1 GCA_913055615.1 uncultured Ectothiorhodospiraceae bacterium
AGCGAGTCGATTGTCGGTGGCTGTTTCGGGACGCTTTGCGGGCATCTGGGTGTCGGTGGATGCGCGTTGATCTGCATCCAGGAGCATGACGGGCATACGCGGGAGCTGCTGGACCCCTTGCTGCGGCGCTTCCCGACTGCACGCGTGACGACGCCGGAACGCCTGCGCTCAGACATATCCGAGCGCGCCTTGCGCGACGGCCTCACCGTCATCAATGCGCGGGAGTCGGAGGCCTTCGTCGAGCGCTGGCTTGCCTGGCTGCCGGAACAAGTACGCACGACACTGCGGCGCTACACATTGCCCGCGTCCGCGGACCGGACCGCTCCGGATTTCGTACCGGCCCTGAGTGTCGACATCTCTCACCATTACGAGCTGAAGCGTGAATGCGCCAAACCGCTGCGTACCCCGTCCGGCAACAACGAAGCGTTTTTCGAACAGGCCTGCGCCGATAACGAAGCCTGGGGGCGACGCCTTGGCGTGGACGCGGCCGAGGTGTTCGCGAGCGCGCCGAGCGGCTCCGGTCTGCCGTGCGCACGGAGCCTGTAGGGCCATGCGGCGCATAGCGGCACTGCAACGGAGACATGACCTCCCCGGGCGCTCCGACACCTTCGGGGACGGGACGATGGCGGAAAGGAATACGTCGTGACACACGTTGGGGGGCTCTTGCTGGTATGGGGGGCGGTCCTCACCTATGCCGCATCCAACTCGATCGTGGCCATCCTCACGGATATCGGCAAAGAGAACCCGATCCGCGGCGAGAACCCGATCAGCTTCTGCAACATCCTGTTTGTCGGCAATCTGGTCGCGCTTGTCGTACTGCTGGGGATCTTTGGCCGCGCATGGACCCGAAAGAACCTCGCGACCCTGCGCTGGTCCGACTACATCGCGCTGACCCTCTCCGCCGCGCTCGCATCGGCGGTGGCGCCCGGGCTCTACTTTTATGCGCTCGAGCATACGCAGGTCACCAATGTGGTCCTCGTGGGCCGGGTCGAACCGGTTATGATCCTCGCATTCTCGGCCCTGTTTCTGCATGAGCGCCTCGATCGATGGGCACTCGCAGGCGCACTGATCGCATTGGCCGGCGCGGCCCCGGTGGTCCTGCACAACGGGCAGGCGGCCGCGCTCTCCCTCGGCATCGGCGAGGTCGCCGCGCTGGGCGCATCGCTCGCCTTTACCCTGTCGACGATTCTCTCGCGCTCACGCCTGCAGCACGTACCGCTCGGTATCTTCATGATCTACCGTACCGCGCTGGGCACCGCGTTCTTCGTGATGGCGGGGCTCTACATCTTCGGCATCGATCACTTCCAGCATCTCTTCGCCCCGATCGTATGGCAGTACGTAGCGATCTACGGACTGGTCATCGCGCTGGGCGGCACGCTGCTCTGGAATCTGGGGCTGAAGCACAGCCGCACGGGCGATATCTCGCTGGCCACCTCGTTCACTCCCATCGCCGGCGTTTTCTTCGCGATCGTCATCGTGGGCGAGCCACTCACGCCCGTGCTGATCGCCGGCGGCGTCGTCGTGCTGATCGGTATCCTCGTCGGGCAGTTCGGTGAGCGGATCGTCCACCGGGCGCGCGCCCGCTTCGCCGTGCCGAGTGATACCGAAGCGCTCGCGTATGAGGGCAACTGCAACTTCAAGGGACTGTAAATGGACACAACCAGCCAGCCGGACACCGGTGCCGACGATGCACCGGACACCACGACCAACAGCACCGTCACCTGCACCCATGCGCCCGGGTCCGCCGACGGCGGGGCGCCCGGGCAGTGGAGCACACCGGCCGCGGCTTCCCGTCAGGTGATGCGCACGGTGTTTACCGACATCTACCGCAATAACACCTGGGGTGGGCTGCACTCGGTCTCCGGTCCGGGTTCCGAACTCGCACAAACCGATCGGATCATCCGCGCGCTACCCGCGTTGTTCCGCAGGTTCAACATCCGCAGCATGCTTGATATACCCTGCGGGGATTTCCACTGGATGCAGTGGGTGGACCTGGCCGGCGTCGATTACATCGGCGCGGATATCGTGCCGGAGATCATCGACCACAACCGCACGGATCGGGCAACGCGGAACGTGCGCTTCGAATCGCTGGACCTGCTCCACGATCCATTGCCAGCGGTCGACCTGATCCTGTGCCGCGATTGCCTGGTGCACTTCGACTTCGATGCGATCGCGCACACCCTCGACAATATCCGCGCGAGCGGCTCGCGCTACCTGCTGACCACCACGTTTACCGGCGACCGGACCAACAGCGACATCAGCACGGGGGGCTGGCGGCCGCTCGCGCTGGAGTCCCCACCCTTCCGGTGGCCACCGCCGCTACAGATCATCCAGGAGGGATGTCACGAAAAAGGCGGCGCCTATGCGGACAAAGCGCTCGCACTATGGCGGATCGAAGACATCGAAACGGCGCAGCCCCAGCGTATCGACCGCGGCTTCGATGTCGCCGACCTCGTTCCCCGGTGCAGGCGCCGGTAACGCGGCCGCATCACCATATCCGGGGCGATCCGGCGCGATCGGGCGGATACCGCGGGAAGCCGCCGCACCGGCGAACAGTGTCGCCTCCGGGGGCGCGATCCAGGGGTGCCGTGACAGTAAATGAGCGGACAACCGCGGGGATCACCGAACTCGCACCAGCGCATGCGCCGACCATCGGAGCGCTGAATCGATCCCTCACGGGATGCGGTACTCATTGGCGGTCGCGCCCGGCCGCTTGCCTGAACGTGCGGTCCGCGCGCCCCTTTTCCTGCAGCCAGCTACTCGAACCGAAGGGCGGGTAGCCATCAAACCGCAACGCGGCACAACCCGCGCCATGGGGGCCCTGTGCGGCGAGGCGATTCCGCATTTCCGTGCCCTGATGCACACGCCGGGGCTGCACGCGCACCACGAGTTCCGTGTCCGCGTGCCGCTCTGTCCCTGTCGGGGCGCCACCAGGGAACGCCGGACCAGTCTGACGGTCCAACCGCGACGACAGCATGCAGATGCGAATGCCGAGGGGTTTCGCGCTATGAAACGACCTGCAGTTCACGCGGGCACGGCCATTCTTGCCGGCGCGCTCCTGGCCGGCTGCGCCGGGCCCTCACCATTGAGCCCCCGCGATCAGGCCGCGGTGCCGGCCGGCTCCACACTCGTGCTGGAACGCGCGTTACGGGTCCCCGGCGGCTCGGCGCGGGTGTTCGTACAGGACGGGCGTGTCATGCACGGAAGCCTTGGCAGCGGCATGAACCGTTTCCGGCCGCGCTGCAGCTTCAGGCTGGAACGGGTCGGTAACGAGCCGTTGATGAATATCATCGAGCCCGGCCGTTTCGAGACCGGCACCGCATACAACAGGGCCCACGTCCGCAACCGGATTGGGCAGGGCATGCAGGTGGCCAGCGCGGCCGACGGGATGCAGTTGGCCTCGCGGGAACGCGGAGGCCCCAACCCGGGCCACCTCACCCACGTCATCGAGATCCCCCTGTCATCACAGCGGCAGCCGCAGGTAGCGGAATTCACCTGTGAACAGGATCTGCCACCCAACTGGCGCGGTGAACTCGGATTGCATGCGATTCACGAGGCAACAGGCGATATCGTGACGATCGAACCGGCCGACTGAGCGTCGGCACGGCCGCTCAGCCCGCCTGCAGCGGTGGCACCTGCTGGTGCAGGAACCAGCGCTCCGTAACGACGTGACGGGTGAACCAGTGCGATCGCATCAGCGGCGGCGCCGCCTTGAGCTTGGCCCATGCGGGCAGGTCGACGGCCGGTCCCTTCGCCTCGGGCGCACGGCTACCGAAACGCTCGTTGATCCGCCTGGCATAGGTGAGGAGGCTGTCTTCGCCGTAATCGGGTGCGCCGGCGATCACGTCGGCCGCGATCAGGGCCGACTCGACCCCTGGCCGGATACCTTCCCCGCTCTGGTCGTACGCCAGACCGGCCGCGTCACCGATGAGCATCAGGCCATCGTCGATCAGCGGTCGCTCGGCGCGGCCATACAGCAGATACGCATGCCCCTTGAAGCGGCCCGGCAGATCCGGCGGCAGGCGGCCCTCGGCCTGCATCTCATCGACGAAGGCCTGCAGGTGCTCTTTCAGCCGGTGGTTGCCTTCCCGCCCGAGCCCGATATTGAGGTAGTCGCCCTTGCGAAAGACCCAGGCATAGCCCTTGAGATCGCGGCAGAACCACAGCTCGGGGGTATCTTCGCGCACCCTGCATACCTCGGCCTGCCGGGCGTCCATCTCGAACTCGACTTCCTTGGCCGTGATCGCGGTCTCATGCCTGCCGGGGCCGTCGCCCAGGCGCGCGGCGATGGGGCAGAAGTGCCCCCCGGCGCCGACGACCAGCAGCGCGCGGTAGTCGCCATTGACGCACCACAGGCCATCCGCGTCGCGTTCCAGCGACTCGAACTTCACGCCCAGCGCCTTGTCCGCGCCGGTGCGCTGCAGGAGGTAGTTGTCGAACTCCCGGCGCAGGATGCCGTAGCTGACCGGGCTGTCGCCGTGGTGATTATGGACGGCCGGCTGGCCCATCATGCCGATAAGGAAGCTGTGGATCGGCTGCAGGACGCAGTGCTTCGCGAAGTCCTCCAGGTCCACCTCGAGCTCGGACATGACCGCTGGCGTAACCCAGCCGGCGCAGGTCTTGTCGCGCGGGAACTCGGCCTTGTCCATCACCAGCGGCCGCAGCCCCCGGCGCTCCAGCGCCCATGCGAGGGTGGAGCCGGACGGACCGCCGCCGACGATGATCACGTCGTGGGTCCGGTTGTCCACGGCGCCGCTCATCCCGCGGACTCCTCCGGGTACGCCGGAGCTGTATGGAGGCGCTTGCGATTGCGCGGGATTTCGTTGTTCTGCGGATGCGCGAGCACCATCTGGAACAGTTGCAGCGAGCTGGCCCGAAAGGCGGCGATCGACCCCGACAGATACAGCCGCCAGGCCCGCACAAAGTGCTCGTCGTACATCGCGCGGACCTCGTCGATGTTGTCCTCGTAGCGCGCCAGCCAGTCCGTCAGCGTCTCGGCGTAGTGCAGGCGCAGGTTTTCGATATCCAGCACGGACAACGGCCCGGCCTCGGCGAGGCCGGTCAGCTGCGTGATACTCGGCGGATAGGCGCCGGGGAAGATGCGCTTCTCGATCCAGGCGTTGATGCCGGCCGGGCGGTTGCGCCCGATCGTGTGGATGAGCGCGAGCCCGTCTTTGCGCAGATGGTTGCGGATCAGGCGCGCCACCGTGGCGTAGTTGTCGGTCCCGACATGCTCGAGCATGCCGACCGAAACAAAGGCGTCATACTCGCCGGAGATATGGCGGTAATCGTCGAGCACGTACTCGACGCGATCCTCCAGGCCCTCGCGCGCCGCCTGCTCGCGGGCGTACTCGACCTGCTCCCGGGAGATGTTGAACGCGCGCACGCTGACACCGTATTCCCGGGCCATGTAGCGCGCCAGACCACCCCAGCCGCAGCCCAGTTCCACGACCCGCTGGCCGGGCTTCAGGTCGAGCTTGCGGCAGACGTGTTCGAGCTTCGCGAGCTGCGCCTGTTCGAGCGTGAGATCGGGCTCTTCGTAATAGGCGCAGGTGTACTGCATCGCCGCCGTGTCGAGCCACAACCGGTAGAACTCGTTGCCGAGGTCGTAATGGTGCTGGATATTCCCCTTCGCCGCCCGCTCACTGGCCGCCCTGGGAGTCGCGCGGCCACGCGCAAGCCAGCGCGCCGAGGCCGACATGCGTTCCTGCTGGCGTTCGAGATGAGCGGCGACCTCGGTGAGGAAGCCGGCAAGGTCGCCGTCGACGTCGACGCGCCCGGCGCTGTACAGGTCGCCGAAGGCCAGGTTGGGATTGCTCAGCATGCCGTAGAGGGCCTTGCGGTCGCCGATACGCAGCGTGAACCGCGCCGCGGCGCCGGCCACGGGGCCGATCAGTTCGCCATTCCAGAGCTCAATCGCCACCGACGGGCCGCCGGCGAGATTGAGCAACTGCTCGGCCACCCAGCGTTCGGGCGCGCGCGGACTGCTTACCGAGCGCTGGTGCCCCGAGGGCAGGGACAGAGGGTTCGCCCGGTGCTCGGGCTCCGAGGCCGAGACCGACTCCTGCTGGATAGACGTATGGTCATCCATCGTATCGCCCCTGGACGGCATTCATGGAATGCCGCCACACCGTGTGGAGTCTCGCTGCGGTGGGGAAATCCCTCACCGCCTGTCGCGAAATATCGCGCTATCCAGTGCCGGTTTCAAGGGTTACGCGGGTTTCGGCCCTCGGTGACGACCCGCTACACCCCGTCGCGCTCGGCCTCATAAGCGGCCTTGATCCGCCGGAAATGCTCGACGAAGGCGCGCATGCGCTCGGCGTCATAATCGCGCAGGCCGCTGATTACCAGCTTCTTCCAGCCGGCACCGAACGACCGCCCGTCCTCATGCATATCGAACCACAGCGTCGCCGTGCCGCGCTTGCCCTCGATCGCGAGCGCCCGGTCGGCGAGGTGCAGCGCGGGCTGCCCGAACGCGAATGTCTCCAGCTCGAAGCCCATGCTTTCGTAGATCACAAGCGGGCGATCCGGATGGAACATCACCCCGTGCTCCTCGAGCACCGGGATCATGTAGTGCGGGAAGGTCTTGCCGGAGAAGGCCACGTATTCACGGATAAACCGCTCGATCACGTCGGCGTCCCGGCAGAGCGCGCCTGAACGCTCCACCTCCAGATACACGCCGCCGTCGGCATCATGGATGGCGATCGAGTCGGTGTCGGTTGCGGCCTCGGGGAACCAGAGCGATTGGTCCGCCCGCACCATGTCGCGAAACGCGAACGTCATCCGCTCCGACAGACCGTAGCGGCCGAGCACCAGCGCACACAGCAGGTCGCCCGGCACACAGAAGCGCCGGGCACCGACATCATGCAGCGGGTTGTAATCGCCGGCGACGTCCTTGGCGAAGGCACTCGCCTGCTCGGCGCCGACGCGTACGCTGCCGTCGGCGCCGGCGGTGAAATACGCCTCCAGAAAGGCGGGGATTGCGGTCATTGACTCGGGCATCCGGTGGTTGGGGGCGCTCGGGAGCGGGATTTTCTTACACTTCGCTGACCGAGTAAAAAAGCGCCGACGACGGCACACCAGTGCGGCAAGGGTCGAGCGGGCGTCATTGATACTGCGCCGAACACGGGTCACCACCACTCAGCACGAGGGATCGCCGGCCTCGATATCTTCATACATCTCCGCGCGGAAACGCGGCGTAGAGATGGCAAGGAATACGAGATCAGCCGCGCCCGTGTTGGTGATCCGCTGACTCGCATCCGGCGGGATCAAGACCACATCGCGAGGCCCCACGGCTTCCGGCGACCGGTCCCCGATCATCACCCGCCCCTCACCCTCAAGGATCACGTACCGTTCGGTTATACCGTGGAGCCGATGCAGGGGCGTGGTTACACCCGGCTCGACCCGGGCCCGGACGATCGAGGCCGCGTCGTCATCGGCACTGTTCCACCACTCGGTGATGTGGCAGCGCTCTTCCCCGGTCAAACAACTGCGCTCCCTGCTCGAGAACAACAGCGAGATCCGCCGTCACCTCAAGGCGGCTCTGTCCCGGCATCTTATCGGCAAGCTGGTCACCACAAACCGCAATCTCGCCGACTCCCGTCGCGGGCTGGCCGGAGAACGACTGCCCCCGGCTGAATCCAATCGAGTTACGCCGGCGTGTGGGCGCCCTCCGGGAGCAGGTGGCGCTCGCGCAGCTCGGACCAGAACGCCGCCGGGATCTTCGCCTGCATCAACTCGACATTCTGCGGGATCCGCTCGGGCCGCTTGGCGCCCGGGATGATGCCCGCGACGGCCGGGTGCGCGGCACTGAACTGCAGCGCCGCCGCCTTCAGATCGACGCCGTGGCGGTCGCAGACGTGGCGCAGGCGGTCGCGCTCCCACAGGGCCTCGGGGCTGGCGTCCTGGTAGTTGTAATGCGCACCGCCGGCAAGGATCCCGGAACCGAACGGCGATCCCACGACCACCCGGACGCCGCGCTCCAGACAGCACGGGAACAGCGCCTCGGCGCCGGTCGTGTCCAGCAGGTGATACTGCGTCGCGAGCAGGAACACGTCAGGGTCGGCCTCATCGAGCGCGCGCAGACAGGGCTCAACGCGGTTCACCCCAAGCCCCCAGCCGCGGATCACGCCCTGCTCGCGCAGCTCGGTGAGCGCCCTGGCCGCACCCTGCATGGCGACCTGGAATTGCCCGGTCCACTCCGGACCAAGCGCATCCTCGGCGAGATCGTGGATATACACGACATCGAGCCGGCCGACCCCCATGCGCTGCAGGCTGTCCTCGACGCAGCGCTTTGCGGCGTCCGCGCCGTAATCCAGCCGCCGACGGAACCAGAGGCCATGTACGAACGGCCCGTCGGGCTCCGGGCCTGATGGTGACGGGTTCAACAGACGGCCGACTTTGGTCGAGAGGAAGTACTCGTCGCGCGGTTTCGTCGCCAGGAATGAACCAAAGCGCTGCTCGGCCAGGCCGGCACCGTAATGCGGGGCCGTGTCGAAATGCCGGATGCCCTGCTCCCAGGCGGCCTCGAGCGTCGCGTACGCGGTCCGGTTATCCGTACGCTCGAACATATCGCCCAGCGGCGCGCCGCCGAAGCCGAGCGGCCCGGGGATGTCGATCCGCGGGGTGTTGCTGGTCATCGAGAGAGTGCGCCTCCAATGTGGCGGATTCGGGTCAGTACTCGAACAGTCGACGGGTCGCCCGGTTGATCGACCGTACTCGCGACCATAGGCGCGGCGAACACGACTGCCAAGCCCGGAGGCGTGCATTCGCCGGGCGCGCCCGGAATCATAAAAGAAAAGACTTGACCCCGTTCGGATGCGTTCGGATTGACCCCGTCGGACGCGACCCCGTCGGCCTCTTCCGGGATGACCCCGTTCGTTCCGTTCGGGGTTCGGCTCAGCCGATGTAGCGGCGGTCGTCGAATTCCTTGACCCAGGCCGGGCGGTAGACGGCGAGGACGGAGACGATCATGCCGTTGATCACGCCTTCCGGGAGCGTGAGCAGGGCCATGATCACCCCGAGCTCGTCGCCGACCCGGCTCGCCTCCCAGGCGCCGCTGAGCAACAGCACCCCCGCATTCGCGCCGCGGCTGAAGAGGCCGGCGACGACCCCTCCGGCGAAGCCACAGCCGAGGAGATAGACGAACAGGTTGGGTGGCAACGTGCGCTCCAATCCGATCCGGATGCCATGGCTCACCGCGATCGGGAGCACACCGCCGGCGACGAACTCCAGCGGCACGAGCGGCCACGGCGTCAACTCCATCACTCCGACCGTTACGCTGGCGACGAGCGTGACCACTACGGCCAGTGGCCAGCCGACCAGCAGCGTGAGCGCGGTCACACCCAGAAAGTGTGCGCTCAACCCCGGCGTGATGCCCGCGCGCACGAGCCAGAAGGCGATCAGGACGAGCGTGGCGGCGCCGACCAGATGCTGCGCCGTCGGGCTCGTCACAAGGATGCGCCAGGGCAGGTGGCGCAGCGCCACCAGCAGGGCGATCAGCCCGACCACGGCGAGCGCGATGGACCACACGAGCGGGAATTCGGGCGCATTCATGCGATCCACTCCGCGACGCGACGGTCTTCGGGGAGGCCGCCGTGCTGCTCTTGGTTCGGGCGTTGTTTCGCTCGCGTCATGACCCCGCTTCCGTTGATCCGGCGGCTATTGTAAGACGCCGGCGCAAGCCCGCGGCGTGAACCTCCAACGGCATCCCGGTGAGCGGCGTTGATCCAGATCAAAACCGCGCCATGCTGGATCAGGTCATACTTCTGCGCCATCATGCGGGGATTCCGCACGGGGTCCCCGGGCGCAAACCCACGGAGGGTCGTGATATGGAACAGGTGAACGCGGGCGCTTCCGACGTCGAAGCGCCCGATGTATCAAAGATCGGTACATGGCAGGCCTTCGCCTGGATCGGGGCCGGCATAAGGGATATGCGCTCGGCGCCGCTGCAGAGCGGTTTCTACGGCCTGGTGTTCGCGCTGGTCGGTTATCTGGCGATCGGTCTGTTCGGGGACCTGCCCTATCTGGTCACGGCGATGACCACGGGTTTCCTGCTGCTGGCCCCGTTCCTCGCCATCGGCCTGTACCGCATCAGCCAGCAGCTCGATGCCGGTGAACGCCCGCGCCTGACGGATTCGATGACCGCCTGGCGCCGCAACTACGGCTCGATCGGCCTGTTCGCGGCGTTCCTCGGGTTCGCATTCATCTTCTGGGAACGGATCTCCGCGATCCTGTTCGCCCTGTTCCATGGGCTCGAACTGCCGGAAGTGGACAACCTCGGCGGCTGGATCTTCATGCTCAGCGAGGATCCGGTCTTCCTCGTTGTCTATGTGGGCCTCGGCGGCCTCGCCGCCGCCTTCGTATTCGCCTGCAGCGTGGTCTCGATCCCGCTCATGCTGGATCGGCGGATCGATCCCGTTACCGCGCTGATCACCAGCGTGCGCGCGACTTTGAACAACCGCTTCGCGCTCGCCGTCTGGGCGGTCACCATCGTGGCCCTCGTCGCCGTCGGCATCGCCACGTGGTTCCTCGGGCTGATCGTGATCATGCCGATACTCGGTCACGCGAGTTGGCACGCCTACCGCGATCTGGTGCAGACGGGCGGTCCCGATCGGGCGCGTTGAGGCCCGTGGACCAGGGGCTGGCGCACTCCGCGCGCTGGCCCTGATCGCGACGCTGGGTCTGAGCGGGTGTTCGGCCCTGGATGTACTGAACGCGACCGCGCCGGTTGCCGACACGCGGGCCGAGTCCGGCATCGCCTATGGGCCGCACGAGCGGCAACGGCTCGACGTCTACCGCCCCGCGGCGATGCACTCGGGCGGCGCGCCGGTGATCGTATTCTTCTACGGCGGTCGCTGGAGCGATGGCGACCGCGCCGACTACGCCTTCGTCGGCGCCGCGCTGGCCGAGGAGGGCATGGTGGTCGTGGTCTGCGATTACCGGCTGTACCCGCAGGTGCGCTTCCCCGTATTCGTGCAGGACGGCGCCCGCGCGGTGCGGTGGACACGCGCGAACGCCGAGCGTTTCGGCGGCGACCCGGGATCCATTTTCCTCATGGGCCATTCGGCGGGCGCCCACATCGCCTCGCTGCCGGCCCTGGACCCGCGGTATCTGGGCGATGACATCCTGCCCGCCGGCATGATCGGCCTCGCCGGGCCCTACGACTCCCTGCCGCTCGAGGCCGCGGACCTGCGTGCCATCTTCGGTCCGCCGGAACGGTTCCCGGAATCCCAGCCGATCGAATACGCACGGGCGGATGCACCGCCACTGTACCTGCTGCACGGCCTGGGCGATGAACCGGTGCGGCCGAGCAACAGCCGCAACCCGGCACGGGGCATCCGCGAGCGCGGCGGCCGGGTGGAGACCCGTTTCTACGAATCCACCAGCCACGCGGAGATCGTCGGAGCGATCGCCGGGATAACGGATTTCCTCGCGCCCGTGCGGACCGACATCGTCGATTTCATCGAGCGCAAGACCCCGGAGCGGCACTGACGGGGACCGGTACCCCGGCGCGGGTACAGGCGCGTACGAATCGGCGCCGCCACGGGAGCGGAACTCCGCACCCGAAAACCGGTCACAGCCACGCTGGCGAGCAGGCGCATCGCCGCCGTGGCCTGGCGCACGCCGGCGGTATCCCGAGCATGCGAAAATGGGTTCGTCTCAGCGCCCCTTCAAACTGGCACCCGGAAGATCATGATGCTCAAACGACTGAAGGAAGGAATCGACGGACTGCGCGAGCGCGCCGGCGTTCCCGTACGTGCCTGCGCGCAACAGGCCGACGTCGAGCGCAGGGGGCAGCACCTGACCCTCTACCACCGGCCCACGTGCCCGTTCTGCATGCGCGTTTTCATCGCGCTGGCACGGCTGGACGTCCCCGTCCCGCGCCGCAACATTACGACCGACGCGGCGGCACGCAATGAACTCGTCGCCAGCGGCGGCCGTCAGCAGGTGCCGTGTCTGCGCATCGAGGCGTCCGAGGAGACGCGCTGGCTCTATGAATCCGCGGATATCATCGCGTACCTCGAGGAGCAGTTCGGGACGACCGACTGACCCCGGCACGATAGACCGCGCCGCACACTACCGCGCAAGGTTGTAACCAACACCGGCAGCAGCGAAACGGCGGCGCGCGCCATTCAGGCGGCGTGCGCCCGGCCGCCGTTTGCGCGACTCGCGGTCGCTTCCGTGACCGCTCGCGACTGGAATTGCCGATGGCCGGGCCGCAGAAGGCCAGGACCGGCCCGGGCCCTCACTGCAGTTCACGATCCGGAATCCATTCCGCCCCCGGCTCTTCCGGCATCAGGTTGTATCCGTTTATTGCTCCCCGCATCTCACCCGGGAAACCCCCAAGCCCGATCGGTTACCGTGGCTGGAACTCCGCTGGCGCGCTGGTGTCTTCCCGACAGCCCGATAAGAATCTCGTGGCGGCGGGAAACTGGAGAGACGGCATGCCGGAAACGGCACGGATGCGGTGGTGGATACTCCCGGCCATCGTGGTCGGCCAGCTGCTGGCAACCTCGACGTGGTTCGCGGCCAACGCGGTGATCGACTCGCTGCAGGTGCTCTGGACCATGGAAGGCGGCGAGGGACTGTTGACCACGGCCGTGCAACTCGGCTTCATTGCCGGCACGCTCGTGTTCGCCGTGGGTGGCGTCGCGGACCGCTTCCATCCGGGCAACGTATTCCTCGCCTCGGCCGCGACGGGGGCAGCGGCCAACGCCGCCGTGCTGATCGCCCCGGGTGATTTCACGCTGGTCCTGGCGGCGCGCTTCGTGGTCGGTTTCTCGCTCGCGGGCGTCTATCCGGTCGGGATGAAGATCGCCGCCGGCTGGTACGGCGGCGGCCTCGGGTGGGCGCTGGGTTTCCTGGTCGGCGCGCTTGTGCTCGGGACCGCATCGCCGCACCTGCTGCGCGCCGTCGGCGCCTCCTGGGACTGGCGCCTGGTGATGACGGGCGCCTCGCTGGCCGCGTTGGCCGGCGGGCTCCTCGTCCGCCTCGTGCCCGAGGGCCCCGACCTCGCGCGTGGCGCACCGGTGCGCTTCCGCGGTGTCCTCGATGCCTTTCGCCAGCGCCGCTTCCGGGCCTCGGCGCTCGGCTATTTCGGCCATATGTGGGAGCTCTACGCATTCTGGGCCTTCGTGCCGGTCTGGATCGGCGCCCACGGCATGGCTGGCAGCGCGCTATCGGCAACGGCCTTCGCCGTGATCGCCGCCGGATTTGTCGGCTGCGCCGGTGGCGGCCTGTTCTTGCGCCGACTCGGCGGCGGGCGGATCGCCCTCGGCCAGCTCGGGCTGTCAACCGCCTGCTGCCTGGTCTCGCCGCTGCTGCTGTACGCGCCTACGCCCCTCTTTGTCGCGTTCCTGCTCTTGTGGGGCATCGCCGTGGTCGGCGATTCACCGCAGTTCTCGGCGCTGACCGCGTATTTCGCGCCACGGGCGCTGGTCGGCTCCGCACTCACCCTGGTGAACTCCATCGGCTTCGCGATCACCATCGCGAGCCTGAGCCTGCTGGAATGGCTGCAGCATGTCGTACCGCCCGCTTGGCTGCTGTTCCCGCTGGCGCTTGGGCCCCTGTTGGGCCTGCTGGCGGGGCGCCCGCTCATCGCAAGGGGAACCGCACGCTGACGGACCGCACTGAACCCGCGTGCCCTCAGCCTCCGGGCACCGACCCATCGACGGCCCAGGAGCCTGTCCGAGAAACCATGTACCTGGTGCCCTTTAATGCAAGTTCGTCGTCTTTTCGCCGCGGCCCGTTCGAGCGACCGCTCATCGATGGCGCCCGGCCCGGCACCACCTTACGGTCGAGCAAAGCCGCGGACCCGTCGAATATCCATCCGCGCGCGCGCCGGCCAAGCGCTGTCCACGCATGACGCTGCCGCTGGTCAGGATGAAGTCCGTCTCCAGTTCGAGCGACACATCGCGCACCGCGTCCGTCAGCGTTGTCTCAACGACCCATTGCCCCGGGGGATCCTGCTTCTCGCCGACGTAGTCGATTACCGCCCACGAAATCCGCGCCGCCTGCAGATCGCCTTGCGGCTCGGCGCTCGCGCATCGGCTCTCGGACGCCTCGGTGGCAACGGTGCCGTCCGGGCGGATCACCCGAATGCTGCAACGGATGTCGATGCGCCCATCCTGTGCCGTCGCCGGGTTGGTGTAGAAGGCGAGGATCGTCAGGCGCTGGCCGTAGCCGACATAGCGCGCCTCCGGGAGACTCGGCCGCCCCTTTGGCGGGCGATCCCAGTGCGCCCTCCACTCGGGATCGGCGGTCACCAGTAGCCAACCGCCAAACCCCTCGCTCGTTTTGCGCGCTGGTGTCTCAGGGAGCGCCAGGCCATCCTCATCGACCCAGACGCCGGCATCCGCCAGCGCCGCCCCGGCGACCAGCACGAATCCCGCAAGCCATCCCCATCGCATGGGCCACCCCCAATCGGATGCGTGAGCACACCACGCTCACCACGAACGACCGCTCCGGCACGCAACCGGCATGTCGGGCGAAGACCGGTTCCCCGATCAGCCAAGTCTGCAGCCGGACCAGATCGCGGACCTGATGTCCGGCAAGCGCTGACGACCGGGTAGAAAATCCGGACCTGCCCCAGCACTCGATGATCCTGCGAAGGAGCCGGGGTGCGCGGTCGTTCAGTCGCTCCGGGCCCTCGATCTCACATGCGTGCGCCGGTCACTGCACGAGGAGCAGATAGCGCGCGTAGCCCGTTTTCACCGGATGCGGCGCCATCCAGATGAGCCCGCGCTCGCGTAACACCGACAGTACACGGCCCAGGGCGTCCGGAGCGAGACCCGTGCAGCGGCGCAGATCGGCGTGCCCGATCCAGCCGGCCGCGCGTCGCCGGGCGCGCAATTTGTGTATGGCAAAGAGCACGCTGAATTCGGTCGTATCAAGATCTTCGCGCTGCAGCAGCCATTCCGTCACCGCGTCATTACCCCGCTCGGGGGCCTCGGACGGGGTCGGAGGGGCGGCGGCACCGGCGCGGGCCGACGCGGGCATCCTGGATGCAGCGACGGTCCTCAGGGCGGTCTGGCCATCGCTTCCGGGTTGCGTGCGGGTGTGCGGATATTCGGGCATGGCTCCTCCAGATCGAACCGGCTCAAGGAGGAACCAACGCGTTGCGAGGACGGGAGAACGGATTCGTGGTGCCCTGCGAGGGCGAATCCTGCGTGCATCTCGGCCTCGGACCTTTGACGCGAAGGTTCCGGGCGGCCCCGCCATCAGCGGGCCGATCCTGCGAGGTGTTCGGGCTCAACGGGCGTGCGTGCCCGTCATACCGTTGCGCGACAGCCCCGGATTCTCACCGGTGTTCCCCTCGTGCGCCCCATATCCTGGGTGCGCGATCAGGACGTTACCAATATATAGCGCCCTCGGTCAGGCGTAAAGCCATGGGCGATATGCGGCCGCGAAGTGCTCGCGCCGAACCCGAGCGGGCGGATCAGCCCTGCCAGCGCCCCTGGATGTGCGTGATCGGGCGCGGCGCCTGCTCCTCATCGCCCGGGAACAGTACGCGGTACCAGTGCGCATCGAATACGATCTCGAGCCGGTCGATGCGGCCATCGCGCACGTGCGCCCACTGCGCGACATGGACCGCAAGCTTCTCAGACATCTGGGTGCCGACCACCATGAAATGGGCGACGTCGTTACCGGCCTCGAATGCCTTGTGGATCTCGACCCGCTGCACGATCGGCGTCGCGAGTTCGAGGTATCGCATCAGGGCATCGGCCGAGCTGAACGTGTCTATGGGGCCCGAGTACGTGAAATCCTCATCGGCGAGGCAGGCGCGGGCAGTCGCATAATCGAACCGGGCGATCGCCTCGATGTAGCGCTCGACGAGTTCGCGGGGGGTCAATGCAGTCGGGGTCATCAAACGCTCCGTCGATCGTGGACCGCCACCCTGCGCGCCGTGGCCGCGGCAACTGTAGTACAGAGTATAGCCTGCACACTTGCCCCCGCGCGGTACGCCCGCGGGTCCGCTACTCGGCGCCTGAAGATCCGCCGTCTTCGAGGCGGGCGGCGAGGTCCGCCACGATGCGCTCCAGGCGTTCGACACGCTGTGCGAGATCGTCCGCGTCCGGGCCCGCCACAGGCGCCGGGTCCCCGGCGTTGACGCGCGGGTCTGGCGCCGCCACCGGCCCCGGCTCCCCGGCCTCGCTACCCAGGCGATGCGCCCAGCGCGACTCCCGCTTGCCGGGTTCGCGCGGCAGGCATTCGACCAGCGCGCCGTCTTCGTGCGCCGCGAGGGTCTGCAGCGTCGATTCGACGGCATCGATGTCGGCGAAGGCGACCATGCGCTGTGCGCGGTTGCGCAGTTCGCCCGGCGTCTGTGGCCCGCGCAGCAACAGCAGGGCGAGCACCGCGAGCTGCGCCGGCGGCGCCTTGAGGACGCTGCCAGGGGCGCGCCCGAGGCGATGCTCGAACTTGCTGACCCGGCCGCCGCCGGACGACGCCTGGCGCACGAGACCGCGCCGGGTCAGTGCCGTCACGGCCTCACGCACGTCCGCTTCCGCCAGCGCCATCACCGGATCGCGATTGCTCTTCTGGTTCGCGGCGGTAACCAGTCCGTTGATCGACAGGGGATACTGGTCCGGCGTGGTCGCCTCCTTCTCCAGCAAACACCCGAGGACGCGGAGTTCAACCGCAGTGAGATCCCGATCCATCAACTGTTACCTCCGTCGTTCGCGCCTTCGCTCCGGCGCGCTGCGTGGCGGCGGAAATTACCCGCCCGTGTGCGCATGCGCAAGGCGTCGACGCGACCGGCATCGAATGGGCTGAACGGCATGTACTTCGGCAAGCGCTTCGGTAGTGTAATCTGCCCCCCTGCTGAACGGGGATGCCGGAATCCTGCATGAACGAACCCGCACCACTGACGGTCGCCGCCTTCCAGTACACGGCCCGGGACGAGGATGCCGCCGCGCGGCTCAAGCGCCTGGACGGGGCGGCCCACGAGGCCGCGGAGCGCGGCGCGCGCCTGCTCGTCACGCCCGAGGTATTCGTGTCCGGGTACGGCGGGATGCCGGGTCGTATCCACGCGCGCGCCGAACCGGCCGACGGCCCCTCCGCCCAGCGCGCCGCGGCGATCGCCCGCGACCACGGCATCGCGATCGTGCTCGGTTACCCCGAGGCCGCCGACGGCGTCGTCTACAACGCCGCGCTTTGCATCGCGCCGGACGGCACCCCGCTCGCCAACCACCGCAAGCTGGGTCTGTCGGGCACCGACGAGCAGAGCACCTACGCGCGCGGTGATGCCGTGACGCTGTTCGAGCTCGACGGCCACCGCATCGGCGTGCTGATCTGCTACGACGTGGAGTTCCCCGAATTGGCCCGTATGGGCACACTCGCCGGCGCCACCACCTTTGCGGTCCCGACCGCACTGGTCTCCCGCTGGCCGGTGGTCGCCGAGAAGATGATCCCCACACGCGCGCTCGAGAACGGGGTCTGCGTCGCTTTCGCGAATTACACCGGCAGCGAGGATGGGCTCGAGTACCTCGGCTCGAGCCGTATCGTCGGACCGACCGGTGAGGACCGGATACGCGCGGAGCGGGGAGAAACGGTGATCGTCGCCGCCATTGAACCGTCAGCGGTGGCGACGGCACGCGCGCGCCTCCCCTATCTTGCGGATCGCCTCACGTTGCCGGATTCGTAAAGACCCGCAGGCTCACTCGCTGATTGCGAACCGTTGCGGTCCGCATTTCTGTTATCGTTATCCCCCCTTCGAGACAACGGTAACGTGCCCGGCCATCATGGCGACCCGACCCCTGCCACAGACTCCCGAATCGAGCACCGATCCCGGCGACGGCGCCGCCGAATCGACCGTGCTGGAGATGCGCGGGATCCGCCACCATTTCGGCGACCTGTGCGCCGTCGACGGCGTCGACCTGGACGTCAAGGCGCGGGAAGTCGTCTGCCTGCTGGGACCATCAGGCTGCGGCAAGACCACGCTGCTCCGCCTGGCGTCCGGGATCGAGCCCCTCCAGGAGGGCGCGATCCACATCGCGGGGCGCTCCATGAACCCGGGCGCCGCCGGCCGCGACATTCCGCCTGAGCGGCGCAACGTCGGCCTGATGTTCCAGGACTCGGCACTGTTCCCGCACCTCGACGTCCTGGACAACGTGGTCTTCGGCCTCGATGGCCTCGGCGCGCGCGAACGCGGGCGCCGCGGTCACGCGCTGCTGCGCCAGCTCGGCATGGACGAGTACGCGCACACCCATCCGCACATGCTGTCCGGGGGCCAACAGCAGCGCGTGGCCCTCGCCCGCGCGCTCGCACCCTCACCGCCGCTGATGCTGCTCGACGAGCCCTTCAGCGGGCTCGACGCGCGGCTGCGCGACCAGGTGCGCGACGACACGCTGCACACCCTCAAGGAGGTTGGCAAGGGCACGCTGCTGGTCACGCATGACCCGGAAGAGGCCATGTTCATGGCCGACCGCATTGCCCTCATGCGCGACGGCCGGATCGTCCAGATGGGCCGGCCCATCGACCTCTACTGCCATCCCGTCGACCCCTTCGTCGCCACCTTCTTCGGCGACGTCAACCGCATCGACGGTGTCGTCGAGGGCGGTTCCGTGCAGACCATCGCGGGTAGCATCGAAACGCCCTACATCGCGGATGGCACGGCGGTCGAGGTGCTGATCCGCCCCGAGGCCATCCACCTTGTCCCCATGGGCGCCCCCGACGAATCCGGTGGGCACGACACCAGCCACGTAATGGTCTCGCGCCTCCTCGGCCGCACCAGCCTGATCCACGTCTGCGCGCACGGCATGGACGGCGCAGAGGAGCACCTGCACTCGCGGATGCCCGGCGTCTTCCTGCCGCAAGAGAACCAGCCGGTCATGCTGCAGCTCGACCGCTCCCAGGTATTCGTGTTCCCGCGCAGCGCCTGAAAGCCGCTACCGGAAAGCGCGTGCGCTCTGCGTCGCTCAATTCCTTGGCCGGGAGCCACCCGGCCGCGATCGGCCCATCGCCCGGCTGAGCAGGATCACGGGCACGATACCGACGGCGACGATCGCCAGCGACGCCGTCGAGGCCTCGGCCAGGCGCTCATCGGAGGCGAGTTCGTGGGCCCGGATGGCCAGGGTGTCGAAGTTGAAGGGCCGCAGGATCACGGTCGCCGGCAGCTCCTTCATGACATCGACAAAGACGAGAATACCCGCGGCGAGCAGGCTGCTGCGCATGATGGGTGCGTGGACCAGCCGCAGGGTCCGGCCCGCCGTCTTGCCGAGCGTGCGCGACGCGGCATCCATGCTGGGCGTGACCTTCTCCAGGCTCGCCTCGATGGCGTTGTAGGCCACGGCGAGGAAACGCACCACATAGGCGTAGACCAGCGCGACCATCGTTCCGGTCAGGATCAGTCCGGTGCTGATGCCGAAGTGGTCACGGAAGAAAGCGTGGATCGCCTGGTCCACCGCCCCCAGCGGGATCAGTATGCCGACCGCGATCACGGAGCCGGGAACGGCGTACCCCATCGCCGCGATCCGCGCGGCGAACCGCGTCCCCCCGCTTTGCTGCAAGCGCACCCCGTAACTCAACAGAAGCGCCAGCGTCACGGCGAGCGTGGCCGAGACGACGGCCAGGATCAGGCTGTTGCCTGCCATGTCGATAAAGCGCCCACCGAGCAGGTCATCGCCGTCGTGCAGCGTCATCCACAGAAGGAGCGCCCCCGGGAGGAGGAAACCAACGGCGATCGGTGTCGCGCAGGCGAACCAGGCGAGTGCCGCCCGCGCACCGCAGAGCGGGAAGCGCGGCAATTCCCGATAGCGCGACGAGGTGTGGAAGTAGCGCGCCCGGCCCCGCGACCAGCGCTCGGCCAGTACGAGCAGGATCACGAACGTCAGCAGGCTCGCCGCCAGCTGGGCCGCCGCGACGGGCTCGCCCAGGCCGAACCACGTTCGGTAGATCCCGGTGGTGAAGGTATCCACACCGAAGAAGTGGACCGCGCCGAACTCGTTCAGCGTCTCCATCAGCACGAGCGCCGTTCCGCCGGCGATCGCGGGGCGCGCCAGCGGGATCGCCACGCCGAAAAGCAGACGCGTGGGCGTGCGCCCCAGGGTCCGGCCGACCTCGAGCACGCAGGCCGACTGCTCCAGGAATGCGGCGCGCGTGAGCAGATACACGTAGGGATAGAGCACGAGCGCCAGCAGGACGATGGCGCCGCCGAGCGAGCGGATATCGGGGAACCAGTAATCGTGCCGCGTCCAGTCGAACAACTCGCGCAGGCCCGTCTGCACGGGACCGGTGAACTGCAGGAAGTCGGTGTAGGCGTAGGCGATGACGTAGGTCGGCACGGCCAGCGGCAGCAGCAGCGCCCACTCGAAGATCCGCCGCCCGGGGAACCGGCACATGACCACGAGCCAGGCGCTACCCACGCCGACAATGAATACCAGTACGCCCACGCCCGTGGCGAGGATCGCGGTATTGATCAGGTAGCGCGGCAGGACCGTAGCGGCCAGGTGGTTCCAGACCTCGGGCGCCGGCACGAAGACATGGGCCAGAACAGCCAGGATCGGCAGGGCCACCAGGCCCGCGATCAGCCAGGTGAAGCCGGTCCACGCGCCGAGTTCCGCGAGTGCGCGCCGCCAAAAGGCGCTGAAACGGTACAGACTGGCGCTGCTCACGGCCGGTCGCATCGAAACGGGGTTACACCGGAGGGGGCGGCCGGGTGGGCGCCCGTACGCGTGCATACAACACGCGCCGCCGTGGTCCATTGCCTACCCGTGGCCCCGGTCATGAACAGGAATCCAGTCATTCGTCGATGAAACGTGGGCGCGTGGACCGACGCGGAACGAATGCTCGCGCATATCGGCGGCAGTGGACACGCGCGTGGTCGGTGCTTCGCTATGCGGCGTGGACGCGGTTATCCGGCCAGTGTCGCCGAGCCCCGCGAACGGTGCAAGACACGGCCCGCCAGCGAGGGTGACAGAGACGGGCGGGGCCGGTCGATCGACCGGCCCCGCCGCCCTCATTGCCGTCTGGAAGCCGGACTCAGCGCCAGCCGACCCGGTCCATGATCCGGACCGCCGTCGGGTTGTTGCCGCCCAGTTCGCTGACGTTCACATCGTCGATGACGATATCCCGCCCCCAGTCCTGCAGGACCTCGGGCCGTGGCGCGCCCGGGACCACCGGGTACTCGTTGTTGCCTTTGGCGAACAGGGCCTGAGCCTCGTCGCTGACCATGAACTCGAGCAGCTCCACCGCCGCTTCCCGGTTGGGTGCGCCGTCGACGATACCTGCGCCGCCGATGTTGGCGTGCGCGCCCCGGCCATCCTGGTTGGGGAAGATCACGCCAACCTGCTCGGCGACCTCTCGGTCGTCCGCGTCATCGGAGTGCAGCAGGCGCAGGTAGTAGTAATGGTTCGCCACCGCGAGTTCGCACTCGCCGGCCGCGGCACCGCGGATCTGGTCGGTATCGCCACCCTGTGGCGAGCGCGCCAGGTTGTCCACGAGGCCCTGTGCCCACTCCGTCGCCTTGTCCTGGCCGTGTTCGGCGATGATCGAGGCCATCAGCGACTGGTTGTAGATATTCGACGACGAGCGGATGCAGACCTGGCCCTCGAAGCGGTCGTCGGCCAGATCCTCGTAGCGCTCCAGCTCGGCCGGGTCGAAATTCTCCTTGTTATAGAACACCAGACGCAGGCGCTGGCTAAGGCCAAACCAGAGCCCTTGCGGATGGCGCAGCCGGGACGGAATGCGCTCGCTCAGGACGTCGGATTCCGTCGACTGGAAGATGCCATCTTCCTCGGCGCGCCAGAGCCGTCCGGCGTCGACCGTGATCATGATGTCGGCGGGACTGGCATCGCCTTCGCGCTTGATGCGCTGGATCAACTCGTCGGAATCGCCCTCCAGGACGTTGACCTCGATGCCGGTCTTCTCGGTGAACAGATCGTAGAGCTGATCGTCCGTATCGTAATGCCGCGCCGAGTAGACGTTCACGCTCTCGGCCGCGACTGGCGCGGCCAGCGCGGTCATGGCCAATCCTATAAGCCAGCGGTTCATCATCAGGGTACCTCCACCATTACCGATAAGGAGCGCTCGACAATAAATGAGAATAACTCCGATTTGCAATCACAAAACGATGACATCTCACGCCGTGGTGATGACGCTTCACCAATCTGTCGGATCACGCGGGGCTGTACACCCTCTGCGCACGACAGAGCACAACTCGATTGCGAGGTGTGCCGCACGACCGGAACGTGATTGTCCGCGCAGCTCGCTTTCCGGCTCACGTGGTCATGCATTTTGCGCACCCATCAGTCGCACTTGCCTCGTCAGGTAAAATGCGACGAGGCGGTTGTCCGGGCCTCTTACGCACGGGATCGGGAGTCGACATGGAACCCACTGCGCGGCCGCTGCTGTTCGGCCTGTTCCGGCGCACAAGCCCGCCCGTGTTCGCGGCCTCGGCGCTGGTCATGTTCGGGCTCGTGGTGTTCGTCCTGCGCGACCCCGCGCGCGCCGAGACCGTGTTCGCGCAGGTGCAGCTGTTCATCGGCGTGCACTTCGGCTGGGTCTATCGCTTCACGGTCACCGCGGTGCTCGCATTCGCGATCCTGCTTCTGGTCTCACGCCACGGGCGCATTCGCCTCGGCCGCCCCGACGAGAAGCCCTCTTTCAGCTTCACCGCGTGGTTCGCCATGATGTTCAGCGCCGGCATGGGCATCGGGCTGTTGTTCTGGAGCGTGTCCGAGCCGCTGACGCATTTCCTCGAACCGCCATTCGCGGACGCCAGGACGCGCGCGGCCGCCGCCGAGGCCATGCGCTACACCTTCTTCCACTGGGGCTTCCACGCCTGGAGCGTGTACGCGGTGGTCGGCCTGGCGCTGGCCTACTTCGGTTTCCGTCGCGGGCTGCCGCTGACCATCCGCTCGGCCCTGTTCCCGTTGCTCGGGCGGCGCGTGTTCAGCTGGCCGGGACACGTGATCGACGTGGTGGCGGTCTGCGCCACCATGTTCGGCGTCGCCACCTCGCTCGGGCTCGGCGTGATCCAGCTCAACGCGGGGCTTGCGTACCTCACCGGCTTCCCGGTAGCCGTCGGCGTGCAGATCGCGATCATCGCGGTGATCACGTCGCTGGCGACAATCTCCGTGGTCCGCGGGCTCGACCGCGGCATCCGCATGCTGAGCCAACTCAACCTGGCGATCGCCGGGGCACTGCTGGTCGCGGTGCTGCTGCTTGGGCCAACCATATTCCTGTTCGATTTCTTCGGCCAGACCCTCGGTCAGTACCTGCAGCACATCGTCGGTATGTCGCTCTGGGCGGACGTTCTGCGTGACAGCGACTGGCAGCGCCAATGGACGACATTCTACTGGGCGTGGTGGATTTCCTGGTCACCGTTCGTGGGCATGTTCGTCGCGCGCGTCTCGCGCGGGCGCACGATTCGCCAATTCCTGCTCGGCACGGTCGGTGCCGCTTCCGGGGCAACGCTGTTCTGGTTGAGCATATTCGGCGGCACCGGCATCTGGCTGGAGATGGTCCAGGACGCCGGCATCGCGGCCGATGCCGCCGCCGACGTCAGCCGCGGCCTGTTCCTGATGCTCGAGCAGCTGCCCTTGTCGACGTTGCTGGCGACGGTGGCCACCCTGTCGCTCGTTACATTCTTCGTCACCTCGTCCGATTCCGGCAGTTTCGTCATCGACATCATCACCGCGGGCGGTGATCCCGACCCGCCGAAGGCCCAACGGGTGTTCTGGTCGATCATGGAGGGGACGATCGCGGCGACGCTGTTGCTCGGCGGCGGACTCGAGGCCCTGCAGACGGCGACCATCGTCTCCGGTCTGCCGTTCGCGATCATCCTGCTGCTGCTGTGCGCCGGTCTCTGGCGATCCCTGCAGCGTGAGGCCGAGCAGGGTGCACTCGCCGATCCGGACGTCGGCGAGCCGCTGCCGAGCAAGGCCGAAGCGCGCGAGCGCGAGCGCAAGGCGCAGAGCGGCCGCCCCGCCAACGAACTCGAGCCTGGCGCGGGGGGCCCGGCGGCGGGTGGCAATCCGTAGGGGGCGGCTGTCCCTAGTGTCCGCTGCCGATCAGCACGCCGGCGGCGAACACGAGTGCGCCGCCGAGCACGACCTGGAAGCTGGCGCGCAGGAAAGGGGTATCCATGTAGCGATTCTGGATCCAGGCGATCGCCCACAGTTCGACGAACACGATCGCGATCGCGGTCACGGTCGCCGTCCAGAAGTCCGGAATCAGGTAGGGCAGCGCATGGCCCAGTCCGCCGAGGGTGGTCATCACACCCGATGCGACCCCGCGTTTGAGCGGTGAGCCGCGGCCCGATATCTCGCCGTCGTCCGAGGCCGCCTCCGTGAAACCCATCGAGATACCGGCGCCCACGGAGGCGGCAAGGCCGACGGTGAACGTGGTCCAGGTATTCTGCGTCGCGAAGGCCGTCGCGAAGATCGGCGCCAGGGTCGACACCGAGCCGTCCATAAGCCCCGCCAGTCCGGGCTGGACCCAGGTCAGCACGAACTGGCGGTGGGCGACGCGGTCCTCCTCCTCGCGCTCGTCCTCGCCCAGATTGTGCGAGGCCAGCCGATCCGCGGTCTCACCGTGCTTGACCTCCGCGACGGCGAGGTCGCCCAGCAACTTGCGCGTGTCGGCATCGCCCGTGCGTGCGGCCGCCTTGCGATAAAACGCGGCGGCATCGCGCTCCATCATCGCCGCCTCGTCGCGGATGCGCTCGAGCCCGAGGTTTTCCACCAGCCATACCGGCCGGCGCGTATAAAAGCCCGAGATATGCTCACGCCGGATCAGCGGGATCACCTCGCCGAAGCGGCGCTTGAACATATCGATCAGGCGCTGGCGATGACCGTCCTCTTCGGCGGCCATACCATCGAACATCCGGGCGCTGGCCGGGTAGTGCTCACGCAGGCGGTCGGCGTACGTGCGATAGATCTGCGCGTCGTCCTCCTCGGCATAGATCGCGAGTGCTACGATCTCGCGCTCGCTCAGGTCGTCGAACCGCCGCCGCGGGGAAAAGCCCGGGATCATGGGAGTCCTTCACGGTCGCTGAAAAACGCCCCCAGTATAGGGGACAGCAAGGCCACGATCATGCAAAGCAGGAACCAACGCGCTGCGAGGACGGGAGAAAGGATCCGTGGTGCCCGGTGAAGGCGAATCCGGCGTGCATCTCGGCCTCGGACCCTGGAGGCGAAGGTTCCGGGGCAGCTCCGCCAGCGGCGGGCCGATCCTGCGAGGTCTTCGGGCTCGACGGCCACGATTGCCCGTCACACCGTTGCGCGTCAGGCGACGACCGACACGCCAATCAGCCAGGTGTGCAGCCAGAGCACGAACGCGACGTAGACCGCGAGCCCACCCACGACCGCCACGGCATCATTGAAGCCCGTCGCGGGCAGGGTCGGCGCTGGTGCCGGGCGCGACGAACGGCGCTTGACGGCGATCCGGTCCACGACCGCCCAGGCGAGGAACGCACCGAAGAGCGCGACATCGACCGCCTGGCCGTTCATCAGCAGATGCGCCAGTGCCCAGATTTTCACCGCCACCAGCATCGGGTGCTTGACCTTCGCGCGGATCCGCCCCGGCAGGTACGTCGCCAGGAGCAGCGGAAACACGGGTACCAGCAACAGCATGCCCACGTGCCGCAGCCAACCCGGCGGCGTGTAGAGCACGGACGAGGTCCAGCGGAGGTCGCCGTAGCCCTTGATCAGCAGCACGAGGCCGACGATGGCGACGAGCCCGTACACCGCCTTCCAGGGTATCGCCCCCATGCGCAGCACCATCTGATTGCGCCAGCCTGGAGCGACGATCGCGACCGAATGGATACCAAAGAACAGGGCGATACCGGCGACGAATTCAAACATGCTGACCTCTCCGCGAGTCTGGGCGCCGGAGCACGGCTATCCCATCCGCCCGGCGCCGCCATGGTACAGCAGCGCGCGGCGCACGGATCACCCGCTGGCTCCCCACTGCCGGCACCACGGTGTTAGCGCGCTTATTCACCGACCCGGCGGGCACCATGACCGGATCACCCGTCCGCCGCGCCGCCGCCGAGACGGGCGGCGAGATCCTGCTCCAGCGACAGCATGGCCGGGACCAGCACCAGTACCAGCACCGTGGCGAAAGCGAGGCCGAAGACGAGGGAAACGGCCATGGGGATCAGGAACTGGGCCTGCAGGCTGGTCTCGAACAGCAGCGGCGTCAGGCCCCCCATGGTGGTCAGGCTGGTCAGCAGCATGGGCCGCAGGCGCCGGCAGCTGGCGCCCACCAGCGCATCGCGCACCGTCATACCCTCACCCCGCAGATCCCGGTAGAAGCTCACGAGGATGATGGAGTTGTTCACCACGATGCCGGAGAGCCCGAACAGCCCGAACAGGGACAGCACGGTCAGATCGATGCCCAGCAGCCAGTGGCCGGCCAGGGCCCCCACGAGACCGAAGGGGATGGCGGCCATCACCACAAGCGGCCAGACGTAGGACGCGAACACCGCTGCCAGCACCAGGTAGATCAGCACCACCGCGAGGATCAGACCGCGCTTCATGTCGCTCAGGGTCTCGGCCTGGTCTTCGGCGCGGCCGACATACTCGAAATCCACACCATAGCGCTCGCTGATGCGCGGCAGGGCCTCCTGCTGCAGCCGCTCCAGGACACGGTTGGCGTTGGTGACCTCGCGGTCGACGTCACCCTGGACCTGGACGGCCAGCCGGGCCTCGGCGTGGCGCAGGGCCTCGAAGCCCCGCTGGCTGGTCAGATCCACCACGGCCTCGAGAGACACCATCTCGCCCTGCGGGGTCTTCAGCGGCACCCACCCGAGGGCGACCGGGTCATCCCGCAACGCCGCCGACAGGCCCACCCGGACCTCCATCTCGTCCTCACCCCGGGTGAATATCTGGGCCAGGTCGCCGGCGTAGCCGGCGCGCAGCTGCTCCCCCACCGAGGCCTGCGTCAGCCCCAGGGCCCGGCCCTCGGCATTGACGCGGTAGAGGAGCTGCTCGCGCCCGTAAGGCATGTCGTCCTCCACCGCCGATACCCCGGCGAAGCCTTCGAGGATCCCGGCCAGTTCCTCGGCCGCGGCCTTGAGACGGTTCGGCTCCGCCCCGGTCAGACGTATGCCGAGGTCCCGGCCCGGCGGACCACCGCTGCGCGCGGTGAGGGTGAACGACTCCAGCCCCGACGGGCGCTCCACGCGTTGGCGCCAGCCGTCGATGAAGCCGGTTGTGGTGACGTCCCGCCGCTCGGGGTTGACCAACTCCACCACCAGGGCTCCAAACTGGTCGCCACCCTGCGCACCTCCGGCCTGTTCCGCACCGGCGGTGGTGCCGTGGCGGGCCACGGCCAGGCGCACCGGATCGCCCTCAACGCCCGCGTTGGCATCCGCCAGCGTGTCCTCCAGGTGGCCGAGGAACGCGCTGACATCCTGCCTCGGGGTCCCGGCCACGAACTTGGCATTGGCGTAGATAATGTTGCCCTCGGGCGAGGGAAAGAAGGAAAACGGCAGACGGCCGCCGGCCAGCAGACCCACCGCAACCAGCAGCAGTGCGACGCCAGCGGCCAGCGTCGCGCCGCGCCAGGCCACGGCCCGTTCCACCAGACGCCGGAAGGGGCCATCGCGGAAGCGGCCGAAGCCGGCGTCAAAGCGGGCCCGGAAACCTTCCCCGTTGCGCTCCCGGCTCATGCCGGGGAAGGCCCGCGCTAGGTGGCCGGGCAGCACCAGAAAGGCCTCCACCAGCGACGCCAGGATGACGCAGACCACCACGAACGGGATATCGAAGAGGATATTGCCGATGGTGCCGCCCACCAGCATCAGCGGCAGGAAGGCGGCGATGGTGGTCAGGCTCGACGACAGCACCGGTGGCCACATGCGCCGGGCGGCGTTGACCGCCGACGCCACGGCCGCCTCGCCACGCGCCTGGTAGCGGGCGAGGGCCTCCTCGCCCACCACGATGGCATCATCCACGATGATGCCGAGCGTCATGATGAAGGCGAACAGCGAAATCATGTTGATGGAGCCACCGAAGGCGTAGAGCAGCGCCAGCGCGGCCAGGAAGGCCACCGGGATACCCAGCGCCACCCACGCCGCGACCCGCCCGCGCAGGAACAGGAACAGCACGAGCAGCACCAGCAGGAGGCCACCCGCGCCGTTCTTCACCAGGAGCATGATGCGTTCCTGGAGCAGGCTCCAGGACTCGTCGAAGGCCACCAGCCCCACACCCGGCGGCAACGCGGGTCGGGTCTCCTCGACCCAGCGGTTCAGGGTCCGTGCGGCCTCCAGGGTGTCCCCGGTGCTGCTCCGCTTCAGGTCGAGTTCGACGGCGGGCTGACCATTGTGCGTGACCCGCACCTCGCCATCGCGGTCCGCCAGATCAATCGCGGCGATATCGCCGAGGGTGACACGACCCGTGCCCGTGCCGCCGCGGATCACGATATCCTCGAAGGCGACGGTCCGGCGCCGCTGCGCCTCACTGCGCAGTTGGCGCGCCGGCACCGTTTCGCCGACCTCCCCGGCCGGTAGATCGCGGCTCTCGGCGGCTACGCGCTCAGCGATCTCAGGCAGGGACAGACCCAGCTCGCGCAGGCGTTCGGGCGGCACCTGGATCGCGATCTTCTGCTCCGGAAGGCCGCGGATATCCACCTTGGCGATGCCCCGATCGAGGAGCTCGTCACGCATGTCCTGGACGCGCTGGCGCAGCCCGGCCAACTGGTCCGGCCCCTTGTCACCCGCTTTGGCATAGACCAGCACCTTGGCGATGGGGTCGAAGCGGGTAACCCGGGTAACCTCCGGCTCCTCGGCGTTCTGCGGCAGGTTGCGCACCTGGCCCACACGCGACTTGGCCTGCTCGAGGGCCTCGCCCATGTCCGTGCCCTGCCGGAACTCCAGGGAAATGCGCGAGATGCCCTGCGCCGAGGTCGAGGTGATGCTGTCCAGATGGTCGAGGTTACGCAGCTCCTGCTCAAGGGGCCGTGTAACGCCCTCCTCCATATCGGAGGCGGACGCCCCCTGCCAGCCCACGGTGACCGTGATGCGACCGAGGTCGAAGTCGGGAAAGAACTGTGTGTTGGTACGATCGAGCGCATAGATCCCGGTGAGGATCATCAGCGCCATGAGCAGATGGGCGGCAACGGGATGGCGGGCGAAGCGTGCCAGCAGTCCGCGGTCCTCATCTTCTGCGCTCATGCGCCACCGGCCTCATCGGCGACGCGCACGCGCAGACCCTCACTGGCATTGGGCAGCTGGGTGGTCACCACCCGATCGCCGGAGCGCAGCGCCTCGACCCGCAGCAGCAGCCGGTTGGGCCCGTCGGGGACGGCCTGCTGACCGGCCCGCTCCACGCCCAGCGCGACCAGACGTCCGTCGCGGACCACATAGATCCGGTCCTGCTCATACAAAGCGGCGGGCGGCAGCGCCACCACACCCGAGCGTGGCGGCAGCTCCGCGATCACCTGGGCGAATCGGCCGAGGGGCAGCCCTTCAGGCGCCGCGTCCCGGATGCGGAACAGGCCTTCCACCCCGCTGGCCCCGGCCGCGCTGCGGCCGCCGAGGCGGTCAAGGCGGGCCGACAAGACCCGGCCGTCCACGCGTACCGTGGCGGTGATGCCATCGTCACGGGCCAGCGCCCGGCGTACCGCCGCGACGCGCGGTCCCGGAATGGCGGCCCGGACCTCGAGGGCGGTCGTGTCGTACATCGACACCAGCGGATCACCCGCGCGGACGCGATCCCCGGGAGCCACCTCCACCGCGGTCACCCGCCCGGCAAAGGGCGCGCTGATCCCGGTCCGGCCCAGGTCCCGCCGCGCCTGCTCCAGCTGCGCCTGCGCGCGCTGCCGCTGGGCCTGCAGACGATCGATACGGGCATCGAAGCTTTCGACCTCGCGGCGCTCGCGGTTCAGCGCGAGACGGGCCTGCTCCAGGGCCCGTCGGGCCGCATCCACCTCGTCGGGGGACGCCACGTCCCGCTCGGCGAGGCGCCGGGCCCGCTCGACGCCGCGCTCGGCGATGGCGACCAGCCCCTGCTGGCGCTCCAGCGCCCGCTCGTTGGCCTTGTGGGTGATCCGCGCCTCCTCCAGCTGGGCCTCGACCTCAGCCAGATCGGCCCCGCGCTGGTCGACGGTGGCAGCGAGATCACGGCGGTCCAGCGCCACCAGCGCCGCGCCAGCGGCCACGGCATGCCCCTCGCGCGCCGGCACCGCCTCGACGTCCGCGGTGACACCGGCGGAAAGGGTGCTCGCCCGCGGCGACTCCAGGCGCCCGTAGAGCGTCAGCGTGGGCGCAATGGAACGGGCCTCAACGGTCCGCGTCTGCACGCGCCACACGCGCTCCTCCTCGGTCCGCGCCGGCGGCTCGGGCCGCGTGAGCACCATGGCCGCGAGCAGGGCGGCGCCAATGCCGAGGATGGCCAGCGGCGGCAGCAGATGACGTAACCAGGCAGGGAGGGTCATCGATCCGGATATCGTTGGGATGTCGCGAGCAGGCATCCTGAGTGACCAGTCCTTATACGTCCAGCATCATCAGCGGGGAATTTGTCCTGCCTGTCGAACGACAAAGACTCAACCGGGGCGGAGGACGCGCCGCTGCCGCTGGTGGCGGCCTGCCGGACGCTGCGCATGGGGGATCCGCTGCGCTGGCTGGCCGCCGGCTGGCGCGGGAGGTGCCGAGCTGATCGGGTCGGATGCGCGCGTCTATCCGCTGATCCCGGATATCCACACGCACTGCGTCCGGTTACTGTGACCGAAAACCGGGTCCGTTATGCTGATGCGCGTACCCCGCAATCGATTGAACTGACGACAGGCCCCGCTATGACCAGCCCACTCGATGGCATCCGGATTATCGATCTTACGGCCGTGATCTCCGGCCCGCTCGCCACCATGATGCTGGCGGATCAGGGCGCCGAGGTGATCAAGGTGGAAAACCCCGCCAGCGGCGATTTCACCCGTCAGGCGGCCAACCGGCAGGGCGGTTTTTCCGCTTCATTTCTCAACAACAACCGCAACAAGAAATCCGTCGCGCTGAACCTGAAGGAACAGCGCGGGATCGAGGCCCTGTTGAAGCTGGTCGCCAGCGCGGACGTGTTGATCCAGAACTTCCGCCCCGGCGTGATCGAGCGGATGGGGCTCGGTGAGGAAGAGCTGCGCAGGGTGGCGCCGGATCTGATCATGGTCTCCATCAGCGGCTTCGGTGATACCGGTCCCTACGCCCAGCGCCCGGTGTACGACCCGCTGATTCAGGGCCTGTCGGGACTCGCGACGGTGCAGGCCGGCGCCGACGAACGGCGCCCGCAACTGGTCCGCACGATCCTCCCGGACAAGGTCACGGGCATCACCGCCGCCCAGGCGATCACCTCAGCCCTGTTCGCCCGCGAACGCACGGGGGAGAGCCAGCACGTACGGCTGTCCATGCTGGACGCCACCGTCGCCTTCCTTTGGAGCTCGGACATGGGGAGCCAGACCTTCGTCCACGGTAAGCTGCCACAACAGGAGGCCGCCAGTTTCCAGGACCTGGTCTACGAAACCACCACCGGATACATCGCGATCGCGGTGCAGAACGACCGCGAGTGGCAGGCGATCATCCGTGCGCTCGACCAGCCGCAATGGGCGGAGGATCCGAGGTTCCTGACCGCGGAGTTGCGCCAGCAGAACATCGACGCCCGGCTCGACCTCATCCAGTCCGTCATCAGGACCGATTCCGCCGAGCACTGGCTCGCGCGACTCGAAGAACACAACGTGCCCTGCGCACCGGTCCTGACCCGCACCGAGATGCTCGATCACCCGCAGGTCGAGGCCAACGGACTGGTCGTCCATCACGATCACCCGCAGGCCGGAACGTTACGCCAGGCCCGCGCGCCGGCGCGTTTCTCCGGCCAGCCAGAGCAGGCCTGGCAGAGCGCGCCGACTCTGGGACAGAACACGGGCGAACTGCTCACGGAATGCGGGTACTCCGAGAAGGAGATACAGCACATGATCAAGTCAGGGGTGGCGGGTCCCAGCGGCGACCAACAAAACTAACCCACCGGACCTCAGGTAACCAGACCGTTTCCAACCGCCCAAGGTACGTCTGTTCGAATGACGAGTAACAATTCGCCGCCTTTCCTTGCGTGGCGAATGAATTGGTCCCGCTCCCGAAACCGAACACCTCAAAAGCCTGTAGGCCACGTCGCCTTATCATTGTCAGGTTTATTTACATAATCCTGCGTGCGGCGAGAGCCGCTTAAAGATTCGTTTTACAAATCATACAGTTATTTTTTGGAGTGCTATTTGCATCGTGTGTACGAATTGGACAGTTCGATACTCACCGTCTCCGAGTTACCCTTCTTTCAACACAACAATTTCGACAAGCGGGAGATTGCGCCGATGACTGTTTACCAGACAACAAGGCGGCCGTTTGTGAAGCTGTTTTGGTTAATGATCATAGGCGCTGCATTTCCGACACTGTGCGCAGCAAGCCCGATCCTCAACGAAGTGGTCGGCAGCACTAGGGGCACCGATGCTGAATTCATCGAGCTTTACGGCACAGCCGACACCCCACTCAACGATCTCAGCATCATCGTCGTCGAGAGTGACGACCGAGCCAGCAACGGCACGATTGATTGGCGATTCGACTTCGGTGGGACTGATGTTGTCGGCGACAACAAATTTTTCCTGCTGGGGACGTCACTCATTCCTGGCCTTTATGGTATTTCCCCGAATGTAATCATCCCGACGAACAGCATTGAGAACAGCAGCTACACCATTGCCCTGATCCAGACGAGCAGCATTTCCGGGACCACCATCGGCGGTTCCGAGATCGTGCTGGACGCACTGGGTGTCACGGACGGCGAGACTTCAGACTTCTTTTTCTTCGATGCCCCCGTGATTGGCCCCGATGGAGCTTTCCTCCCCGCTGGAGGTCGCCGGATTGTGGATGGTGTTGACACGGACACTGCCGCGGATTGGACGTTCAGTGACTTTGCAAACGGACCCAGTAACACTCCGACACCGGGTACTTATGCAGTCCCGCTACCCGGCACGCTGGCTCTGCTTGTAGCAGGCTTGATGGGCCTGCAGTTTCGGCGTAAAGCGTAAGCCCCAGACGGCGTCATGCATCCCCGCTCCCACGGGGACGACCTTTGGCCGGCTGCAGCCGCTCAAACAGGCCCCGAGCACATACGGGCTGTGCTTCGCCGCTCCACAACGCTCGCGGATGCAGCACGTCGCTACCACCCACTGGCCCGCGACTCCGTCTCCAGCCCGCGGGTCAGGTCTCACATTCCAACTCCCGCTCAAAACGGCAAACGGCGCGACTGGCGGTCAACATCCACGCAATCAAGGTGGAGGACGGATCATGCTGCTGTACACCTGCAGGACGGCACCCAGCCCACGCCGGGTCCGGATGTTCATCTCCGAGAAGGGCATCGACGTCCCGATGCAGGAAGTCGACTTGCGTTCCGGTGAACATTTCTCCGCGGACTATCGTCGCAGGAATCCCCACGCCACTGTCCCCGTGCTGGATCTCGACGACGGGACCTGCATCAGCGAAAGCGATGCCATCTGCACGTACTTCGAGGCCCTCTATCCCGATCCACCGCTGATGGGCTCGGACCCGAAGTCCAGAGCGCGGGTCAGGATGTGGGATCGCCGGGTCGAATTCGACGGCTACCAGGCCGTGGCGGAAGGATTTCGTAACCGGGCGCCGGCTTTCAGGGACCGCGCCGTGCCAGGCAGGCACAAGGTACCGCAGATCGAGGCCCTGGCCGAGCGCGGCGCACAGCGCTACCGCGACTTCCTCGAGGACCTCGACGGGCGCCTCGGCCAGAGCGAGTACGTGGCTCTGGACACCTTTTCGGTTACCGACATTACCGCCTTCGTCACCATCGAGTTCGCCAGGCGTGCGCTGAAGATAGGGCCGGAGCCTGACCAGGAAAACATCGCCCGCTGGCACGCGGCGCTTAGCCGCCGGCCCACCGTCGAGGCGTGATGCTGCTGGTCGGCTTTGTACGCTGGCCCCGAATATCGGATTCCGCAGGCCGATCTCAGGTGGGATCGGGCCACACGAAGTCCGGGCGCAAGGACTCATGCACCGCCCGGCCGTCATTCGGCTTCTCATTACCCTTCGAGGGATCCAAGAAGGCATGGTAGGTCGCCGGCAGGCTGTCCGGATCGAACCCCATGAGGTTCGGAACCACGGCGCGGATTCGCCGTTGTTTGTCGTCGAGCATGATCGGCGCGCCACAACTGGCACAGGTGCACAGTTGCAGCGGTCCGTCCGGGTTATCGGCATTGAATCGATGGGACATGATTGGCACCTCTCCGCGGCCAGGAAATCACTCCTTCAGTCCAAAAACCGGCGAGGTGCAAGGCAAACGATCAGTGGGCGATCGCCGCGCATCGAGGCGATCGCGGTTATCCGCGGGGCCCGCACGGCCTGGCACACCCACCCGCTGGGCCAGACCCTCATCGTCACGCACGGCAGCGGCCGAGTGCGGCGCGCGGGCGGCCCGGTCGAAGCCATCCAGCCCGGCGACGTGGTCTGGATCCCGCCGGGGGAGAAGCACTGGCACGGCGCCGCGCCGGATACGGCCATGACCCACATCGCGGTGCACGAAGCGCTCGACGACGAGATCGTGCAGTGGCTTGAGCCGGTCAGCGACGCAGACTATCAGGGGCCCGCCTGATCCGGCACATCGCCCGACAACCCGCGAGACACCTGCCCGATGCCCTTGCCTGTCACCAGTCTGTACGCGGCGCTCGCCGCGCTCCTGGTCGGTCGCGTCCTGCACGCCCGCGGACTCGGCCGCTGCCGAGGCGCAACGAATGAGCGCGTATGGGGCATGGCATTGACCTGGCTCGCGTTGCTCGGCATGGCACTGTGGCTGTTGGCGATCACCGCTTTCACGCCCTTCTGATCCAGGAGAAAAGACGAAGGCACCGCGCCCTCGGCACACGTGGATCAGGAAGGCAGGAACAGCGTATACGCGCCCTGCACGATGGCAACGAGGCCCAGCGCCCACAGGCTGCATGCCGCCACATCGAACAGGGTGTAGCGCGAGCGTTCGAATTCCGTGACGCCCATCATGGCGGGTACCAGGCTGCGGATGGCAGGGATGAAACGACCGATGAAGATGGCGAAAAAGCCATAGCGACGCACCATCGCCTCGGTGCGTTCCCAGCGTTGCGCGTTGCGCTGAATGATGCGCCAGCCATGGACGCGGTGGCCGATGGCGCGGCCCGCGTAAAAGCCCACATGATCGCCCATCGACGAGCCCACCATCGCCATGGCCGCCATGACCCAGAGATTGGCCCAGTCATTGGCGTAGAAGACCGAGGTGACGACGACCAGCAGCATGGCGGGAACGAACAGGCCCACGCCGACGCAGGTCTCCATGAAGGCCAGCAGCGGCACGAGGAACACGGCCTGCTCGCGATGCTCGCTGGCCCAGGCGAGAATGGAGTCGATCACCGCGCATTACGCCGCGGTGGCCGGGGCACCAGTACCGGCGTAGCCGCCTTGTAGGCCTCGTAGTCGGCCTGGCCGCCCCATTTCTCATCGGCGCGCCGCTCCAGCATCGGAATGCCGCTGACTTTCAGCAACAACCAGCAGACAAACAGCGGCGAAAGCCAGCCCAGCCACTGCCAGCCGCTCATCGCCGGCGTAGCCATGACGGCGATCCCCGTCCACAGCACAATCTCACCGAAGTAATTCGGATGGCGCGACCACGCCCACAGGCCCTGTCGGATGAAGCGCCCCTGGTTGGCGGGATCGGCCTTGAAGGCGGACTTCTGGCGATCCGCGACGGCCTCGATGGCAAAGCCGCCGGCCCAGACAATGAGCCCCAGCGTTGCCCACACGTCCCAACCCGGGGATGCCGGGCCGCTCACCGCAATCAGTGCCGCCAGCAGCGTCATGAAGACCCATAGCCCCTGGAGGGTCCAGGCCATGAAAAAGCGGGGCCAGTACGGCTTGAGGGTGTCAAAGCGGCCATCCTTGCCGCTGCGCTTGACCCGCAGGAACAGGAAGCTGCCCAGACGGGCGCACCAGATCAGGACCAGCGCCGTAATCACCCAACCGCGCGCGTCCGGAGTGCTGAAACCGGCCGCCAGCAGGATCACGCTCGCATAGGTCAGCGCGCCGGTAAGGTCGTAGTAATGCTCGGTCTGGCCCAGATACGAAGGCACGAACACGAGCCACTGCACCGCAAAGCCGAACAGCGCCAGCGCCGCCAACAGGGGCAGACCGGCGACCGTGTATGCGCCATCGTCGACCACAAAGGCCAAGCCCAGCCCGAGCAGGGTCGCGATCACACTGACAAGAAAGGCCACGCTGTTGCGCACGGGGTACTCCGGTTGAATGGGTCTTGAAGTGGTACCGCCACAAGCCAGCCGACCTGCTGCATCACAGGATAGACCCGAATCGCATGTAGCTGGGCCGCGAACCGCATGCAATTGGCCGGCATGACCGCAACCGTGTAGCCCGGATGCAGCCCGAAGGGCGGAATCCAGGACGTTGGTCAGGCCGCCCCCCGGATTCCGCTACGCTCCATCCGGCTCCCAGCACCAGCGTGAGCGCCATTCTACTGTTGGTCCGCATACCCGCGGGACGGCTCACTCGGTGCGATCACTTCGCAAAAGCGAGCGCACGGATTCAGGATCCTGGTTGACAACGCGGCCCGATGCCACCGGAGCGAGTCGCTCCAGCGACCGCAGCCGCTCGGGCGCGGCGGGAGGCTCGGCAGTGACGTGCGGTTATGGCCCTGGCGAGTAACGATGATCAGGGATTGAGGTCCTGCAGGAGGCGACCGTGACGCCGGGTCTGTTGCAGGACTTCGCGCAGGGTCATGAAGCCGCGTGCCTGGAGCATCGGGATCATCGCGCACAGCGCGGCCGCCGTGACTTCGGCGTCACCCGGCGCGGTGTGCCGCCGCTCGTCCGGGATGTCGATGCCGAGGCGGGCGCACAGCGCGTCGAGGTTGTGCGCCTCGTGGGGGCCGAACACAACGGCCGAGAGCAGCACCGTATCCAGCACCGGATGGTCGAAACGGGCACCGATCTCGGCCTCGCGGCGTTTGAGGAAGGCCAGATCGAATGGCGCGTTGTGCGCCACGAGGACGGCATCGCGGGCGAAGTCGTGCAGTCGCCCCACCGCCTCTGCGACCCTGGGGGCATCGGCAACCTGTTCATCCGTGATGCCGTGCACCCGGCTGGACTGCGGCGGGATCGAGCGCCCCGGGTTCACCAGCGTTTCCATCGCCTCACCGGCGACCGACCGGCCGTTGACCATGCGCACGGCGGCGATCTGCACGAGTTCGTCGCGTTCCGGCTCCAGGCCCGTGGTCTCCGTATCGAGGACGACGAAGTCGAGGTCGGGGAGCGGCCGATCAGTCACCGAACCCTCGTTCTGGCGATCGAGCAGCTCGAAATCGAACACGAGCGGACGCGCGGACGTCGCCGATGGGGCGGGCGCGGTCGATTCCAGCAGCAGCATCTCGCCGAGGCCCCGGGACAGCGGCCGCAGCCGCACGCCCAGGCAGGGCTCGCCGTTGGTGTCCACAGCGTCGAACGCGGCCTCGCCTGCGGTGGTGGCCGCCTCTGCGCGAGCGGCCGCGAGCCGTTTGCGATCGATGTAGTCGGTGATCGGCGCACCCAGGCGGGGCGGCGCCAAGCGGCTCAGGAGCGCACCCGCCTGGGCGTCGTACAGCGCGATGCGATCGTTCGCGCTGACGAGCACCACGGCGACCGGGATCTCGCTCAGCAATGCGGTCAGCCATTCATGCTCGGTCTGCAGGCGGGCGGTGGCCTGGTCGAGGGCGCCGGCCGCTTCGCCGCCGAGACGTTCGGCCACCGCGCGGGCCGCCGGGCCGAGGTCGCCCAGGTAGCGCGCCTCGAGTTCGTCTGAGTGCCCCGCATCGGCATGCGTTCGGGCCCGCAGCTGGGCGGCGAGGCGCTGGATCGGCTTGGCGACGTTCTCGTCGAACAGCAGCCAGACGCAGACGGTCAGGCCAAGGATGGCGAAGGTTGAGACGACCGCCGCGGCGATGAAACCGTTGCCTGCCGCCGGCACGTCAGCGTAGCGATACCCCAGCAGCAGCCCGCCGGCCACGGCGGCGATGATCGCGCCCGCTAGCAGCGCAAACAGGAGAAAAATCCGCACGCGCAGGCCGAGCCGGGAAATCATGACCATGCACTCAACCGGAGGAAGCGGAACATGCGGTGCGCTGCACGGGATCGTCCGCCGCCACCTGGCGCCATTCGACATTGGCAAGGCCGCCGTCGGGACCAAAGCGGACCCGCTCGCTCAGGCGGGCACGCAGCCGGCGCTCGCAATCGACCGCCACCAGGGCCTGACGGGGCTGCGACCAGCGACCGTAGAACAGCAGTTTGACCATGCGGCGCTCCGGGCGCTCGGGGTGCGTGCGAATCGATGCCCGATCGACCGCCGCGAAGCGGTCGACGTACGGCACTAGCCAGGTCCACGGCCGGTAGATCGCCTGCGATTCGTGTGTATGCGCCACAACCACGCCGTTCGGCAGCTGCTCGCGCGTGCGTTCGTACCAAGTGTACTCGCTGGCGATGGTGACCCCGAGCATCGCGCCCCCGGCAGCGAGCGGAACGATCCAGCGGCCGAGCCGGCCACCACTCAGGCGGCGCAGCAGCACGGCGATGCCGCCGGCGCCGACGCCTGCGGTGACGGTCGCGATCAATTCGAGCAGCATGGATGCCTATCGCCTCCGTTGAAGCGCCCGCGCCGTTTACGGGCGCCCGGATCAGACCACGCTGCGGCCATGGCCGAGCGTCGATTGCAGGCCCTTCACCACGCGGAATGCGTCACGCAGGTGACGGCGTTCCAGGCGCGGCAGATCTTCCGGGGCCATGTAGTTGTCGGGCGCCTCGCCCCGATCGACCCGCCCGGCCTGGTGGCGCAGACGGGTCTGCGCGATCGTATCGCAGGCGGCCAGCAAGTCCTCGCCGCCGCGCGGGCTGATCAGCCGCGCCTGTGCGGCGGCCTCCAGCCGGGCACGCGTGTTGACCGGGCGCAGACGGCCCTGCAGGGCATAGAGCCGCGCGAGGTCGACCACCGGCACCACACCGCCGTGCTTGAGGTCGAGCTTGCCCCGGTGTTCGCCAGAACGGATCCTGGCGAAGCGGTGCAACAGGCCCAACGGCGGCCCGTGCTTCAGAGCGTTGGATGTCATGTGGGCCACGAAGATGGTGTTCTGGCTCGCGCGTGCCAGCGTCTCGGCGTGCAGGCCCTCGAACAGTTCGAAGGCACCGCCGATCGGGCGCAGATCGAACATCACGCTGGCCAGCATCTGTGCTTCCGGGTTGGGGGTTTCGATCCAGTCCCGGAAGTAGCCGCGCCATACCTGCAAGGGCTGCCGCCAGCGCGGGTTGGTCGCCATCATGTCGCCCGGGCAGTAGTAATAGCCGATCTCGTGCAGACCGTCGCTGACGAAGCGCGCGAGTTCGTCGAAGTAGGCGAGGTCCGCCTCGCCCACCGCATCGTCCAGTATCAGGCAGTTGTCCTGGTCCGAGACGCCGGTCTGCTCCTGCCGGCCCTGGCTGCCGCAGGCCAGCCACAGGTAGCGCACCGGCGGCGCGCCAAGCGCCTGCTCCGCCAGCACCAGCAGGCGCCGCGTCGCCGCGTCGGCGATATCGGTGATCAGGCGCGTCACCACCTCGTGGCGATGGCCCAGCCCGACCAGCTGCGCGAGCAACTCGGGGATGCGCGCCGTGACCGGCCTCATCTGCGCGGCACTCTCGGCGATCGCGATCTCGTGCACCAGCGTGGCCGAGGACAGGGCCTGGAAGCGCATCAGATCGGTCTGGGTCACGATGCCGCACAACCGGCCATCCTCGACGATCGGGACGTGGCCGATACGCCGCTCCTGCATGGCGTGCAGCACATCGGAACCGATCGCGCGCGGTGGCAGGTGTAATGGATCGGCACTCATGACTTCGCTCACGACGGTGTCATGCGACCGATCGCGGGCGACCACCTTTGCGGCCAGGTCGCGCACGGTGACGATGCCAACGAGACGACCGTCATCGACCACACAGAGCGACGATACCTGCCGGTCGGCCATCAGACCTGCAGCCTCGCGCACCGGAGTCTGGGGCGCGCAGGTGAACGACCCCGTGGTCATCAGGTCCGATACGCGGGAAGTCCCGAGGTCGTCGCGCTCGCCCACCCGCCGAGTGAATGGTCCGGGGTTTTCGGTCATGCGGGGCGCTTATGGGGCGACGGCGGCAGACCGGGGCGCACTGACCCCGGCCCGCCGCTCGATGCGCTCGAGCGCATACTCCTCAGTGATCCGCCTGTGCCGCGGCCGCGCCACGTGGCGAACGCACGCTGTCGACGAGATCCTTGATCTCCTGCGGGGTGTCCTCGGTCATCTTCGAGACGATGAAGGCCACGACGAAGTTCAGCAATGCGCCGACCGCGCCGATGGCGGTCGCCTTCAGGCCCAGGAGCGAGCCGTCGACCGTGTCCGGGAACTGGTTGGTGCCCTCGATGAACAACCAACCCTTGTGCAGGAAGACGTACACCAGCGTGAAGATGAGGCCGGTGAGCATCCCCGCGACGGCGCCGCGATTGTTCACGTGCTTGGTGAAGATGCCCATCATCAGCACGGGGAAGATCGATGCCGCCGCCAGGCCGAAGGCGAGCGCCACCGTCTCGGCCGCGAACCCTGGTGGGTTCAGTCCCAGATACGTGGCGATCACGACCGACACCGCCATTGCGACGCGGGCACTCAGCAGCTCGCCACGCTCGCTGATGTTCGGGTTGATCGCGCCCCGTATCAGGTCGTGGGAGACGGCTCCGGAAATCGCCAGCAGCAAACCCGCGGCCGTCGACAGGGCGGCGGCGAGACCGCCCGCCGCAATCAAGCCGATCACCCAGCCGGGCAGGTTGGCGATCTCCGGGTTGGCGAGCACGAGGATGTCGCGGTTGAACTTCGTGAGCTCGTTGCCTTCCCAGCCATTTTGCTCCGCCACCTCCTGCATCTCGGGGTTGTCGGAGTTGTAGTACTGGATCCGGCCATCGCCGTTCTTGTCCTCGAAAGCCAGCAGATTGGTCTGCTGCCAGGTCTCCATCCAGTCGTACGCGGGGTCGTTCTGGATCGTCTCGACGGCAACGGCCTGGCCACTGGTACCCTCCGGCCACATCAGGTCGGTGATGTTCAGCCGGGCCATCGCGCCGACCGCCGGTGCCGTGAGATACAGCAGGGCGATGAATACCAGCGCCCAACCGGCGGAGAGCCGCGCGTCAGAGACCTTCGGGACGGTGAAGAAACGGATGATCACGTGCGGAAGGCCGGCGGTGCCGATCATCAGCGACAGCGTGAACAGCACCATGTTCAGGGTATCGCCGCCGTGGCCCGTGTATTCGCTGAAGCCGAGGTCGGTAATCACCTCGTCCAGGCGCTCGAGCAGCGGCTGCCCGCTCGCGGTGTGCTCGCTGAACAGGCCGAGCGCGGGAATCGGGTTGCCGGTCAGCTGCAGCGAGATGAACACAGCGGGAATCGTGAAGGCCAGGATGAGCACGCAGTACTGGGCCACCTGGGTATAGGTAATGCCCTTCATCCCGCCGAGCACGGCGTAGAAGAACACGACGCCCGCACCGATCAGCAGACCGACGGTGTTGGAGACCTCGAGGAAGCGCGAGAAGGCCACGCCCACGCCGGTCATCTGGCCGATCACGTAGGTGATCGATGCGATGATCAGGCAGAGCACGCCCACCATCCGGGCGGTCGGGCTGTAGAAGCGCTCGCCGATGAATTCCGGCACGGTGAACTTGCCGAACTTGCGCAGATACGGCGCGAGCAGCATGGCCAGAAGGACGTAGCCGCCCGTCCAGCCCATCAGGAAGGAGCTGTTATCGTAGCCGACAAAGGCGATCAGGCCGGCCATCGAGATGAACGATGCCGCGGACATCCAGTCGGCGGCCGTGGCCGCACCGTTGACCACCGGATGGACACCGCGCGAGGCGGCGTAAAACTCGGCCGTGGAGCCGGCACGCGCCCAGATCGCGATGCCGATATAGAGCGCGAAGCTTCCGCCGACGAACAGCAGGTTGATGACGTACTGATCCATTGTCCCGGCCCCTTATTGTTCGTCGAGATTGTATTGGCGGTCGAGTTTGTTCATCACGCGCGCGTAATTGAAAATCAGCACGATGAACACGAGGATACTGCCCTGCTGAGCGAACCAGAACCCGAGGTCGGTACCCCCGATCGGAATGCCCGAAAGCAGGGGCCGGAACAGGATGCCGAACCCGAATGACACAATCGCCCAGACCGCCAGACTCCAGGCGATCACGCGGATGTTCGCTGCCCAGTACTTGCGGCGCGCTTCCTCGACGGAACCGGCCGCCGGCTCGTTATGCGATGACATGAACTGAATCCCTCGTTGTTGTTGGCCCGCTTTGAAGACGCACCGAACTTGCGGGAACCCTACGCATGCTGCATGCGGGTTTTACCTCGACTCAATGCCAACAATACGTTTCTCGGCGCCATACGCAAGTAGGTATCGCATCCGGGGCACACGATCCGGGATAATTGGCGTGCCCCTCCGCAACGGCGCTGACACCCTGAACGCGTCGCCTGGCGGCCGGTGCGGGCCATCCGTAATCCCATGACAACACGGCTCAATCGGGATCCCGGTCGGCCACTACGGGGGAATGCCGGTGCCGGTCTTCGCTGCTCACGCCCATGTCGCTGGCAGGCTGCCGCAGAGCGAGACATCATGACATGATGACGGCCCGACAGGATCCGCTTGACCGCCAGGGGCAGGGTGGGTGGCGGAAAACATACATCGCCACAAGGGACCGGACATGACCGCTATCACGCTGCTCGACGGCTCCATCGGACAGGAACTCGTCAAGCGCGCCGGCGACCGGCCGACGCCGCTGTGGTCCACACAGGCAATGATCGACCACCCCGAGCTGGTGCGCGCGGTGCATGACGCCTATTTCGCGGCCGGCGCGACGGTGGCCACCACGAACACCTATGCCGTGCTGCGCGACCGGCTGCGGCGCGCGGGCATGGAAGCGCAGCTGGAAGAGCTGACCGATACGGCGCTGGCATCGGCCCGCGCGGCACGAGACGCGAACGGAGCGGGCCGGGTTGCGGCATCGCTGGGCCCGCTCTTCGCCTCGTATCGGCCGGATATCTGCCCGCCGCCCGAAGAGGCCGCGGAGATCTATGCCGAACCCGTGCGGCTGATCGGCGACCGGGCCGATCTCGTGCTGATCGAGACGATGTCCTCGGTCGACCAATGCGAGGGCGCGCTGCGCGCTGCGACCGGACAGCGCCTGCCCGTGTGGCTGGCGGTCACGGTGGATGACGAGGACGGCACACGCCTGCGCTCGGGTGAACCGCTCGGCGACCTGGCGCCGCTGGTGGAGCGGTTCGACCCGCAGGCCGTGCTGGTCAACTGCTCGCGGCCCGAGGCGGTGGGCCCGGCGCTGGCAATCATCAAGGGCTTCGGCCGGCTGTTCGGGGCCTATGCCAACGGTTTTACCCACATCGCCTCGGGCTATCTGAAGGATGCGCCGACCGTCGACGCGCTGGAGGCCCGCACTGACCTGGACCCTGCGGCCTATGCCGATTTCGCGATGGGCTGGGTCGACCAGGGCGCGACCATCGTCGGCGGCTGCTGCGAGGTGGGTCCGGACCATATCGCCGAACTGGCCCGGCGCCTGCGCGGCGCCGGGCACCACCTGGTTCAGGACCCGGTCCGAGCCACGTAATGCGCGGAGTCGGGTCACGCCTCTCCGGCATGTACGACGAAGCGGGCAGGCTGGACTGTTAGGCGTCCCCGTGGGGCGCGAAATCGCCATACCGGATGGGTTGCCCGGACGCCGGCATCCTTCTCAACAACCGGGCGCGTGAACCAGCCTTATTCGATCGAACGGCTCACGCGTCGGGCAATTCGTCTTCGGGCAAGAACGGAATGCCGCGGAATGCCCCTTCGGCGGTGAGGCGCTGGTCGGTGACGCGGCCCTCGCGATTCATCTTGTTCGCGCGGAAACGGAAAGATCCAGTCGCCGCATCGCGGTCGATCTGTTCGAGTGTCAGCGTGCCATCGACCTTCCAGCTAAACGCATGACCGGTCTTGCGGTCCGCGGACACCGCACTCACCAGCACCGCAACCGGCGCGGCGTTCGGCCCGACGTCGAGGAAGCCCTCGGTGACGTCGTAAGTGCCGGGCGCGATGCCTTCACCGAAATGCAACCGCACCGACAGCGACGGTTGTTCCATGCCGTCCACGCTGACGTAGCGCGGTCCCAGATAGAAAGTCAGTTCGAACGGCCCTTCGGCCCCGCTCGCGGGTTTGTAAAAGGTATCGCCGGTGTACAGCGCCCTCTCCGGCACCTCGCCCGCTCGCAGCCGCTCGTCGGAGACATCGGTGTCTCCGTCGTCGGCGGGCAGCGCGAAGGCCTCCGCACTGACGGCGCCGCTGACCACCACGCTATACTCGGCCGCCCCGAGGCCATCGAGGTCGACCCGTTCTTCGGCGTGTACGCCGGCGGTCGTGATGCTTGCCAGCAGACCGATCGTGATTCCCCGCAGTCTCCACTTCATTGGCACCCCCTTCGACAATGGCGGGGCGGCGGCGGGTGAAGGCCCGCGCGGGCCCGTTTCCCCGCTCCGCAGGCGAGTCTACTGTCAGCGCTGGTTGGGTGCCAGCA
>CAJXKK010000023.1 GCA_913055615.1 uncultured Ectothiorhodospiraceae bacterium
GTCTTCTTCTCGCGCGGCTTGACGAACATGGTCTCGGTCTCGCCGTACTCGATGATCTCGCCCATGTGGAAGAAGGCCGTGTAATTCGCGACGCGCGCCGCCTGCTGGAGATTATGGGTGACAATCACGATCGTGTAATTGCTCCGCAGCTCCGCGATCAGTTCCTCGATGGTGGCCGTGGCCACGGGGTCGAGCGCCGAGGCGGGCTCATCCATCAGAATGAGCTCGGGATTGACCGCGATCGCGCGGGCGATGCAAAGCCGCTGCTGCTGGCCACCGGACAGTGCGGTGCCCGGGGTATCGAGGCGATCCGCGACCTCTTTCCAGAGCCCCGCCCGCCGCAGCGAGTGCTCGACCAGCTCATCCATCTCCGAGCGGTTGCGCGCGAGCCCGTGGATCCGGGGCGCATAGGCGATGTTCTCATAGATCGACTTCGGGAAAGGGTTGGGCTTCTGGAAGACCATGCCGATACGCGAGCGCAGCTGGACGACATCGACCGAGCCCTCGTAGATATCCTGGCCGTCGATCTCCACCCGACCGTTCACGCGCACCGACGGGATCAGGTCGTTCATCCGGTTGAGGCAGCGCAGGAAGCTGGACTTGCCGCAGCCCGATGGCCCGATCAGCGCCGTCACCTGGCGTTCGACCAGCTGGAGGCTGACGTCGAACAGGGCCTGCGTCTCGCCGTACCACAGGGCAAGGTTTTCGGCGCGGCCCTTGATCGCTTTGCCGCCCGCCTTCTGCGCGGGAGTGCCGACCTCCGGGGTCGTTGCCGGGCTTGCGCTGTCGTGTCGTGTCACGGTGTCGTTCTCCTCCGCGGCCTGCGGGACTGCCCTGCTCGAAGTGTTCATCATATACTTGCTCACGTCGCCGGCGTCACCAGCGCCGCTCGAACCGCCGGCGCAGGTACACCGCGGTCGCATTCAGGGCGATCAGGACGGTCAGCAGCACCAGGATCGCCGCCGCCGTGCGTTCCACGAAGGCCTGCTGCGGCATGCTCGCCCAGCTGTAGATCTGGGCCGGCATCACGGTCGCGGCGTCGGTCACGCTGCCTGGCACGTCGGGGATATACGCCACCATGCCGATCAGCAGCAGCGGGGCGGTCTCGCCCATGGCCTGCGCCAGACCGATGATCGTGCCCGTGAGGATGCCCGGCAGCGACATCGGCAGGACGTGGTCGCGCACCGTCTGCCAGCGCGTCGCGCCCATCGCCAGCGCACCCTCACGGATCGAATGCGGAACGGCGCGCAGGGCCGCCCGGGTGCTGATGATCACGATTGGCAGCGTCATCAGGCCCAGCGTCAGACCGCCGGCGATGGCCGACGATCGGGGGACGCCGAAGAAGTTGATCATGATCGCCAGTCCCAGCAGCCCGAACAGAATCGAGGGGACGGCGGCCAGGTTGTTGATATTGATCTCGACCGCCTGGGTGAAGCGGTTATCGGGCGCGAACTCCTCCAGATAAATCGCGCTGAGAACGCCGATCGGAAACGCGAACGCGAGCGTCAGCGCGAGTACATAGATGCTGCCGACGATCGCGGCCTTCAGCCCGGCCATTTCGGGCAGCTTCGAATCGCCCTCGGTGAACAGCCAGTGGTTGAAGGTATAGCGGAACCGCCCGGCCTCTTCGAAGCGCTCGACGCGTTCCCGGACCTCCTCATCCAGTGAGCCCTTGCCCTTGCGGAATTGATCGATCTCGGCTTTGGCCAGCACCCATTCCTCGAAGCGCTTGCCGGCGAGTTCCGGGTTGTTCTCGAGTCGATTGGGCAGCACCCGGGTCACGCCCCGGCTGACGATCGAGTTCAGTTCGGGGTCAATCGCCCGCCACGCCTGATCCGGATTCGTGAAATCGACTTCGACCTTGACCTCGGTCTGGGTGAAAGCGGGTAGCGCGGCGACCACCATGCTGCCCAGGAACAGAACCAGAAAGGCACCGGCCAGGCCCAGCGCACCGATACACACGCCGCGGAACCGGCGCTCGGCACGGTGACGCCGCTGCAGACGGGCATCGGCGGTCAGCTTGTCGCCGGCGCCATCAGCGCCCGTTTTCTCTTCGTTCATGCGACTCCCCTCACCCGCCGTACTTCTGCTTGAAACGCCGGATCATGATGGTCGATACCAGATTCAGGCCGAGCGTGATGATGAACAGCGCGAGCCCCAGCGCGAAGGCTGACAGGGTTTCCGCGCTGTCGAAGGAGGTATCGCCGGTCAGGGCGGCGACGATGCGCACCGTGACCGTCGTCATGCCCTCCAGCGGGTTCCACGTCATATTCGCCCGCATGCCGGCCGCCATCACCACGATCATCGTCTCGCCGAGTGCCCGCGAGACGGCGAGCAGAAAGGCGGAGATGATGCCCGGCGCCGCCGCGGGCAGTAGCACCTGGCGGATGGTCTCGGCGCGCGTGGTGCCCAGCGCGTACGAGCCCTCGCGCATCGCGTCGGGTACGGAATTGATCACGTCGTCGGACAGCGACGAGATGAACGGGATGATCATCACGCCCATCACGAGTCCCGCCGCGAGCGCACTGTTGTAAGAAGCGTCGAGGCCGAACAGCCCGGCCGAGTCGACCACGAACGGTGCCACGTACACCGCGGCGAAGAAGCCGTAGACAACCGTGGGGATGCCGGCCAGCACTTCGAGGGTCGGTTTGGCGATACCGCGGATACGCGAGGACGCGTATTCCGCCATGTAGATCGCCGAGAGGAGTCCGATCGGCAGTGCCACCATCATCGCGATGATGGTGATCATGAAGGTGCCGGCGAACAGCGGAACCGCGCCGAAACTGGCGTCGGACGCGCTCTCGTCGCCACGCCCGGCGCTTTCGAGGAAGGAAGAGCCAGGTGCCCAGGTCGTGCCGGTAATGAACTCCCAGACACTGACCGTACCGAAGAAGCGGATCGACTCGAACAGGATCGAGAGGATGATCCCGAGCGTGGTCAGGATCGATATAAGGGCGGCGCAGAGCAGAAACCGGCGCACGAGCAGGTCGAGCGCGTTACGCGCGCGCAGGCCCGGTCGCAGGGTCCGGCGGCCCCACCACATGCCGACGACGGCGACGGCGCCCGCCGTCACCAGGATCGAGGCCTCGACCAGATTCGCCCAGCCGAACAGTTGTATGAACGCGGCCGCGACCGCGACCAGCAGCGCCGGTACGACCCCCCACGAGGTGACATACCAGCCGTATTGGTGCGGGCGCGAGTGCAGTACGGCACCGCCACCCTGCGCCGCGAGGGCCCAGCGGCGACCGAGATGGTAGCCCATGTAGCCGAGGGCTATCGTCCCGGCAAGCAACGTGAAAATGGTATCGCCGGTACCCACGTCCGCACCGTCTCCAAAGTTCAGGTCCGCGATCATACCCGTCGCTCGACAGGCACTCCATCCGGCCCCCGTTATCACAAAAGGCCGGGCCGGCTAGGCCGGCCCGGCCGCGCGCCTTACAGGGCAGTGCTGCGGCCTGCCCCGGCCGGCCCGCTACTTCAGGTCGGCCAGCTCCAGCTCGCCCCGCCGCTCGAAGCGGGCACGCACCCCTTCACGCATTTTCTGCGGCAGCGGAATCAGGCCCTGCCCCTTCAACAGGCCCTGACCGCCGATCATCTGCTCGCTGAGGAAGAGACTGACATATCCCTCCATACCGGCGACGTGGTCGAAGTGGCTGTTCTTGGTGTAGAAGAACAGGCTGCGCGAGACGGGGTACTCCTCGGCCGAGATCGCCTCCGGTGTCGGCTCAACGCCGTCGATCGTGACCGCTTCGATCACGTCGGTGTTTTCTTCCAGAAAGCTGTATCCGAAGATGCCGAGGGCCTCGGTGTCATTCTGGATTTTCTGCACGATCAGGTTGTCGTTCTCACCTGAGTCCACGTACGGGCCATCGTTACGGACCGTCGTGTACGGCTCGTCATAACCATCCATTTCCTCGGTCGCGGCCTCCATCACCAACTCCTCGAAGGCATCACGCGTGCCCGAGGTCGACGGCGGACCGTAGACGGTGATCTCGCGATCCGGAAGCGAACTGTCGATCTCGTTCCAGTTCTCGTACGGGTTATCGACCAGCTTGCCGTTCTTCGGGACCTCGGCGGCCACCGCGAGCGTGAGCTGCTCCCGGCTGAGGTTCATCGCGGCGTTCGCCGTCGTCTGTGCGATGACGATACCGTCGGCACCGATTACGATCTCGGTGATATCGGTCACGCCGTTGTCAGCGCAACGCTCGAACTCGCTCGGCTTCATCCGCCGCGATGCGTTGGTGATATCGACGGTGTCCGGGCCATCGCCCTCGCAGAAGATCTTCATGCCACCGCCCGAGCCGGTCGACTCGATCACCGGCGTCGGGTGTCCGGTCGTGGCACCGAATTCCTCGGCCACGTAACTGGCGAACGGATAGACGGTACTGGAGCCGACGATCCGGATCTGATCGCGTTCCGCGGCCTGGGCCGCACTACCGGCAGCGGCGACGACGGCGCCGGCGAGGACGCTGGTCATCAATGCACGTTTGTTCATCATCCTGTTTCATCCCGTGGTTTGACTGTCTGCAGTCGATTACGCGGAGCGGCTACCGCCAGCGCGGGTAGTGACCCGATGGCAGTGCATCCACGGGGCGCATCGTGGCCGCAGCAGGTTGCGCGGTGATGAATCATGGGTGACATTCGTGTGACAGCGTGCCGGGCGCCGGCCTGCCCGGAGGCTCAGTCCTTGAGCTCTTCGAGCCGGAGGGACTCGCGCTGCGTGAATCGCTCGCGCACGGTTTCGCGCCGCTCGGCGGACAACGGGATCAGGCCCTCGTTGCGGAGCAGGCCCTGCTCGCCGATCATCCGTTCGCTGATGAACAGTTCGACGTACTCCGCCATGCCGGGTACCCGGTCGAGGTGGCTGTTCTTCGTGTAGAAGAACAGGCTTCGCGCGACGGGATATTCGCCGGAAGAGATCGCCTCCGGCGTGGGATCGACGCCATCGATCGTAACGGCGGCCACTGCATCCCGGTTTTCCTCGAGGAAACTGTACCCGAAGATCCCGACGGCCTCGCGATCGTTCTCGATCTTCTGCACGATCAGATTGTCATTCTCGCCCGAACTCACGTAGGGGCCATCGTCCCGGACCGTGGAGTAGGGCTCATCGTAGCCCTCCATGTCCTCGGTCGCCGCTTCCAGCACGAGTTCCTCGAACGCATCACGCGTCCCGGAGGTCGACGGCGGGCCATAGACGGTGATCTCCCGATCCGGCAGGGATTCGTCGATCTGGTTCCAGTTTTCGTAGGGGTTATCGACCAGCTCACCGTTCTGCGGCACCTGCGCGGCTACGGCCAGCGTGAGCTGCTCGAGCGAGAAATCGAGCGCGGGCTGGTCTTTGGTCTGCGCGATCGTGATGCCGTCGGCACCGATCGCGATCTCGGTGATCCCGGTCACGCCATTGTCGGCGCAACGCTGGAACTCGCTCGGCTTCATGCGCCGCGAAGCATTCGTGATGTCGGCGGTATCGAGGCCATCGCCCTCACAGAAGATCTTGATACCGCCACCCGAGCCCGTGGACTCGATGACCGGCGTCGAGTAGTCCGTGGTAGCACCGAACTCCTCGGCAACGTAGCTGGAAAACGGATAGACCGTGCTCGAGCCCACGACCCGGATCTGGCTACGCTCCGCGGCCGCATCGCCGCCGTCGCCACTCCCATTGCCGTTGTCGTTACCGCCCCCGCCTTCCGTGCAGCCGGTCACGGCCGCGGCCGCGGCCGCGGCAAAGGCGAGAGGAATCAAACAGATATTCGTGCGTCGCATCGCGCTGTACCCCTGCAACATGAACGGGATCCGGCTACCGGCGGCACCGGACAGGCACGAATCGTATGACGGGCATGTTACAGGCGTATTACGGGCCGAGAACGTCCGTGGCCGCGCCCGTCAAGGTGCGGCGGGAACCCCGGCGGCCGAAGGCCGGGCCGAACGTGACGGGTCGCATTACGGCTCGGGCGACCCGCCCTTCTCCGGGACGGGTTCCGAGCCTGCCCCCGTGCGACGATGGCGGATATTCCGGCCTTCCTCGATGTACACGACCGACTCACACACGTTGCGGGCGTGGTCGGCGATCCGTTCGAGCGCCCGGGCGCACCAAAGGGCGTGGAGCGCCCGCTGCATCGTGCGCGGATCCTCCATCATGTAGGTGATCAGTTCCCGCATGACGCTGTCGTAATGCCCGCCCACGTGGGCGGCGCCGTCGAGCACGGCGGTCGCCGCGGCCACATCGGAGCGCGCGAACGCGTCCAACGCGTCCCGAAGGACCGCCCGGACCGCATCCCCGAGGCGCTCCATCCCCTGCAGCAGTGCGGGCTCGGGCGAGTGCCCTGCCGCGAACTCGACCGCGAAGCGGCCGAGCTTCTCCGCCTCATCGCCGATACGCTCGAGATCGGTGCCGGTGCGGATCGCGGCCATCAGCAGCCGCAGATCGGAACCGGTCGGCTGGCGGCGGGCGATGATGTTGGTCGCCTCCTCGTCGATCCGTACCTCGAGCGAGTTGATCCGGTAATCGGCCGTGCAGACCCGGTCTCCGAGTTCGGCGTCCCGGGTGATCAAGGCCTTCAGGCCATCCGCGAGTTGCCGCTCGACCAGTCCCCCCATCTCCAGCAGGAGCGTGCGCAGGCCATCGAGTTCCTCGTCGTATTCACTGTGGATATGCCGCCGTTCGCTCATGACTCCCCACTCCCGCCCAGTGCGCGCGTGTCGCGCCCGAGCCGTTCGACCCGCTCCGCCGGGAACACGCAGCGGAAAGTGCTGCCCTGCCCGGGCGCTGATTGGATATCCAGTTCGCCGCCATTGCGGGCGACCGCATGTTTGACCACCGACAGGCCGAGTCCCGTACCGCCGCGGGCACGCGAGCGGCTGGTATCAACCCGGTAAAAGCGCTCCGCGAGACGCGCGAGGTGACGGCTGTCGATACCGGGCCCCTCATCGTGCACGGCGAACATCGCCGCCCCCGACTCCAGCTTCCATTCGACAGTGATCATCGTGCCATCGGGCGTGTGCTGCACGGCATTGTTGATGAGATTGGCGAACGCGCTGGCGAGCTCACCGGGAACACCGCGCACGCCCAGGTCGCCATCCAGATCAGTCAGGATCCGATGACCCCGCTCACCGGCGACCCCCTCGGCATCCCGCGCCAGTCCGGCGATCAGCTCGGCCGCCGGGACCAGCTCCGCGGCGGCCGGATCGGGTGGTTCCATCTCAAGCCGCGAGAGCGTCAGCAGATCCTGGACGATGGAGAGCATGCGCCGGGTCTGGCGATCGATCGCGGCGACGCCGTCGCGGACGTAGTCGGATACCTGCTCGCCATCGAAGGACTCGATATATCCGGTAATCACCGTCAGCGGTGTGCGCAGTTCGTGGCTGACGTTGGCGACGAAATCGCGCCGAACGGCCTCCAGACGGCGCAGGGAGCTGGTATCGCGCGCCATCAGCAGGTATTGGCCGTCGCCGTAGGCGACGATGCGGATATTGAGTTCGATGTTGTCACTGATCGGCGAGGGGATATCGATCGGCTCCTCGAAATCCCCGAGGGTCAGGTAGTCATGGAAGGCCGGGTCGCGCAGGAGGTTGTCGATCCGCTGGCCATGGTCCTGGGGATTGCGGATGCCCAGCAGGGTGACCGCCGCCCGGTTGGACCACTCGATCTCGCGCTGTTCGCCGAGGACGACCGCCGCGTCCGGCATCGCCTCCGTGGAGCGGTGGAAGCGGTTGAGCATGTTGGTCAGGCGCTTCTTCCGGCGCCGGTTGTGCTGCTGCAGGCGGTAGATGTGATGAACGATCTGATCCCATATGCCGCTGGAATCGGGCGCATGCTTGAGCGATCCGCCGGTCACCAGCCAGCGCTCGACGAGGTACATCTGGCGCAGGTGCCAGGCGACATACAGGATCAGGGCACCGAGGAAGGCGAGCGACCATTGCCCCGTGAGCAGGGCGGTCGCGAGCGCGGCGCCCAGCGTACCCGCCAGGCGCCAGACCTCGGTGCGCCATGCGTCCGACATCATAGCCCCTGACCTCCGCGCGCCCCGGGGGTAACCGCTCCGGCAATGCAGTCGTTCATGCGGTACCACTCCCCATCACGGACGATGATACGGCGCATTCAGCCGAGTGAGAAACGATACCCCACTCCGCGCACCGTCTGCACTGCCTGCTCAAGGCCATGGGGTTTGAGGAGCTTGCGCAGGCGCAGGACATGCACGTCCACCGTGCGCTCCTCGACGAACACCTCGCGGCTCCAGACGTGGTCCAGCAACTGGGCGCGGCTGTAGACACGCTCCGGGTGGCCCATGAGGAAGCGCAGCAGCCGGAACTCGGTCGGACCGATCTCGATCGGCTCATCATTGACGAACACGCGATGGGATACGGTCGAGAGCGACAGCGGGCCGGCGGTCAGCGTGCCTTCCGCATCCTGTCCGGAAGTACGTCGCAGCACGGCGCGGATCCGCGCCGCCAGTTCGCGCGGCGAAAACGGCTTGGTGACGTAATCGTCGGCGCCGCTCTCAAGCCCATGGACGCGGTCGTTCTCCTCCGCCCGCGCCGTCAGCATGATCACGGGCACGTCGGCGGTCAGTTCGTCACGCCGGCAACGGCGGACGAATTCCACCCCGCTGACGCTCGGCAGCATCCAGTCGACCAGCATCAGGTCCGGCACCTGCTCCGAAATGCGCTGATGGCCCTCGGCCGCGTCACCCGCCGTGAGCATGTCGAAACCCTCGCGCCCCAGCACGCGGGTCACCATCTCGCGTACCTCGACCTCGTCTTCCACGAGCAGGATCGTTGCCTGCATCTGCGTCACCTTCCTGTTGGACATGGCGATTGCACCGCAGTCAGGTGACAGGGATATGACGGGCGAATGACAAACCGGCTACCATCCGGGATTCCAGTCTTTCATCCGATCGCGGCGCCGTTGTCGACGGCGAAGTCCGGGCGCAGCAGCACCACACCGTGTTCATCGCAGACCGCACCAAGAACCAGTACCTCCGATTTCAAGCCGGCGATCCGGCGCGGAGGGAAATTCATCACCGCGACGATCTGTCGTCCCACCAGGTCCTCGACCGAGTAATTGGCGGTGAGCTGCGCCGAACTCATCTTTTCCCCCCACGACTCGCCGAAATCGATACGCAGAATATAGGCGGGCACGCGGGCTTTTTCGTTCGCTTTCGCTTCAACGATCGTGCCGGTCGCCATCTCGACACGCTGGAAGTCCTCGAATTCGATCATCCAAACGCCTCCGGTTCTGAATGGCCATTCCGGCCGCTGCGATGCGGCGATTGTACGGCACAACCGTCGGGTAGCGACGCGAGGGAGGGTATTGGCATGGGACATGGTGCTGTACAGCCGGATTGACTCACGGCGCGGAGACGGGACCACCCGCAACGGAACCGCGCCCTCAGCGCTGGGCCTACCGGGCACCGACATGCCGGCACCGCCCGGCACGAGCGGCCTCTTACAGGGCGAACAGCACCAGCAGCACCGCAAGCACGAGCATGGTCCACAGCGCCATCGAGCCCGTCGGCCAGCTCTGCGCGAGGCGCCCGCCATGACCGAAGCGCTCGTGGCTTGCCGCCAGCGCCCATTGCAGGGCCTCCATGAAGCGGGCCCGGAACGACCGGTCAACGGCGGTGACGAAGTCGCGCGCGGCAACCATCAGCACAGGCCCGAGGCGACGGTAGAACCAGTCGGTATCCAGGCTGATCTTCGCGTCGCCGCCCACGTGTCTGAGCAGCAGGAAGAAGCCGAGGCCCGTAAACAGCAGGAGTTGCATCTCCTTGAGCAGATGCCCGGCCGTGTAGGCGTTGTAGTCCACCTCATGCGGCAGGATTGCATAAAGCGCCTGCGGGAAGATTCCGATGAGGAAACAGAAGACCGCGGCGATGCCCATCGCGATCAGCATGTTCCGGGGCGCCTCCCGCGGGCGCAGACCGGAGTCCTTGCCCATGAAGGTGAAGTACGGGAGCTTCAGGCCGGTGTGCAGGAACGTGCCCGCTGAGGCCATGGTGAGCAGCAGGAAGACCCAGCTCCGGTAATCCACCGCGGCCGCCTCCACGATCATGGTCTTGCTCACGAAGCCGCTGAACAGGGGGAACGCTGAGATCGACAGGCCGCCCACCATGTAGAGCACGAAGGTGATGGGCATCCAGCGATACAGGCCACCGAGTTCGGTCAGCTTGCTGCGCCCGGTCATGTGCAGGACGGCGCCCGCTCCCATGAGCAGCAGGGCCTTGTAGAGGATGTGCGTGAACGCATGGGCCGAGACCCCGCTCAGGGCGAGTGTCGTGCCCATGCCCACCCCGGCGACCATGTAGCCCACCTGGCTGATGATGTGATACGCCAGCAGCCGGCGGATATCGTTCGCCAGCACCGCGTAGACCACGCCATACAGGGCCATGATCACGCCCAGCCAAACCAGGATCTCCGTGCCCGGGAAGCCGCGGATCAGCGTATAGACCGCGGTCTTCGTGGTCAGCGCACTGAGAAAGATGGCACCGGTGACCGTGGCCTCGGGATAGGCATCGGTGAGCCATGCATGCAGCGGCGGCACGGCGGCGTTGATCATGAACGCCACCAGGATCAGGTAGAACGACCAGCCGCGCGTCTCGAAGGCCTCGAAGGCCATGGAGCCGGTGGCCTGGTAGTGGGCCAGCAGGCCCGCCAGCAGCAGCATCCCGCCGAACGCGTGCACCAGCATATAGCGCATGCCAGCGCGCCAGGACACATCGGTCCGGCGCTGCCAGATGAGCCACACGGACGAGATCACCATCAGCTCCCAGAACACATAGAGGCTGACGAGATCCCCGGCGAGTACGACACCCAGGGCACCCGAGGCATACACCATGGCCGCCACATGCTGGACCCGATCGTCCACGTGCAGCGCGTAGATGTTGCCGATAATGAGGATGATGCCGAAGATATAGGCGAACACCAGGCTGAGCTTGTCGACCCGGCCGGGCACCAGCTCGAGCGCGCCGAAGCCCATCTGCCCATACAGACCCGGCTCGAGGCCAAGGATGATCAGCAGCACGAAGGCCGGCAGCGCGATCTGCCAGACCTGCCGTGCACGCCCCTGCAGGACCGCCAGCAGCAGGGCCCCCGCGATCAGGACCAGCGACGGATGGATGAAATCAATCATCGCGGTTCCCCGATTCGCCGTAGTAGTTCTCCTTGCGGTACAGGAAGGCGTAGCCGAGGGCCTTGGACACCACGATGATCAGCACACAGGAGATGAAACCGTAGAAGGCCGCGAAACCGCCGATGCCGTCCCACGCAAAGCGCTCGTAGGCGGGCTCCTTGAAGACATCCACCACGACCAGCAGCGCCATGATCACGAGCACCGTGTTGCGCAGCGGCCGCCGCCTGGCGACCAGGGCCTCGAGGATATTGCCTGTACGCGTGCTTACACTCACGATCGCTCCGCTCCGGTGCGCCGGTCAGTTGATACCGAGGGACAGCAGCCCGTAGGCGTGGCCGGCGAGGAAGAACAGGACCAGCGTGCCGATGGCGGTCAGGCACAGCGGCACCACGCACAGCATCGGGGCCTCCTGCATGCCGCTCGGCTCGCCCTCCGGCAGCGGCCGCAGGAAGGCGCGCATCACCGGCGGCAGCAGGTAGCCGATATTCAGCAGCGTGCTGAGTACAAACGCCACCACCACCAGGCTTTCGCCGGTATCGAGCGCCCCCATGATGAGGTGCATCTTGCTCCAGACCCCACCGGTCGGCGGGAGTCCGATCACGCACAGCGCGCCGATGAAGAAGGCCAGCATGGTGAACGGCATCCGGCGGCCGACGCCGTCCAGATCGCTCACGTTGGACTTGTGCGTCGCCAGGAAAATGGCGCCGGCACAGAAAAACAGCGTGATCTTGCCAAAGCCGTGCATGAGCATGTGCATGCCGCCGCCAATGGCGGACCACTGGCTGGCGAGCATGGCGCCGACCACGATGTACGACAGCTGGCTGACGGTGGAATAGGCGAGCCGCGACTTGAGGTTGTCGCGGTGCAGCGCGACCAGCGATGCGGCGAGCATGGTGAAGGTCGCCACGTAGAGGACGAAGTCCCGGGTCGCCAGCTCGGCGAGGTAATCCAGGCCAAACACGTACAGCGCCACGGTCAGTGCGACGAACACGCCCGCCTTGACGACCGCCACGGCGTGCAGCAGCGCCGAGACCGGGGTCGGCGCCACCATCGCCGCCGGCAGCCAGCGGTGGAAGGGCATGAGGGCCGCCTTGCCGGTGCCGAACATGAACAGCAACAGCAGCACGGCGCCGGTGCCGGGGCCGACCGCGTCGCCCAGGATGCCGCCGGGGCGCAGGTCCAGCGTACCGGCGGCGTGCCAGGTCCAGATGATCGCGGGCAGCATGAAGCAGACACTCGTGACCAGCAGCAGCGCGATATAGGTGCGCCCGCCCTGACGGGCCTTGTCCGTGCCGGTGTGGGCCACCAGCGGATAGGTGGAGACCGACAGGATTTCGTAGAAGATGTAGAGCGTCAGCAGGTTGTCGGCGAAGGCGATGCCCGCCGCGGCCCCGAGGGCGATGGCATAGCAGGCGAAGAACCGCGCGAGGTTACCGTAGCCCTCGCCGCGCATGTAGCCGATCGCGTACGGCGTCGCCAGGACCCAGAGCGTGGACGCGAGGATGGCGAACGTAAGGCCCAGGGGCTGCACCGAGAAGGTGATGCCCAGACCGGGCAGTATCTCCACCAGCGTCTGCGGTGCGAAGCGCCCCTCGAGCACCGGGCCGATCTGGCCGAGCACGCCGATGAAGAACGGAATGGGCGCGAGCCAGCAGAACGCGTCGCGCAGGCGCGGTGACCGGGCCGCGAGGGCGATGGCCAACGCCCCGATGAAGGGGATGAGCACGACCGTGAACGGATTGAGCGCCGGCGCGAGGCTCACGGTGCGCCCCCCGGAATGCCGCCCATCAGGGCCTCCGCGGCGGCGGTGGCCGCGCCCACGTTGAGCCGGGTATCAATCCCGAAGTAAAAGTTCGCGGCCACCAGCACCCAGACCGGAATCAAAAGCCGCAACGGCGCCTCGGTGACGGCGGGCGCGTCCTCGGCGGGCTGCCGGAACCAGGCCGCCTCCAGGACCCGCCAGATGTAGATCAACGCCATCATCGAGGTAATGACGATCAGTGCCACCAGCCAGGCATGACCGGACTCGACGGCGGCACTGATGAGATACCACTTGCTGATGAACCCGGCGGTCGGTGGCAGCCCGATGAGACTCACCCCGGCCAGCGCGAATGCGGTCAGGGTCCATGGCATGCGTTTGCCCAGCCCCCGGAAGGCCTCGATCCGCACACTGCCCACCTGGTAGGCGATCGTGCCCAGCGCCATGAACAGCGCGGCCTTCATGAGCGCGTGATTGAACATATGGAGCAGCGCCGCGGTCAGGCCGGTCACGGACACCAGACTGACACCCAGCACCATGTAACCGACCTGCGCCACCGACGAGTACGCGAGCATGCGCTTGATATTTGCCTGGTAGATGGCGACCCAGGAGCCCACGACCATCCCGGCGATCGCGAGCGCCATCAGCACCACCGCGAGCGGCAGGGCTACGAAACTGTAGTCCGGCGCGAAAACGGTGAAGGTGAACCGCAGCAGCACGTAAAGGGCCACCTTGGTGGCTGTGGCCGCGAGAAACACGGAGATGAAGCTCGGCGCATACGTATAGGCGTTCGGCAGCCACAGGTGCAACGGCAGCAGGGCGAGCTTCAGGCCCATGCCCACGACGATGAACGCGAGCGCCACCTCCACCGTAGCCGTGTCGCGCAGCTCCGGCAGGCGCTGGGCGAGATCGACCATGTTGAGGGTGCCGGTCATCATGTAGAGGAAACCGATACCGATCAGCAGGAAGGTCGCGCCGACGGTCCCCATGATCAGGTAGCGGAACGCCGCCAGCAGGGCCCGCCGGTCCTGGCCGTGGGCGATCAGGGCATAAGTAGCCAGCGAGGAGATCTCGAGGAAGACGAACACGTTGAACGCGTCGCCGGTCAGCGTGATGCCCATCAGGCCGGCGAAGGCCAGCAGGAACAGTGCGTAGAACGGCCCCTGGCGCTCCGGCACCTCTTGATCGACGCTCGTTTTGGCCCAGGGCAGAATCACCGCCGCCACCGCTGAGACCAGCAGCGCCACGAAGGCATTGGCGGCATCGATGCGGTACTCGATCCCGATCGGCGGTTCCCAGTTGCCGAAGGCGTAGGACAGAGGCCCATCCATGGCCGCCGCCAACGTGATCGCCGCGATCACCGCACTCGCCGCGGCGGCGGCGAAGGTCAGCAGCCAGGGCCACAACCGCCCCGGCAGCAGCGCGCACACCGCCGAGGCGATCAGCGGCACAAGCATGCTGAACGGGCTCAGTTCGACGACCGTCATCGGGAGGGCTCGCTTTGCCGGTTCTCTTCGTCCGCTTCCTGGGCGGCGATACGATCGTCCTCGATGGAGCCGTAGGCCTCACGGATACGGATCGCCAGAGCGAGCCCCACGGCCACCGTGGCCACACCGACGACGATGGCGGTGAGGATGAGTACGTGGGGCAACGGGTTCGAATACGCGCTCACCCCCTCACGCAGGATCGGCGTCGATCCGCCGATGATCTTGCCCGCGGAGATGAAGAGTATGAACACGGAGGTCTGGAAGACATTCAATGCCAGGATCTTTTTGACCATATTGCCGCGCGCGATCACGCCATAGAAGCCGATCATCATCAGCACGACCACGATCCAGTAGTTGAAGTGACCCAGCCACTCCATCAGCGCCCCTCCCCGTCGGCCTCTGCATCCACTTCATCCCACCAGCTGCGCCGGCGGGCGAACAGCGTGAACACCAGCATCATCACACTGGCCACGGTCACCCCCACGCCGAATTCCACGAGGATGATGCCGGCCTGCTGGGCCGCATGCGGATCTTCGAGCAGCGGATAGAAATCGAGGAAATGGCCGCCGAGGGCGACGCCCGCGAGTCCCACCAGGCTGTACAGCAGCACGCCGAGCGCCGTCAGCACGTACATCACGCGCTCGGGGATCACTTTGAGCCCGAGGTCCAGCCCGTAAATCAGCACGAACAGGATCCAGCCGGCGGCGAAAACGACGCCGGCCTGAAAGCCGCCGCCCGGCGAATACTCGCCATGGAACTGGATATACAGCCCGAACAGGAGGATCAGGGGAATGACGAACCGGGCGATGACGCGGAGGATGCCGTTCTCTCTCACGGCGCCTCTTCCCCGTCGCGCGCGCGTGACCGTCGAGCCGGCGGGCGAACGGACAGCAGCGCGAAGACGCCGAGGGCGGCGGTGAAGATCACGAACGCCTCCCCGAGCGTATCAATAGAGCGGTAGCTCGCGAGCACCGCCGCCACCATGTTCGGCACGCCGGTGTCCGCGTACGTCTGTTCGGTGTAGTAACTCCCCACATGCCCGTGTACCGGGTTATCGGGATCCCCGAATTCCGGCAGGTCCATGCTCGCGTACACCAGCCCCGCACCGGTCACCAGGACCACGGCCAGCGCAAGCAGGTTATGCCCCGGAACAGGATGTTCCTGACGCCGCGCCAGCGTCAGCACGGCCAGCACCAGGATGGTACTGATACCCGCGCCCACGGCGGCCTCGGTGAGCGCCACGTCGCCGGCGTCCAGCACCGTGAACAGCGCCGCCGACACCAGCGAATAGATGGCGAACAGCATGGTCGCCGCGAACAGATCGCGCACCCGGATCACGGCCAGCGCCACCACGACGAGGAACACCAGCAGGGCGATGTCGATCAGGTATTCGATGACTCGGCTCCGTCACGTCTTTCCGCTGCCCGGTCCGCGTCGCCCTCGGGCTCCAGGCCGTCGGCCATGGCGGCGCGCGCCAGCGCATGGGTCGCGGTCGGCGTGGTGAACAGCAGGAACAGCAGGATGAGCAGCAGCTTGACCGTCAACAGACTGAACCCGGACTGCAGGACCAGCCCCCCGACGATGAGCAGGGCCGTGAGGGTGTCGGTGATACCGCCCGCGTGCAGCCGGGTGTAGAAATCCGGGAAACGCACCAGACCGATCCCCCCGATGATGGCGAAGGCGCCACCGGCGAGCAGCAGGATCCCCGAGAGGACATCCAGCAGCTCAGCCATCCGTGATGTCCCTTCTCCCGGCCTCGGCCAGGTTCCCCATCTTCACGAGTTTCAGCACGGTGACGATGGCGATGAAATTGATCAGGGCATAAACCAGGGCGACATCGATCAGGTCCGCATGACCGGTGATGTAGGTGATCAGTGCCACAACGAGGACGGTTTTCGTGCCGAACACGTTCACGGCCACGATCCGGTCATACACCGTGGGCCCGACGAGGGCACGCAACAGTGCCAGCGCCATGGTCGCCAGTACCGCCAGCGTGGCGATCACCAGCACCGTATTCACGCGTCGGCCCCGCTATCCGAGCGCCCGGCCTCGAGCCAGAGGATCCGCTGCGCCATCGCGCCACTCTCGAGGTCTTCCCGGGACGCCGGGTGCAGGGCATGGACCGTCATCTCACCGGGATTCAGCAACAACGTGACCGTGCCCGGTGTCAGCGTCACCGAATTGGCGTACGTCACCTTGCCGACTGCCGTCTTGTGCGGGACCGGCACGCGCACGACACTCGGCCGCAGGCGCGACGGCTGCAGCGCGCAGGCCGCGACCTGGAGGTTGGCGACGATGATCTGCCACAGCAGCCAGCCCCAGTAGAGGGGCAGCCGCCAGGAATAGAGCGCGGGATTATGCTCGACGCCGACGACGTCCATGCGCCGCGAGATCCACACGACCAGGGCGATGGAAGCCACCCCGAGCCCCAGGATCAGCGGCTTGTAGACCCCGGAAATGCCCAGCCAGAGCAGAACGAGGATGGTCGTGAGTGACGCGGCGTATCGCATGGCGGCGAAGTCTAACAACAGTGGTCAAGGACGGACAGGGTCGCTTGACCGGCCGCCGGGCAGATTGGATACTCCGGCGAAGAACAAGAACAAGGGGGTGGTTATCGCTTCCCGTTCGTCCTCCCCGCCCCTGGCCGGCGGCGCACGCTGTTCCGCCATGCCTCGGAGAATCGCCGGGGCCGCCCCGTCCAATGGCGTACGCGGAATGCGGCCGTGAGTCTCGCGCTCATCGTCATCCTGCCGTTCCTCGGCGCCGTCCTGCCGGCGCTGATGATCCGCTCCGGGCGCGCCGCCTGCGCCCTGTCGGCCGCGTGGGTGACCATCCTCGCCCTCGGCCTCCTGCTCACGCACGTTCCCGCCGTCCTGCGCGGCGAGGTCATCCAGGTCGGCTGGGAATGGATCCCGGCCCTGGGCCTCAACGTCAACTTCTTCCTCGACGGCCTCGGGCTCCTGTTCGCCGGCCTGATCCTCGGCATCGGCCTGCTGGTCATGATCTACGCCCGGTTCTACCTGGCGAAAGACGATCCGATGGGCAACTTCTACACCTACCTCCTGCTTTTCCAGGGGGCGATGGTGGGGATCGTGCTGTCGGACAATATCCTGCTGCTGCTGATCTTCTGGGAGCTGACCAGCCTGACCTCGTTCCTGCTGATCGGCTACTGGCGCCACCTGCCCGAAGGGCGACAGGGCGCGCGCATGGCACTGATCGTCACCGGCAGCGGCGGCCTCGCGCTGATCGCCGGCATGCTGCTGCTGGGGAATATCGTCGGGTCCTACGATCTGACCGACATCCTCCAGCACGACCCCTACGAGATCCACAATTCACCACTGTACGTCCCGGCGCTGCTGCTGATCCTGATCGGCTGCTTCACCAAGAGCGCGCAGTTCCCGTTCCACTTCTGGCTGCCGCATGCCATGGCGGCACCGACGCCGGTGTCCGCCTACCTCCACTCGGCGACCATGGTAAAGGCCGGCGTGTTTCTGCTGGCCCGCCTCTGGCCGGTGCTGTCGGGCCCGGATATCTGGTTCTACCTGGTCGCCACGACCGGTCTGGTCACGATGGTAGTCGGCGCGTACATCGCGCTGTTCAAAGACGATCTGAAGGGCCTGCTGGCCTTCTCGACGGTGAGCCACCTCGGCATGATGACGATGCTGCTCGGTTTCGCCACGCCGATGGCGGCGGCGGTCGCGGTGTTCCACATCATCAATCACGCCACCTTTAAGGCGGCGCTGTTCATGAACGCCGGCATCATCGACCACGAGACCGGCACGCGCGACACGAAAAAGCTGGGGGGCCTGCTGCTGCTGATGCCGATCACCGCCACGCTGGCCGTGATCGCGGGCGCCTCCATGGCCGGCCTGCCGCCGCTCAATGGCTTCCTGTCGAAGGAGATGATGCTGGCGGAGGTCAACCAGACGGCCTGGTTCGGGCAGGGCTGGCTGCTGCCGCTGGTCGTGACCGCGGGTGCGCTGCTATCCGTGGCCTACTCCTTTCGCTATGTCGTCCATGTCTTCTTCGGTCCGCAGCGCGACGACTACCCGAGCAAGCCGCACGACCCGCCCGCCGGCCTGTGGCTGCCGCCGGCGTTCCTCGTCGGCCTGGTCGTGCTCATCGGCCTGTTCCCCGACGCCATCGCCGGGGATCTCGTGCGCGCCACCACGGCGGCCGTAACCCAGGGCGGCGCGCCCGATGTGCACCTCTACCTCTGGCACGGCTTCACGCCGGCGCTGCTGATGTCGGTCATCGCGGTCGCCGGCGGCGCGCTCGCCATATGGCGGTATGAGCGCGTGCGCGCCTGGTGGTACGCCGGACCGCATCCCGAGGCCAAGGCGATGTTCGACCGCGTGGTCGCGGCGGCGATCGCCAGCAGCAAGCGGCTCGTGCTTGGCCTCCACAACGGCTCCCTGCAGCGCTACCTGGCGCTCATGATCAGCGCGGCGCTGGTCCTCGGGTTCGCCGGCTTTTTCACCGCCACGCACGGCAGCGGCGCCCGCCCGCTGCTGTCCGCATCGCCCGTGGCCGCGATTATCTGGCTGGTGCTGCTCGCGGGCTGTGGAATGGTCATCCGCTATCAGCGCGACCGGCTGCTCGCGGTCATCGGCGTCGGCGTAGTCGGCCTGATCGTGGCCGCGATGTTCGTGTACTTCTCCGCGCCCGATCTGGCGATGACGCAGATCTCGGTCGAGGTCGTAACGACGATCCTGATCCTGCTGGCGCTCTACTTCCTGCCCAAGGAAACGCCAGTGGAAAGCAGTCCGATGCGGCGCCGCCGTGACGCGGTGCTGGCCGGCCTGACGGGACTGGGTACCGGTGGTCTGGCGTGGGCGGTGATGACGCGCGACTTCACCAGCCTGTCGAGTTTCTATCTGGAGAACGCCCACGATCTCGGTGGCGGCGACAACGTCGTCAACGTCATCCTCGTGGACTTCCGCGGCTTCGACACCTTCGGCGAGATCATCGTGCTCGGGATCGCCGGTCTGACGATCTTCGCCCTGCTGCATGCAATGACCCGGGGCGAGCTCTACCGGCGGCTCGGGGCGTGGCAGCTCGACATGACCAAATCGGCGGACCGCCACCCCATGCTGATGGTGGTGATCACGCGGGTCATGCTGCCGCTGGTGCTGCTCGTCGGCGTGTACATCTTCCTGCGCGGGCACAACATGCCCGGCGGCGGTTTCATCGCGGGCCTGGTCGTGGCGATCGGGCTGATCATGCAGTACATGGCCAGTGGCTACGGCTGGGCGGCGCAGCGCATGACGATCAACTACCACGCCTTCATCGGCGGCGGCGTGCTGATCGCAGCCGTGACCGGCATCGGCGCCATGATCATCGGCTACCCCTTCCTCACGGGCGCCTTCGACTACTTCTCCCTGCCGGTCATCGGCAAGTTCGAGGTGGCGAGCGCGCTCGGTTTCGATATCGGGGTATTCCTCACCGTCGTCGGCGGCGTGATGCTGGCGCTGGCGCATCTGTCGGACCTGGGGCGCTGGGTCAGTCACGCGCCGGTCAACGAACAGCCGATGGACACGCTGCCGGGCGCCGAGCGACGCCACGGCGAAGGGAGCGAATAGCATGGAATTGTTGGTCGCTTCCGCTATCGGCGTCATCATGGCCGCGGGCGTCTACCTGCTCCTGCGTGCCCGGACGCTGCCCGTGGTGCTGGGCCTGACCCTGGTGACCTACGCGGTCAACCTGTTCCTGTTCGTCACCGGCCGGCTCACCGTCGATCAGGCGCCGGTGCTGAACCAGGGCCACGAGAGCTTCGCCGACCCGCTGCCCCAGGCACTGGTACTGACCGCCATCGTGATCTCGTTCGGGATGACCGCCGTGATCGTGGTGATGGCGCTCAAGTCCTATGTCGAGTCCGACAGCGACCACGTTGACCTCGACCCGCAGGACGACGGGGAGGCGGATTCGTGAACCACTGGATCATCCTCCCGCTGCTGCTGCCGGCGCTGGTCGCACCGCTGATCGCCCTGGCGGTGCGCCACGACATCGTACTGCAGCGCATCTTCTCCGTGTCATCGACCGTGATCCTGCTGGTGCTCGGCGCCATCCTGATGGGGTCGACCGCCTCCGACCCGGTGCAGAGCTACCACCTGGGCAACTGGATCGCGCCGTTCGGCATCGTGCTGGTGCTCGACCGGCTGTCGGCCATGCTGCTGGTGCTCACCGCTGGCCTCGGTCTCGCGGTGCTGCTCTACGCCATCAACGGCTGGGACGCCGAGGGCCGGCATTTCCATCCGCTGTTCCAGTTCCAGTTGATGGGGATCAACGGCGCCTTCCTGACCGGCGACCTGTTCAACCTGTTCGTCTTCTTCGAGGTGCTGCTGATCGCCTCCTACGGCCTGATGGTCCACGCCGGCGGCGCGGCCCGGATGAAGGCGGGCGTGCAGTACGTCACCATCAACCTGGTCGGTTCGGGGCTCTTCCTGATCGGCGTCGGGCTGATCTACAGCGTCACGGGCACGCTCAACATGGCCCATCTGGCGACCGAGGTCGGCCGGGTGGACGCGGCCGACCGGGCCCTGCTGGAGATCGGCGGCCTGCTCCTGCTGCTGGTGTTCGCGGTCAAGGCGGCACTCGTGCCGGTGCAATTCTGGCTCCCGGGCACCTACGCCAACGCGCCGCCCCCGGTCGCGGCGCTGTTCGCCATCATGACCAAGGTGGGCGCCTACGCCATCATCCGGGTGTACACGCTGATCTTCGGTGACGACGCCGGGGCCAGCGCGAACCTGGCCGGTCCCTGGCTGCTGCCGGCGGCGCTGGTGACCATGGTCATCGGCATGGCCGGCGTGCTCGCCGCCCGGCGGCTGGGTGAGGCGGTCGCCTTCGCCGTGATCGGCTCGATGGGTACGCTCCTGGCCGCGGTTTCCGTGTTCACGCAGGAGGCGATGGCGGCCGCCCTCTACTACCTCCTGCACTCGACCATCGCCGGCGGTGCGCTGTTCCTGATCGTGGATCTGGTCAATCAGCGCCGAACCGGCTACACCGATTGGCTGCGCGCGGCTCCGCCGTTCGTCCACACGGGCTTCATCGCGGCATTGTTCCTGCTCGGGGCGATGGCGATGACGGGCATGCCGCCGCTGTCCGGTTTCATCGGCAAGCTGCTGGTCCTCGACGGCGTGCGCGAATCGTCGTACGCGGTCTGGATCTGGGGCCTCATACTGGGGACCTCGCTGCTGGCGATTGTCGGATTCGCGCGGGCCGGCACCACGGTGTTCTGGAAGAGCGCGGCGGTCGGCGGCTACCTGGAGCCGGCCCGCCCGCTGGCGCCGGCCCTGCCGTTCGTCGCCGTCGGCATCCTGCTCGGCGCGTCGATCGTACTGACCGCCTTCGCCGGCCCGGTCACCGTCTATCTCGACACGGTCGCGGAACAGATCTACAACCCGTCGGGATACATCGAGACCGTGCTGCCCACGAGCGGGCATCCGGAAGGAGTGCGTCCCTGATGGCCGAGCACGCGACGGACGATCGGACTTTTGTGCAGCGCTGGCTGCCGCATCCGCTGCTGACCCTGGCGGTCGTGGTGATGTGGATGGCCCTGCTGAATGATTTCAGCAGCGGCGGGCTCGTCGTCGGCCTTGTCCTCGGCGTCGTGATCCCGATCCTGACCAGCCACTTCTGGCCTGATCGGCCGGCGATCCGTCATTACGGCAAGGCGATCGCCTTCGTCGGTCTGCTGCTGTGGGACGTGGTCGTGGCCAACATCCAGGTCGCGCGCCTGATCGTCTTTCGCCCCGCCTCGGCCCTGCGCGTACGCTGGGTGGCGGTGCCGATCGAGATGAAGACGCCCGAGGCGATCACGCTGCTGTCGGCGACCATCACCATGACGCCGGGCACCGTCACGAGCGACATCTCGGCGGACGGCCGCAGCCTCCTCGTCCATTGCCTCGACGCGCCCGACGTCGTGGCGGCCGTCGAACAGATGAAGAACCGCTACGAGCGGCGCATCAAGGAGTTCCTCGAGTGATTGGCTTCGCCCTTGTATTCGGCTTTTTCGCCGCTTCGCTCGCGCTTGTCTTCAATATCTGGCGACTGGTCGCCGGACCGACGCTGATGGACCGGGTGCTGGCGTTCGACACCATGGTGATCAACTTCATCGCCCTGATCATGTTCTGGGGCATGCAACAGGAGACGACGCTCTACTTCGAGTCGGCCCTGCTGCTGTCGATGTTCGGCTTCATCTCCACCGTCGCTTTCTGCCGCTTCCGCCTGCGCGGCGACATCATCGAATAGGAGGCAGAGGCCATGGCATTCCTGCTCGAGCTGCTGATCGCCTTCCTCATCGTCGTCGGCAGCCTCTTCCTGCTGGTGGGTTCGGCCGGGCTGATCAAGCTGCGCGACCTGATGACGCGCCTGCACGCGCCGACGAAGGCGACGACGCTTGGCATCGGCAGCATCCTGCTCGCGTCCATGGTCCACTTCATCGTGGTGCGCGGAGCCGTATCGGTGCACGAGATCCTGATCATGGTCTTTCTCTTCCTGACCGCACCCGTGACCGCCCACTTCGTCGCCAAGGCGCATCTGCACGAGCATCTGCGCGACGGTTCGGAACTCCCGCCCACGGAACGCGGTTGCGGCTGGAGCACCTTCGATCCCGGCCCCGGCGCGCCCGATGAGAGCGGCCAGCGACCCGGACCGCGTAGCGACGCGGAAGACTGACGCGCCCGGGGGGGGGGCGGCCCGCGCACGCCCCTCGCCCCGAGCGCAATGGTTACACCATCACCCGCCGGTTCGCGGCTGGTTGACGGGGCCCGTCATCGGCTCAAGACTGAGGGTCATTGATCCTGCTGGAGGGTGACGTACCGTGACACTGGCGCTCCGCATCCATGAACTCGGCGGTCCCGGGGTACTGCGGCCGGAATCGGTGCAGGTCGGTCACCCGGGCCCGGAAGAGCTGCGCATCCGGCACACGGCGATCGGGCTCAACTACATCGACGTGTACTTCCGGACCGGGTTGTACGCGGGGCCCGATCTGCCCTTTGTGGCCGGGATCGAGGCGGCTGGTGTCGTTGAAGCCGTTGGCGACAACGTCTCGGAGTTCGCGGTCGGTGACCGGGTCGCCTACGCCTCCGGCCCACTCGGCGCGTACTCGGGAAGCCGCCTCATGCCGGCGGACCGCGTCGTAGCGCTGCCCGACGGCGTGGACGACCGGACCGCCGCGGCCGTACTCCTCAAGGGCATGACGGCGCAGTACCTGCTCAAGCAGACCCGCCCGGTCGGCCCGGGAGACACGATCCTGTTCCACGCGGCGTCCGGCGGCGTCGGGCTGCTGGCCTGCCAGTGGGCGCACCACCTCGGCGCCACCGTGATCGGCACGGTCGGTTCACACGAAAAGGCGGAGCTGGCGCGTGCGCATGGCTGTCATTACCCGATCGTGTACACGGAGGAAGACTTCGTCGAGGCGGTCGATCGGATCACCGAGGGCGCCGGCGTGCCGGTCGTGTACGACTCGGTCGGTCAGGCCACCTTCATGCGCTCGCTCGACTGCCTCGCCCCGCGCGGGCACATGGTCAGCTTCGGGCAATCCTCGGGTGCGGTCGAGCCCTTCAGTATCGGCATCCTCAGCCAGAAGGGATCGCTCACGCTCACGCGTCCGGTCCTCGGCACCTACACGGCCGAACGCGCAGACCTGGTCTCGACGGCCGACGACCTGTTCGATGTCCTCGCCCGAGGGATCCTGCAGGTCAGGATCGGCCAGACCTTCGCGCTCCATGATGCCCGCAGCGCGCATGAGGCGCTGGAATCCCGCGCGACGAGCGGCTCGACACTGCTGCTGCCCGCGGAGGACGACGCATGAATCCGCTGCGGGCGTCCATATGTACCTATAATCTCTGGAACACCCAGCGCTGGCCTGCGCGTGAACCGGCGCTGCGGCAGTTTTTCGGGCGGTTCTCGCCGGACATCCTGGGCGTACAGGAACTGCGCGCCGAAACGCGCGACTGCATCGACGAGGTCCTGGCCGGACACGAGCGGGTGGATGACGACTTCTACGGCTGGACCTGCGAGAGCAACCTCTGGTGGCGCGCCTCGCTGTTCGAGTACGGCGGACACGGCGCGGTCGATTACGGCAGCCATGAGATGACGCGGCGCCTGTTCTGGGTGCGCCTCGCGCGGCGCGACCACCGCGGCACCGTCGTCGTGGCCACCGCCCACCTGACGCACACCAGCCATCCGGACGAGGCGGCCACCGGCCGCTCCCCGCGCATCGACCAGACCCGGGCGATCGTCGAGGTGATGGACGGCATCGTGCACGACGGCGAACCGGCCTTCGTGATGGGCGATTTCAACGATGCCTACCACCCCTCGCGCATCCTGCACGAGGCCGGCTACGCCTCCTGCTTCGCCGCCCTCGCCCTGCAGCCGCCGGCGACGTTCCCCGCGGTCCCGACGGCGAACCCGGATCCGGGCACCCACCAGTACAACGCCTGCTTCGACTGGATCACCGCCAACCGCCACGCCCGGCCGCTCGCGGCACACTCACCGCATTGCTACCACGGCGATATCTCCCCGTCCGATCATTGGCCGATCGTGGCGGTGTACGAATTGCCGGATGGGGATGATCGCCGCTGAAAACGACCGGGACGGAGCACACGCCGCTTCCCCTGCGAACGCGTTCCAGACAGGTTCTAGCCAAGGCGCGAAGAAAACACGGGGACTGTAGGAGCGGGCTTGCCCGCGAACCGTTTTCCCGCAGCCACAGGGGCCGGGCAATCGACACGGTAGGGCTGTGGTTGGGCGCCACGGACACACGAATGAAATCTGCGAGACGCCAATGCAGTGATCGCCACCGGAGAGCGGTTCGCGGGCAAGCCCGCTCCTACAGTCCTCCTTCGCGCGCCTTGGCGAGAACCTTTTTACGGGCGCTGGACCCACGCCCTCTGAATCGAATCAGGAACTCCGGGCTTCGGGTTCCGCGACCCAGAGGATGGGATCGCGGTCGGAGACGACCACGCCGCCCGGCGGTTCGAGGGTGACAGCGAACAGGGCGGCCTGGCGGACGGGCAGTTTGTTCTCGATCGGGATCACGACCTCGCCGGCCTCGTTGCGGCGGGCATCGAACACGCCGCCGTCGACAGGGTGCTCATCGCTGCGCGTGGCATCGAAGACCCAGAGCTGGTACTGGTGCTCGCCCGGATCATTGTCGGGGATATCCTCGAAGGTCATGTAGCCCTGCTGGCGCTCGTCGCTCCACACGACGTAGCCGCCCTTGAGCTGCTGCGCGCGTGGATGCTCGGTATTGCTCCAGTCGACCCGGACGGCATCGGGGGCCTCATCCATCAGCGCGTCACGCGCGGCGGTCAGATCCTGCGCGCCGCGCTCATCCACGCGTGGCCACCAGCCCGTCACCGCCAGCACAAGCGCCGCGGCCGCTGCGATCCAGCCCGTGGCCGCGGCACGGCGGGCCGGGCGCGGCTGTGTGTGCAGGGGGCGCACGTTATCGCCGGGATGGACATCGTCCGCGCCGCGCTCGCGCGGGGCCGGGGCGCCCGCTTCGAGCGTACGGCGCGCACGGGTGGCGACATCCGCCGGCATCGGTTCCTCGGGGGCGCCCGCGGCGACCCACACGGACGCGGCCGCGAGGTCATAGCCCTCGGGATCGTCATGCCCCAGTCGGGCGAGCAGCGTCTCGAGTTCCGCGGTCTCCGCGGGATCGAGCCCGTCGACGGCCCGATCGAGCAGGAGTTCGTCCAGGCGTTCGCGCTGCGGCTGATCCGAGTTCAACTCGCCGCCCCTCCGCTGTGCCCGACATCCGCGTCATCGGACATCATCTCGCGCAGCCGGATCAGCCCGCGGCGCATGTGGGTCTTGACGGTACCGAGCGGCGTGCCGGTCGCCTCGGCGATCTCACGCTGGGTCAGTCCCTGGGTCACGTTCATCTCGAGCACCCGGCGCTGATCGTCGCTGAGCGACTGCATCGCCTGTGCCGCCTGCTGCGCGTCCCAGCCGCGTTCACCGGAATCACCCGGATGCTGCAGTTCCGACGACGGCCCGGCCGCCATGGGCTCGACCTCGCCGCGGCGCTTGTCGCGTCGCAGACGATCGATGAGGCGGCGGCGCGCGATCATGCTGATGAAAACGCGCTCGGACGCGCGCGCGGACCGGTATCGGTGCGCGCTCTTCCATACATCGGTGAGAATCTCCTGCACGGCGTCCTCCGCATCGGCGCGCGACCGGCAGAACCGCAGGGCCAGAGACCACACGAGTCCGCCGTACGCGTTGATCACTTCCTGCGCCGCCCGGTCATCGCCGTCGGCAAGGCGCAGCAGAATACCGTTCTCCTCCCCGGTCGCGGCCGTCATGGACGACCCCCGGGGAAACGGCGGGAACGGCTTGCGGAACGGCGAACGGACCTGGTCATCGCTGCGTTGGACATCCTGTGCGAGATGGACCGCAGTCTCACCTTGCCTGAATACGGAGTCAAACGCCGTGCGAATACCTTTCGCTTGTCGCCGGCCGCGCACGTCGTGCGATCTTCAACACGGGCCCGCAAACCGTTCACGCCAGGCATTTCGTGGCTCGCGCGGAAGCGGATGCTACGCGGATCAAAAATCACGGTCATGCCCCCTGCGACCCCCAATTAAGATCGTACACAATTGATTGGCGGGCAAATTTTTTCAGCGCTCATGATGACGGATCCGATGCGCCGGCGCGCCGACCGCTGGGCGACTGTCGCCCGAAATCGTTCACGACGGTCGCGGGCGGGCAAATCGAGCAATTCGGCCGCCAGGACCGCCCCGCTACCGGGTTCGGCCTCAGCACAGGGGCGGCCGGGGTGGAGCGGTCCCCGCCAGGGCGCTGGTTTGTTCGCGGCGGCCACCGATCGCACGCGGCACAGCGGCGACCCGGTGGACTCGCGGCTCGGACAACCCCGCGATGATGACGCCGGGCGAAGCTTTCAGTCATCCGTGGAATAACTCTGGATGATGTAGCCGCCCGATTTCTCGTCGTGCTGGAGCGTGAGCAGGCCGCGGTCGCGGGCGTCCTCGAGCAACTGGCCGAAACTCCGGAATCCGTGGTAGCTCTCGTTGAAACCGGGCTTTCGGCGTTTCAGCGCCTGTTTCACCATCGAGCCCCACACCTTGTCCTCCTCGCCCCGCTCGCGGAACAGATCCTCGACCGTGGCCATGACGAGATCCAGCGCCTCCTGCCGACGATCATCGGCACCGCCGTCGTCGCCCGTCTCGGACTCAGTCGCCGTGTCCGCCGCCTCCACCGTATTTTCCGCGGGCGTTTCGGATGGTGATTCGTTGGCTTCGAACTTCGCGCCCTTCTTCTTCGAGGCCGTCTTTTTCCCGGACCGGCGCTTGCGCCGCGAGGGCTTTTCGGAATCACGGACCAGGTCGTCGTAGAAGATGAATTCATCGCAGTTGGCGATCAGCAGGTCGGAGGTCGAACTCTTGACCCCTACGCCGATCACGACCTTGTCGTTCTCGCGCAGCTTGCTGACCAGCGGCGAGAAATCGGAATCGCCGCTGACGACCACGAAGATGTCGACATGCGATTTCGTGTAACACAGGTCGAGCGCATCGACGACCATGCGGATATCGGCCGAGTTCTTGCCCGACTGGCGCACGTGCGGGATCTCGATCATCTCGAACGAGGCCTCGTGCATGGCCGGCTTGAAGTTCTTGTAACGGTCCCAGTCGCAGTACGCCTTCTTGACGACGATATTGCCCTTGAGCAGCAGGCGCTCGAGGACCTTGTTGATGTCGAAGGCGGCGTAGCGCGCGTCGAGCACGCCCAGGGCGATGTTCTCGAAATCGCAGAACACCGCCATGCTGCTGGTCCGTGTGTTGTTCGCCATGATCGGCTCCATAAAGAGATTCAGCGGCCGGCGGCCGCCGCAAGCAGGGCCAGCGGGCCGCGCGTGCGCACCGTTTTCGCCTGCGTTTCATCGGCGGCGAGCATCCAGCCCGCATAACCGAGTGCATTGATCGCCACCCCTGCGATGGACCCGTGGGTCCGTGGTACGGCCCAGACCCGATCGCGCGTCGCGAGCAGGTTGTAGGCGCCGGGGCGATCCGGCACAGCGGTTGCCCGGGCGCGCCCGATCGCCCCCAGCAGCCGGGTATAGCAGCGATGGAGTTCGTATGCCCCCGTGACCGGGTCCGTGAGCCAAGTGGGAGGCAGGCGCTCGCCGGCCACCGGGAAAGGCAGTGACTCGCCGGCGGCCACGGCCGCTTCCAGCGGCGGCCGTTCCACCAGCGGCACCCACTGCAGATGCCGATGCGGCTGGCTCGCGCCGGCGATCTCACCGCCGTTGTAGAACACCAGGCCAGCGCCGGCGCGGAGTATACGCAGGAAAGCCTCACAATCCGCGACATCGAGCGCGCCGTCCTGGGGCTGGAAGCGGTGGGTGACGATCAGCAGGTGATCATCGAGCACGGGGAACTTGTTCAGCAGGCCGACATGCGCCGGCGGCACCGCCCCGACATGCAACCCTTCCTCATAAGGCGGCAGAAACGGATCCTGCTGGAAGCCACCGGCCCGCGCCCTTGCCTGGGCCGCTTCCTTGCGGGCGAGACTGGCGACAGTACGCAGGCGGAACGCGTAGCCGCCATCGTGCAGGGCTTCCTCGTCTGTACCGATCGGCGCGAGCGCGCCGCTGGCGAGTGCCCGCCCGGTCGCCGCCTGGACCCGCGGCAACAGCGGACCGGCCGTGATGTCCTCAGCCATGCGGCATCTCCGGGATCGAGCCGAGCGGCAATTCAGGCCGGCTCGCGTTCGAACTTCGGCAGGCGCCCGAGCGCGGCGGCCACTTCTTCCTCGGGATAGTCGTAATCGTCGAGCTCGCCGGCCAGGTATTTGTCGTAGGCCGCCATGTCGAAGTGGCCATGCCCGGAGAGTGTGAACAGCAGCGTCTTCGCTTCCCCCGTCTCTTTGCAGCGCAGCGCCTCTTCGATGCAGCCGGCGGCGGCATGGGCCGACTCCGGTGCCGGGATGATGCCCATGGTCTGGGCGATCAGCTGACCGGCGCGGAAGGTCGCCAACTGCTGCGGGGCGACCGACTCGATCACGCCCTCGGCGTGGAGCTGGGAGACGAGCGGCGATACGCCGTGATAGCGCAGACCGCCCGCGTGGATCCCCGGCGGCATGAAGTCGTGCCCCAGGGTGTACATCTTCATCAGCGGCGTCAGCCCGATCGAGTCGCCCCAGTCCCAGGTATAGCGCCCGCGCGTGAGCGTCGGGCACGAGGCGGGCTCGCAGGCCACCAGGCGGATCTCGCGGCCGGCGGCCTTGTCCGTAATGAAGGGGAACATCATGCCGCCAACGTTACAGCCACCGCCGCAGGGCGCGAACACCATGTCGGGGTAGTCGCCGACCTGTTCCATCTGCCGCTTCGTTTCCTGGCCGACCACGGTCTGGTGCAGCAACACGTGATTGAGCACGGAACCGAGCGCGTAGTTCGTGTCGCCGCGTGCGGCGGCCTCCTCGACGGCCTCGGAGATCGCGATCCCGAGTGAGCCGGGGTTGTCGGCGTCCTGCGCCAGTGCGTCGCGCCCGGCCTGCGTCCGGTTCGACGGGCTCGGGATGACCTCGCCGCCCCAGAGCTGCATCATCGATTTGCGGAACGGCTTCTGCTCCGCCGACACCCGCACCATGTAGATGCGCACTTCCATGTCGAACAGCTGCCCGGCCAGCGACAGCGACGAGCCCCACTGCCCGGCGCCGGTCTCCGTGGTCAGCCGGTGGATGCCCGCGATGTGGTTGTAATACGCCTGCGGCACGGCCGAGTTCGGTTTGTGCGAACCGGCCGGACTGACCCCCTCGTACTTGAAATAGATCTTCGCCGGTGTGCCGAGCCGCTCCTCCAGCCGTTGCGCGCGGTACATCGGGGCGGGCCGCCACAGCTTCAGCGCGTCGCGCACGGGCTCCGGGATCGGGATCCAGCGCTGCGTCGACACCTCCTGCTCCAGGATCCCCGGCGGGAATATGGCCCCCAGGGCGTCCGGCGGCACCGGCTCACCGTCCGCTCCGAGATACGGCGCGGGCGGGTTGGGCATATCGGCGACCACGTTGTACCAGTGGGTCGGCAGGTCGCTGTCAGGCAGCAGGATCTTCGTTTCACTCACGCTGGCGTACCGTGTGCAGGTGGGTTGTAGCCTCCCATTCTACCGCAGCGAAAATTTGTGTCCCGGGCACTTGAAGCCGGGACCGCGTGCGTCAACAATATGCAGCGTCCCGCGAACCGCTCGCATGCGATCCGAATCGATCGCAAGGAAGCCCGCCCAATCATGAAACGCCTCACCGCCACCCTGCTGGCCGGCCTGTTCCTTGTCTCCACGGCGGGTTTCGCCGCGAACACGGATTTCCCGCGGCCACCGGAGATCGAACCCGCCATCCGTTTCTGGACCAGCGTCTACACCCAGGTCTCCACCGATGGGGGCCTGCTGCACGATCGCGATAATCTGTCGGTCGTGTACGAGAAAGTCGCGCTCGACAGCCGGTTCCGCGACAAGCGGAGCCGGCAGGTCCGGGCGCGCAAGGCGCATTACCGGGAGGTCCTGCGGAATATCGCCCGCAAGAATCGCTCGAATCTGGATCAGGAAGAGCGCCGGGTACTCGAACTGTGGCCGGAGGGTGTGAGCGACAGCCGCCTGCAGCGGGCCGCGAACAACATCCGCTTCCAGCTGGGCCAGTCCGACAAGTTCCGCGCCGGGCTCAAGCGCTCGGGGGCGTGGGAGCCGCATATCCGGCGTACGCTGGAGGACATGGGCCTGCCGGAAGAACTGGCCGCGCTGCCTCACGTCGAATCGTCGTTCAACCCGGACGCCTGGTCGCGGGTCGGGGCGGCCGGGCTATGGCAGTTCACGCGCGCGACCGGGCGCCGCTATATGCGCATCGACCATGTCGTCGACGAGCGCATGGACCCGTTCAGATCCAGTATCGCCGCGGCCCGGCTGCTGGAGCACAACTATTCGGTCACGAACAACTGGGCCATGGCGATCACGGCCTACAACCACGGCCTGGCCGGTATCCGCCGGGCAGCGCGTCAGGTCGGCAGCGAGAACATCGCCGTGATCATCGACAAGTACTCCAGCCGGACGTGGGGCTTCGCCTCGCGCAACTTCTACGCGGCCTTCCTGGCGGCGGTCGAGGTCGACTTCAACGCCAACAAATATTTCGGCCTGCTCGAACGCAACGACGCCGTCGTGACCGAGACCATCGAGCTGCCGTTCTACGCCCCGGTCGACGCCCTTACGCAGGCATTCGACGTGGATCGCGAACGTCTGCGCGACCTGAATCGCGCCCTGCGCGATCCGGTCTGGTCCGGGAACAAGCGGGTACCGCGCGGCTTCAGCCTGCGCGTGCCGGCGGACCCAGAGCGCCCGCCCGCCGGGCAGCTGCTGGCGCGAGTGGACGAAGGCGCCCGCTATTTCGCCCAGGTCCCGGACCGCTTCCACCGGGTCCGCCCGGGCGAAAGCCTGTCGGTAATCGCCTCACGCTACGGTGTGTCCAGCAGCGCCATCATGTCGCTCAACAATCTCCGCAGCGCCAATTTCATCCGCGCGGGACAGACACTGCGGCTGCCAGTCCCGGCGGAGCGGAGTGACGAAGACGGGCGCTTCTACACCGTCAGCCGCGGAGACACCCTCTCGGGCATCGCCAACCGGGCCGGACTGCGGGTCTCCAGCCTGGCCGCGGCCAATGACCTCGGTGATCAGCACCGCATCTACCCCGGGCAGAAACTGCGGGTGGACGGGCGCCCGACCGACGCGGTCCAGACGGTCGCGCAAGCGGACACCGGGGCCGACGCGGAAGGGAAAACGCCGGCGGACGACACGGCGACCGCGGCCACGGAAACGTCGCCCGCGGACGACGGCGATGTCGTCGCGGCGGTCGATGTCGACGCGGCGGTGGCCATCGGCGACACCGCGACGGCGGCGAATGGCACGGACGCAAGCGGGGAAACGGTGGTCGATGCCGAATCCACCAGCGGGACCGCGGGCGTGACGGGCGATGGAGATCGCGCCGCCGCGCCACAGGAGGACACGGGGAGCGCGGACGACACCGGACCGCTGGCGACCCTGCAGGCCAACAACCCCGCCCAGTCGGCGCGCGAAGCGGCCCACCCGGGGCTGTCAGCCGACCCGGCCGACTACAGCGTCGCGGGCGACGGGACGATCGAGGTACAGGCGGCGGAGACCCTCGGCCATTACGCCGAATGGCTCGACCTGCGGGCCAGCGAACTGCGGCGCGAGAACAACATGCGCTACGGCAAGCCGGTCGTCGTCGGCAAGCGGATCAAACTGCGCTTCAGCCGCGTAGCGCCCGCCGAGTTCGAGGAGCGCCGCGAGGCGTACCACGAAGAGTTGCAGGCGCGCTTCTTCGAGCAGTTCCGGATCACCGGTACCGAACAGACCACGGTACAGTCGGGCGATTCCCTGTGGACCCTGGCCCGGCGCATGGACAATGTGCCGGTCTGGCTGCTGCGCCAGTACAACCCGGACCTCAATTTCGAGGACCTGCACCCGGGTATGCCGGTGTCGCTGCCCACGGTCGAACGCCAGGCGGACAGCCGGGGTGAAGGCGACGCCGACGCAACCGTCGAGGCGGGCGACGGTGACGCGGGTGCGGGCGGCGCCTGAGCGCGTACGTGCCGGCCAGCCGCCGCACACCCGCGGAACCGACCCCGCTCACGGGCAGCTGGGCGTTCGTCGATCTGGAGACCACGGGCGGCAACCCCGCCCGTAACCGCATCATCGAGGTCGCCGTCGTCGCCGTGGATGACGGCATCGTGGTCGACGAGTGGGCTCGACTGGTCGCCCCCGGCCGGCCGATCCCGCCCTCGATCACCGGCCTGACGGGGATCGACGATGCGATGCTCGCGGATGCCCCCGCTTTCTCCGGTATCCGGGATGAACTGCTGGAACGCCTGCGCGGGCGCACGGTCGTCGCCCACAACGCGCGTTTCGATTACGGCTTCCTGCGCCACGAATTCCGTCGCGAGGGGATTACCTTCCGCGCGCCCGTCATGTGCACCGTGCGCCTGTCGAGGGCGCTCTACCCAGGCGTCCGCGGTCACGGCCTGGATGCCCTGATCCGGCGCTTTGATCTGCCGCTGGACGCCCGTCACCGGGCCCTCGGTGACGCCCGCGCGGCGCTCTCCTTCGTCGACGCGGCGACCCGCGACCTCGGCGCCGCGAGCGTCACCCGGGCAATCGAACGCCAGTGCAAAGGCCCGTCACTGCCGCCACAACTGCCCGCCGATGCGCTTGAAGGATTGCCACACAGCCCCGGCGTGTACCTCTTTTACGGCGAGGATGACGCGCTGCTGTATGTCGGCAAGAGCATCGACCTGCACGACCGCGTGCGCAGCCACCTCGCCGGCGATCACCGCACACACACCGCCACCCGGATCGCGCACCGGCTGACGCGCATCGACTGGCAGGAGACCGTCGGCGAACTCGGCGCCCTGCTGCGCGAAGCGCGTCTGATCAAACAGCTCCGGCCTCTGCATAACCGGCGCCTGCGAGAGGCCGGCGCGCAGGTCGTGATCGCCGTGGCCGAAGACGCGGACGGATACCTGGCGCCGGCGATCGTGCCGGCACGGGCCCCGGACGCATGGCCCGGCGACCGCTGGTACGGCCCCTTCGGCGATCGCCGCTCAGCACGGCGGGAACTCGGGCGCATCGCCGACGAGCACGCTCTGTGCCGTCGCCGCCTCGGCCTTGAGCGGGGACGCGGCACCCGGCCCTGCTTCGCCTACCAGATCGGGCGCTGCCGGGGGGCCTGTACCGGCGCCGAGGCCGCCGTGCGCTTCAACCTGCGCCTCACCGAGGCGCTCGGCCCGCGGCGCATCCGGCCCTGGCCCTGGGGCGGTCCGATCGCCGTGACCGAGGAATCGCCGGACGGCAGCCATGGCGAATATCACCTCATCGACCGCTGGCGTTACCTCGGCTCGACCCGCACAGAGGCGGACGCCCACGAACTCGCGTCCGACCCGCCCGAGACCCCGTTCGACCGGGACCACTATCGCCTGCTCGTACGCTGGGTCGAGCGACACCCACGCAGCGTCGTGCCGCTCGACCTTCCGAACGGGATTCCCGACTGAGGTCGCGGGCCCCAGCGGCAGGAAACATCCCGGGGACAGTCAGCCCGCGTTGTCGATCCGGCGCTGCGGTGCGCCCTCTCGCTGCGTCTTCTCCCAGTCGCCCGGGGCGAAGCTGTCGACCCCGGCGGGCGCCAGCGGCTGGCGACCCAGGATGTGATCGGCGGCCTTCTCCCCGATCATGATCGTCGGCGCGTTAATGTTGCCGTTGGTGACGTTCGGCATGATGGAGGAGTCGACCACGCGCAGGTTCTCGACACCGTGGACTCGGCACTCGGGGTCGACCACCGCCATCTCGTCCTTGCCCATGCGGCACGTGCCGCATGGGTGATAAGCCGTTTCGAGGTTCCTGGCCAGCCAGTGGTCGAGCTCATCGTCGGTCTGCACATCCTCGCCGGGCTCGATCTCCCGGCCGCGATACTCGTCGAACGCGGGTTGGGCGAAGATCTCGCGCGTAAGGCGCACGCCTGATCGCCAGGCCTCTCGATCCTCTTCCTCGGCGAGATAGTTGAAGAACATGCGCGGCGGTGCCGCCGGGTCCTTGGAGCGCAGGCGGACCCAGCCGCGGCTCTTCGGCTGGTTGTGCCCGAGGTGGGCCTGGAAGCCGTGGCCCTTCGCAGCCCTGGATCCGTCGTAGGCAATCGCGCCGGCGAGGAAGTGGTACTGGATATCCGGGTACTTGAGTCCGGCCCGGCTGCGGATGTAGCCGTTGGACTCCATGTGATTCGTCGCCCCGTGACCCCGCCTGCTCAGCAGCCAGCGCGCGCCGATCCAGGCCTGGCCCAGCGGATTGAGCCAGCCGTTGAGTGTGATCTTTTGCGTGCACTCTTGCTGGATCAGGGCCTCGAGATGATCGTGCAGATTCTCGCCGACCCCGGGCAGATCGTGCACGACATCGATGCCGTGCTCGCGCAGGTGCTCGCCAGGTCCGATCCCCGACAGCATGAGCAGCTTGGGCGAATTGAAGGCGCTCGCGCAGAGCAACACCTCCCTGCGCGCTCGCACCCGGAACGTGCGATCGCCCTGGCGGTACTCGACGCCGACGGCTTTTTTGCCGTCCATGATCACGCGCTCCGTGAGCGCGCGCATCTCCAGATGCAGGTTGCCGCGCTTGAGCGCCGGCTTGAGATAGGCGTTGGCGGTGGATGCCCGAACACCGTTACGCACCGACATGTCCATGCGGCAGAAGCCTTCCTGGCGATAGCCGTTGTAGTCCGCGGTCTCCCCGTAGCCGGCCTGCTCGCCAGCCTTGATGAAGGCGCGGTACAGCGGGTTCTTCATGTTGTTGCCGTTGCACACGCCGACCGGGCCACTCGCGCCGCGGTACTCATCCTCGCCGTAGACACATTCCTCGGCGCGCCTGAAGTACGGCACCACATCCTGGTAGTTCCAGCCATCGGCGCCCATCTCCGCCCATTGCTCGAAGTCGCCGCGCGAGCCGCGCACAAACGCCATCCCGTTGATCGAAGAGGAGCCACCGATGACCTTGCCCCGCGCCTGGTGGATGGTGCGGTTGTTCAAGCCCGGCTCGGGCTCCGTATACATTTCCCAATCGAACTTCGGCTTGTTCAACGGGATCGACAGAGCAGTCGGCATCTGAATGAAAATGGAGTTGTCCTTGCCCCCGAACTCCAGGACCAGCACCTCGTGCTGCCCGTGCGCGCTGAGCCGATCCGCGAGGACCGAACCCGCCGACCCCGCACCCACGATCACGTAGTCGAAAGCCTGATCGAATTCACTGTCGTTCATGTCTACTCCTGGTCAAGGGATGCGCGCCCCGGGGGCGGCGCACTGTCGGCCGCCGGCCAACGGCTGAAGAACCACTCATGCGCTCCGGCATCGGCGCGCCGCCCGGCATCCCCATTGGGCGAGCTTCGGGTCACCTGAAGCGGGTATCGACACCCATGCGACCCGGAGGCAAGCGGTTTTTTATTTGATCGTTCAAAAATAATCGGTAAGATGTATGGTAAATGTGAGGAGACACAGGGGCAATGCCGAAGGTTGGGATGCAACCGATCCGGCGCCGCCAACTGATCGATGCGACCATCCGCACGATAGAGGCCCACGGTTTCGCGGACACGACCATTTCCCGCATCAGCCAGGCGGCCGGGCTGTCGAGCGGGATCATCGGCCACTACTTCGGTGGCAAGAATGCGCTGCTCGAAGCGACGATGCGTTCCGTGCTCACCGATCTGCAGCGCGAGATGGCCCTGCGCCTTCGCCAGGCGCAGGACCCGGTCAGCCGCATCGAGGCGATACTCGGCGCCAATTTCGCGACCGAGCAGTCAACGCCGGCGATCTGTGCCGCGTGGCTGTCGTTTTACGCACAGGTGCCGCATTCGCGGCAACTCAGGCGCTTGCACCGCGTCTATGTCCGGCGCCTGCGGTCGAACCTGCAACATGCGTTCACCCAGCTGCTGCCGCGTGCGGCCGCGGAGCAGGCCGCCGAAGGCATGAGCGCGATGATCGACGGCATATGGGTCCGCGCCGCGCTGGCGCGCCGCTCCCCGGATAACGCGGGGGCGCATGCGCTGGCCGACGACTACCTGCGCATGCTTCTGGAACACCGCCATGCCGACAGGGCCCCCTCAAAAAACGGACGGCCCGCACGGATCTACTGAAAGCGGAGAGGTCTTTTATGCAAGTCGAGTACACGAAAATGTTCATCGATGGGTCCTGGTGCGATAGCGACTCAGGTGAGACCTTCGAGAACATCAATGCGGCCAACGGCGAGACGATCGCCCGGATCCCGCTCGCCGGGCACAGCGATGTCGATCGGGCAGTCCAGGCCGCCGCGCGGGCGCAGCGCGAATGGGCCCGCTGGACGCCGGCCGAGCGCGGTCGCGTACTGCGGCGTGCCGCGCAACTTCTGCGCGAGAACGTCGAAGAGATTGCGCGACTCGAGAGTCTGGACACCGGTCGCCCGATCCAGGAGACCCCGGAGGCCGATGTCGAATCCGGCGCCGCTTGCCTTGAATACTTCGGCGGCATTGCCGCGGGTATCGAGGGTGAATACGGCGACCTCTCGCGAGCGTTCTACTACACCCGACGCGAACCCCTTGGCGTATGCGCGGGCATTGGTGCCTGGAACTACCCGTTGCAGATCGCGTGCTGGAAGTCGGCACCCGCGCTGGCGACCGGCAACGCCATGGTCTTCAAGCCGGCCGAGCTGACGCCTCTGACTGCCACACGTCTCGCCGCCATCTATCGCGAGGCCGGGCTGCCTGACGGCCTGTTCAACGTGGTGCATGGCTTCGCCGAGACCGGGCAGGCGATGACCGAACACCACGGTGTCGCCAAGGTCTCGTTCACGGGTGAGGCCGGCACCGGCAAGAAGGTGATGGGCAGCGCGGCCGGCACGCTCAAGCAGGTGACGATGGAACTGGGCGGCAAATCGCCGCTCGTGATCTTCGCCGACGCCAATATCGACGAGGCCGTATCGGCCGCGATGATGGCCAACTTCTACAGCCAGGGCGAGATCTGCACCAACGGAACGCGGGTGTTCGTGGACGCCTCGATCGAGGAGGAATTCCTCGAACGCCTGCGCCAGCGCACCGAGAAGCTCAAGCTCGGCGATCCAATGAACCCGGATACCCAGGTCGGACCACTGATCTCGAAGGAACACATGGAAGTCGTGCTAGGCTACATGGAGGACGGCAAGGCGAGTAGCGCGCGCCTGGTAACCGGTGGCGAGCGAGCCACCGGCGGTGAACTCGACAAGGGTGCGTGGGTCCTGCCCACTATCTTCGCCGGCTGTAGCGACGACATGGAGATCGTCCGCGAAGAGATATTCGGCCCGGTGATGTCGGTACTGACCTTCGACGACGAGGACGAGGTCCTGCGCCGCGCCAACGATACGGAGTACGGACTCGCCGCCGGGCTTTTCACACGTGATCTGACGCGAGCCCACCGGGTAGCCGCAGCGCTCCAGGCCGGTGTCGTCTGGGTGAACAGCTACAACGTCACGCCGATCGAGATGCCTTTCGGTGGCGTCAAGGGCTCAGGAATCGGTCGCGAGAACGGGCATGCGGCGATCGAATTCTATACTCAGCGCAAGAGCGTATATGTTGAACTGGAAGGCGTGGACTGCGCCTACGACTGAACGAACTGGATCGTGCCGACTCACCGATCATGCGGATGGGCGTGAGCGGCAGCCAAGGCAGCGCTGACGCGGCGGGCGGAAAGGCCGTACCGCGTCGGCACACCTCACCCCGGCGGGGGTATACAGCCGGGTTTCGCCAGCGGAGCGCAGCGACATGTCGCCACGCGCTCCCGGATCGGCCGATGGCCGATCACGAACACAACTTCACAAGGGTGGAGGTTTTAATGATGAAACGAACCATTACGGCACTCGCGGCAACGGCGGCGCTGGCCATCGGCTCCACGGCGTCTGCCCAGGAGGAAGCGTCCTGCGGCACCATTGAGCTCGGCCAGGTGAACTGGACCGGCGTCTCCGCGAAAACCGAGACGGCCGCCTGGATGCTCGAGGAGATGGGTTATGACGTGAACGTGACGACGGCATCCGTGCCGATCATGTTCCAGTCCATGGCCGGCGATGATCTGGACGCCTTCCTTGGTCTGTGGCTGCCGACGCAGCGCAGCATGGTCAAGGAGCATATGGTCAAGGGCGATATCGATATCGTCACGAAGAACCTGAAAGGCGCCAAGTACACGGTCGGCGTCAACAAGGCCGCCTGGGAAGCCGGGGTACGGCATTTCGAGGACCTGGCGGAGAATGCCGACAAGTTCGACGGCAGGATCCTCGGGATCGAGGCCGGCAACGACGGCAACCAGATCATCAAGCAGATGATCGAAGATGACGCCTATGGCATGGGCGATCTCGAACTCCAGCCCTCCAGCGAGGCGGGCATGCTGACCGAGGTCCAGCGGCGGATCGACCGCGACAAATGGGCGGCCTGGCTCGCCTGGGCGCCGCACCCGATGAACATCAACATCGACCTCGAGTTCCTCAACGGTGGTGAGGACTACTGGGGCCCGAACCAGGGCGGCGCGACGGTCTACACGCAGACGCGTGAAGGCTATGCCTGGAGCTGCCAGAATGTCGGCCAGTTCCTCGAGAACTATGAGTTCACGGTCGAGGAACAGTCCACGATGGCGGGCTACGTTATCAACGAAGAAATGGACTACGCCGACGCCGGCCAGAAGCTCGTCAAGGAGCAGCCGGAACTGCTGGAGCGCTGGTTCGCGCAGGGCGGCACATACCAGACCGGCCCGGTGAAAACCGCTGACGGTGAGAGCAACGCGAAGGATGCCGTCAGCAAGGCCCTCGGCCTTTGATCGCGCATCGCTGAGAAGCGTTTGCGACCGACACCCCGCGCTTCGGCGCGGGGTGTTTTTGTTTCGGCGTCCCTGCCGAGACCGGTATCACCAGCGGCTGGCCACATTCCGGTACTGCCGTATAATCGCCCCATTCGGACACGGCCTCCGGCATTCCAATGACGGCTTCGCAAGACCGGATTCACCGCTCCCGTGGCACTCGGCGGCAGTTCCAGCGCGCACAGGCTCGCTACCCGTCCCCGTGAGCGGTACCGGCGCCACCCGAGGGCCGGGACCATGGGCACGTGCACCAAACGAATAAAATGGCTCACAGCGGAGGCTTGATAAACGGTTGCATCCGTGGCCTGGCAGCCGCCCGCCACGGACCGCTCGGGCATGAACCCTGAATGCAATGGCCTGAGCGACCTGCAATGCCCGAACACGTAAGCGAACCACATGGCGCAGTCCCCGCGAAACCGGCCAAAGAGCCGGGTTATTTGATCACCACGGAATTGTCAGCGGCCCGCTGAATGTGATGAGACCAACGGGTTAACGAGGCGCGACCGACTATGGGCGACATCGGCTGGGATGAATGGATGGTAGTCGCTGTTACAGCGGCCATCGTCACGATCGCGGTGACGTTTCACTTCGAGGTGATCAACGTCCTTACGCGCTGGGCGCACAGACGGGCGCGCAACTCGGCGGCCGGACACGCAAGCCGCATCACCTTGCTGGTGATCATGTTCGCGCTATTGTTAAGCCACATCGTCGAGGTCTGGCTTTTTGCCGTCGGCTACTGGGGGCTGGCTGCCACCGGCAACCACGGTCACGTCATCGGCTACGAGCAATTCACCCTGCTCGACCATGTCTACTTCTCGGCGACCAACTACACCACCGTGGGCTGGGGCGATCTCAGCGCCGTCGGTCCGTTACGCTTTCTCGCCGGTACCGAGGCATTGACTGGCTTCCTGCTGCTCACCTGGTCCGCCTCGTTTACATTCCTGGTCATGGGCAGGATATGGGGCTACAGGGACACGGAAAAAATCGGCCCCGAAGGCGAAGGGTCCTGAATAAACGGGGCAAGTCTTACATCAATCAGTTTCGGACCTGCACAATGCGACTTGGCGTGCATTCACGGGATGATTGAACATAAAACCTGCCCCGTCGTGTACTCAGAATCGGTAGCCGATGCCGATATTGGTCACCCACGGGTCGATATCGACATCCACTTTTGTGGAGCCCGTCGCGGTCTTGACCTCGGTTTCCGCCTCGATGCGGATATAGCGCACACCCGCGTTCAGCAACCAGCCGTTGCCGAGTTCGTAGTCGACACCCACCTGGCCTGCGAAGCCCATCGAGTCGTCGATATCGATATCCGTCACGCCGGCCGCCGCGGCCTCGGAATCGACGTCCTCGTCCGAGAATATCGTATAGTTCACCCCCACACCCACATAGGGGCGGAACTGCGACCCCGTGTCGAAGTGATACTGGGCGCTCAGGGTCGGCGGCAGGTGTTTGACCGAGCCGAGTTCCGTTCCGTTCAGTGCCCCGCCATCGATGGACAGATCATGTTCAAACTGGGTCGATGCCAGCAGCTCGATCGCGATCTGATCAGTCACGAAATAGCCGGCGGTCAGTCCGAGGCCCGTCTGAGAGTCCACCTCGACATCCGACCCCGACAGTGTCGTCGCGAGCTCCCCGCTGACACTCCCCGTGTCGTCGTTCGGGGAGACGTTCGTAATACTGCCACGCACGATCCAGTCCCCGGCCTTCGCCGCGGTCGCCTGCCCGGCCGCCAGCATGAGAACAGGTGTCGCTACCAGGAGAATCGGCAGGGAATGCTGCCGAATACGGCTGTTTTTCATTGCAATACCTCCGGTTATCAAATTACGCCCATCAACGACGGGACTGAACATCATTATGTGCCCCGGTCTGCGAGTGGATTTTGATCTCGGTCAACTCGACGTGATGCAGTGTTCGGTGTCGCCGTGACATCGGTGAGCTCGCTCGCTCAGGCGGGCAATATCGGGTCAGACCAGAGGTGTTGCGGAAAGTTCGCTTATCGGTCATCCTGGACACTCAGATCGCCATCCTCCCCATCATCGCCCTCCCCGCCTTCCTCCAGGAGCCTGTCCGGGAAATCCGTGCCGTAGCGAGCGCGTGGCACAGCGAGTGTATTTTCGCCATCGTGAAACGAGCATGGTGGGTGCCATGTGAGTTGAACGATCGCGAAAAGACGCCGCTGTGGTACGCGCGCAGTAGGTACATGGTTTCCCGGACAGGCTCCTGGGCGGATCCGCAGACCAAGGTCGTTGCGCGAGTCCGCGTTGCCGAGGGCCTCGTCGCGGCTGATCCGCCCCGAGCGGCAACGCCAGCCCATGGCAGCGCGGCTATGCTTGTGGCACCGATGAAACGCCCATACCTCGATTGTAACAGCGGGCGACGGCACCAGAGCGCAAGTGGAATACCTGCCGGCCCCACCGCCGTGCGATTATGCGCTGACGGATCGACTCCCGGCGGAACGGCATGGGCAATGACAAACTGAACCGGCGTCAGCGCTGGCGTCTGGCCAAGGTCGAGGAAGAGCGTGACAAACGTTCGCGTCGCCAACTGGCGGCGCAGGAAGCCGATGTGGCGAGCGACCTCACCGATCCCTGTCCCGGCCTGATTACGGCGCACCATGGCGGCAAGGTGGAAGTCCGCGGTGACGATGGCCGGCATCATCGCTGCCACCTCCGTGCCAGCCTCGATCCAGTGGTCGTAGGCGATCATGTGAGCTGGCGGGCGGCGCGGAACGCGGGCGACGGTGTCGTCGTGGAACTCTCCGCGCGCACGAACGTCATTCGGCGACCGGACCGGTACGGCAAGCTGAAGCCGGTCGCCGCCAACCTCGATCAGCTGTTCATCGTATTCGCGCCATTGCCGATACCGTCCAGCGAGTTCCTCGACCGCTATCTGGTGGCCGCGGAACTGAGCGGCGTGCCGCCTCGTCTGATCCTGAACAAGGCCGACCTGATCGATGACAGGACGCGCGTGCGCCTGGACGAACTGTGTGCGATGTACCGGCACATCGGCTATCCCGTTCTCGAGGTCTCGGCGACCGAAGGCACGGGTATCGAGCGGCTGACAGAGCGACTCGCCGGGGGCACCAGCGCCCTGGTCGGACCATCGGGGGTCGGCAAGTCATCGCTTATGAATGCCCTGCTGCCCGATGCCGGCGCGAAAACCGGTGCCTTATGGGCCCAATCGGGTACCGGGCGAAATACCACCCGGGCTTCGCGCCTGCTCGGCCTACCCAATGAAGGCGATCTGATCGATTCCCCGGGCATCGGGGAGTTCGGCCTGTGGAACGTCGACAGGGAAGACCTGCTGCGTGGTTACATCGAGTTGCAACCGCTGGCGGGGCAGTGTCGCTTCCGCAACTGCTCCCATCGGCACGAACCGGGTTGTGCCCTGCTCGAGGCGGTGAATCGTGGCGCCATCAGCCGCGAGCGCCTGGCCAACTTCGAGCGGATCGCCGCCGCCCAGGGCGAGATGGGTCGAAAAGGACGCTGGCAACGCGCGGAGGACTGAACAGGAGGCTGTGCGCTAAACCATCTGCCGGCTGACGTCGGCCACGTCGAGGGTGAAAAGGTCCGCGGCTCAGCGGCCCAGAACGACGTCGATACCCTGAAGGATCAACCGGAGCCGGGCAGGTGGCAGCCTGCCGACCCATTCATCCAGCACCGAGCGGTCCAGTGTCACTGGTTGCGACACGTTGGCCACGGACTTCTTCGCCAAACCGCTTTGGCGCGCATTGATGAGCACGTTGCCCGGGGCATCCGCCCAGTGCAGGTTGCTGGTCAGCGGCACGCAGACCACTGTCGCGATGCGGCTTCGATTAAAGGCATCGCCCTGCACCACGAGCACGGGTCGACGGAGGCCGGGCGCCGAACCGACCGGCTCGGGGAGCTCGGCCCACCAGACGTCGCCCTGTGTCACCAAACGCTGTCCTTCAGCCGACGGCGTGCCGCACTGGCCGTGAACGCGTCGCTGTCCTGACCACCGAGTTCCTCGATGACCTGGTCCAGGGCGCTCGTTACCGCCTCCGGGTCATGGCGTGCGACGTATTCGCCGAGCGCTTCCGCCACCACCCGACTGCGTGACTTGTGCATCCGCCGGGCCAGCTCATCGGTCTGCTCGGTCAATTCATCAGGCAGGGATATCGCTATTTTCATACCGTTAGTATGACCGGGCGCGTCGGCGCAGGCAAGCGCTGCGAAGCCCCCTCCCACGGCAGCCGGGGAGGATCATGCGGCGACCATGACCGGATTCGCGGCCGACCTCATCAGGGACGCTCGGGCATCAGCGTTGACGCTCGGCCAGAAACCCCTTCAGGACCCGTGCCGTCTCACTCTTGCGCCTGGTCTTGACCACCTTCTCCGGCGGACCTTCGGCGACAACTTTCCCGCCGGCATCGCCGCCCTCGGGGCCAAGGTCGATCAGCCAGTCCGCCTCGGCGATGACGTCGAGGTTGTGCTCGATGAGGATGACACTGTGGCCGGCGTCGACGAGGCGATGGAGCACATGGATCAGGCGTTCCACGTCCGCCATGTGCAGTCCCACCGTGGGCTCGTCGAGGATGTAGAGCGTGTGCGGTTGCTTCTGGCTGCGCAGGTCCGGGCGTGCCTTGGCCAGTTC
>CAJXKK010000024.1 GCA_913055615.1 uncultured Ectothiorhodospiraceae bacterium
GCCCTGACCTCGGACGATCGCCTGGTCGAGCGCTTCGACGCCGTCGAGTCCCTGCTCGGCTCCAACTTCCCGCTGCCAGATGCCCTGTTCGGCGAGAGCAAGCGCACCGTCGATCCCGATGAACTCATCGACGAATACGAATCCGGCCGCGGCGAACGCTGGGATGGCATCGACGACGCCTTTGCGCCCGTCCGTGGAATCATCGACGGAGAAGACACTCTTGTGGACCGCGCCACCTACCGCGCCGCCCGCCATGACCGCGACGCCGCCCGCGCTATCGTCAGCGCCGTGCCGACACAATCCCCCTGGGTCTTCTTCTGCCTCGCCGGCTCCCCCGAACAGGCCCCGCGCTGGATCCTGCTGGCCAACGACCGCCGCGCACCGACCGCCGACCTCGCCGAGATCACCGACGAGCTGCGCACAAGGCTGGAGGGCATCGAGGAAAGCCTCCCGATCGAGGCCGCCGCCTCCGGTGCACTGGAAGGCTGGTCCGCCCGCCTCGCCGAGGCCGAACGCACGCTGCTGCCGCGGCGCATGCAGCGCGCCCTCGACGAGATGGACGCCGTACTCGACCACTGGATCCAGACCGCCTCCGCGCGCCATGATCGCCAACGGCTCGACCGCTACCGCGATATCCGCCGCATACTCACCGCCCAAAGCGCTACGCACATGCCGGACTGGGAAGAGATCGCCAGCCGCTGGCTCGAGCTCATCCGCCCACTCTGGTACGAACAGCTCAACGCCACCCGTCGGCGCCGCCCCCTGCTGCTCAAGGACATCCGCCGCGAGATCATCGGCCACGAAAGCAGCCTCGGCCCGCGCCTGATCGAGGCGTTCACGAACAATCCGGTGCGTGTGCAGGCAACCCCGGACGAACGCATCACCGCCGCGATCGTCGGAGTCGCAACGCCGTAGGCCCGATGCAGTGAAACGGAATCCGCGGCGTGGACCTCGCCGGATTCCGGCTTCGCCTGCATCCGGGCTACAACGGTCGACACACGCCCCGCCCGCAACACATCATTACGGTCGAATCCATGAGGCAACCGATCCAACTCGATACCATGACCGAAGACAGCATTCCGGGCCCGATAGAGCCCACCAGCACGGTCGGCCTGCTGCGCGCCGCCTGCCCCCGGGCCTGGCGGGCCTATACCGAGCACGCATTCCTCGATCAACTGGCAAAGGGCACGCTACCCGCTGCGTGTTTCCGCCATTACCTGATCCAGGACTACCTGTTCCTCGCGCAGTACACCCGCGCCTTCGCCCTTGCCGTCTACAAAAGCGAGACCCTCGCCGATATGCGCGAGGCCGCCGGTGCGGTCGACGCACTGCTCAACACCGAGATGAAGCTCCATGTCGACTACTGCGCGAAGTGGGGCCTGACGGAAGAGGATATGCTGGCGACGCCCGAGGATCCGGCCAATCTGAACTACACGCGCTACGTGCTGGACACCGGCATGGCCGGCGATCAGCTCGACCTGCTCGTGGCCCTGGCCCCGTGCTCGTGCGGCTACGGCGAGATCGGCGCCCGCCTGCTCGCGGATCCGAATACCATCCTCGAGGGCAATCCCTATCGCGACTGGATCGAGATGTATGGCGGTGAGGAATTCCAGGAGGTCAGCCGCGCCGCGATGCACTACATCGACCGCGTCGCCGCGCGCCGGATCGGCGACGACCCGGCGCAGTCAGCGCGCTGGCCCCAGCTAACGGGCGTCTTCACCAAGGCGGTCCAGCTTGAGGCCGCCTTCTGGCAGATGGGGCTGCACGCCGACGCCTGACCCCGCTGCCCGCGCCGGGCCGCAAAGGCCTGGCGCGATCAACGCACAATCATTCGCCACATTGATCGGCCATACATACAACCCCCTCGCTCAACCGCAAACCGACCGCTTTTGCCCACAAAACCGCCCTGACGCCTGGAGTCAACATACAACCCGAGCACACCCGCTGCGCATCCATCCCGCCCCGACGCCCGCTCACCTTTCACCGCGGGCACCTGTACCATGCAACAGCCATGACCGTGGAGGATTTCGTTGTCGCGAAGTGAGGCCGTTTCGATTGGGGACTGGCTGCTGGCGGAGACCGTGCGCCTCGCCGAAGAGCGCGACGGTCGCCGGCGCGACGATCACGTCGCTACGGCCACCGGCGCATCCACGGAAACCGGTCTGGTCAGGCGTATCGCCCTGCGAGCCCGCGCCCTGCCCGGTACTGATGCCGTGCGGGCGGATATCGCGCGTCTCGCTCGTCTCTCATGCCTGTTCGCGGGCGGGCTGCTCATCCTCGCCGCTGTCGCGGGCGTACTCGCGGCAACAGCCAGCGTGGACGCACGCCAGATCGACTTCCTGCTGGCCGCCACGGCCATGCTGCTGATGCCGACCCTCATGCTCGCGGGCTGGCTCGCGGTGGTCATCACTGGCGCCGGTCGCGGCGCCTCCGGGAGTATCGCCGGCGCCCTGCTGGCCGCGGCCTGCCACCGCCTCGGCCCGCTCGTACTCACCAGCGAGTATTCCGGGGACATCCTCGAGGCCGCGGGCGGCTTCCTGCGGACCGCACCGGGACGCTGGCTGCTGGGCTGCCTCGCGCATGCATTCTGGATCGCCTACCTGATCGCTGCGCTCGTCACGCTGGTGCTCTACTTCAGCGTCGTCCAGTACGACCTGATATGGGGCACGACCCTGCTGAACGACACCACGATGGTGGCCCTGTTCAACGGTCTGGCCAATCCGCTGATCGCCCTCGGCCTTATGCAGCCCGTCGAGCCGGAGTGGCTGCTGGCGGCGCGCGAGGGCACTGGTGTGGGTGACGGCCGCGGGCGCTGGGCGTGGTTCCTGCTCGCGATCATTATCGTCTACGGCCTGGCGCCCCGGATCCTCGCCCTGATCGCGAGCGCGGCCATGGCCACAATCGGCCGGTGGCGGCTGACGCTGGATACTACGCAACCGGGTTACCTGCGCCTAGCGGGTTCACTCGCACCGACGACCACACCCGCGACCAACGACCACGCGCCCGCGCGGACAAACCGCGCACCACGGAACCGGCCGGCCAACGCGCAGGGCCGCCCCTTGCTCCTCGCTATCGAACTGGAACACGAGCCCTGGCCGCCGACCATCGCCGGCATCGACCTGCAGGTGGTCGGCCGGGCCGATGACCGCGCCGGACGCGAACAGATCCTCGCCGCCCTGCAGGCGCTGGACGCCCCGCCCCCGGCGCTGCTGGTACTGTGCTCGCTCCTGCGCACGCCGGACCAGGGTCATGAACGCTTCATCGACCGCGCAGCCGATGCGGCCGCCGCGGTCCCCCTGCTGGTGCTCACCGACGGCACCGCACTGGCACGCCGCGATGCCAACGTCGACTCGCGCCGGGCGGACTGGCAGGCACTGGCCGCGCGCGTCGGCGGCAAGGCCGTCGAGTTCGACTTCGGGTACCCGGACGCCGCGGCGATCGCCCGCCTGCAGCGCTGGATCGCGGGGTACGACGAATGAGCACCGAACTGACGCCACTGCAGATGGCTATCGTCGGCCACACGAACGCCGGCAAGACCTCGCTCGTGCGCACCCTGCTGCGCAGCAACGACTTCGGCGAGGTCGATGACCGTGGCGGCACGACCCGTTCGGTGCACACCGCACCGCTGACCACCGGCGGAAAAACCCTGATCTCCCTCCACGACTCCCCGGGCCTCGAAAACGCCCCGGAACTGCTCGACTGGCTCGACCAGCGCAACAGTCGCCGTCACGACGGCCGGGAGCGTCTCCGCGAACTGCTCGACGACACCAGCGCCCGGACGCGATTCGATCAGGAGGCCCAGGTACTCGATCTCATGTCTGGGATGACTGTTGCGCTGTATGTAGTTGATTCGAGAGAGCCTGTACTCGAGAAGTATCGTGACGAACTCGCCATCCTCGGCGACTGCGCGAAGCCGATCGTGGTCGTGCTCAACTTCACCGCGTCACCGGAGAGCCGCGAACAGGAATGGCGTACGGCCCTCGCCGGGCTGGGCCTGCATACCGTGGTCGATTTCGATGCCGCCGTGCGCGACCCTGCGACCGAGTGGCGTCTGTATCTCAAGCTCCGCGCCCAGCTCGATGCTTTCGCGCCGCTGCTCGACACATGGCTCGACCACCGCCGCCGCGAAGAAGCCGAACGCAGACAGGCCGGCCTCACCGCGATCGCCGAACTGCTGATCGATACCGCCGCCTGCCGCCGCGCCGTCCCCACGCGTGAAAGCGGGAAGGCACTGAAGGAACTGCAGACCGCCGTGCGCCGACGCGAGCAGGGTTGCGTCGAGACCCTCCTCGACCTCTACCGCTTCGGCGACACCGAGTATCGCTACGAGAGCCTGCCACTCAGCGACAGCCAATGGCGCGACGATCCGTTCGACCCCGAAACCCTGCGCCACTATGGCATCCGCACCGGCGGCTACCTCGGCGCCGGCGTTGGCAGCGGGGCGGCGTTCGATCTGGCCACCGGCGGGTTTTCACTGGGCGCGGGGACCATCGCCGGCGTGCTGGCCGGTGCCGGCGCCAGCCTCGTACACGGCCTCGGTCCGCGTGCCTACAGCCGGCTGCGCGGCTACCGCCACCTCGGCATCGACGATGCGGCGTTGCAGCTGCTCGCAAGCCGCCAGACCGACCTGCTCGCCGCGCTCATTCAACGCGGCCATGCCAGCCGCGGCACACTGACCACGAGCCCGACGGACCGCACTGAACCCATACGCCTGCCACACGCCCTGAGCCGCGCCCGCCATCATCCGGCATGGTCTACCCTCAACCGAGAGCGCCACCACGATGCCGCCCGGGCCGCGGCGGTACACTCCCTCAGCCGAGCACTCTGGGACCGAATCCCCCAACCCGAGTCCCCGACAACCGATGGTCCAGCAACGTAGCCCGGAACATCCGCCCGAACAATTCGGGGAATCAGACCGCACCAGGACCGCGCGGTGAAGCCCGAATCAATCTCCACGGAATACCACCGGCGGCGAAGAACCGGACCCGCGCTTCACGAAACGATAACCACGCCCATCGCTGCGACGGCCAGCACAAGCCCCGCCGTGTTCAAAACCACCGAAAACAGATGCAGCCGCGCGAACGACCGATCGCCCCGATCCTTCGCCGCGTTGATGGCCGGCACCAGCCCCCGTGCCGCGACGAAGCACAGACCATCCAGCCCCAGTATCGCGGCCGCCGCCAGCTGGTCGCCGAGAACGGCCACCACCGACGCGAGCAACCCGAGGACAGCGGCCGTCACGAAATACCGCGGAAACAGCCGTCGCAGGAAGGCTCCTGCTGCACTCGCCTCCAGCGACTTGAACACGGTGGGCGCGACCAGAACCGAAACGGCCCCGATCACGCCGATCTGGATCGCGATCAATACCAGCGTCAATAAACCCATTACACTTACACCAGAAAGAACCTGAACTGCGGTTCGTTGCCCTGCCCCCGAGGGTTGCACGAATCTGCATCCGAACGTGAACACGTTGACTGGTCAGCGTATCACCGACGGCGTGCCCCGCGCGTGATCACACCGCTACAGGGCAAATCACCGCCGGGTTTTCAGCCGATCGCGGCCATTGAACTCCGCTACGGGGTTCGCGGCCAGAGCGCTCTGGACCCCGGATCCCCGCATAAAAACGCATTGAGCGTCGCGGGTGTGGACAATGATCATCCGCCACGCGCTCGCAAACGAAGGTGCGGATGTACGAAAAAGGAGGACGTCCGATGCTGGCGTTGAAAAAGCTCAAGATTGCCATGCCCGTACTTATCGTACTCGTACTCGCCCGTTGCGGCAGCAGCAACGGTGGCGGTGAGGCCAGCGACACGACCTCAGGCGAAAAGGACAAGCCGGCGTACTCAAGCGAACAGATCGAGGCGGCTATCGAGTTGCTCGAACAGGGCGAAAAGGCTGCAGGGAAGCGCGAGTACTCGGCCGAGGAGATCAAGCAGGCGATGCGCGAGCACATCAAGCGGCGGATGCGGCTCGGAAAAGCCGGCGTCTTCCAGATCACCGATCCACGGACCAGCCAGGTCCTTGAGCTCGAGTTCCAGAAGATCCATGATCCGGTGCGCGTGCTGCCGGGCAACCACTACTTTGCCTGCACGAACTTTGCGGTGGTCGGCCAGCCCGGGAAGACCTTCGATCTCGACTTCTGGCTCCAGCCACACGAGAACGGGCTCAAGGTCTATCAGGAGAACGTGCACAAGGTCCCGGTGCGCAAGGACGACGATTGGGTGCAGGACCCGCACTACAACTTCGTCGACGACCGCATCAACCTGCTGCCGTGATGCTTTTCCGGCCAGGCCGCCTGGAGATCCCGTGTAATGGAGGAAGCTAAACTCCCGCTATTTCTTGCCGGTTTCGCCGTGTTTTTTATCGTCGAGACGCTCGCGGCAAAGCGCCCGTGGCAGGAACCGCGTGGCGAGCGCCTGCGCACGCACGCGGCAATGGCGGTATTCAACACGGTCGTGCTCAAGCTCCTCGTGCTCGCGCCTTTCCTGGCGTGGAGCGATTATGTGTTCAAGCAGGGCTGGGGCCTCGCACCGGTCCTCGGATACAGCGGAATCGGGGGTATTGTGGCCACGGTCATCGTGCTCGACATGCTCGACTACTGGTGGCACCGCTTCAACCACCGTTTTGGCTTCCTCTGGCGGTTCCACAAGGTGCACCACGTGGACACCCATGTTGATGTCACGACCGCACTGCGGTTTCACCCGGGCGAGCTGTTTATCTCGTTCTTCGTCAAACTCGGTTGGATCGCGCTCTGGGGGCCGTCGCTGCTCGGATTCGCGGTGTTCGAGATCTGCGTGAGTCTGGCGAGCCAGTTCCATCATTCGAACATCGATCTACCCGACAGATGGGAACGCTTGCTGCGACATTTCCTCGTAACACCGCGATTCCATGCTAGCCACCACACGGTATCGCGGCGCACGGGCGATGCGAATTTTGCGACCATTTTTATTGTCTGGGATCGACTGTTCGGTACTTACCGCGAGCCGGATCCGGAGGAAATGAAGGACCTCGGGCTGCCCGAGGGGCGGGACGATTACCTTTCATTCACCACTTGGCTTAAAGAGCCGTTCGGACAACGTAACCAGCAGCAGGCCTACCGTGAAGAGTGACCGGCGACGCTCAGCCGGGGCAAGCGCATTACGCGCCGCCCGAGGGCGCTTAGTACGATCGACCGCGCAGAGGAATCGACTTATGACGATCCGTATGTGGCATTTACTGGCTGTTCTCGCGATCACCACACCGCTCGCGCTGTCTGCGTGCCAGACGCACGAGGGAACCGGCGATGAGCACGCGGGCGAGGAAGTATCGGGCGATGAACATGCTGGCGACGACGCCGAGTAGCTCGGTCGCAATCGTTCACCGTGCGATACCGGCCTTGCGTTCCGATCGTGCACAAGAATCCGTGAACCGGTGGTCGATCCGGACTGGGGGGCGTGACCCGATCGTGCCTTTATCCGACCGGATCGACCGGCCGGCCTACGGCGTTTGTCCCGCTGCAAACGCGGGACTCCACTTCGAAGTACAGGAGATTTGATCATGAAACGTATTCAGTCGATTACAAGTGTGCTGCTGCTATTGGCGGCCCTGGTGCTTGGCGGCGCGGCCGTCGCCGCTGACGAGCATGGCGGTGAGGCGGTCTCCGAGTCGAGCAGCAACGATGAGCAGGGCGGGGAGGAGCCGCAGTCCGACGATCACGACGATGATCGGGATTCCAACGACGACGACCATGAAGATGATGAAGCATCGGGCGACGAGCATGCCGGGGACTCGGCGGACTGATTCGGCCGCATCCCAAGGCGGTTTAGCCCAACCCGGCTGCGGCCCGGGAGACGCCTGTTCTCCCGGGCCGTGGAATCCCGCTTACTCGCCCCCGGCGTGATGCGGGAGGGGCGGATCCTCCGGAACTTCGTTCCCGCCAGCGTCTGATCTCGTGCGGCCATCGCCGGTGCGACGTCGTGTGAATTGCATCAGCGATGCGCTCGCCTCTAGAAAGCATCCGCCTGGAGCACTGACACGGTCGGATTTGCCTGTTCCCCATTCGCCGGAGACTCCGGGAGAGGTCATTCAGAATCGATCCGTCGGGCGTCCAACACGCACGATCTTCGGCCCCCAGCGGGAGCTTGCCCTGCCGCTGCGTCGCGCACCCGGTGACGCCTCAGCAGCACTGCGCTATGGTCGCGTCGACGCGGGCTCGCGCCGGGCAGCCGGGATACCGCGAAACCGGCGCAAGAACACCGCACTGGAGCAGGGCCTTCCGTGAAACTCCTCTGCATCGCAGACATCCACCTTGGCCGCCAGCCGTCCCGGGTGCCCTCCCCAGTTCTCGAGCGGCTCGGCGGGCGTGAGCTGGGCCCGGCCGGCGCCTGGGCGCGGGCGGTCGAGTTCGCCGTTGCGCAGGGCGTGGACGCGGTACTGCTGGCCGGGGATGTGGTCGAGCAGGAGGATGATTTCCACGAGGCGTATCCGGATCTGCGGCGGGGTGTGGAGCGGCTTACCGGTGCCGGTATCCGGGTGCTGGGGGTTACCGGCAACCATGACGTGAAGGTGTTGCCACGGCTGGCCGAGGGGGTGCCGGCGTTCGAGCTGCTCGGTGCTGGAGGGATCTGGCAGGCGGAGGTGCTTGCCGGTGATGACGGCAGCCGGGTGCGCGTGCTGGGCTGGTCATTCCCCGAGCCGGTCGTGCGGGTGAGTCCGCTCGCTTCGGGTCTGCCGGGGGGTGATGCGATGCCGACTATCGGACTCCTGCACTGCGACCGGGATCAGTTGGGCAGCAGCTATGCCCCGGTGCGCAGCTCGGAATTGCGCGAGGCGCCCGTGGATGGTTGGCTGCTGGGGCATATCCACAAGCCGGACGATCTGTCGGGTGAGCGTCCGGACGGCTATCTGGGTTCGTTGACCGGAATGGATCCGGGCGAGCCGGGTGCGCACGGGCCGTGGTTGCTGGAGGTTGCCGGTGACGGGCGGATCGCCATGGAGCAGGTGCCGCTCGCGCCACTGCGCTGGACGGAACTGGATGTGCCGGTGGACGGGCTGGAGGCGGCCGAGGATGTGCACCGGTTGATCACTGAGATGATCGAGGCGTGCCACGCCGAGGTGGGTGCGGCCTCGCATCGCCCGGATGCCGTGGGTTGCCGGCTTCGGCTGACCGGGCGTTCGGACCTGCGCGCGGCGATCGAGCGCAGCCTGAACGCGGACGACCCAAAGGCGGGCGTGTATGAGCGCGACGGCATCGTCTACTTCGTGCACGACTGGCGGCTGGAGGTGCTGCCCGCCATCGATCTGGAGGCGGCGGCCGAGGGCACCGATCCGGTCGCGTTGCTGGCGCGCCGGGTGATGCTGCTGCGCGGCGCCGATACGGATGCACGACGGGAGCTGATCGCGGCCGCGCGTGAGCGGATGGTCGCGGTGCCGCGGGAGCGTCCTTACAACACCCTCGGTGCGGAGCCGCCCGACGATGAGCGGATCGCGGCGACGCTGGAGGCGGCCGCGCTGGAGGCGCTGGACAGCCTGCTGCAGCAGCAGGAGTCGCACCCGTGAGGCTGCGTTCCCTGCACATCGCCCGTCTGCCCGGCATCCGGCCCGGGTTCACGCTCGACGAATTCGCGCCGGGCGTGAACGTCGTGGTCGGGCCCAATGCCTCGGGCAAGAGCAGCCTGGTGCGGGCCCTGCGCGCTGCGCTCTACCGCGACGAGTCGCGCCATGAGGGTGTGCATGTAGAGGCGACGTTCGACGACGAGGATGCCAACGGCACGCTCGCGGCGCTGCGCGTCGGTGATGACCTGCACTGGCAGCGCGACGGCAGTCCCGGTGAGGCCCCCGCCTTGCCCGAGCGCCGGTTCCTGTCCTGCTACACGCTCGGCGTGGAAGACCTGCTGGACGACGCGCACGAGACCGACACGGAGATCGCCGAGCGCCTGGCCCGCGAACTGGCCGGCGGCTACGACCTGCGGGGCGTACGCGAGTCCGCGCCCTTCCGGCTCAAGTCAACCCATGGCCGCAAAGAGGCCAACGAACTGGCCGAGGCCGACCAGGAACTGCGCCGGCGCATGCAGGCGCAGCAGCAACTGCAGCGTGACGAGGCCCGGCTCGACACGCTGCGGGCGCAGAAGGCGGAGGCCGAGACGGCGGGCCGGGAGGCCGATCTCCATGAGCGCGCGCTCGACCTGCTCGACAAGCGCCGCCAGCACCGGGCGCTGGAGCAGCGGCTGCAGGAGTTCCCCGAGGGGATGGAGCGGCTGCGTGGCGATGAGCCGGATACACTCGCGGAACTGCGCGGGCGCCTGCAGCAGCAGGAGACGGATCGCCGGGAGGCCGCGGATCGGCGCGCCTCGGCGGAGGCCGCGCTGCGTGAGTCCGGGCTTGCCGATGCCGAAGTCGATGAGGGCACGCTCGGCGATCATCGCCCTGCACTGAATCGGCTTCAGAAAATCGAGACGCAGCTGGAGCAGAAGGGATCCGAATGGGCGCAGGCGCAAGCGACGCTCGCGCAGACGGTCCAGGCGCTGGGGGGCGAGCCCGGGCAGACGGTCCGGCTGGAGCCGGCGACGATCGGGAAAGTCGAGCAGGCGCTCGAGGAGAAGCGGCAGCTCGATGCGCCCCTGCGCGGCCTCGCGCACGAACTCGATCAGCTGCCGACCGGCGAAGCGCCCGCTCCAGACCCCGGGCAACTGCGTACGGCCCGCGGCGAACTGCTGCGCTGGCTCGCCGCGCCGCGCGCGCCGGTATGGACGGCGACGCGGATCCTGGCGGTGCTGGCGACACTCGGTGCGGCGATCGCCGGCATCACGCTCGCCGGTCTCGAAGTGCACCGCTGGCTGTTTGGCCTCTTCCTGCCGCTGGCCTTCGGCGGATACATCCTCATCCTGCGCCCCGCCGCCGGCGACACCCGGCGCCGCGAGGCCGAAGCGCGGTTCCGGGAGAGCGGCGAGGCGCCGCCGGAGGAATGGGATCCGGCACGGGTCGAGGAACGGCTCGCGGCGCTGGACCGCGCCGTGGTCGAGGCCGAGCAGGAGGATCGCGGTATCGAACGCCGCCGCGTGGTCGCCCGGGAACGGGACGCCAAACGTGAGGTGCTGGCAGCGGTCGATGAGCGGCTGCGCGGGATCGCCGCCAGGGTCGGGCACGACCCCGACGAGCTGAATGCATCCCTGCATCGGTGGCTGAAACTGGTGGCGGACCAGGATCAGGCGCGGCGTAACGTGAAGGCGCTGCGGGCCGAACACGAACGTCTTGCGGCGGAAGCGGAGCGGTTACGCCAGCAGTTGCTGACGTTCCTCACGCAACACGGTGAGGCCCCGGACATCGAACAACCGGGTGCCGACGCGCTCGCGGACCGGATCGATCGCCTCGCCGCTCGCCTGCGCCAACGCGAACAGACGCGGCAGGACATCGACCAGGCCGATCGGGAGATGCGCCGGCTGGATCAGGAGATCGAAACGAGCCAAACGAAGATCCGGGGCGTGTTCGAGCGCGCGGGGCTGGCGCCGGATGAGGACGACGCGCTGCGTCAGCGCATGGAGCGGCTGGAAGAGTGGCAGGCGTTGACGAAGGAGCTGACCAACACCCGCCGACTGGAAATCGACCGACAGGAGCACCTCAGTGACCGTAACGATCTTCTGCAGCGGGTCGACGATGAAGATGAGAACGCGTTGTGCAGTCGGCGCGACACGCTTCGCGAACAGGCGGACAGCCTGGAAGAACTGATCCAGGAGATCACGCGTATCACCGGCGATCTCGAACGCGCCGGCCATGAACGGGCGCTGGAAGCGGCCCGGGCCCAGCATCAGCAGGCGCGGGAGCGTCTGAATGACCGCCTGGACGAGGCGCTGTATGCCGAGGCGGGTCAGTTCCTGCTTGAGGGTGTCGAGGCGGAGCACGAGCAGGCGGTCCAGCCGGCGGCGCTGCGGCAGGCGCGGGAGTGGTTCAAGCGGTTCACGCATTATCAGTATGAGTTGGTGTTCGCGGCCGATGGCGAGACACGCTTCGCCGCGCGGGAGACCACTTCCGGTGAGCACCGGCGGCTGTCGGAGCTCTCCAGTGGTACGCGTATGCAGTTGCTGCTCGCGGTGCGTATCGCGTTTGCGTTGAGTGCCGAGCGTGGGACTACGCGGCTACCGTTGATTCTGGATGAGGCGCTGACGACCGCCGATCCGGAGCGGTTCCGGGCGGTTGCCGAGAGCCTGACCGTGCTGGCGCGGGAGGATGGCCGGCAGGTGTTCTATCTGACCGCGCAGCCGGACGATGCGCGTTACTGGGCCGAGTATGCCCCCGATGCGCATTGCATCGATCTTGCCGAGCGGCGTGGGCGGGCGCGCGCGGTTGATGCGGCGGAGGCGCTGGCGCCGGCCGAGCGGGCGGTTGTGCCCTCGCCCGATGGACAGTCGGCGGAGGAATACGCGGTGACGATCGGAGTGCCGCCGATTGATCCGTGGAGTGAGGTCGAGGCGATCCATGTCTTTTATCTGCTGCGGGATGAGCTTGCGCTTGTGAAGCGGTTGCTTGAGCTCGGCGTGAATCGTGTCGGGCAGCTTGAGACGCTGCTTGGGTCCGATGCCGTGGATACGGTGTTGAGCGGTGAGCAGCGGGAGTGGCTGCGGGCGCGGGTCGAGGGTGTAAGGGCGTGGATCCATGCGTGGCGGCATGGGCGTGGGCGGCCGGTGGACCGGGCGGCGCTGGAGGCGTCCGGCGCGGTGAGTAGCACGTTCATGGAGCGGGTCGTTGATCTGAACCATCGGCTCGGGGGTGATGGCGAGGCGCTGATCGAGCGGCTTGCGGTCGGTGATGTGGCGCGGTTCCAGACGGATAAGCGTGAGGAGTTGCGGGCCTGGTTGTTGAATCACGGATATATCAGCGGAGAGGAGGCGTTGTCCGGGCTGGAGATCGAATTGCGGGTGGTATCCACGATGCGGCCGTGGGTGGCGGAGGATGGCGATTTGACCGGGGATGCGCGGATGCTTGTTCAGAGTCTGGAGGGTGGGTTGCAGCGTTGAGGTGTGGTCCTGGCCGAGGCGTTGTCGGCTTCGATCTGTCGGGTTGAAACCCGACCTGCGCGTGCCCGCTTGGAAACTCGTCCCGCGGGCGGCTGTTGAGGCCTGTGGTGAGACCGATGTAGCCCGGATGGAGGCGCCAGCCGGAATCCGGGAAGCGTTTCCGAATCCGAGCGCGTTGCTCCCGGATTCCGCCTTCGGCTGCATCCGGGCGACCCGCGTTCCTCATCATATTCACATGTTGCCGTCGGGATGATGCCACGCCGGCTGTTGTCTTCGACAAAAGCCGGCCTACATGCGTGGTGACGCCGTAGGCCGGTTTGCGATCGGAGGGAGCCAGCCGGCACGTTGGCCGGTCAGGTCTGCGCGACTGTGCGGTTGCGACCCTGGTGTTTGGCGTCGTAGAGGGCGCGGTCGGCCGCGACATAAAGGTGATCGAACGTGGTTCCGGTTTCGACCGGTCTCGTCGTGAGGCCGATGCTGATAGTGAGGTTGCGCACCTCGGTGGTCATGGGTAGCTCCATTCCCTCGATCCGCCGCCGGATCCGTTCGCAGAGTTCATGGGCGCCCTCTTCCCCCGTCTCCGGCATCAGCAGCCCGAATTCCTCGCCGCCCAGGCGCGCAAGCATGTCGCTGGTGCGGGTGGACTGGGTGATCTCTGCCGCGATGTGTTGCAGTACGGCATCGCCCACAGGATGGCCTTCACGATCGTTGACCGTCTTGAACTGGTCGAGATCGAGTAGCGCCATGCTCAATGGCTGCCCGTTGCGTTGGTGCTGCGCCAGGGCCTGCTCGAAGCGCTGGAGCAGGCCTCGACGATTCGGCAGCTCGGTGAGTACGTCCGTCACGCTTAGCCGCTCGAGCGCCTCGTTCTGGCTGAAGACCTTGTCCACGGCCCACAGCAGCGCGGCGATGATAACCAGCAGCAGCCCGCCGAGCCCGACCACGGCCTTCATGAGCCAGCCTGTCAGCCGCTGCTGTGCCGCGGAGGCGCTGTGGTTGTGCCGGTGCAGGGAGCTGTAGACGAACGCCAGACTGTTCTCGACTTGCATAGCGGTTTCAAAAAAGTCCTCGCGCGCCTCCGGATCGTCCAGGGCCTGCCGGGTGAGGTCGCGCAGGTGCCGCAACCGCTCCAGCACCCGCTCGAATTCCTTTACCACGGTCTGGCGGGTGTCGCTGTCGAGATTGAGGTGCTCGAAGGAGTCGCGTGTCGTCCCCGAGCGGCTCTCGATGGTATCGAGCGTGCGCAGTATGCGATCGCGCACCCTTTTATCGGGATATTCGAGATAGAGCCCGGCGGCGTGCATGAGACGGCTCACCTCATGCTGACCCCGTACGATGTTGCTGGCGGCCGCGGTGTAATTGCTCCCGATGTGGCGGTTGATGTTGCTCACGAAGAACGCCATGGCCGTGACCATGGCCACGAGCAGGACGCTGTACCCCGCCAGCAGGAGCACGCGGAACTGCTTTCGGGTCATTGCGCCCGGATCTCGATGATGGACCAGATCCAGTCGGTGGGGCTCACCTCACCGGCCAGCACGGCCTCGGTCTCGTGCGGGACCACGAGCATGAGCGGCCCCAGTTGATTGCGCGGTAGCGGTTCACCATTAAAGCGCGTGACCAGCAGGAAGCCGCGCTCGCGCGCATGGTCGGGCTCAAGGAAGATGGTGTAATCGTCCGCGGCGATAAAACGCAGCCGGCGCGCATCGCCCAGCCCGTATTCCTTGATGAACGCCTTGAGGCGGACGCCGGTGAACACACCGGTGAGGCCCTCGTAGTGCTCCAGTTCGGCCTCGTAGAGATCGAGTTGCTCGATGTCCTGCAGGGAGAGCTCCCGCTCCTCGCCGCCGTCGACGAGCTTGAGCACGGGCGTCGCGTCGTCACAGGGCTGCAGATCACTGGGTTGCATTGCCTCGGCGGCGGTGGCGAGCAGCCCCAGCACGATGCCCACGCCTATTCCGGCCAATGGGTATCCTCTACCCAGCATGCTCCCTTTCCCCCGGGTGTCACGCTTCTGAGTGCGCGTTATTGCATGCTACCTGCGCGCCTGTCTCCTTGGAAGGCGGGCGGGATCACCCCGTAAAACTTCGACACCGCGTCTGACGGTCGTCGCAATCACATCAGACGTGTAGCCCGGATGAAGGCGCAGCCGGAATCCGGGATCGGGTTTCCGGTCAGCGGACGGTTCCCCGGATTCCGCCTTCGGCTCCATCCGGGCTACAAGCCGGCCAAACCGCCGGCGATCAGCGGCAACGGTACGCAGAGGGCAATCCGCCATGCCGTGAACCGACCGCCCAGCAACGGAATCTCGAACATCATGCTGCGGTGTACGGCGATGAGCGACCAGGCGGTGATCAGGGCGACCAGCGCTTCCGGGCCGGCACCGGCGCGCTGGAGGGCGATCGCCATCGGGAAGGCGAGCATCGGCCCGCCGGGCAGGCCCGCGCCGACGACGGAGGCGATGAGCACACCGGCCATGCCGGAGCCGGTGCCGATCCAACCCGATACGATGTCCGCGGGGAGCAGTCTCCCGAGGCATTCGGCGGCGACCAGCGCGAACGGCAGGCGCGGGGCGATGCTTTTGAGGTAGCCGAGGGCGGCCCCGCGCGCTTCGCGGTGGGCCTCCGGACGTCGCGCGCTGGCGAAGACGGCCAGACCGCCGACGACCGAGGCCACGACAACGAATGCGGCGATGAAGGTCATCGGCCCACCCGTCGCGAGATCGACGCGGCCAACAGGCCAGCGACGATCGGCAGCGGCAGCGAGGCGAGCACGCGCAGACTCACGAAGTCGAAGCCGAGGAACGGCAGTTCCCAGACGACGATGCGCTGCAGGCCGAGTGTGGCCCAGGCCGTGATGTAGACCACGCAGACCGGGAACCCCGCCCCGGCCGCGCGCAGACCCACCAGAATCGGGAACACGGCGAATGGCCCGGCGGGCGTGACGATGCCGCCGAGCATGGCCAGGCCGTAGCCACGCAGGCCGCTCCCCGGCCCAAGCCAGTGCGCGACCTTGTCATGGGGCAGCAGTGCCTGGATGTAGCCGCCGAGCACCAGCGCGGCCCCGATGACGGGCGCGACGTAAAGGAACAGTTCCCCGGCGTGGAGCAGTGCCTCTCGCAGTTCGGGGATGCCGTCACGCCATGCGAGGAGCCCAGCGGATGCGGCCGCGAGCACGATGAAGAACGTGGTGGTACGGGTAATGCGGCGGTTCGGTTCGCCCTGGTGTGGATCGAATGAGGGGGGTTGGGTCATGCGGCGTCTGCGAATGCGGTTTTGGGTGGAGTGCGCATGATACGTGATGGCTGGGGGTTTCGGCTTTTTCGGTCGGGCGGGTTGTCGTGTGGGCGGTTCAGTGGCATCGGCGGGCCAGAATGCGTGTGACGGATCCGCTGCCGCCTCGCCGATCCGGGCGGCGACCTCGGCGGCCGTGAATTCCCGGGGGATAGCCCGGCTGCGTCATGATGAGGATGCAGCCGGTCTGGATGAGCGCGCAGGACCCGTGGCCGTGGCCGCTCTCGCGCCGCAGCCAGTCCATCGCATCGCGATGATGCATGTGCGCCGACTCCAGGCGCGCGAGAGGTAGTCGCCACCGCGGGTCACGCGCACGCCAAGGGCCGTGGCGCCCTTTGGGTGGGTGCCCACGGGCTGTGTCTCGCCGTGCCGACGGTCATGGACGGCCCGCTCGGCGGTGACGCGGGCATCGCCCCGGGGGCACCTGCGGTCTTCACGACCGCGTGCGACCGCTTCGATCACTTCAACGCCTGCGAGCTGATTCAGATACGAAGCCGGTGCCACCGGCGGGTAAACGACAAGGATTCTGCAAGCGATCCCGAAGCCCGCCGCGCGCAGGTAGTCCATCGCCTGATAAAGCGTTGTCGACCAATCCCGGGTCACTGCCCGCGACTCCTCCCGCCTGCTCTGCCCGTCCGGCTTCCACGATACGTCGTCCCATTCCTGCCGTGAACACGGCGTAAAGCGGGTCGACCCGGGCGAATGGGACGCCATTCGTAAGACGTGAGACCGCCCGCGCGATTACCAATAACAAACCACTATGTCCCGGGAAGCAAAACGGTATTAGCGCCCCAACGGGAATTGGGCGAGAGTTCATCCAGGCTTCTTTACACGAATGATACCGGAGCCGCCCCTTAGCGAGCCTCTCTTGTGAGGATGGAGGATCCATGAACCAGCTTGACAGAACGGCCCTGACGGCGAGCGTCTTCGCGATCGCTTTACTGTTCACCGGTGGCGCCATCGCCTCGGCCGTCGACGAACTCCCCGAGGAACTGCGGGACGAGCTCTACAATCCCGACATGATGGACCCGAACCAGCCGCTGGAAGAAAGCGCGTACCGCGACTGGAAGGCGCCCAACCCTCCACCCTGGACGATCGGATTCGCGCAGTCTTACGCCGGTAACACCTGGCGTGCCAACGAAATGGAACGCCTGGAGAAGGTGCTGATCCCGAAGTGGAAGGAACTGGGCCTGATCGATGAAGTCATTATCACCCAGTCCAACCTCGACGACTCGCGCCAGATCCAGCAGATCCGCCAGCTTGCCGACCAGGGCGTGGACGCGATCATGGTTTGCTGCTCCAATCCCACGGCGCTGAACCAGTCCGTCGAATACGCCTACGATCGCGGCATCCCGACCTTCTCCGCCACCGGGTACCTCACCTCGCCCTACTCCGTGAACTCCTCGGCGAACTTCGTCGTTGGCGGCCACATGCTCGGCGAGTGGATGGCGCAGGAGATCGGCGAGTCGGGCAAGGTCCTGAATGTCGAGGGTATCCCCGGCGCATCCGCCTCGGACTCCCAGGATCTCGGCATCAACATGGCGCTCGACGACTATCCGGATATCGAGATCGCCGGCACCGTCGCAGGCATGTGGACCGACCAGGTCGCGCAGAGCGAGATCCAGCGGTGGCTCGCGACCCATCCCGGCCAACTCGACGGGATCATTATTCAGTCCGCGTCCGAACTCGGCGCGGTCCGTGCCCTGCAGCAGAGTGGGCGGGACATGATTCCGATCACGATCGGCGGTGAGGAAGGCGCGCTGTGCTACTGGCGCCAGAATCCCGACTACGTGTCCGCCGCCATCCATGCGTGGCCGCCCGGCACCGACTTCGAGATGAGCTGGAACATCATGATGCGCACGCTGCAGGGCCAGGGACCGAAGATCCAGTCGATCCTGACCCGACCGGTGAAGATGGACTTCGAGCAACTCGAGGCGGAACTCGACGAGGACTGCAGCGTCAATTCGAAGGGCTGGTACAACGTGCCGATCGAAGAATGGGCCGGCAAGGAGTATCTCGACCAGTTCTTCCTGCGCCCGGCCGATCCGGAGCAATACGATCCGGATTCGCACTGAGCACAGCCCCGTGTTCCCGCGGGCGGCAGTGGTCGCTTCGACCGCACCGCCCGCGGGGCTTCCCGGACGTCCGGTTCGGATCCACGCGCAGAACCGTATAAAGGAAAGTCGACGCCCCATGGCGAGTGCCAGCGTAGAACTGACTTCCGTGCGCAAGACCTTCGGGCCCACCGTGGCGCTCGCTGACTGCAGTCTTACCGCGTATCCGGGCGAGGTCCACGCGATCGTCGGCGGCAACGGTTCCGGCAAGAGCACCCTGGCGAAGGTGATGTCGGGCGTGCTGATCCCGGACTCCGGCCAGGTCTCGGTCATGGGCCGCTCGCCCACGACACCCGTGGAGGCCCGTCGCGCCGGCGTAGCCAACGTATTCCAGGAAGTGCTGGTCGCCGACGGCTGCTCGGTCCTCGACAATCTCTATCTCGGCTCCGACGGTCTGTTCACGGCGTCCATGCACCGTGAGGACAAGATCGAACAGGCAAGCCGTTTCCTGCGCGATCTGCTGGGTTTCGATCTCGATCTGTCGACCCGCGTCGGCGATCTCCCCCTCAGCCTCAAGCAGTGGATCACCATCGCCCGCGGCATGCTCTCGGATCCGAACGTGCTGATCCTGGATGAGAGTTCGGCCGCGCTCGATTTCGAGTCGACGGAGCGGCTGTTCGCCAAGATGCGCGAACTCAAGGCGCGGGGCACCGCGCTGTTGATCGTGACGCATCGGGTCGCGGAACTGGTGCGAATCGCCGACCGCGCCACCGTGTTACGCGATGGGCGCGACGTGGGGTGCCTGACCCGCGAAGAAATCACCGAACACAGTATTCTTGAACTGATCGCCGGGCCGCAGAGCCAGTACACCGACGTCATCGCCCCGATTCCCGAGCCGCAGGCCGAGCGCCCTGTTCTGCGCATCGAGCATGCCCGGATCTGGCCCGATGCAGAGAAGATCAACTTCACGCTCTACCCGGGCGAGATCGTCGGGGTAACCGGGCTGGACGGCCAGGGCCAAGCGGACTTCGTCAAGGCGGTCGCCGGTGTCACACCACTCGTGTCGGGGCGCATCAGCGTGATCGAGGGGCGCACCGCGCACGGGATCGAGGACCTGCGCTCCGCGCGCGCGAATCGCATCAGCTACATCAGCGGTGATCGCAAGAAGGAAGGGATCTTCCCGAACCTCAGTATTTACGAAAATCTCGCCATGCCGGTGTACCGCGAGTACCGCACGGGCGGGTTCGTCAACATCACCAACAGCGCGAAGCTCGTGCCCGTCTTCGAATGGGAGACCGACAAGCTTCGGGTCAAGATGGGCAGCCGGCACGACCTGATCACGTCCCTGTCCGGCGGCAACCAGCAGAAGGTGCTGATCGCCCGATCTTTCGCCGAGAACCCGGCCGTGCTCGTGCTCAATGACCCGGCACGCGGCATCGATGTCGGCGCCAAACACGACCTCTATCGCAACCTGCAGAACTTCGCCGCCGCGGGGCACGCGGCCGTGTTCCTGTCCTCGGAGATCGAGGAGTTCATGCATCTGTGCAGCCGGGTGCACGTCTTTCGCAACGGCGCCGTCAGCAGCGAGTTCCGCCCGCCGTACGACACGAACGTGATTCTGAACGCGACCTTCGGACGCCGACTCACCGCGCCCCTCGCGGACGCCGGGGCGAATGGCGACACGGTGGACTCGATCGCCGACGGACCCGCCCCGATCCGCTTCGACGAAGGGCGGCCGATGCCCCGGTCGGTGGGCCCGGTCGCGGGACCCCGATACCGGACCAGCGCCAACGACGGAGGCGAGACGATGGCCACGCAAGGCTCCGATTTCGCGCTTTCCTGTCCGGACATCGTGCCGGGACAGGTGATCCCCGACCGCTTCGTCGAGGACAACGTCAATTCGCCCCACCTCACCTGGTCAGGCGTCCCGGAGGGGACCCGCGGCTTCGCGCTCGCGGTGACGGATCCGGATCTGCCCGAGGAGTTCGGCTTCCCGCGCAGCTTCGCCCACTGGCTCATCCACGACATCCCCGCGAACGTCCGCGACCTGCCCGAGGGCGCAAGCCAGACCGGCGCCATGCCGAGCGGTGCGCGCGAACTGAATTCCGACTTCGTGACCTTCCAGGTGCCCGGCTTCGGGCGCGGTTACGGCGGCCCGTGGCCACCGGACCGCCAGCATCGCTATTTCTTCACGCTTTACGCGCTGACCCGCGAGCGCATGAACCTGAACCCTGATGCCGATCTGGCCGATTTTTACGCGGCGGTGTTGCCCGTCGCCATCGATTCCGCGTCCTTCGTCGCGGTGTACGGACCCGCCCGGAAGCCGCTTCCGGCGTAGGAGCCCGGGCAAGCTTCCTTCCGGCAAGCACGAGAGAGGGGAAATAGTGTGAGCAACTACAGCAGTCGCAAGAAGCTCGACCTCGAGTGGATCGAGCGCTGGGCGCGGATCGTTAATGACGACCGCATCCTGCCGGTCACGGGGCGATTCTTCACCAGCAAGTTCGTCATCGGGATCGATGACACCGACTATCTGGTCGAGGTCCAGGAGGGCAAGATCCGGCGGATCTTCGAGGGCCTGACGCCGAACAACTTCGGTTACGAGTTCGGCCTCAAGGCCTCCTCGACCACCTGGTCGAAATTCACGCAGCAGGTACCGCCACCGATGTTCAACGACATCTGGGCCATGTGCCATCCGCTGCACCAGAACATGGTGATCGAGGGCAACACGCTGACGTTCTGGCAAAACGTGCGCGCACTGACCCGCATGCTCGCCCTGATGCGCGAAGTCTGAGGACTGGAACAGGAGTCATTCAATGAACACGCACGAACCCATTGTCGGTCGATATGTCTACGTCCAGTGCGAGGGCCGTACCTATCGCGTCTTCTACGAGGAAGCCGGAGAAGGCATTCCGATGGTCTGCACGCACACGGCTGGTGCGGACTGCCGACAGTACCGCCACCAGCTTTGCGATCCGGATTACACCAAGCACTTCCGGATGATCACCTTCGACATGCCGTGGCATGGCAAGTCCAACCCGCCGGCCGACTTCTATCTCATGGAAGACGAGTACAAGCTGACCGAGCGCTTCTATTCGGAGTTCGTCGTGGCCTTCTGCCGGGCGCTCGATCTCGAGAAGCCGGTATTCATGGGCCAGTCGATGGGCGGCAACCTCTGCCTCGAGCTGGCGCTTCGTTACGAGAACGAATTTTCCGCGTTCATCGCCCTCGAGGGCTGTGACCACTCCCCGGGCTGGTGGATCGATCCGCTGAACCACCCCGCCATCGGCTGCGACGGCGTCGCCACGGCCATCTTTGGCCTGATGTCCCCGGAATCGCCCGACGAGTACCGCCACGAGACCTGGTGGTACTACGCCCAGGGCGGCCCCGGCATCTTCAAGGGCGATCTGCACTACTACAGCACGGACAGCGACTTCCGCGACCGCGTGCACAAGATCTCCGGGCGCGTGCCGATCTATTTCCTCACCGGCGAATACGACTTCGCCTGTACCCCGGAGATGACGGAACGCACCGCGGAGAAGGTCAAGGGCTCGGAGTGCATCATCTTCTCGGGCGGCCACTTCCCGACCTCGGAGGACCCGGACAAGTTCAAGGAAGTCGTGGCGCCGGTGCTCAAGAAGATCGTGCAGAACGACCCGGGACGGCGCGGCGGAGACGCGGGCCGCGGCAGCGCCTCGTCGACAGAGAGCCGGTCCACTTCCAGCCGGCCCGAGCGCCGGGTCATCGATCTGGACCGATAAGCGGACCGCGTGTCGTGGCGCCCCGGCGCCATGACATGTCCGTCGGGGAATAAGAGACGCCATGGGCCAGAACAGCGGAGCCGAGAAGACCTACCTCCTCGTGCCGATCCTGCTGATCGCGGTGCTGACGTCGACCGCGGTGATCCGCAGTCCCAGCCTGGTCACCCTCCCGGGGCTGGGTTCGGCGATCATCGTCGCGGCGCCGATCATTCTGGCGACATATGCCCTGATGGCGACGACCATCGCCGGCCGCGGGACCATCGATCTCGCGGTCGGTCCGCTGCTGGCGTTCATCAACGTGACGATCGTCCGACTCAACGGCCTGGACATCGTCACGGACCCGATCCCCGTGTTCCTGCTGGCGCTGGGTATCGGCGTCCTTTACCAGATCCTGTTCGCGCTGGTCATCATCGTCGTTCGCGTACAGCCGATCATTGTCGCCCTCTCCGGCTATCTCGCCCTGTCGGGCATCAACCTGGTGATCCTCCGGCGTCCGGGCGGTACCGCGCCGACGTGGATGAGCGACTGGGGCGCGGGTGAGACCATTTTCTCGCCGGTGCTGCTGATCGTGCTGCTTGCAACTGGCGGCTGGCTGCTGTTCACGGCGACCACGTTCTACTCGAACCTGCGCATGATGGGGTACGACGAGCGCGCCGCCTACACGAGTGGCGTGCGCATCTATCTCGCACGTCTCGGCGCCCATGTCATCTCGGGGCTGTTCGTCGGCCTTGCCGCGATCTGTTACACGGCGCTGATCTCCTCCGGAAACCCCAATGCCGGCGGGCAGATCACGCTGACGGCGGTGACCGCGCTGGTCCTTGGCGGGGTCGCGCTGTCCGGTGGGCGCGGTTCGGTCACCGGTGCCCTGCTGGGCGCGGTGACGCTGTTCCTGATCGGCTACGTGCTCTCGACCTTCCAGTTCGGCGCGATCCAGTCGTTCGTGACCGACCTGGCCTACGGCACGATCCTCGTGTCGTCACTGCTGCTGACCCTGCTCGTGCCGATCGTGGCACGCCATATCTCGTTCGTGTCGCCGTATGCGGCGTTCATCGTGCTCGCCACTGTGGTGGGCGGCATCATCCTCCATGTCGCCACCTACGACAGCTTCGTCGTCGCCCCCAGCGTCGCGCAGGCACTCGGGGACCCCGTTGCCAACAAGGCGCTTGCGGTACCCGATGACAACCTCGTGCAGCGCTACTTCGTGCTGCCCGAAGTGGCGAGTGGCGGCACCGGCGGGATCGGGCCGGTCGCGCTGAGTCTGACGCCACTGCAGCAGATTGCATTCGCCACGGCGGCCATTCTCGTCCTGGTCGTGTTCACGGCGCGCATGTTCGTGGTCGAGGCGGTCACGCCGCGCCTGAGTCTGTTTCTGTACATATTCATCGGCGCGCTGATCGTACTGACCTTTGTCACGCTGGCCCAGAGCGGCCCGGGTGCGGCAGCCGCCGCCGCGGGAGAAATACCATGAGTGTCGCCGAACGCGAGACCGCGCGTCGCTCGCCACTCGCCGCGCCGCGCTCGATGTTCCTCCTCTGGTTCAACATCGCGCTGACCTTCGTGGTCGCGGCGATCGGTTTCGGCATGGGCTTCGCCCAGGGCCTCGCCGCGCAGCTCGTAATCCTCTACACGATCGTTTCCGCCGCGGTGTTCCTGTGGTTCGCCAACGCCGTCACCGTGGTATTCGAGGACCGGCTCGCGGCACCCGAGACGCACGCGGACGAGGAAAGCGCCGCGCGGCAACCGTCGTGGTGGCGCCGCAACTGGGTGATGCTGCTCGCCATGGCGGTCCTGCTGGTGCTCTACCTGGTCGTCACGGCCACGGTCGAGGCATTCCGCCAGCTGGAATATCTGATCACCTTCGTGATCCTCGAGCTGATCCTGCTGTTCGCCTTCAAGGTGTCGGTGCATTTCCCGCGGACCCGTAGCGCCTTCATAGGGCTGATGATCCTTGCCGCCCTGCTGGTGATCAGCGCGTTCACCATCGACGGCTTCCTCTCCGCGCCCAGCATCCGTGCGCTGCTGCTGTTCGCCGCCTTCCTCGGCATCGCCTCGGTGGGCCAGACCATGGTGGCGCTGCTCGGTGGCCTCGACCTGTCCATCCCATTCGTCATCGGCGCGGCCAACATCGGTCTGCTGTTCCTGATATCGCTGGGTGTGCCGCCATGGGTCGCGACCGGCTTCGTGCTGCTCCTGGGCGCCCTGCTCGGCCTGATCAACGGACTGCTGTCGTACCGCCTGCAGGCCCAGGCCCTGATCATTACGCTCGGCACCGGGTTCGCGCTGGCCGGCCTCGTGCAGATCCTGACGAGCATAGGCTCCGAGCAGGCCGGCAACGTCATGGGCACGGTGCCCGGCTGGCTGCGGAACCTCGCGGCAATGAACGGCACGACGTTCGGCCTCGCGGTGCCACCGGCGATCATCATCTGGATCGTCCTGTCGGTGCTGATCATCCTGTTCATGCGCTATACCGCCTACGGCCGGTACATCTACGCGCTTGGTGGAAACCGCGAATCGGCCCGCCTGCTCGGCATCTCCGAACTCAAGTACTGGACCCTCGCCTACATCGTCAGCGGCTTTTTCTCGGCGGTTACGGGCTGCCTGCTGCTCGGGTGGTCGGGAGGCGGGTTCATCGACGTCGGCGAGAACTACCTGTTCATGACGCTCGCGGCGGTCGTAATCGGCGGCACTTCGCTCGCCGGCGGCCAGGGCGGCTATGGCTTCACGGTCATCGGCGTACTGGTCCTGCAGCTTCTGTCCACCTTCCTGATCGGGATCGGACTGAATTACGAGTGGCAGCAGTTCATTTTCGGTCTGCTCATTCTCCCGATGGTCGCGCTCTACAGCCGGGCGCCCCCGATCCGGTCACAAGTATAAAGGGTCCGTTCATGAACGATACGCTCTACCGGTCCGCCGACATCGTCACCACCTCGCTCACCACGGCGACCGTGGCGACACTCGCCGCCGGCCTCCTGTGCGCGCTCGGCCTATCCTGGACTTCGGACAAGTGGCGCCCGCCGCTCGCCCTCGCCTGCGTGGCACTGCTCGCCTCCGGCGTCGCCTATCTGCAGGCGCTCGGTATCTGGCAGGCCGTGGGCGAACTCAGCGCCGCGCCGCGTTACGTCGGCTGGTACACCGCCCAGCCCGCGCTCGTCGCCGCCGCCTTCTTCTACGCGCGCGTCGCCGGCCCCGTTCCCGTCGGCGTGTTCTGGCGCTCGGTCGTCGCTGCCCTGTTGATGGTCTTCAGCCGCTGGCTGGGCGATGCGCAGATCTTCGATCCCACCCTGGGCGCCCTGCTGTCGATCGCCTTCTGGCTCTACATTCTGGGCGAACTGTATTTCGGCGCCATGAGCAACGCGGTGCGCGGGCGTTCGCGGCCCATCCGTTCTGGTTATTTCTGGCTGCGGCTGATCATGACGATCGGCTGGGCAATCTACCCGATTCTGCATTTCGTCGACGTGGTGATCGGTGTCGGACATGTGCCGAGCATCATCGTCCTGTACACCGTGGCGGACCTGGTGAACCTCATCACGCTCGCTCTGATTTATCTCTCCGTGGCCGGCAAGGAACGGTACTGATGACACGGCCGGATACGCCGGACTCGAAACTGGATATAAACAAGAGGATCGGACCATGACTGGTGCAGACGCAATCGCCATTCTCATTCTGCTCACGATCGTCATAGCGATCGGGGTATACCTGCTGCACTGGCTCTACCGCCACTCGTCGAAGAATCAGAGCTTCGTCCGCACGGGTGTGGGGGGTGAGCGAGTCGTGATGGGCGGCGGCGCTTTCGTGCTGCCGATCATCCACGACGTGACCGTCGTGAACATGAATGCGGTGCCGATCGAGATCCGCCGCGCCGGCGAGCACTCTCTGCTGACCAAGAACAAGATGCGGATCGACGTCATCGCTGAATTCGACGTCCGGGTCGTGCCCACCGAGGAAGGCGTATCGACCGCCGCGCGCAGTCTGGGCGAACGCACGGCCAACCCGGCCGCGCTGCAGGAGGTGATACAGGGCCGTTTCGTCGACGCCATGTCGGCTATCGCCGCCCGCCACTCGATGGAGGCAATTCACACCAATCGCCTCGACTACATGAAGGAGGTGACAGGCCTCGTCGAAGAGACGCTCACCCGACATGGACTGGAACTCGAGAACGCATCTCTGACCTCACTCAATCAATCCGATATCACGGTATTCGATCCGCGCAACGCCTTCGACGCAGAGGGCCTGACCCAGCTGACGGAACAGGTCGAAGCCGGACGCCGACGGCGCAATGAGATCGAGAATGAGACCCGCGTCGCCATCCGGGTCCGTGACTATGAGGCCGAGCAGCGTTCGCTGGAGATCGACCGCGACCTCGAATACGCGCGCCTCGAGCAGTCCCGGGATATCGAGCGGCAGCGCTCCAGGCAGCAGGCGGAGATCGAGGAAGAGCGCGCAAGTTCCGATATCAGCATCCATACCTCTAAAACACGCGCCGAGGAAGAAGCGGAGCGCATCCGCATCGACAAAGACCGCGCGGTCAACGAGGAACGAATCAACTCGGATAACCAGGTCCGTGCGCTGGAGATCCAGCGCCGTGAAGAGAACGAACTGCAGGCCATCAATGCGGAACGGGCGATCGACGCCCAGCGCATCGTCAGTCAACAGTCGATCGAGGTGGAGCGCATCGACAATGAACGCAAGACGCGTGTGTCCGAGATCCAGTCGCGCCACGAGGTCGCGATCCGCGAGGCGAACGCTGACGCCGAGATCGACACCACACGCCAGGAACGGGAGCGGGAGATCGAGGAGAGCCGCATCGCCACCCACAACGCCATCGAAATACTCTCGGTGGACAAGGCCCGGGAACTGAAGATCGCAAGCGAGCGGGCGACCGCGGAGGAGCACCTGGCGGCGATCGCGCGTCATTCGGTGGTGGACCAGGAGCGCCTCCAGCACGAAGAAGATGTCGCCCAGCGCAGGATCAACAAGGAACACACGATCAAGCTGGCCGAAACGAGTTCGATGCGCGAGACGGAAGACGCGAACATCGCGGCGCAGCGCGAGATCGAGGAAATGCGCGTCTCCGCACAGAAGTTCATCGAACGCTTCGAGATCGAACAGCAGAAGGAGGTCGAGATCGTCGACAAGGACCGCCTCATCGCGGTCGTCAACAAGTCGATCGAGGAAGCGGTGGCCCGCACGGACGAGGCCAAACACGAGAAGCTGTTCGCGCAGGCCGAAGAGGAAGTCTCGAGCGCCCGGGCACTCGAGATCGCCGATCGCAACAAGCGGGTCGAACAGGTCGAGGCGAGTTCGCGTGCCGAGCGCGAGGCATTGCGCGTCACGCGACACGCCGAAGCCGAACGCGCGGCCGCCGAGGAACGCGCCCAGGCGGAGATCGCCGAGGCGAACGCGGCCGAGGTGCGTTACGACAAGGACGCCGAGGGTGCGCGCAAGCTCAACGAGTCCGAGAACACGCGCAACGAGCAGAGTCGCCGCAGCGCGATCTACGAGCACCTGGTCAAGACCCTGCCCGAGATCATCGAGCAGACCGTCAAGCCGATGGAGAATATCGACTCCATAAAGATCATGCAGGTCGATGGGCTGCCGGGCATCAACAGCCCGTCGGAATCGACCGAAAACGGCGAAGATTCCGGTGGTCCGGGCGGCGGCAACATGACCGACCGCGTGGTCAACTCGGCCATGAAGTACCGGACCCAGGTGGCCTTCGTGGACGGGCTCATGAAGGATCTCGGTCTGCCCCTCGACAGCATCGGCAGTGCCGGCGGCATGTCGTTCCGCAACTTCGCGGAGTCCGACAAGGGCGACCAGGGCGACAACTGATCGGACACGCCCGGGGCGGGCCCGCGCGGCCCGCCCTGCCACGACCCGCACGCCCCGCGGTACCGGCGATTCGCGCGGAGGCCCCCGGCTTTGGAGAAGGCGATGGAAAACGGCACTGACGAGGGATCCGACGCGTGGGGGCGGCTCGACCGCCACGCGCTCGTGATGTCGATCTGGCTCGCGATCGGATTCGTGGCGGTCGCCCTGCTCGCGCGCGGTTTGCAGGCGATGGAAGCCATTCCCGTGTTCGGCGCCTTTACGGTGGTGATCACCGGATTCGTTGCTCACGTAATCATCAACGCCGTCAGCCACACGCATTTCTCCGCGCGCGAGGTCGCGCTCGGGCTGGTGGCCTATGCGCTCGGGCTTATCGGGTTCCTGCTCGCGCTGCTGCTCCGCAGTGAGCCGGCGCTGGCGCTGTTCGTCCCGCTGAGTATCGGTCTGCTGGTACTGGCGGTAGTGGCGATCTTCTACATGGTCACGCACTTCGGCGCCCGCGGCGCTTTCCGCGCCTTCGACGTGATCAGCGATTTCGGCCCGGACGAAGTCCGGCGCCGGGACACGCAGGGTTGAAGGAGCCTGCCACATGACCACCCTGCTCATCGGCGTGCTCGGATTCTTCTTCGTCTACGCGGTGTACATCGCCGCGCTGACGGCGCGCTGCGCGCACGCGCCCGAGGAGTACCTGGACGGCGGCTCGAGCCTGCCGCCGTGGTGTTTCATGTTCGCCGGCACGGGCATCGTCATCGCGGGGATCGGGCTCTACGATCATTTCCTGCTCCTCGCGCTGTACGGGCTGCAGTACAACCACGTCGCCATGGGTGTCGTGCTGGCCGCCCTCGCGGGCGTACTGGTACACAAGCGGCTGCTGCTGGCCGCGCGCATCAGCGGCCACCGCACGCTGGGCAATCTGCTCAGCGCCTACTACGGTTCGGTCACCCTGCGCGTGCTGACGCTCGTGCTGGTCCTGCTGTTCGCGGTGCCCTTCGCCGGCCAGAGCCTGTCGCGCCTCGGCGCGATCATCGCGAGCGCGACCGGCGACACGATCGAACGTGCCGAGGCCATCTGGGCGTGCGCGTTCTTCCTGTTTCTCGCCGGCGTGATCGGCGGTTGGCGCGGGACGATCTATGCGATCGGCGCCCAGGCCGTTGTGCTGGTCACGCTGATCGTGTTCGTCGGGGTCGGCGGGGCCGCCGGCCTCGGATGGACCGCACTCGTGTACGGCGATGTGCCCGCCCCGGAAGGCATCCTCAGCGAAGCGATCCCTGGCGTAATGCAGTATTCCGCCGGCATCGGCAAGGAAGAGACCATCGGCGGCCTGTGGACCACGACGGCGGTGTTTTCGCAGGCGCTCGCGTTCATCGGCATCGTGCTCAGCCCCGCGTTCACGCTGCTGGGCATGACGACGCGTCCACCGGCGCACTACGCGTTCAAGCAGGTTTGGCTGACCGCCGGGCTCGCCACGGGCGTGCTGTTGCTGGCCGCGCCCTTCATTGGCGCGGGCGTGGCGCTTGCCCATTCCGGCCCCCTGCGCGAGGCCACGGTAAGCTATACCGGCGTGCTTACGGCCCTGGTGGACGTCGATGCCATGCTCGCCGTGGGCTTCGTGCTGATGCTCGCCGCCGCGCTGCAGATCGTCGTGGCCTTCTTCGCTCAGTCCGGGGCGAGCCTGTTCGTGATCGAACTGCTCGGCCGCGACCTCCTCCCCGATCTGTCTCCCGACGGCCGACGTCTGACGGCACGCGTCACGCTGGGCGTGATCTACCTCACGATCGCCCTGCTCGCCGCCTATGCGCCGCTGCTCGCCGAGATCGGTGGTGGCCTCGCGCTCTCGCTCTCGGTGCAATTACTGCCCGCGCTGATCGGTCTGTGCTGGGTCCGCTGGATCAGCCGCAGCGCCGTGCTCGCGGGGTTGATCTTCGGCATTCTGCTGGTCCTGTTCACCGAACCGCTGGGGCTGCTCGTATTCGAGAGCCTGTTCGTGGACCTGCCCTGGGGGCGCTGGCCGCTGACGATCCATTCCGCTGGCTGGGGGCTGGCCTTCAACATCGCCGCCTGCCTGCTCGCCAGCATCTTCACCGCCCGCGATGCCGAGCGTGGCACGCGCGACCGCCTGCACGACGTCTTCCTGCGCGAGCACCGTCAGGACCTCGGTGGACCCGCGGCGCGCGGGGCGAAGTGGTCGCTGATCCTCGTCTGGGCCTTCTTCGCCCTCGGGCCGGGTGCCATCCTCGGCAACCGGTTCTTCTCCGACCCCATGTTCAGCGAACTCACGCCCGCGCTTCTGCTGCCGTCGCTATGGGTGTGGCAGATCCTGTTCTGGCTGCTGGGCGTGTTCATCGCATGGTGGCTGGCTTACAAAGCCGGGATGTCGGTACTGAATCGCCCGATCGTCTTCCGCCTGCAGCTGGAACCGGAACGACCGTCATTCGAGCAGGGGGCGCCGCGCTGGCTGGAACAGTTCGTCAGGCGGGTGGCCCCGCGTCAGACATCATGAGCACAACGGCCGCGATACCGGCTACTCGCGCTCCCGGCGGTATTTGCGCCCTGACCGCGGGATGGCGTCGGTGCCGTTCAGTCTTCCTGATCGGCCCGCGGCGCACGCCTGACGCCCATCTCGTCGAGATTGGTCAGCCAGTGCCCGGTCGCGCGCAGGTCCTCGAGAGTCGAGCGGCAGATCTCTTGCACGGCCAATCCCGCCGAGGTGAGCCGTCGATCGAACGGCTGCACGAGATGCACGGTACGGCCGAATGGCGGGTCGCCGATCGGCCAGCTGCGCACGCGCCCGTCCGCCACCTCTTCCGCGATCGCGTTGGCCGGCAGGATCGACAGCCCTTCACCGTGCTGAACAAGCGTCTTGATCGCCTTGTACGAGTTGATTTCGGTGACCGTAGACAGCGCGAGTCCGTGTTTGTCGAGTTCGGTCTGGATGAGACTGCGCAGGCCATGACTCGTGCCGGGCAGCACCAGCGGGAGTTCGGGAATGGCGGTGATGTCTATGGACGCACCATCGGCAGGCACCTGATCCGACTCGAATTCCGCCGGCGCGAAAAGATACAGCTGTTCGGTAGCGATCGGCGTCGAGCGCAGTCCGCGCTCGTGGATCGGCAGGTACAGCACGCCCAGGTCAACCCGGCTTTCGTACAGCCACTCGAGTATAAAACCGGACATCGCCTCGGCGATCTTCAGGCGGATGCGCGGATAGCGTTCGCGGGCCCGCAGAATCAGCGGGACGGCGAGCAGTTCGGCGATCGTGCCCGGCAGTCCGAGGTGGACCTCGCCGGCGGGGTCGTTTGCGTGTTCCTGCACCGCCTGCTTGGCACTCTGGAAGTCGGATATGATTTCACGGGCCCGCTGCAGCAGCACGAGACCGGCATCGGTCGGGACCACGCCCTGGGGCGTACGGACCAGCAATTCCGTGCCGAGGTCCGCCTCCATATTGCGCACGTGCAGGCTGAGCGCCGGCTGAGCCACGTGCAGCTTCTGCGCCGCACGCGAAAAGGATTCGGCTTCAACCACCGCAACGAAGTAGCGAAGCTGACGAATATCCAAGTGCTGTTTCCCTCCGGATTGAGCGACAGTTCCGGGCCATCACTTTTCGCGATCACGGCTCCAGAAAAACTGTCTTGGTTGCGGGACAGAGTCTCCGCTTATGCTTTTACTTGTCAAATGGTATCCGCTGCGGCGATCGCCGCTTCATCGGTATCGGGTCCACGCAGGAGGTCCTTGCGATGACGGGCGAAAATCTCCGGGATGCCCCACCCGAACTGCCGATCTTCGTGCCGGCCACGCGCCCGGATCGATTCGAGCGGGCGGCCCGATCGGGCGCCGATTGCATCATTATCGATCTGGAGGATGCCCTGCTCCCCGATGAGCGGCCACCGGCACGGGCTGCACTCGCGCGGATCCTGCCCAATCTGTGTCCGTCCGTACCCGTCCTGTTGCGCGTCAACGCGGCCACAACGGCCGATTTCCCGGCCGACCTCGACCTGCTGGACGCTGGCGGTACCGACGGCATCGTCCTGCCCAAGGCCGAGGCGCAGGTTGATCTGCGCGCGCTCCGCGAGCGCCTGCCGCGCAACGCCTCGATCCTCGCGCTGATCGAGACGCCACGGGGCCTGGCGGACGCGCGTACGCTCGCTGACCAGGCGGATCGCCTCGCCTTCGGCTCCATCGATTATGCGCACACGGTGGGTATTGACCACACCGCCGATGCGCTTCTGAGCGCCCGCTCGGAGATCGTGCTGGCGGCCGCCCTCGCCGACGCTCCGAAGCCCTTCGACGGTGTGACACCGGGTATCGACAGCGACATGCCGGTCGAGCGCGACGCCGGGCGGGCCGCGGCACTGGGTTTCGGTGGCAAGCTGTTGATCCACCCCGCCCAGATCATCCCGGCCATCCGCGGATTCCAGCCTCAGCGTGAGGATGCCGACGAGGCGCGCGAACTCATCGTGCGTGCCGAGGGCGGCGTCAGCCGTTTCCGTGGCCGGATGATCGACCGCCCCGTACTCGATGCAGCCCGCCGGCGGGTAGCGGCGTTCGATCGCGCCGAGCAGCGCCTTGCCGCCATCCGTGCTGGCTCCGCGAGTGCCGGTACGGACCGGGTATAGGACACCGATATGCCCCCCAGCGCAAACAGGTCTTTGCAAGGGAAGGGTTTTTCCACGAACGTCGAACGTGCTCCCAGCCCACGCGGAGAGCCCGAATGGCTGACCACAGCCCAAAGGACTGCTCATCGTCCCTCGCGGCAAGCCCGGGAACGGGCACAAAGGAGGATCATCCAATGAGCCTCGCCCATCCCCTTGAGGGCCTGTTGGTCGTTGCCGTCGAACAGGCAGTGGCCGCACCGTTCTGCACCGGCCGGCTGGCGGATGCCGGTGCGCGCGTGATCAAGATCGAGCGCCCCGAGGGTGACTTCGCGCGCGGCTACGATGAACTCGCGAGCGGACAGAGCAGCTACTTCGTGTGGCTCAATCGGGGCAAGGAGTCACTGGTACTGGATCTGCGCGACGACGCCGACCGCGTAACCATGCAGGAACTGCTGGGCCGCGCCGATATCTTCGTGCAGAACCTCAAGCCGGGCGCAATGGATCGCCTCGGGTTCGGACCGGCATACGTGCGCGCGGAGCGCCCCGAACTGATCACCTGTTCGATCAGCGGCTACGGCGACCAGGGGCCGCTGGCGCAGCGCAAGGCCTACGACCTGCTGATCCAGGCCGAGGCCGGCCTCTGTTCGATCACCGGCGGCCCGGAATCTCCCTCGCGCGTCGGTATCTCGCTGGTCGACATCGCGACCGGTGCGACCGCGCACGCGGCCATTCTCGAGGCGCTGGTCGCGCGCTCGCGGACTGGCACGGGCGCGGAGATCAGCATCTCGATGTTTGACGTTATGGCCGACTGGCTCGCCGTCCCCCTGCTGCAGGAGCTTGGCGGGCGGACGCCGCAGCGAGTGGGCCTGGCCCACCCGAGCATCGCACCCTATGGCGCCTTCAAAGCCGGCGACGGCTCGATGTTCCTGATCTCGATCCAGAGCGAGCGTGAGTGGGCTCTGCTCTGCCGCGACTTCCTGAAACGACCGGAGTTGATCGAAGACCCGCGCTTCCATTCGAACGTCGCCCGGGTCGAACATCGGGCCGCGACCGACGCACTGCTCGCCGAGGCCTTCACGCGCCATGATCACGACAGCGCCCAGGCCGCGCTGGCGCTCGCGGACATCGCTTTCGCCACGGTCAATGACATGGCCGGTCTGGCACGCCATCCGCACCTGCGTATGGTCGAGATCGACACCCCCGGTGGCCCGATCCGCATTCCCGCGCCGGCGCCGCTGGTGCGCGGTGCGCAGCGCATGCCCGGGCCGGTGCCAGGGCTCGGTGCCCACGCGCCACTCGATTTCCCGGATGGCGACCAGCCGCAATGAGTCCGCCGGCCGCAGACGCGGAGTGAACGACATGAAACGCTACGAGCACTACATCAACGCAACGGCCGCGGCCCCTTCCACGGGCCGGTATTTCGCCAGCCGCAATCCCTACACGGGCGAGGACTGGGCTGAGCTGGCCGAGGGCGATGCCACCGATGTCGACCGGGCCGTAGGGGCGGCAGCCACCGCCTTCGACGGAGAATGGCGTCGGCTCACCGCATCGGCGCGCGGCCGCCTGCTGGTCCGACTCGCGGACCTGATCGAGGAAGAGGCGCCCCGACTCGCCGAGATCGAGGTCACGGACAACGGCAAGCTGCTGGCCGAGATGGGCGCGCAGACTCGCTATATCGCCGAGTGGTACCGCTATTACGGTGGCCTCGCGGACAAGATCGAGGGCTCGGTGATCCCGAGCGACAAACCCGCATTCTTCAATTACACGAAATATGAGCCGCTCGGCGTGATCGCGATGATTACGCCGTGGAATTCGCCGCTGCTGCTGCTCACATGGAAGCTGGCGCCGGCACTCGCCGCCGGCAATACGGCCGTGATCAAGCCGTCCGAGTTCACTTCGGCATCGACGCTCGAGTTCGTGAAGCTCATTGAGCAGGCGGGCTTCCCGCCGGGCGTGGTGAACGTCATCACGGGTTTTGGCCGGGAGGCCGGCTCCGCCCTGGTCGATCATCCGGACGTCGCCAAGGTCGCCTTCACGGGCTCCGATCTCTCCGGCCAGAAGATCTACGAAAACGCCGCCGCCGGAATCAAGCACGTGTCGCTCGAACTGGGCGGCAAGTCCCCGAATATCGTGTTCGAGGACGCGGACCTGGAGGCGGCGGTCATGGGCGCCATCTCCGGCATCTTCGCCGCGACCGGTCAGACCTGCATCGCCGGTTCACGTCTGCTGCTGCAGCGTTCGATACACGACCGTTTCGTCAAACGTCTGGTCGAAGTGGCCCGCGAGGCACGGATCGGTGATCCAATGGACGCCTCGACCAATGTTGGGCCAGTGACGACCGAAGCGCAGTACAACAAAGTACTCGAATACATCGATATAGCCCGTAGTGAGGGAGCGACGTGTGTACTTGGCGGTGGGCCCTGCACGGGCCCTGGAGCGAAGGGTGGGCAGTTCGTCGAACCAACCGTGTTCACTGGCGTGAACAACACCATGCGCATCGCTCAGGAGGAGGTCTTCGGTCCCGTGCTGGCGATCATCCCCTTCGACGACGAGGAAGAGGCGATAGCCATCGGCAACGACGTGGTCTACGGCCTCGCCGCCGGAATCTGGACGAGCGACATGGGCCGATCGCTGCGCATGGCGGACCGGCTGCGGGCCGGCACCATCTGGGTGAACACCTACCGGGCGCTCAGTTACACGACGCCCTTCGGCGGCTTCAAGCGCAGCGGCCTCGGACGCGAGAACGGCCTCGAGGCGATTAAACAGTATTGTTCGGTCAAGTCGGTGTGGATCGCCACACAGACGAGCACCGCCAACCCTTTTGTCATGCGCTGATGCCACACGCTCCCATCCACTCCAGCCCCGCGACGACAGTGAGAACCCATGGACAGTGACCGCTTTTCCGAATGGATCGGGCGCACCGAAACGAGCCGGGACAGGATCATCGCCGGATCCGCTCGAGCGATGGCCGCGACCCTGGATCGAGAGACGTCTCCGACCGCCGACGGAATGCCCCTGCCGCCGCTGTGGCATTGGCTCTACTTTCTGGAAACTCCGCGGAGCTGCGAACTCGGTACGGATGGCCACATGAAACGCGGCGGGTTCCTGCCACCGATCGAACTGCCGCGCCGGATGTGGGCCGGCAGCCGTCTGCGGTTCCATCAGCCCCTGCGGCTCGGCGAGCAGGCGGAACGCGTGTCCCGGATCGCCCATGTCGAAGAAAAGCACGGGCGCAGCGGCCAACTCGCGATCGTCACCGTTGAACATCGCATCAATGGGGCGTCGGGGCCGGCGATCACGGATGAGCACGACATCGTCTATCGCGAGGAACCGCGCCCGGATGCACCCATACCACCCGGCAAGGAACCGCCCGCGGATGCCGTGTGGTCCGTGGCGCGCAGCGCCGATCCCATAATGCTGTTCCGCTACTCCGCTCTGACGTTCAACAGTCACCGCATCCATTACGACGAGCCCTATGCCACCGGTGTCGAGGGCTACTCCGGGCTCGTCGTTCACGGCCCGCTGGTCGCCACCCTGCTCGCCGAGGAGTGCGCCACGCGGTTCCCCGAACGCGCGATCACCGCACTCCATGTGCGTGCGTTGCGCCCCTTGTACCACGGCACGACTTTTCACCTGTGCGGACGCCCCGCGAGCGACGGCAGCACCGTGGACCTGTGGTGCGTCGATGAAGTCGGCGCGATGACCATGGAGGTCACGGTCGAACTCGCGGACTGAACGCCAAACCCGACGACGGTGAGACCGTCTCAACCGGATCGATGACCATGGACCACCCGCATCCCGACCAGTACCAGGATCTGAGAGACGCCCTGCGCGAGCTCTGCAGGCAGTATCCCGACGAGTATTTCCGCCGGATCGACGCCGAGGACGTTTATCCCGAGGCGTTTATCGACAGCCTGACCGAGGCGGGCTGGCTGGCTGCAATGATCCCTGAGGAATATGGCGGCTCGGGCCTCGGTCTGGCCGAGGCCTCGGTCATCATGGAAGAGATCAATCGCAACGGGGGTAACGCCGGCGCCTGCCATGGACAGATGTACAACATGGGCACACTGCTGCGCCATGGTTCGGAAGAACAGAAACAGACCTACCTGCCACGTATCGCCACCGGTGAACTGCGTCTGCAGTCGATGGCGGTCACCGAGCCCAGCACCGGCACTGACACCACCCGTACGAAGACGACGGCAGTGCGCAAGGGCGACCGGTACATCATCAACGGCCAGAAAGTCTGGACCTCGCGGGTGCAGCACTCCGACCTGATGATCCTGCTGGCGCGGACGACCCCGCTCGAGAAAGTGGAGCGCAAGTCGCAGGGGATGTCGGTCTTTCTCGTCGATCTGCACGAGGCGATCGACAATGGCATCAGCGTGCGTCCCATCAAAAATATGGTGAACCATGAGACCAATGAGCTGTTCATCGATGACCTCGAGGTCCCGGTTGAGAACCTGATCGGTGAGGAAGGCAAGGGGTTCCGCTATATCCTCGATGGCCTTAACGCGGAGCGCACGCTGATCGCCGCCGAATGCATCGGCGATGCCTGGTGGTTCATCAACCGCGTGGTCGACTACACCAACGAGCGCGTCGTCTTCGGCCGACCAATCGCGCAGAACCAGGGTGTGCAGTTCCCGATCGCCCGAAGCTATGCCAATACCCGGTCGGCCGACCTGATGCGCTACCGCTCATGCGACCTTTACGACGCAAACGAGCACTGCGGCGCCGAGTCCAATATGGCGAAGTTGCTCGCCGCCGATGCGTCCTGGGAAGCGGCGAACGTGTGCATGCAATACCACGGCGGCTTCGGCTTCGCGCACGAGTACGACATCGAACGCAAGTTCCGGGAGACCCGGCTTTATCAGGTCGCGCCGATCTCTACCAATCTCATCCTCTCGTACATCGCCGAGCACGTGCTCGAAATGCCCCGGTCCTTCTGAGCAGGTGACCGAAGAGACAATCGCGAACGAAACGCCAAACGGGCAGCCGACGGAGAAACAAGTGAACGACAGCCATCCTTCCGAAACAATGGCGACATTCGCCGCCGGTCTGCGCCACGCGGATATACCGGCGCCGGTGTTGCGCCGCGCGGAGGACCTGTTCCTTGACTGGGCGGGCTCGGCACTCGCGGGCAAAGGGGCACATGCGATCGAAGCGATCGAAGCGTTCGCCGCCGCGATGGGACCGACCGACGGTAGCGCGGAGATCCTCGTGTCACGACGCACTACGTCGCCTCTGTTCGCCGCCATGGTCAATGGCGCTTCATCGCATGTGGCGGAACAGGATGACGTCCACAACGGCTCGGTGTTTCACCCTGGCACCGTCGTCTTTCCCGTGGCCCTCGCGGTTGCCCAGTCGAGCGGCGCGAATGGCCGCGAGTTCCTCGCCGCCGCCACCGCCGGTTACGAAGCAGGCATCCGAATCGGCGAGTTCCTGGGGCGCTCGCACTACCGGATATTCCACACTACGGGCACCGCGGGCACGCTCGCGGCGGCGGTCACGGCCGGCCGCCTATTGCGCCTCGATGCCGATACGATGCTGCACGCGCTCGGGTCGGCGGGGACCCAGGCCGCCGGTCTGTGGGAATTCCTGCGAGATGCCGCCGACTCGAAACAACTGCACACGGCCAAGGCGGCGGCCGATGGCCTCACCGCCGCGTATCTCGCGCATGGGGGTCTGACCGGTGCGGCCCGCATTCTCGAAGGCGACCAGGGCATGGCCGCGGGCATGTCGACGGACTCGGATCCCACACGGCTGACCGACGGACTCGGCACCCGATGGGCCCTCACGGAGACGTCGTTCAAGTTCCACGCCTCCTGCCGCCACACGCATCCGGCAGCGGACGCCCTCCTGGAGGTGATAGAGGCGCACAACCTCGCCGCCGACGACATCGCCCGCGTGATCACACATGTCCACCAGGGCGCAATCGATGTGCTCGGCGCGGTCATCGAACCACGCAGCGTCCACCAGGCCAAGTTTTCAATGGGATCGACCCTCGGCCTGATCGCCAAATACCGGCGGGCTGGCGTGCAGGAATTCGAGCACGACTTCAACTCGGCGGACGTCGACGCGTTCCGCCAACGCGTGACCATGGAACTGGACCCGGAGGTCGACGCGGCCTACCCGCAACGGTGGATCGGCAAGGTCTCGGTGGAAACGACCGACGGCCGCACCTTGACCGGCCGGGTCGACGAGCCCAAGGGCGATCCGGGGAACACGCTGAGTCGTGATGAGATCGAAGACAAAGCCCGACGCCTGGCCGACTTCAGCAGCGCCGCCACTCCGGCCGAGATGGACGCGTTGATCGAGACCGCCTGGGGACTGGAAGGGAAAGAGCGCATCGGGCGGCTGCTGTACGCGGAGGGCTGACACCAGCTCCCGTTCCCCGCCCGCGACGCGCGCTGTCGCGTCGATCGCATCGGACCATGTCCGACCGCTTCCCAATGTGGCATCGTTGCCCGGTTCATTCGTGACCGGGCATCCATGATCTACCTCTACCAACATCACGATCTGACCCGTCTCGCCGAGGTGCTTGCCGTCCTCCGCGGGCAGACCCGCGATGTGTCGCCGCTGGTTCCGGATACGATCCTCGTGCCGAACCGCGGGACCGGGCGCTGGCTGCAGGCGGAGCTCGCGGAGTCAGAGGGAACGGCCGCGAATCTCGATCTGCCGGTGCCGGGCTTGTTCGTCTGGCGGATGCTGCGCGATACCCGGCGCGATCGGCCGGACAGTTCCGATTACGAGCGCGGGCGGCTGGTGTGGCATCTGTATGCCCTGCTCCCGGAGCTGGATGTCCCCGAGGTGCAGCGCTACCTGGCGCCCGAGCCGCGTGAGCGGCACCGGTATCAGTTGGCGCAGCAGCTGGCCGATGTGTTCGACCAGTATCTGATCCACCGGCGTGACGTACTGGCGGTCTGGGAGGCCGGTGACGAGACGATGACGCCCCCGGCTTCGTGGCAAGCGCCGGTTTGGCGGGCGGTGGTCGAGCGCATCGGGCAGGCGCATCGGGCGCAGTTGCTGACGGAATTTCTGGAACGGGCGCAGCGCGGTGAGCTCGATCTCTCGCGTGTGCCCGATCCGATTTACGCATTCGCGCTGTCGGATCTGCCGGCGGATTATCTGCGGTTGCTGTATGGACTCGGTGAATACGTCGATGTGCATTTCATGCTGCCCAATCCTTCGGCGGCATATTGGGGCGATGTGCCGACGCAGCGGATCGGGCGGGTGGATGTGGAGGCGTTGCACGCCGGCATTGCCCGGGCCGGTGATGGCGCATCCGACGATGATGGTGGCGCCGGGCAAGACCGGCCTACCGATGATGTAGCCCGGATGGAGCCGGACGCGGAATCCGGGGAGCCGGCGGACCGGATTCCGGCTTCGCCTTCATCCGGCCTACATGAGGAACCGATCGGCGCTACGGGCCACCCTCTTCTGGCCTCGCTTGGGCGCGCCGGCCGGGATTTTCTGCGCGTGCTGTACTCGGACGAGTTCGTGGACGTGCGGGAACCGCTTGTCGAGGCGCTGGCCTATGAACCGCCCGGCACGGATTCTCTCCTGCATCGGGTGCAGTCCGGGGTGATCGAGGGTGCGGCCGAGGCAGTGGATGCCGGCGGCGTCGATGCGGATACCTCGATCCAGGTGCACGCCTGCCATGGGCCGGTGCGCGAGATGCAGGTGCTGCACGACCGGCTGCTGGATCTGCTGGCGCGGGATCCGGAACTGGAACCGCGGAATATCCTCGTGCTCGTGCCGGACATCGCCCGCTACGCGCCGGCGGTGCATGGTGTGTTCGGCGCGGCCTCGGGCGGCCGCCGGATCCCCTGCAGCGTGGCCGACCGGCCGCGGCTCGATACGCACCCGATCGTGCAGACCTTTCAGCAGCTGATCGAGCTGCCGTTGTCGCGCTGGACGGCGAGCGAGGTACTGGCGCTGGCCGGCGTGCCCGCGGTGATGCGGCGCTTCGGCCTCGACGAGAGCGATCTGGAACTGCTGCACCAATGGGTGTCGTCCGCCGGCGTACGCTGGGGCCTCGACCGGGAGACGCGCGTGGCCACCGGCGCGGCCGGATTCGAGCAGAACACCTGGCGCTTCGGCGTCGACCGGCTGCTGCTCGGTCTCGCCCAGGGCGACGACACGGCCCTGGTCGATGGCGTCGCGCCCTGGATCGATCTGGAGGGCGGCTCGGCCACCGCCGTTGGTCGCCTCTGGCTGCTGGTGGACCGACTGCGTGGCTGGCGCGATGCGCTGACCGAGGCGACCACAGCCGCTGCCTGGCAGGAGCGCCTGAACGGGATGGCACGGGATCTGTTCGTGGTCGACCCGGACGACAGCCACGAGTCGAGCGCACTCGACACGGTGATCGAGGCCACCGCCGCACTTGAAGAGGCCGCGCAGTCGCTGGACGACGAGGTCCTCAGCTGGGAGGCGGTCCGCGAGGCCCTGCTCGGTGCGCTGGCCCGCGGATCGCAGCGGCAACCGCTGGTGACCGGGGCCGTCACGTTCTCGGGGCTGGAGCCCCTGCGCGGCGTGCCGTTCGACGTGATCTGCATGGTCGGCATGGACGACGGCGTCTTCCCTCGCCAAGACGGCCAGCGCGAGTTCAACCTCGTGCAGCAGCAGCCGCGGACCGGTGATCCGAGCGTGCGCGACGGCGATCGCATGACGTTCCTGCAGGCCCTGATGGCCGCGCGCCGATGCTTCTTCGTGAGTTACACGGGGCGCGACGTCGCGGATGGTTCGGAACTGCAGCCGTCGACGGTGGTGGGCGAGTTCCTCGACTTTCTGCAAGGATATTGTTTCGCCGGGTGGTCACGCGGGGACTTCCGCGCGGCGCTGGTCACGGAACAGCCGATGCACCCGTTCAGTCCGCGCTACTTCATGCCGGACAACCCGAATCTCTTCACGTTCGATGATGACTGGCGTCTGGCCGCGCAGGCGCAATGCGGCGAGCGGGTCGAGCACGCACCGTTCATCGATGGCACGGCGCTTTCCGGTCCCGAACCGGGCGAACCGGTCGAGCTCGCTGAGCTGCAGCGCTTCTTCCGGCATCCGGCGCGCTGGTTCTTCCAGGAGCGCTTGCGACTGGAACTGGAGGAGCCGGATACCGCGCTTGAAGACGAGGAACCACGCGCGCTCTGTGGTCTGGAGAAACACCTGCTGCGCGATCGGCTGTTCCATGTGGCGAAGGCCAATAGTCTGAAAGAGATCGCCCCCGAACCGTCCGCCCTGGAACGCGCGCGCGGAGATCTGCCGCCACCGCCACTGGGCGGCGCCGAGTATGCGGAAGCGGCTGCGGAGGTGAACACGGTTCTACCGCTGTACTGGCAGTGGCAGCAGGACGCCGCCCCCGAAGCGGATATCGATATCGATCTGACGCTCGATGATGGCACGCGCCTGCTCGGCCGCGTGCCGTCTGTTGGTCCTACCGAGATGCGACGGCTACGCCCGGGCATATTGCGGATTAACCACCTGCTGCCCTGGTGGCTGGCTTACCAGGCCGTGGTCGCCAGCGGCCATGATGTGGCGCTGCGGGTGGCGGGTACCGGTGAAGATGAGGCCACCCAGCTTGTCGGTCGTATCGACCGCGATGCGGCAGCCCGTAACCTGGCCGCCGCGATCGATTATTACCGCAGCGGCCACGCGCGCCCTCTGTTCTTCGAACCATACATCGCCGAGCACTACCTGGATCAACGCGAGAAAAAGAGCCGGGATACCGGCGAAGTGAAGACGCCGGCCCAGGCGCTGGACAGCACCAACGGCTGGCTCAGCAATACCTGGCAGCCGCCGCATCCACGCCGTGATCCGTGGCTGCAGCCGCTGTTCGAACCGACGGTGACGCCGCTGGGCGCCGATGCCGACGCATCCGGTTTCGTGCGTGTCACCGAGGCGGTCGTGGCACCGCTGCGGCAGGTTCTCGGTGAGCCGGACGAAGACGCATGAGCGGCGAGGATACCCATACCATCGAGTCCTTCGACCCGGCCACGATGCCGCTCGACGGCATCCGCCTGATCGAGGCGAGCGCCGGCACGGGCAA
>CAJXKK010000025.1 GCA_913055615.1 uncultured Ectothiorhodospiraceae bacterium
ACCTCGATCGGCAGACAGCCCTCGAAGAAGCGGTGCAGCCCCGCCTTGACGCCCGAGTCGATGGCGGCCTCGAAGCTTTTCAGCGGGATCCGCTCGGCGCCCAGCAGGGCATCGACGAAGGCCTCGTATTCTTCGCGGTCGAGCGGGCAGTTGATGTAGTCGCCGCCGGCCTGATCACCGCGATCCCAGCGCGACTGGCGGAAGGCGACATCCAGATCGACCGAATCCCCCTCGACGATCGGCGAGATGGCATCGAAGAAAAACAGATGCTCCTCGCCGGACAGGTCAGCCAGCGCGTCCGACAGGGCTGGTGAGGTCAGCGGGCCGGAGGCGATGATGGTCGGCCCATCCGGCAGGGCCGTGATCTCTTCGCGCACGATCTCGATCCCTGGATGGGCCTCCAGGTGCGCGGTAACCCGCTCCGCGAACGCCTCGCGGTCGACGGCCAGGGCACTGCCGGCGGGTACGGCGGTGGCATCGGCGCAGTCGAGCAGGAACGAGCCCATGCGTCGCAGTTCGGCCTTGAGCAGACCGGAGGGGCGATCGATTACGTCGGAGCCGAGCGAGTTGGAGCACACGAGTTCGGCGAGTCGGTCGGTGACATGCGCCTCGGTCGCGCGCCGTGGGCGCATCTCGTACAGGCGCACCTGCACACCGCGCTGCGCCGCCTGCCAGGCCGCCTCGCAGCCGGCGAGGCCTCCACCAATGATCGAGAGCATGAAGTCGGGCCGGATGTCGCTGTCGGGCCTTCCATGGTAGCAGCACACGCGGGTCGCCCGGCAGGCACCACCCGGTTCATCCTGCCGGGCCCGCTCGCCTGCGGGCACTTCCGCGGGGCGCATCGGTCACAGCGAAGGGACAGAAAAAAGCGGGGTCACACGCTATGCGACCCCGCCGGCAAACGACGCGGATCCCCGATACACTGGCACTGGCGCGGGGTCGCGCGTCCCGTTGCGTCGGCGCCCACACCGCCGACACCCGTGAAGCGAGCAAAGAGCTTGCCAGGTGCCGACAACGGCGACGTGAAGCGCTCGGGGTCAAGGTCGTGGCGCCACCCAACGACCCTGGCGGTACCCGCACGGGTGCCGCCAGGGCCGTTATCCGGTCAATCACCCGGGGCATGGTGTCGACGGCCCGACACGAGGTGACGACCGCTCGCCCATCCCCCCGGCCGATCAACGATCTTCGCGGAAGATCTCCGGGTTCTGTTCACCTTCGGCATGGAGAAAACCGGCGAGCCCTTTCTCCGCGCGCGACAGGGAATGGTCGACAAGGATGTAGCGGCCGGGCACGTCGAGACCGAACTCGACCATGGTCGCACCGCCAGGGGCAACCGTCAGCGTCTGCACGTCACGCAGCGGTTCACTGGTGATGGCCCCCTGGTCATAGACCCGGTCGAAGATCTCGCCGATCACGCGGAACGAACTCGTGGCATTGGGCTCACCGACGCCGAAGAATATCCGGACATCCTCGCCCACCTCGGCTTCCAGCGGATGCTCGGCGGTCAACGCCCCGACGGCGCCATTGAAAGTGAAGTATTCCGCGCGTTCGTCCAGCAGTTTGTCGACACTGAAGCCAAGGTCCCCGCGCGTGCCGTGGTCCTCGACCGTGTACAGATCGCCCTGCATCACATAGAACTCACGATCGACATCTTCGAGACCACCCTCGGGCTCGATCACGGCCAGGCCATACATGCCGTTGGTGATGTGATGGGCGACCATGGGCGTGGCGCAGTTGTAGACGTAAATGCCCGGCTGCAGCGCCTTGAACTGGCATCCCTCTACGCAGGACGCTATGCCGCTACGCCGCCGCTGCCCTTGACCGGCATCAAGTGGCCGTCAGTCGCTCAACCGGGCCCACTAGTGTCCTTTAACGCAAGTTCGTCGATCTTTCTCGGCGAGGCATCGTGGCGACTGGCAAGGCGCGCCGACGAGTCATAGCACCTCCTATGGCGAGGAGGCGCAACGCCGCCAGGCGCTTCGAGGCCCGGCGAAAAGACGACGAACTTGCGTTAAAGGGCACTAGAGGGTCCGCGCACAACCACGCAGCTGACGCTCATCCAGGGTCAGCGTGGCGGTCAACGGATACGATTCCCCGCTCATTGAATCGGTGCAGCCCGATTCCGTCAGGCGCAGGCGCAGGCGCTGACCGGCGGCCCGCCCCGTATAGACCGTCGCGCCGGAGCCCGTCCGTTCCCGCACCGGATCGCGCGCAACCAGCATGTCGGCCTCTCCCGCCTGGACGATTCGCAGCCACTCACCCTCGACGACCTCGACCGACCAGCCCGGTTCCTGACCGAGCGCACGCAGATCGACACCACGCAGTGCCGCCGCCTGCCACGGGTCGGCGGCGTCGCGGCCCCGACAACCGCTGCGGATGCTGGCATCGACCGCGATCGTCGCCTGATTGCCCTGCACCTGGAGCAGGGTCTCATCATCGGCGTAGCGGGTACCCGTTTCCGCCGGTTCCCGCGCCAGCGTCAGCCGCCGGGTCCCGAGGTCGACCCGCGCCTCGTCACCATCCGTCCGGGCGCTGAAACGGAACCCGCCGGGGCAGGTATAGACCCGCGCGAATGGCTCGTCCCCGTTCGCGGCCGTCGACGCGTTGCCGCCGCTGGTGGTGACGGTGCTGGTCGGCAGCAGCGCGGCGCAGCCGGCGAGGAATCCGGGCAGCACGACGGCGAGGACCGCCGTTCGGGGGAACCACGAGCATTGCATATCAATTCGCCTTTTGTCGCTTCGCGCCGGGCGACTGAAAACGCTTGCGGCAGCGGGGGGTGGCACGCTGCGTGATGATACCGCGGTCCATCGCCAATTGTCGGCGCGCAGCGCCACACGGCTCGCTCCCGGGCGACAGGGAACGCCCCGTCGGCGTACGCAGACCACCGACAACAGGTATAATCCCCGGCCTTTCCGTCCGCGGCGGCCACCCAACATTCACGCGGGTACCCCATGTTTCGCTACCTCCAGTCCTGGCTGCCGTCGCGCAAACAGGCGCACGGGTGGCTTGAACGCCACCCCTGGATCTCCGGAGCGCTGGAGCGGACCGGTTGCCTGCACGTCCACCGCCGCACGCTGGCGCGCGGCGTCGCCGTGGGCGTGTTCGTCGGCCTCACACCGACGGTGGGCATGCAGACACTGTTGATGCTCATCGGCTGTATCGCCATCCGTGGAAATTTTCCCGCCGCGTTTGTCGTGTCCTGGGTCAGCAATCCGATCACGCTCGGGCCACTGTATTTCGCGTTCAACGGACTCGGGGAGGCGGTCTTCGGGGGGATCATCGGCCCGGAGATCAGCATCTCCGATCGCGCGGACGAGGCCGCCGTAGGCCTGATCTATCTGATTCTCGGCAGCCTGTTGATCGCCGGCCCACTGGCGGTTGCCGCCTACGTGATCTCCATCTGGGTCGGGCGGCTGCTCGTAATCCGCCGTCGCCGTCATGCGTTGCGTGGACGCAGGGAACGGAACCAGGGTGGGGGTGGTCATACGTGAGCCGATCCGCCCGGACCGGCGGATCACGTAACAGGCCCAGGCGCCTGATCGGACCGCGATGCGACACCCGTTGGTCCCCGGCACCGCCATACCACCGTGCACCGGGCCGCGCTGCGGATTTCCCACTGGACACGGAGCGGGACATAATGGCCTTCATCGTCATGAGCTGCCCGGACTGCGGTTCACGACCCGCACGCTCGCCTCCAGCCGACAGGTTCAGCGGATGACCCGACCGATACGGTCCCACGATGCCCCGCCCCAGGCGCAGCAGTGCCGGGGACCCGACCCGGTGCTGGACCGGGTCGGTCGCGTCCATGCCGACGGTACACTGCACGACACGAGCGGTTACTGGCCCATGATCGCGAGTGGCATGCACCTCGCGGAGGTCGTCGCTGACCAGGGCCGCGCCGCGGTCGAGGCCGGGCTAAGCGCGGCGCTCGCCGGGGGTGAAGGCGAGGTCCGTGCGTGCCCGCGCGATCGCCCCGTCGACCTCGTCTGGTGCTTCAGCCGGATCGATGCGGCATCCGCCAGCCTGTCGCTGTTCCCGCCGCCGGCTCCATCAGTGATGGCGGCCGCCGTCGCCGACGCGGTCGATGCCGGCATCACCCTCAGCGACCGCGATGGCCGCCTGCGCTACGTCAACGAGGCCTACGCACGGATCCATGGGCGCCCGCGGGGGACCCTGATCGGGCGTATCTTCGCGGACGTACTGCAGCCCGCCGATCGCGACCGGGCACTCGCACACCACCACGATGTGCTCAAGCATGGCCCTGGCCCGGATCCGGTCGAGCACGCAATCCAGCGCAGTGATGGTGCATGGCGCATTGTCGACACGCGCGAGACGCTGGTGGAACTGCCTGACGGGCTGTATCGGCTGGCGACCGTCGTCGATGTCACCGGGCAGCGGATGAACGAGCGCCACCAGGCCGATACGGAGGCCCGGCTGCGCGATCTCATGGACACGATCCCAGGCGCGATCTACCAGTTCCGGCAGACCGCTTACGGGCACTATGTCATCGATCACCTCAGCGAGGGGTTGCGGGCAATCGCCGGTTTCGATGACGCCGTGGACATGCACGACTTCGATACCTGGCTGAGCTGGATCCCGAGGGAGGCAGTCCGGCCATTCATCGAAAGCATCGAGCAGTCGCGTGATCAGCTGACGTCATGGACCCACGAGTGGCCGATCGATGTACCGACCGGACGCGTCTGGCTTCATGGCGCTTCACGCCCGCATCGGCGGGCGGATGGGGCAACCGTGTGGAACGGCCTGCTGTTCGATATCACGCCCCGCAAGATTGCCGAGCAGCGGCTGGGCCAGGCGAAGACCGATTACCGGCATGTGTTCGAACACACCCGCGAGGGCATTTACCGCTCGACCCCCGAGGGGCGCCTGCTCGATGTCAACTGGCCGCTCGTGCGTATGCACCGGTGCGAAGACAAACAGGATCTGCTGGCCCGCGTGCACGACATCGCCACCGACTGGTACGTAGATCCCGGCGCGCGCGCCCGCATCCGGCAGGCGCTTGAGCAGCAGGATCACGTGGAAGATTTCCAGGCCGAGGTCCGGCAGGTCGGCACCGGGGAACGCTTCTGGACCAGCGAGAACGGCCGCGCCGTGCGCGATCCCGAGGGGAATATCCTCTATTACCAGGGCACGGTACGGGATATCACGGAGCAGCGCCGCGCGGAGCGCTTCGCCGCGCACCGTGGCGAGATCCTGGAGATGGTGGCGCGGGGTGAACCGCTCACCCGGATCGTCTACGAGGTCGTGGGCACGCTCGAGGAGTACCAGCCGCGGCTGACCGCCGCCGTGTGCCAGCTCCACGATGGCGTCATGGACGTGGAGGCCGCACCCGCGCTGTCGAACGACTGCATCGCCGCGATCCACGACATCGCGCCGAGCGAGATCGGCGGTGCGATCGCGGCCGCCATGCGCGGCTCCGATGCGCGCCTGGACAGCGAACAGACGCCGACTCCCGGCGCCAGTGAGCGGCTGCACGAGGCCATGGCGACGGCGGGGTACGGCGACGTCATGGCCTTCCCGGTGCTGGACCAGGAAAGCGCCGTGCTCGGCGTCCTGATCGTCTTCGTGGCCAGGCGCGGCGACATCGATGACGACGTGCGCAACCTGCTGCATGAGCTGGCCCAGATCACCTCGATCGCGTTCGACCAGCATCGCCTGATGCAGAAGCTGGTGGAACAGGCCCAGTACGACCCGCTCACCCAGTTGCCGAACCGGAGCCTGCTCGATGACCGCCTGCGCCAGACGATGCTCGACGCCGGCCGCAAGGGTCGCTTCGTCACCGTGATCCTGCTCGACCTGGACGAGTTCAAACTGGTCAACGATACGCTCGGACACAAGGCCGGCGACCAGTTGCTGACCGAGGTCGCCGTCCGGCTGCAGGACTGCCTGCGGGCGGGCGATACGGTCGCGCGGTTCGGCGGCGACGAGTTCGTCGCCGTGGTCCCGATCGCGCATGCGGAGGACGCGACCGAGGTCGCGGAACGCATACTCAATCGGCTCCAGCCCCGATTCCGCATCCAGGACCGCGAGATCGCGGCCCAACCGAGTATCGGCATCAGCCTGTTCCCGCAGGACGGCCTGAGCGCCGACAACCTCATCCAGGCGGCGGATACCGCCATGTATACGGCGAAACACGCGGGCAAGAACCAGTATCGCTACTTCGCGGAGTCGATGAACGATCAGGTCACCGAGCGCCTGCAGATCGAGGCGCAGCTGCGCGATGCCCTGGAGCAGGGGCAGCTGGTCCTGCACTACCAGCCGCGGGTGAGGCTGACTGACGGCCATTACTACGGCGCCGAGGCGCTGCTGCGCTGGGAGCACCCCCAACGCGGTCTACTGCGACCCGGCGAATTCCTGCAGATCGCCGAACAGAGCGCGCTGATCGGCGAGATCGACCGCTACGTGCTGGCCTACGCGATCCGCCAGGTAGCCGAATGGCAGGCTGCCGGCCATGACATCGTGGTTTCGATCAATCTCTCGGCGCAGCTGCTCAACCGGGAGGGCTTCGGCGCGTACGTCGCGCGCCTGATCGACGAGGCCGGCGCCGGGCCGGCGGGCATCGAACTGGAGATCACCGAGAGCATGGTCATGCAGGACTTCGCACACGCCACGCGCCAGCTGCGTGACCTCCGGGAACGCTGTCCGGGCCTGCGGATCGCTCTTGATGATTTCGGTTCCGGCTACTCCTCGCTGCAGTACCTGCGCGAACTGCCGATCGACACCCTCAAGATCGACCGTTCATTCGTAGCCGATCTGGACACCTGCGACGCGGCCGATACCGGCCGGGCGATCGCCAAGACGATCGTCGAACTCGGCCAGAACCTCGGCATGTATGTCATCGCCGAGGGCGTGGAGACACCGACCCAGGTCGAGGCGCTGCTGTCGATCGACTGCCATGAGGCACAGGGCTTCTGGTTCGCGCGGGCGATGCCCGTCAGCCAATTCGCGGACACCATCGGCGAAGCCGGCGATCCCCGCACCGGGCGATAGAAACGACCGCCTGAAGGACGTCTGATTATCGAAAGTTCTGCAACCGGGGAGCCGAAGACCCGGATCACCGCACCCCGCGCAGGCGCACCCGCATGCACGACAGGGTCAGCCGCCTCCGGCCAGCCCCGCACGCGGGTCTTCGCTCGCCGTCTCCTGCGATTGCCACAGGATCCAGCTGATCGCCACACCCGCGCTGAGCGCGTGATCCGTCTCCATCAGCGGACTGTCATCGAAAGTGGCCCCATCGAGATAGTCGTAACGCAGGAATGAACCGACCCAGAAACGATCGAAACGACGCCTCGCGCTCACCAGCATCGACAGGCCACTGTAGCCCGCCGAGGCGCGGTACGCGGGACGCTGCGGTGTCACATCGTCCGCGCCGACATCGTAGTAGTAGGCGTGGAAATCGCGGCTGGCGAACTTGGGTCCGATATTGAAGCCGAGATCCCAGTCGCCGATCAGCCGGGGGGCGTCGTAATGCAGCATCGGATGGACCTTCCAGCCTTCCTGGCGGGTCGAGCCATCGTCGATGGCGATGGCCGCGCGCACGGGCAGCCTGAACTCCAGCTGCCCACTGTCCGTCTCCATGAGGCGCACCTTGAGCGAAGGCCCGAGTTCGAGCAGCGGATCGAGTTCTTCCATGCCGGCACGCGGACCGTCATCGCTGCTCTCGACCGGGATGGCCCCGTCGAAGCTCAGATCAAGCTCGACATTATCCGCATCCCAGAGCATGCCGCGGGCGCCGCCCCGATCCACGCGCAGGCGCTCGCCGCGGTAGACCACAAACGGGATCGGGAGCGTGAAACCGCGCTGCTCATCGGCACCGCGGTACGCCGGGAAGGTAACCGGCGCGACGCCGACCCCCAGCTCCCATAGCGGTTTCTCGGCGGCCTGAATAGCAGTCGCGCCGGTCGCCAGCACGATGCCCGCGAGCGACGCGACGAGCGGGCGTACGGGTAGCCCGCGGCCGGCGTTCACGGGGCTCGCCCGGATCAGCAGTCACCGACGCGTCGGCCCTCGACGCGCGAGCGCATCTCCATGGACTGCCCACTCATCGACATCTTTGCGACGGACTCGCCCTCGACCCGGTCGCCGAGCAGGCGCATGTCCATCGTCATGCGCACCTCGACGCCCTGCTGCCCGGGGCAGACGAGCGTGAAACCGGCCTTGTCGGCGCTGACTTCACGGCGCTCGACCTCACACTCCTCGACATCCTCCATGAACGCATCCGCTTCATCGAGCTCGCCCTCAGTGACGCACTGGCTATGGGTCGATGTCTGCTCGGGGATGTCCATGGGACCGCTGATCCGGGTCGTGGTCGTATATTCCCACTGCCCGGGCTCCATGTTCGGCTGCACGGCGATGGCGAGCCCGGGCACACAGACGAGGGCCAGGGCGGTCAGGGTCTTGTGGCACATTGGGGAATCTCCGTTTCGCGGACGCCATGCGTCCGGGCTATCAGCGGCATGCCGCGCACGCGGATGCGTGCGGGATGCGCATGCCATCATGCGACAATAGCGCGCGTGCGCCACGGGGAAAAGACATCATGGGACCCGCCCGCCTCGCCCGTCTGATCGAATACCTCCGGGAAGCGGAGGCCCCGGTGCAGATCCTGCGCTACCTGGCGTGGCCGGCCTCCGTGCGCGAGACCTTCCTGGCCGGCGGGGCCGACGCGCCGCCCCGCGTGGAGTATCCACCGTTCGATCCCGGGCCCAGCCTCAAGGCCATACGCCGGTTTCGCCGTGAGCTGGGGACACCCGATGAGCCGATCTCCGGCTGGCTGGCGCGCCAGGCCGACGCCATCGAAAGCGGCGCCCGACTGCTCGCGAGTGCCGGCACCGCTGAATTCCTGACCCACTCGCGCGCGCTGTACGGGGCCCCCGACGACATCCAGCCGGACGAGGCCACGAACACGCTCGGCCTTGCTCAGCAATTCGACGGGATCATCGAATCGCTCAGTCACGCCGACCTCGGCGCGCCGCCGCCCGCCTGCCACCTCGCGCACGGGCTTGCCGAATCGATGCGCGCGGCGGTGAACCCGCGTTTCGGCACAGCGGCACCCGAGGTGATCGTGGTCGACGAGCTCTCGGCCAACGTGCTGGCGGGCCCCGAAAATATCCGGATCCGGCGCAATGCCTGCTTCACGGACCGCGACGTGGACCAATTGATCCAGCACGAGGCCTTCGTCCACGTTCTGACCTCCCTGAACGGGCGCGCCCAGCGGGAACTGCCGATCCTCGGTCTCAGCCATCCCGGCACGACCCGCACCCAGGAAGGCCTCGCGGTATTCGCCGAGTTCATCACGGGTAGCATGGAGATCGACCGCCTGCGCCGCCTTGCCGACCGGGTGATCGCGATCCAGATGGCGCTCGAGGGCGCAGACTTCATCGAGGTCTATCGCTGGTTCGTGGAGCGCACCGGGCATCGCGAACAGTCGTTCGAGAACACGCGACGCATCTTCCGCGGTGGCCGGGTCGATGGCGGTGTCCCGTTCACCAAGGACGGCGTTTATCTCGACGGCCTCCTGCGCGTGCACAATTTCATGCGCACGGCGGTCGCGCTGGGGCGGTCGGATCTGTTGCAGTTGCTGTTCGTCGGCAAGCTGGACATCGAAGACATCCCGGCGCTGGCGGAACTCCGTGCCGGCGGGTTATGCCGGGCGCCCCGGCACCTGCCGCCGTGGGCGGAAGATCCCCGTTTCCTGATCAGCTGCCTGGCGTATTCCTCGTTCCTGAACACGATCGACCTGACGCGGCTTCGCAGCCATTATTCGGCGCTGGCCGATGCCGCGCCCGCGACTCCGCCCGTCTGAAACACGGAGGCGGCACGCACGCACTCAGCGCGCCCCCGCGCGCCCAGCGTCGGGAGCACCGGTGTCGGCGTCGAGGCCATCTTCCGCGGTCGGCACCGCCTTGGAGCGCGTCGACGCGTCACGGCGGGTGCGCTGCGAATTGCGCCGGTAGTCTGCCAGAATCGCGTCGCGCACCTGGTCCAGCCGGTTGAGTTTTTCGTCGGCCGCGCCCGAGAGCCACAGCGTGACCTCCTGACGCTTGCGCGCGAAGTAGCTCAGGATAAAACGCTCGCTCTTGAGGTAATAGCCGATCGCCTGCTCGGCGTTCACGCCCGGCGTGGCCCGCATGGCCACCTGGTGGGCCGCCATTTCCTGCTGCAGGCAATAGACGTTCATCAGCCGGTACAGCAGCAGGCGCGTGCGCTGGGCGCGCTGGCGCCACTGATCCCGGGGTACATGCAGGCTGGCGTTCACCAGCACATCCAGCCAGTGCATCAGGTCGTCTTCACTTACGAAGCTCTCGATGCTGTCGCGCCGGCGGGTGAGCGTATCGAGGCGCTGCAGCAGATACTCACGCTCGCGCCGCGCCACCCGCGGGCTGATCAACCGGCGAATCATCTGGCGCGGACGGCGGAGTTTTTCCTCCACGATCCCGATTTTCTCGTCCAGTTCGCGGAATTGGCTCAGCTCAATATCGCACTGCGCCTTGCGCGCACGCATGTGGCCCTGGGTGATATCGACTTCCAGCAACTCGTAACGGCCGAGACCGCCCTCCAGCGAGTGCAGGACGGCCCGCGCGTGCGCACGCGCCGCGCTGATGCGATCGAGCAACGGGCCCTCGGCCACCCATGGCCGGTCGAGCACGGCCAGCGCCCGGTGCAGACGCCCCACCTGCTCCGCGATCTCGCCCGCGCGGGTACGCCCGCGCTCCAGCGTCTGACTGGCGTCCGACAGCGAATCGCCCAGCGAATCGCCGTCGGACCAGACCCGGCTCACGTGCTCGGTCATCCGATCGAGGTCCGCCACCGGGCGCGCCGTGGCGGCCTCGGCCGTCTCCAGCGCCTCGCGGCTCTCCGCATCGAGCCGGTCGGCGGCCTCGCAGCGGCGCTCGAGCTCACGCGCCCCGACCGCCCAGGCGAACTCGTTGAGGACCGCGTACTTCGCCGGATCGGTCTGCGGATCGACCACATCGAGCGGGATCGACGTCGGCAGGCGATCCACGGGCAGTTCCCGCAGCTGCTGGGCCGTCAGCTGCACCGCGAGTCGGCGGAACAGATTCTCGGAAATCGGTTTTCCATTCTTGTCCGGATATTTCATGGCAACTTTTCTCTCACGCGCCGGCCCCCTTCGAGAAACGCCCGGGCTGCGCCTGCCCGGATACGCAACAGATAGTTTATTGCAAACTACGTGCCAAGTATATGTGCCAAGCGTAAGCCGTTGTCGAGGCGATCTGACGGCGTGGCGCGCGCGATCACTCGCGGTCATGGCTACACTGCCCCGTGGCGTACAGGCAGACATCGCCGGGGCACGGGAAGTACAGTGGAAAGGTCGAACAGCGGCCGGCGATGGCGCTGTGTCACGCCCTGATTCCCGATCCGGCCACCGTGACCGCACGCCACGCAATACGATGGCGGGGCCCCTATGCCCCGGAGGAGAACGGCAGCATGTATGGTGAACACCATGTACTCATCGAGGACTTTCCGGACTATCGTGAGACCATCCACGACCTGAAGGTCAAAGATGCCGAATTCGCGCGCCTGATGGAGGAATACAACCGCCTGACCAAGGAGGTCGAGGGCCTCGAGTCACGGGATGAACCGGTTGCGGACGAGCATATGGAGGCACTGAAACGCGAGCGCGTCCACCTCAAGGACCGCCTCTACGGCATGCTTGTGGCCAAGAGGTAGGAATCCGTGGCGGTCCGGGATCGATTACGCGCTGGATCTGATGGCAGGCAAACCGCGGCGGCCACGGCGGTGGCCGCTGGCGTCACTATCCATTGACCGGGGCGAACGTCGTCTATAGCTTCACCCTGTCAGGCAACAGGTTGGCGCATGGGGCCAACCGGCACGCGAATCCCGGGAGCAGGCATGAAAGGCGACGCGAAGGTCATCGAATATCTCAACCGCGGGCTGCGCAGCGAGCTCACGGCCATTAACCAGTACATGCTGCACTCGCGCAAACTCGAACACTGGGGCCTGAACGGGCTCGCGCAGAAGGAGATGCAGGAGGCAACCGAGGAAATGGGTCACGCCGACCGCTTCATCCGGCGCATCATCTTCCTCGAGGGCGAGCCGGGGATGCAGGAGCTCGACCCGCTGCGCATCGGTAACGACGTCCGCGAGGTACTGGAAAACGACCTCGCGGCCGAGAAGGAGGCGCTTGCCCTCTACCGCGAGGCGGCTGGCTGCTGCGAGAAGGCGCGCGACTACGCGAGCCGCGACCTGTTCACGGCGTTGCTGGCCGACGAAGAGGGGCATCACGACTATCTCGACACCCAGCTCCAGCTCATCGACTCGATGGGCGTCGAGAACTACCGGCAATACCAGACCGGCGCGTCGGCCGCCGAGTGAATCCCGCCCGCGGCGGTGGCGCCTGCGGGCGCCCCGCCGCTACAGCCCGGCGCGCCCGCGATCGAGCCACGTACCGCTCTCCCTGGTCGCCTGCACGCGCTTGTCTTCCGGAGACGGACAAAAACGGAAAACCACCCGGCGCATCTGACCAACAATGAGCATGGGTTGTCGGTATACGCACACCCGGCAACCGGGCGGGTGCTATACTGGGTTCAATACCGACCCTCTCCGCAGCACCACTCCACTGCTATTCCACATCCGAACCGGGACATCGCTGATGCGGCGAGCGAAACCATATGACAGCTGATCCAGGCGACCGGTGCGGCACCCTGATCGCCATCGGCGGCGCAGAGGATCGCGAGCAGGAACTCGAGGTCCTGTCGAGGGTATTCAGTTACACCCCCGACGCCAGCGAAGAGGTAACGGTCATCGCCACGGCGAGCGGCGTACCGGAGGAGATCCTGCCGGTCTACGAAGAGGCGTTCCAGCGCATCGGGGCCAGCAAGGTCCATTGCCTGCCCCTGCGCGAACGCCAGGACGCCGCGGACCCGACGAATATCGAACTGGTCCAGCGCTCCGGCGTGGTCTTCTTCACCGGCGGCGATCAGCTCCGGCTGACCAGTGTCCTCGGCGGCTCGGAGATGCTCAAGGCGATCCGCAGCCACTACGCGCGCGGCGGCGTGATCGCCGGCACGAGTGCCGGTGCCGTAGCCCAGTCAACGACCATGATCTACAACGGCGGGGCCGCCGATGCGCTGCACAAGGGCGCCGTCAAGATGAGCTCCGGCCTTGGCTTCGTCGAGGGCATCATCATCGACAGCCATTTCCTCGAGCGCGGCCGGTTCACCCGGCTGATGGAGGTCGGCGCGACCAACCCGGAGTATCTTGGCGTCGGTCTCGGTGAGGACGCGGCGGTGATCATCCACCGCAACCGCGTGCTCGAGGCGATCGGCACCGGGCACGTCATCATCGTCGACACGCGCGATCTGGCCAGTTCGAATATCGCCGATCTGGCGATGGGCGAAGCGGTCGCCATCGAGAATGTCGTCATGCACGCCCTGATCAGCGGCCACGGATTCGATATCGATGCGCGCCGCTACCTCGTGCCCGACGCACTGCAGACGAAGATGCAGGGATACGAATGAAAATTCTTGAACATCGGGCCCTGCGCGGGCCCAACTATTACAGCCGCTACCTGACCATCTACATGCGCCTCGACATCGAGGACCTTGAAGAGCGGCCCAGCGATACCGTCCCCGGCATCGTCGAGCGCCTGCAGGAATTGATCCCGACCATATACGATCACCGCTGCTCCGTGGGCCGCCCGGGCGGTTTCCTGGAACGCGTCCGTCGCGGCACCTGGGCCGGCCACGTGGTCGAGCACGTGTCGATCGAATTCCAGAACATGATCGGCTTCTCCGTGGGCTACGGCAAAACCGTCGATTCCTATGAGCCCGGCATCTATAACGTCTGTTACCGCTACCGCGACGAGGCCTGCGGCCTGGCGGCCGGGCGTGAGGCGGTCGATTGCGTGCGCCGCCTGTTCGATGGCGACGAGATCGACGTGGAATCGATCATCACGCGCCTCAAGGAGGTCCGCGACGCCCACATGCTGGGCCCGTCGACGGCCGCGATCGTAAACGCCGCCAAGGCGCGCGACATCCCGTATCAGCGCCTGAGTGATGAGAGCAGCTACATCCAGCTCGGGCACGGCCATCTCCAGCAGCGCTTCCAGGCGACCGTGACCTGGCGTTCCAGCCTGATCGGTTACGGCATCGCCGATGACAAGAACTGGACCAAGCAGATCCTGGGTGATGCCGGCATCCCCGTGCCGCGGGGCCAGATCTGCTACTCCTTCGAAGAGGCCCTGGAAGCGGCGTACTGGATCGGTTACCCCGTGGCGACGAAGCCGCTCGTGGGCAACCACGGGCGCGGCGTGAGCACCGACATCAACGACGACGCCGCCCTGCGCGAGGGCTACGACGCCGCCTACCACCGCCACGAGACGGTGGTCGTCGAGAAATACGTAAAGGGTGAGGATCACCGCCTGCTGGTCGTTGACGGCAAGCTCATCGCCGCCGCACGGCGCCGCCCGGCTCACGTAACCGGCGATGGCGAATCGAGCCTGCAGACACTGATCGACACGGAGAACCAGGATCCGCGGCGCGGGGTCGGCCATGAGAATCTGCTGACGCAGATCCACGTCGAAGCGCAGACCCATCGGCTGATCGCGCAACAGGACCTGACGCTCAACAGCGTCGTCCCGGCTGGCCAGATCGTATGGCTGAAGTCGACCGCCAACCTCAGCACCGGCGGCACCGCGACCGATGTAACCCATGACGTGCACCCGGAAGTCCACTACGCCGCCGAGCGCATCGCACGCCTGATCGGCCTGGATATCATCGGCATTGATCTGCTCGCCGAGACCATGAGCAAACCGCTCGAGGAGCAGTCAGCGGGCGTGGTCGAGGTGAACGCCGGTCCCGGTTTCCGCATGCACACGTCGCCGACCCACGGCCAGGGCCGCGACGTCGGCAAGCACGTGGTCGATATGCTGTTCCCCGACCCGGCCAACAACGGCCGCATCCCGATCACCGCGATCACGGGCACCAACGGCAAAACCACAACCGCACGCCTGATATCGCACATCCTGCGCCAGTCCGGGCGCAAGACCGGGCTCGCGTGCACCGGCACGATCGAGATCGACAACCACGTGGTTATGCGGGGCGACTACAGCGGACCGCACGCGGCCAGCACCGTGCTCAAGGAGCCCACCGTCGAGCACGCCGTGCTCGAAGTGGCCCGCGGGGGCATCATGCGCCGCGGCCTCGGCTTCGACGAGTGCGAGGTCGGTGTCCTGCTCAACATCGCCAGCGACCACCTCGGCGAGCGCGACATCCATACGCTGGACGAACTCGCGCGCTGCAAGACGGTCGTCATCGACGCCGTGCGCCAGGGCGGTACCGCCGTCATCAACGCGGATGACGAGCGCTGCCTCGAAGGCGCGTACTGGGCCCGCGGCGATATCATCTACTTCACGATGGACCCGGACTCGCGCCCCGTGCGCCAGCACGTGCGTGAGCACGGCGTCGCCTACACCGTGAAGGACGATCACATCGTCATGCGCCAGGGCCACGTCGAGGCGCAGATCCTCCACGTCGCCGACGCGCCGATCACGTTCGAGGGCCACGCCCGCTTCAACGTCGCCAACGCGCTCGCCGCCGCGGCCGCCGCCCACGGCCTCGGTCTGACCGCCGCGGACATCCAGATGGGCCTGCAGACCTTCCATCCGACGCCGGGCCAGAACCCGGGCCGGACCAATCTGATCGACGCCGACGGCGTGAAGGTCCTGATCGACTACGGCCACAATGTCCCCGCGCTGGAGGCGCTCGACTCGCTGATCAGCAACCTGAGCGCGCATCGGCGGATCTGTGTCGCCAGCGCCCCCGGCAATCGCCGCGACGAGGATATCTACGCCCTCGGCACGCAGATCGCGAAGATGCACGACGCGCTGTTCGTCTGCGAGACGCACCCGCGCGGGCGCGAAATCGGCGAGGCGGCCGGCCTGGTCAAGACCGGGGCCGATGCCGAGGGCTCCTGTAGTACCCGGATCGTGATGAGCGAAGAGGATGCCGTCGAACGCGCCCTGGACGAGGCGAAGGAAGGCGACCTGCTGGTGCTTCTGGTCGACGATCTCGAAGGCGCGACCCAGAAGGTCAAGAGCCGCAGCTTCCGCACGGCGACGCTGTCCGGCGGCTGACAAGGGTAATGATCGCGAGCAGGCTCGCTCCTACAGTGCATTTCCACACGGTGTTCGCATGGCTGAAGGAGCGAGCTTGCTCGCGATAACATCCAGGGGCACGAACAGGCTCCGCCACCACGGGGAGGACGCGCACCCCCAGATCAACCGGAACCGCCGATGCCCACCAGGGCCAAACCTCCACTGATTACCCTCCTGCGCGCAGGCGCCGTCCACACACCGGACGCCACCGACGCCACGGAGATCCTGATTGCCGACGGCCGCATCGCGGCACTCGGGCGCGGCCTCACGGTCCCCGACGGCTGGCCGGTCGAGATCATCGACGCCACGAACCTGACCGCCGTGCCGGCCTTCATCGACCAGCACGCCCATGTCACGGGCGGCGGCGGCGAGGGCGGTTGCGGCACGCGCTGCCCCGCGATGACGGCCGACGAGATCGCCTGCATGGGTATCGCGACCGTGGTCGGCGTCCTCGGGACCGACAGCGTCAGCCGCTTACCCGCGGACCTGCTCGCCGCCGTCCGCGGACTGCGCGCGGACGGCATCGACGCGTACATGTACACCGGCGCCTATCGCGTGCCGGCGCCCACGCTCACTGGCGACGTCCAGCGCGACCTCGCCTGGATCCCCGAGGTCATCGGCGTCGGCGAGATCGCGATCTCCGACCACCGCTCCAGCCAGCCCAGCCAGGAAGAGATCGCGCGCCTGGTCAGCGAGGCCCGCGTCGGTGGCATGCTCGCCGGCAAGCGAGGCATCTGCCACTTCCACGTGGGCGACGGCCACCGCGGCCTCGAGCCCCTGCGCCGGCTGCTGTCGGAAACGGAGATCCCGCCCGACCAGGTCATCCCGACCCATGTGAACCGGCGCCACGAACTGCTCGAAGAGGCCGCCGAGTACGCGAAGATGCACGGCGCGACCGTCGACGTCACCGCCTTCGATGACTGCCCCGGCGACAGCGAATTCTCCGCCTACAACGCGGTGGTCGAACTGCTCGGCCGGGGTGTCCCGGCCGATCGCATCACTCTGAGCTCCGACTGCAACGGCAGCCTGCCCGAGTTCGACGCCAACGGCGACTACGCCGGCATGCGCGTCGCCCGCAATACGGAACTGCTGGGCGCATGGCAGAAGCTCGTGCGCGACGGCGTCCTGGGGCTCGGGGACGCGCTCGGACTGGTCGCCGGCAACGTCGCCCGCGTGCTCGGGCTGCAGCGGCACAAGGGCCGTCTGGCCACCGGTTTCGCCGCCGATATCGCGTTGATCGACGCGGACCTGCAGCCGCGCCAGACGTTCGCCGCCGGGCGCCGGATCTTCCTGGACGCCGGCTGACGGTCGGCGGCCTGTTCGCCCCCGGTACGGATCCGACCGCATGAACCACGACGCCGAGGAAATCGAGCTCCCGGTCGGCCAGTTACGGCTCACGGCGCGCGTGCACGGTCCGGCCGATGGCATCCCGGTACTCGCCCTCCACGGCTGGCTCGACAACGCCGCGAGCTTCGAGCCGCTGGCGCCGCTGCTGGAAGGTGTCCGCCTCGTCGCACTCGATCTGCCCGGGCACGGGCATTCCGACCACCGGCCCGCCGGCGCGCACTACCACTTCATCGATTACGTGGAAGACGTCCTCGGCGCCGCCGACGCGCTCGGCTGGGAACGTTTCGCCCTGCTCGGACACTCGCTCGGCGGCGCCGTGGCGACCTTCGTCGCCGGTGCCTGCCCTGAGCGCATTGCCCGCCTCGCCCTGATCGAGGCGCTCGGCCCGCTCACCGAACACCCGGACGAGACCCCGCGGCGGCTGGCGCATGCGCTTGACCGTATGCGCGCGCGCAGCGACCGCCCGGCGTGGACGTATCCCACGATCGAGCAGGCGATCGAGGCGCGGCAGGCGGCCGGCGGCCTGGATGAAGCCGCCGCGCGTCTGCTGGTCGAGCGCGCCACGGTCGCGGTCGAGGGCGGCGGGGTGCAGTGGCGCAGCGACCGCCGCCTGCGCCTGCCGGCGCCGTATCGATTCACGGAGGATCAGGTGCTCGCCCTACTGCGGGCCATCCGCGCCCCGACCCGCCTCGCGGTCGGCGACCGCGGCCTGCCGCCGATGGCGCGCCCGGCGCTGGAACAGCGCGTCGCGGCCATCGGCGACCTCACGATCGACCACCTCGAGGGGCATCATCACCTCCACATGGAGACGCCACGGCCCGTGGCCGACGCGCTCGGCCCCTTCCTCGCCGCTCCGCTGCGCTCGTAAGGTCGGATTTCGATCGGAGGGAGCTAGTGGGCCATCAGGAGAAAGTCAAAATCACCGCACGCCAGGGCGCGGAGCCCGCTAAGGAACGTCTGATTGTCGGGAGTACTGTAGGTCGGCCGGTTGTAATCAGAGCTTCCCTAAGGAAAGGCAAACCCGGGGCGGCTGACGAGCAGACGGTGCATGCCGGCAGTTGCCTTACGGCATGCGCCTTTACAGGACCGTGACCTCGACCACCGGGAGGCTACCTTCGGTCTCAAGCCGGTATACGGGGTATCCCTCCAGATTTTCCTTACTCTGTTTTGCCTTCTCTTGGCGAGCTCCGCGTCCTGGCGTGAGGCGATTTTGACTTTCTCGAGTATGCCCCGCCTGTACGGCGGGAACGATCACGGACATAATGTCCGCACTCCTTCCCACCGGTAATCCGATCATGACGGACGCCCCTGACGCCGACCGCGCCCTGCGTTCCGCGCTGCAACTGTTCACGCCGACGGAACTGGCCCGCGGACTCGGTGTCTGCGATCGCACCGTGCGCCGCTGGATCCGCGGGCAACCGGCGGTCCCGGCCCACTGGTCCGCGGCGATCGGCGGGCTGATGCGCGACTGGACCGCGAACGCGCCGGCCGGCACCGGCGCGTTCCGCTTCATCGACCTGTTCGCCGGCATCGGCGGCATCCGCCGCGGCTTCGAGGACGCCGGTGGCCACTGCGTGTTCTCGAGCGAATGGGACCGCTTCGCCCTGCAGACCTACCGCGCGAACTTCGGCAATGAGGACGAGGAGATCCACGCGGATCTGCGGGCAATAACGGCCGCCTCGGACGAGACCGCCGCGAACAGCCGCAACATCCGCACACGGATCCCCGATCACGACGTGCTGCTGGCCGGTTTCCCCTGCCAGCCTTTCTCGCTCGCCGGGGTATCCAAGAAGAACAGCCTCGGACGCCGCCACGGTTTCATGTGCGAGGCACAGGGCACACTCTTTTTCGATGTCGCCCGGATCCTGGAGGTCAAGCGCCCGCGCGCCTTTGTGCTCGAGAACGTCAAGAACCTCCGCGGCCACGACGGCGGCCGGACGTATGCCGTCATCCGCCGGGTACTCGAGGAGGACCTCGGTTACCGCGTATACGATCGGGTCATCGACGCAAAGGGCTTCGTCCCGCAGCACCGCGAGCGCATCTACATGGTCGGCTTCCGCGAGGACGTCCCGTTCGGCTGGGACCAGTTGGCGTTCCCCGAACCCGACGCGCGGACGCTCGGCGACGTCCTGCACCCGGAGGATGGCAGCGAGGTGCCGGAACGCCATTACACCGTCGGCGATCAGGCCGAAGTGGCGGAACGTTACACCCTGAGTGCCCACCTGTGGCAGTACCTGCAGGATTACCGCAAGAAACACGAGGCGGCCGGCAACGGCTTCGGTTTCAGCCGGGTCGGACCGGGTGACACCGCCCGTACGCTGTCCGCGCGTTACCACAAGGATGGCTCCGAGATCCTGATCGACCGCGGCGAGGGGCAGCGCCCGCGCCGCCTGACGCCGCGCGAATGCGCCCGTCTGATGGGCTTCGGCGATGACTTCGCGATCCCCGTCTCCGACACCCAGGCGTATCGCCAGTTCGGCAATTCGGTCGCCGTGCCGGTCATCCGCGAGATCGCACGCACCATGATCCCGCAGCTGCTGGCTCAGATGCAGGCCGATCGCAATGCACCACAGCTGAAACTGGCGATGGAGACCGCCACGGCATGACGGACATCATGGACGCGGCGACCCGCAGTCGCCTCATGGCCCGCGTCCGCGCCACCGATACCAAACCCGAGGTCGCCCTGCGCCGGGCCCTGTTCGCGCTCGGTTTCCGCTATCGCCTGTACCGCAAAGACCTGCCCGGCAAGCCCGATATCGTGTTGCCGAAGTACCACGCCGTCATCTTCATCCACGGCTGCTTCTGGCACGGCCATGACTGCGAACTGTTCCGGCTGCCGAAGACACGGCCGGAGTTCTGGCAAGCGAAGATCGATGCCAACCGCGAACGCGACGCCCGCAACCGGACACGTCTTGAAGAGGCCGGCTGGCGCTCGCTGGAGATCTGGGAATGCGCCATGCGCGGCCGCGGGCGCTGGGATTTCGAACAGCTCGTACGGGCCGTCAGCGACTGGATCGTCTCCAACCACGACAGCACCGAGGTCCACGGTCGGACCTGAGCCCTGCGGAAGCACTCACCATAGTGACAGTGCTTCCCGGATTCCGGCTGGCGCCTTCATCCGGGCTACGCGGCTGCCGGGCCCGGTACACCCGTAGCCCGGATGCAGCCGCAGGCGGAATCCGGGGCGCCCGTCCGGTTCAGGCCTTGTCGCCCGCCGATCCATCCTCATCGCCGGGCGGATCTTCCGACGTCCGCTGATCCAGCAGCCGCAGGTTTGCGGCAGGGGCCGATCCGTCCTTGTCGTGGCCGAAGTACACGGTCGTGTGCGGGAACGGGATTTCGATACCCGCGGCATCGAAGTGCTGTTTGACCAGCCGATTGTAAGCACGCCCCACACGCCATTGCTCGCCCGGTGTGGTCTTGATGCGTATCCGGATATTCACCGAACTGGTATCGAAGGCGGTCACGCCGCTGATCTCGAGGTCGCCCAGGATTTCGGGGCCCATCTCGGGATCTTCGCGCAGTTCCTCGAAGGCGGCGATCAGGTGCTTGATGACCTCGTCGGTATTCTCGCGGTAGGCGACGCCGTAGACCCCGACGTGATACGCGAAGTCGCGCATGTAGTTGGAGACCGTATCGACCGAGGAGAACGGCACGATGTGGAACGTCCCGGCCAGGTCGCGGATACCGACGGAGCGGATGCTCAGTCGCTCGGCCGTACCGCTGATGCCGCCGGCATCGATCCAGTCGCCGGTATTGATCGCATTCTCCAGCTGGATGAACACGCCACCGATGATGTCCTGCACGAGCTTCTGGGCGCCGAAACCGATCGCCAGGCCCAACACGCCGGCGCCGGCGAGCAGCGGCCCGATATTGATGCCCAGTTCGGACAGCAGGATCATCCCGGCCATCGTAACGATCACCACCGCTACCGCGTTGCGGAACAGCGCCAGCAGCGTGCGCTGGCGTGCACTCGGGCCACCTCTGCCGGTGTGGTCGGTGAGCCAGTAATCGACCCAGCTCGCGATCGCGATCCACGCGACCACGGCTACCACGATGATCGCCAAAATCGAGGCGAGCGAGGTCACCACGGCGAGTCCGGATTCGGACGCCAGCCAGGTGGCGAGGTCGAATATCTGCCAGCCGTCCAGTACCAGCGCCAGCACCAGCACCACGATCACGATCCGGATGGCCTGGAGCCCGCGCGGCACGAACGCGTTCAGGCGCGGCTCCAGCAGCGGGAATTTCTCACGCGTGGCCTCAGGGAGGCGGATGCCGCGGCTGATGGCCCGGCGGATCACGCTGGCGATGAGGATGCCGAAACCGATCGCGAGCAGGCTCTGCAGCGTCGCCCGTGCCATGAACGGCAACGCCTCTTCCGGGCGCACCAGCAGCACGGCGGTCAATCCAAGCAGATAGCCGATCGCCGCCAGGTGCCACATCCGCGCGAGCACCGCCGCGCTCACCCGGGTCGAGCCGAGCGCCGCATGCTGCGACCATCCCTCCAGCAGGCGGCGCACGCGCGCCCGGTTCTGCAGGATGATCGACAGCGCGTAGACGAAACCGATCGCCACCACGAGCACGTAGAGCACCTGCGCCAACGCCGGCGACAGCACGGTGCGCACGAGCGGCACGGCCACCAGCGCGCCGTAGCCGACGAAACTCGTCAGATGGGCGAGCCAGGTGTTCCAGTAGGCCGCCTCCTCGCTTGTGATCCGCAGCAGCCGCAGGCCATCGTCGCGCGCGGCGAACACGACCCGCACGAGCAGCTTGATCCCCTCGATCAGGACAAAGGCATTCAGGAACAGCAGCAGGCGCGTATCGGCGACCCCGCTCTCGCCGAGGGCGAACAGGGCGATCGCCCAGCCAACCAGCCAGGCGAGGGCGATGGCGGCAGCATCGATCAGCAATGCCAGCAGCACGCCCCCGGAACGGCGCATGACGCCGGCGACATCGCGACCTACGAGCACCCACCGATTGATCCGGGCAAACGATGTCCGGGCGGCAAACCGCAGCAGCAGGAAGGCCGCGGCGGTACCGACGATCAGGAGACCGAGCTCCGATGCGTCCTTCCCGAGGACGCCCCAGTCGACGCCGGGGCCTGAACCGATCGACTGCAATGCGACGAGTGCCCGCTGTAATCGCTCGACGAACTCCCCGGCGATGGCCTGGCTGGTGGCGGCGATCCGCTCCGGCAGGGAGGCGCCCTTGTTCGCGGCGTCGACGCCGTCCGCCGCGGCGCCCTCCTCCGCGGCGATGCGCCGCAGGTCCTCGATCAGGCGCTGACGCCCGGCCTCATCCTCAAGCAGGTCGGCCAGCGTGGCCGCGGAGGTTTTTGCGGGCTCCGTCTCCGCCTCCTCCGCCGCCTTCGTCTGCTGCTGGGCCTGCAGTGCCGGGGTCGCCGCTCCCGCCGCTGCGACGAGTCCCCCGAGCACCACCAGGGCCAGGAACGCGCGGCCACCCGCGCGTGTGCATGTACGGATGAATGACATCGTGATTCCCTCGCACCGACGGCAACGCTGACGGACCGGACTCGCCAGAACGGACATTGTAATCGTTCCATGCACCGGTTGCGGGAGCCGAAGCGATCATCGAATCGACCTCGTGAGGTACCATCGGCGTGGCCCCATCAGGTGGCCAACAGCGACGGGAGGCGTGCGATGAAAAAGGTGAAAAACGAAGCGGAGCTGGTCAAGGAGGCACTGCGGCGCGGCATGGAGTACGGCAAGCAGCGCGGGGTGGTCGAGTTCGAGGCGACCGATTCCCAGGACGACAAGCTCACCTTCGTCTACCGCCTGCTGGTCCACGATGGGCTGATCCAGCCGCTGGCGCGCGGCGATGAGTCGCTGCCGAAGATCAAGCACAAGCTGGCACAGTGGGTACTGAAACAGCTGCCGCAGGATCACCCGCTGCGGCAATAACGGTCATGCTGCGGATATCCCGACAGCTCGGCATCCCGGACGACGAGATCGAGATCTCGGCCATCCGCGCGGGTGGCCCTGGCGGGCAGCACGTCAACAAGAACGCGACGGCCGTACACCTGCGCTTCGATATCCGCGCCTCCTCGCTGCCGGAGGTCTACCAGACCCGCCTGCTGGCGATGCAGGACCACCGCATCACGGCCGAAGGCGTGGTGGTGATCAAGGCGCGCAAGCACCGCAGCCGGGAGCTGAACATCCAGAGTGCCCTGCAACGCCTGCGCGAGCTGATCCAGGCGGCTGGTACCACGCCAAAAACGCGGCGGCCCACGCGGCCGAGCCGGCGCGCGCGACAGCGGCGCACGGACGAGAAGAAACAGCGCGGGCGCATCAAGGCGTTGCGCAAGGGGCCGGTCGACTGAACCGCGCCCGCCCAATCAATCAGCGCGGCGATCCAGCACCCGGTCGAGGCGCGCCGGGAAATTCGTGAAGATGCCGTCGACGCCGGCATCGATCAGCTCGTTCATGGTCGCCGTGTCATCGACGGTGTAGACATGCACGAGCAGGCCGGCGCGATGGGCCCGGCGGACGAACGCCGCATCGACGACGCGCTGCTCGCCGTCCTCGACATTGGGCCCGATCCCGGCCGCGTAGTGGGCGATGGCCCGCAAGTCAGCCACCCCGGACGACGACAGCGGCGGCGTGTTGCCCGACGCCTCGACCCATTCCCCGTCCGCGCTCCGCCCGTACCACAGCAGCTGGATCAGGGGCACGTCCGCGTTCAGGGCGCGGAGCTCCTTCAGACTGTCCGCGCTGAATGACTGCAGCACGACGCTCCCGCGCTCGATCAGCCCGTGCGCCTGCAGCACCTCGATCAGTTTGCGCTCGACGCCCGGGTACAGTTCCGGCGATTTGGTCTCGATGTAGTAACGCCGCTCCGGGCCGAAGGCCTCGAGGATCTCGTCCAGCGTCAGCAGGCGCACGCCGGCGTAGGCCGGATCGGCCTGCCCCGGGTGGGCCCGGTTGAACCAGGATCCCGCATCCAGCGCCTTGAGTTCCGCCAGGGTGTGCTCGCCGACCCGGCCGCTGCCATCGGTGGTGCGGTCGAGCTCCGTATCATGGATGGCGACGAGATGCCCGTCCCGGCTCATCTGGATATCCATCTCCAGGTAATCGGCGCCCGCCGCCACGGCCTGCTCGAAGGCCGGCCGGGTCGCCTCCGGGGCGCAACCGCTGGCCCCGCGGTGGGCGATATTCGCGAACGCCGGGATGCCATTACCGCCGCGGTCGTACGCGGACTTGCCGACCCACGGCATCGCGGCGACGATGGCGACCAGAAGCGATGCGAGGCTGCGGCCACGGCCTGTCGACATGCCGATCTCCGGAAATGCGACCCGATCTGCCCGTAGACGGTAGCACGCACCCGCTGCGGGCGCCCGACCCGCTCACTTTTGCTGGATCAGGATCACGCCCGCGACCAGCAGGCCGACCCCGAGCACGCGAGTCAGGGTCAGCGGGATCGGTTCGACGCCGAGCCAGCCGCGCGTGTCGATCAGCACGGCGCCGATGAATTGCCCGCAGATGATCGCACCGAACGTCGCCACCGTCCCCACCCGCGGGACCGCCAGAATGCTGGTCGTGACGAACAGCGCCCCCAGAAGACCACCGATCCACGCCCACCATGGCGCCGCCGCGGCATCGTCGAACGACGGCCTCCCGAACAGCCCGGAAGCGAGCAGCAGCGCCAGCGCGGCCGATCCGAGCAGGAAATTCCACAACGCACTCGCGAGCGGTACCTGCAGCACCGCACCGAGCCGGGCATTGGCCGCGGCCTGAACGGCGAGACCGGAACCGACGAGCGCGATCAACACGGTAATCAGGGTCTGGGGCATAGAGAGGACTCCGGGAATCCGCAGGGATGAACTGCCAACAGGGCCGCCATTATCCGGCCCGGGCACGCCCCCACCAAGCTGCCGTGATGGCGGACAGCGTGATAGGCTCCCGCGCCGCGTTGGCGCGCGCCCAATCGGGTCACGGCGCGCGGCCGATGTGCTGCGGGACGCCTCGGTTCCCACAACCAGCCCCGTATACCCCGTACGCAATCGATCCGTTCGACAACAACCTCATGGAGCGACGCAATGCAGGCGATCACTGATGCCCTGAATGCCGTCAGCAGCTTCGTGTGGGGGCCGGTCATGCTCATCCTGCTGCTCGGGACGGGCCTGTACCTCACTCTCGGACTGCGGGCAATGCCGATCCGTCGGCTCGGCTACGGCTTCCGGCAACTCTTCCTTGGCCGCCGTGAGCGGCGCGAGGACGCCGGTGAGATCACGCCCTTCCAGGCGCTGTCGACCGCGCTCTCCGCGACCATCGGCACCGGCAATATCGCCGGCGTCGCCACCGCCATCGCGCTGGGAGGTCCGGGCGCGGTCTTCTGGATGTGGATCACCGCGCTCGTCGGCATGGCCACCAAGTATGGCGAGGCCGTGCTCGCCGTGAAGTACCGTGAGGTGGACGCGCGCGGTGCCTATGTCGGCGGTCCCATGTACTACATCCGCAACGGCCTCGGCGACAACTGGCGCTGGCTCGGCGCCACCTTCGCGCTGTTCGCCATGATCGCCGCTTTCGGCATCGGCAACACGGTGCAGTCGAACTCGGTCGCGGACGTGCTTCAGTCCAACCTCTCGATCCCGGCCTGGGTTACGGGGCTGGTGCTCGCGGTGCTCGTGCTGATCGTGATTTTGGGCGGCGTGCGGCGCATCGCCCATGTCGCCGAGAAGCTCGTGCCGGCGATGGCGGTGCTGTACATCGGCGCCGCACTGGTGGTGATCCTCCTGAACGCCGGCCAGGTACCCGGCGCCCTCGGAATGATCGTCACCGACGCCTTCACCGGTACCGCCGCGACCGGCGGGTTCGCCGGCGCCGCCGTGCTCGCCGCCATCCGCTTCGGTGTGGCACGCGGCATCTTCTCCAATGAGGCCGGCCTCGGCTCAGCGCCGATCGCCCACGCGGCCGCGCGCACCTCCGACCCGGTCAAGCAGGGCACGGTGGCGATGCTCGGCACCTTCATCGACACCATCGTGGTCTGCACCATGACCGCGCTGGTGATCATCATGACCGGTGCATGGACATCCGGCGAGACCGGGGCCGCACTCACGGCGATGTCCTTCGCCGAAGGTGTCGCCGGCGGCAACTGGGTGGTGACCTTCGGCATGGCGATCTTCGCCTTTACCACGATCATCGCCTGGAGCTACTACGGTGAGCGCTGTGCCGAGTTCCTGTTCGGCGTGAAGATCATCACGCCGTACCGCTGGGCCTGGGTCGTACTGCTGTTCATCGGCGCGGTCGGCAACCTCGGGATCATCTGGATCATCGCCGATATCCTCAACGCGCTGATGGCGATCCCGAACCTGATCGCTCTGCTGGCCCTGTCCAGCACGATCTTCGCCGTCACCAGGCGGTACTTCGCCGACGAGGCCAACGCCCGGCAATAAGCCGCGTCCGGCGAACAGCGGCGGCCGCCTCCCACAGGAGGCGGCCGCTCATTCCAAAGCCACGCCACGCAGGGGCCCCAAGGCCCATACCCCGGATGAAACCGAAGGCGGAATCCGGGAAAACTCCGAAGCGTTCGTGAACCGGTTGGTGAACCCATCATGGGCCCTGCTCCGCACTGCGATCACTTGCCAGCAACAGATACCCGATCGCGACCGCATCGTAGAGGCCATGCACGAGCACCGGCAGCAGCAGGTTGTCGGTGGCCTGGTACAAGGCGCCCAGGTACAGGCCCATCGCGGTCGCGAGCCAGAAATAGGCCCGCGAAAGCGCATGCATGAGACCGAACGCGACCGAGGCCACGAGCAGCCCCGGCCATGCCCCGACAGACGCCGACACCGCCTCCTGGATCACGCCGCGGAACAGCAGCTCTTCGCCGATCCCAGCAAGCACCGAGACTACGACAACGCCGGTGACACCCCGTCCACGGAACAGCGACTCGATCAGCGGCCGTACCAACGCATCGATCTCCCCGAACCAGACCGCGCCGAGCCGGGCGCATACCGCCAACGCCGCGATCAGCGGTATGGTGAGCGCCACGGCCAGTAACAGCGTTCCGGGTGAGACCCGGAACGCCTGCCAGGGCTGCAGCCCGAGCGGGATCGCGAGCACGAGTGCCAGCGGAATGAGGGCGGCCTCGAACACGGCGGCGACAAGGAACGGATCGGCTGCCCGCAGGCGGTTGCCCATCATGGCGGCTCCATGGCGATCGGGGCTCACGGGCCCCATGGTTAGCCTGCACCCCGAAATGGCGTTGCAGAATGACAAGCGCATCGCACGCAAAATGTGGCGCGCTTGTTGCTTTATGGGCTTCAGACCTTTGCTGGACTGATGCCCCCATGATCGCACGGCGACCTCGGCCGGACCGCCCATCGGGCCCGTTGCGGTCATGGCGATAGATCCATGAATCCCGACGACGTCAGCCTCTACCGTCAGATATTCGAGGGCCGTTCGGTGAGCCAGCTGCTCGTCGATGGACAATCGGGCGATATCCTGCGCGCGAATGAAGCCGCTGTTGAGTTCTTCGGGCGTACCGGCGGCCGCCTTGTCGATACGCAACTGTCAGAGCTGATCACGGATCTGTCGGAACGGGGGCGCACGGCGATCCAGCACCGGCTCGCGGCGACGCCGTTACCGCTGAACATATCGCAGCATATCGCCGGCAAGGGCTGGTGCCATATCGAGGTCGAGGGCACACGGGTTTACGACCATGACGCTCGGCCGTTGCTGCACGTGACCGTGCACGACGTGACCGAGCAGTTACGCACTGAGCGTGCTTTACGCGACTTCGAGGAGATTTACGAAGGCGTGCCGGTGCCGTTTTATCGCGCGACCCCCGGCGCGAATGGCCGCTTCCTGCGCGTCAACCCGGCCTTTGTCCGATTGCTCGAGGCGGACTCCCCCGAGCAGCTGCTCGGTTATGAGATCGCCAGACTCTACGTCGATCCGAGTGAGCGTGCGCATTTCTCGAACACCCTCATGCAGGAAGGCGAGGTTTTTCGCTACGAGCTGCACATGCGGACCATCAAAGGCCGGGAGATCCGGACCGCGGACACCGCGTTCCGGCACTTCGATGGCTCGGCCAACCCGGTTTTCGACGGAGTACTCGAGGACATCACCCAGCGCCGTGAACTGGAAGTGGAACTGTCTTATCAGGCGCGCCACGACAAACTCACGGATCTGGCGAACCGACGCCATTGTGAGAGCGCGCTGCAGACCGAGACCGAGCGCAGCGACCGTTACGGGCAACCGCTGTCGGCACTCATGATCGATATCGACCACTTCAAGCGCATCAACGATGAACGTGGCCATGCCGAAGGAGACAGGGTTCTCGAGTGGATCGCGGACGTGCTGCGCAACCGGGTGCGCGAGACGGACCTGGCCGGGCGCTGGGGCGGGGAAGAATTCGTTGTCCTCCTCCCCTCGACGCCGGCGACGAAGGCCCATCGGTTGGCGGAGGAATTGCGTCGGTCAGTGGCCGAACAGCGGGATGCCGCCGTTACGCCGGTCACGATCTCCATCGGCTATGCCGGCTACCGCCACGGCGAGGGGAGTGCGCGCTTCATGCAGCGGCTCGACCGCGCCCTGTATGCGGCGAAAGGCAAGGGACGTAATCGCGTGATTGCCGCCGAGGCGCCTCACGAAATGCAGGCCGGGTTCGATCAGCGCGGCCAGCCGCAGAAATGATAAAAGAAAAGACTTGACCCTGGCCATCCGCAACCGCGGAAAGGAAGCCCAGGGGACCGTATTCGTCCGCCCGAACGCGAACGACAACGGCGATCACGGATGGAGCGGTTCACCGACCGCACAAGGCAACGGTGGGCGACCGGCCGGCCACCCACCGCTCGAACTGTCCAACCGCGGGCGGGTTACTCGGCGGCGCTCTGGATCTTCTCCGCCAGCTCCTGGTCATTCTGCGCGGCCCGCGCGATGTTGTTGAACTCCTGCACGTCGAGGCCCGAATCCTCTACGGCGGAGACCATCTTCTGCTGGGCTTCCTGCTTGAGCTCGGCCGCCTCTTCCTGATCCGCCTGCTGGATCTTCGAGGCGTACTCCTGCTGGAGCTGCTGAACGTCGGCCCGGGCGGAGGTGAAGGATTCGATCTGTTCGTCGCTGAAGTCGGTTTCGCCGCTGCCGGAACCGCTCTCAGCCGCATGCACGCCCGGCGCGATGGCGACAAGGGCGGCAAAAAGGCCGATTGTCAGGGACTTGCGGTTCATGATCTTCATTGTCGAAGCTCCTGTGGTCGTAGGTTCAGGATCGCTGATCGACCGCACGGCCCGTGCGCAAGCCGGTCCAACGATGTGCGGGATACTGAAGGAGGTCGGGTTGCGAAGAATTTTCACCCGGATTACGGGATCGTAATGTTTTCGGGCGCCGGCTGGGCATGCGCCAGCCACACCCCGGGGCGCCGGCGATTCTCCTATACTGGGAACGAGGCCCGTTCGGGGGAACCATCATGTCTACGCGCCTGGTGACATGCTGCGTGGCGCTGCTCACGGCGTTTACGCTCATCACGGCCCCGATGGCGGCGACCGCCGCCGACCGCGACCTTGCCGCGGCGGTCGACGACTTCGTGGAAGTCGAGGTCGCTACGGTCGGCATGGCCACGCCGCACGGGAGCCCCGTCGTGCTCCTGCGCGAGCCCGATGGCGGCGAGATGATCCCGATCTTCATCGGCCACGATTCCGCCCGCGCCATCCTGCTTGCACTGCGTGACGCGCGGGTCCCGCGCCCGATGACGCACGATCTGCTCGGCGACGTGATCGGGTCGCTTGATGCGCGCCTCACCCGCATGTACGTGGACGACATCGCCGACCAGACCTTCCTCGGCATGCTCGAACTGGAGGTCGACGGGCGCGACGAGGCGATCCGGATCGACACGCGCCCCAGCGATGGCATTGCGCTTGCCCTGCGCACGGGGGCCAGCATCCACGTCGCCCCGAAGGTCCTCGATGAGGCGCGGCTGATCAATTACCGCGGCCTCGACGAAGACGACCAGGTGGTGAGCGCGGTCGGGATCACCGTCATGGCGCCGACTGACAAGCTGCGCGAAGCGCTGGATCTTCCGGATCGCGACGGCGTGGTCGTCACCGAGGCGGCCGGGACCGCCCGGGGCGCCGGCCTTGCACCGGGCGCACTGGTACTCGCGGTCAACGGTGAGACGCCGGAATCACCGATGGGGTTCCTGCGGCTGGTCCAGGCCACACCGGAAGACGAACGTGTGCGCATCCGCTACTGGCTTGATGGGACCACGGAGGAAGTCCGGCTGCGCACGCGCGTGCCGGACCGGCCGGGCCAGAATCTGTAACACGGTGCGCCCCTTACGCCCCGCCGCGACCGCCGGGCGCGCATGCACCGCGGCGCTGACGGCCGTACTGACGACCGCGTGCACGAACACCGTCGTACCGCCCCCCGAACCACAACGCCCCGTCGCCGCGTTCCTGCTCGACCATGGCCGCCACGCGAGCCTGATCCTGGAGCGCGGCGACGGGATGACCCGCTACGCCTGGGGCGACTGGGATTACTACGCGCTCAACCGCACCGGCGCCTTGCGGGCCTCCGGTACGCTGTTCGGCGCCAACCGTGCGGGGCTGGGCCGCAAACGGCTGCCGGGCCCGGCCGAGCAGGCGCGCGTGCACCGCCAGGTCGCGGTGTCGATCGAGGCCATGTGGCGGATCGACGTCCCGTGGAATCGCGCCCGCCGACTGCACGAACGCCTCGACCGGCACTTCCTCGACGGGCGCGGGACGCTGACCGCCAATCCGCTGTACGACCTCGAGTTCGTCCAGGATACGAAGCCCTACAACGTGACCAGCAATTCCAACCATCGGGTTGGCGACTGGCTGCGGGAACTGGGTTCCGAGGTCCGCATGGGCGGGCCGTTTTCAAGCTGGCGCGTGGCCCCGCCGGCCGATGGATCCACCGGGGACGGCGCGCGGTGAAGCCCGCGGTTACGAACCACCACGGCCGCGTTGGCCGCCACCAATCCAGCCCTTGCGGCGGAACCACAGCAGCAGGAGCCCGCCAATCACCGCCATGACCGTGAGCGCCACCGGATAACCGTAACGCCAGCCGAGTTCAGGCATATTCCACGGGCCGGCGTCGGGATTGAAGTTCATGCCATAGACCCCCGCGATGAACGTCAACGGGATAAAGATCGTCGCGATCATCGTCAGCACCTTCATCACCTCGTTCATGCGGTTGCTGACACTCGCCAGCTGGATGTCGACGAGCCCGGACGCCACCTCCCGGTAGGTCTCGATCATGTCCATCAGCTGGATCGTGTGATCGTAACAATCACGCAGGAAGATCCGCGTCTCATCCGCGATCAGTGGCGAATCTTCGCGCACCAGCGTGTTCAGCATCTCGCGCTGCGGCCAGATCGTGCGGCGCGCGGTCAGCAGGTCGTGCTTGAGATCGTGGATGTGTGCGATATGACCGGACTCCGGGCGTTCGACGACCTCCTGCTCAAGGTCCTCGACACGCTCGCCGTAGGCCTCCAGCAACGGGAAGAACGAATCGATGGCCGCATCGATCAGGGCATAAGCGAGATAGTCGGCGCCGCGCGAGCGGATCCGCCCGGACGCCTTGCCGATCCGCGTGCGGACCGGTTCGAACACATCGCCCGGGCGCTCCTGGAACGTGATGACGAAGCCGGTGCCCACGAAACACGCCACCTGTTCGGTGACGAGTTGGCCCTCGTGATGCGACCAAGCGCCCTGGGTTGACCCGGGTGGCCCCGATGACCCGGGATCCGCATCGCCCTCCGGATCATTCATTGGCATGCGGGTGACGATGAACAGATGATCGTCGTAGTCCTCGACCTTGGGCCGCTGACGGACGTTGAGCGTATCCTCCAGCGCCAGCGGGTGGAGATTGAAGCGCTCGCCGATCTTCCGGATCGTCTCATGATCGCCCAGGCCCGCGATGTCGATCCAGCACACGCCATGGCCTTCCGCCACCGCCGGCAGCTCATCCACCGACGCGACCCGTTGCCGGCTCATCCCGGCAGCACTCCGGTCGGGTCCGTAGCTAATCACCTGGATCTCCGGTGGTGGCGCATCCGGATCGGCGATCAACGTACCCGGCGGCGTCCCGGGCGGCGCGCGACGCGGACGGCTCGTTCTGGATACCATCGATCGGACTCCCTGGTGCATGCGGCCATTCTTCCACGGGCCGTGGCTAATACTCCATGGCAGCTTAGTCAATCCGTGCCAGTGGCACCCGTGTCACTACGGTGCGGCAATGATCTTATGGGACTGCTACGCTGAGCCCCTTGTGAAAACCCGGAATGCCGGAACAGCATAGCCGGGATGGTCGCACTCGGGCCGATCGATCGCCTGCCGCGACCGATCCCACTGCTCCCGTTCCGTGTTGCGCATGCACAAACCGTTCAGCGCGATACCCAAGTCAGATCCTCTGGAGGAGATACCGTGATGACTCTGCTTCCCTTCGCACTCGCACTGCACGCGCTGGCGGCGGTGGTATGGGTTGGCGGCATGGCCTTCGCGTACTGGTTCGTGCGCCCGGTAGCCGCCGAGGCGCTTGAGGCGCCCGCGCGGCTGGCGCTGTGGTCCGGGGTATTCGCGCGCTTCTTCCCGGTCGTGTGGATCAGCATCGCAGTACTGCTGGCGAGCGGTTACTACATGGTCCTCGGCCCGCTCGGCGGATTCGCCGCCGTCGGCCTGCATATCCACGCCATGCACGGTCTGGCGCTGCTGATGACGGCCCTGTTCCTGCACCTGTTCTTCGCGCCCTGGCGCCGCTTCCGCCACGCCGTCACGCGCATGGAAAACGACCAGGCCGCCACCGAACTGAGCCGCATCCGGTGGCTGGTCGCGGCCAACCTCACACTCGGCATCCTCGTCGTCCTGGTCGCGACCGCCGGCCGCTATTGGCCCGCATGATCACAACGCCCCACCAACGCGCTCGCGCACAACGACCGTAGGCGCGTGTTCGATCGGCTCCAGATCCGGGTTCGGGCTGATCCGCTGGGCGAACCGCATGATCTCGTAACTGGACCGCTGGCTCTTGTTGAGCGTAACCCGCGACGATAGCAGCGATGCGGCCGCTGCCGAACGGGTCGACTGGACGCTCAGTGGCCCTCCAGCGGCACGAATGCAACCGGGAGCAGGGCCTCTCGTTCGACCTGCCCGTCCGGGGACTTTGTGATCCGCAGCAGGTCCTGACCCATGCGCCCCGTCCCGACCGGGATCACCATAGTTCCACCGGGCGCGAGCTGGTCGACCAGTGCCGGCGGGACATCGGTGGACCCGGCGGTGACGATGACGCCATCGAAGGGGGCCGCCTCGGGCCAGCCCTCGCGGCCGTTGCCCGTGCGCAGCTGGATGTTGTCGTAGCCGAGACGCGTGAGCGTCGCCTCGGCCTGGCGCGCGAGCTCGGGCAGGTATTCGATCGAATAGACGGCGGTCACCAGCTCGGCGAGCACGGCCGCCTGGTAACCGCAGCCCGTACCGACCTCGAGGATCCGGTCATCGGGCGCGGGAGACAGCAGGTCGGTCATCAGGGCGACGATGAAGGGCTGGGAGATGGTCTGGCCGCCCCCGATGGGCAGCGGGCGATCATCGTACGCCCGATCCGCCAGGTCATCGGGCACGAATGCATCGCGCGGCAGGGTTCTCAGGGCCTCGAGCACACGCTGATCCAGGCGGACGCGGCCGGTTTGCCGGCCAGTGGTCCGCGCCTCCGCCACGATCGTCTCGATCATCCGCTCACTTGGATCCATCGAGTGGCACTCCGGATCGCGGCCATAAGCAGGTCGGCCGACGACCGCGATCGTCTGCATGCGTACCCGGGATGATAGCGCGCCACCCGTGCGCGTGCAGACCACTGCGGAACTACCGATGCCCCCGGCTGTCGCAGCATTCCGCAATCGGGCAATACCCGACCCTTTCGCACCGACGGCCGAGTGCCACCTCCCGGGCGGCGGAGGTCCGGTCTTGTGCCCATTGCCTGTGGTGCTCCCGGGCGCGTGGTCCGGGACCGCCCACACAAGCGATTCCCGTAATACGGACCGGGGAAACGACAATGCAGGTGCAGACCCGCTTCGATCAGACCCACTTCGCGCCGGATCCACGCGAGTTCTATCGCGTCATGCACGGCCTGGAGTATCGCAACGCGGCCTGGAGCGTTCCGGTTTTCGCGGCCGCATGGGCCGAGGTGACCCGCCTTCGCGGGCTGGACAGGGCCGGGCTGGTCGACATCGCCGCCGGCTACGGCGTCGTTTCCGCGCTGTTGCGCCACGACATCGAGCTGCAGGGACTGCTCGAGCGCTACGTCCAGCGGCCGATCGAAGACGCCTCCGCGGAAGAGGTGCTCACCCTCGACCGGTCATGGTTCCAGAGTCGCGCAACGCACAACCCGTCGATCCGCACGATCGCACTGGATATCTCGCGCGAGGCCCTGGCGTACGGCCGCGCGGTCGGCCTGTTCGACGAAGCCTTTGCCGAGGACCTCGGCAACGCGCCTCCTTCCCGCGGGCTGCGTGACAGCCTCCAGGACTGCGCCCTGATGGTCGAGGCCGGCTCGGTCGCGCATATGGAACCGCGGATCCTCCGTGAGCTGCTCGATGCGGCCGGCGACCCGAAGCCATGGGTGCTGACGGCCCCCGTGCGCGGGAATCACCGACCGGCCGCGTTGCAGGTCATGCGCGATGCCGGGCTCGTCGTCGAGCAGATACCGATCAGACCTTTCCCTATCCGCCGGTTCGTCGACCGCGCGGAACAGACCCGAGCCTGCCAGGAGATCCGCCGCCAGGGCCTTGATCCCGACGGCGTGGAGACCTCGGGCTGCTACCACGGCTGCCTCTTCCTCGCCCGCCCCGAACAGGAAACACAACGGCCGGCTGTTGAGCTGCTGCGTCGGGCACACGGTGATGCGGGTGTCGACAGAAGGCGGGAGATCACGCCATGAGAGCGCCGTTCAGCGTCCTGCTCCCCGTTCGCAACGAGGCGGCGACGGTCGGCGCGATCGTCGAGAGGCTCCGGCACGCGCCAGGCGTCGCCGAAGTGCTGGTCGTCGACAACGATTCAACGGACGCCAGCGCAGAGATCGCGCGCCGTTCAGGCGCGCGGGTCGTGCATGAGGCGCAGCCCGGCCTGGGCGCAGTGGTCCGCACCGGCCTGCGCGAAGCCGCTCACGACACGGTGATCAAGGTCGACGCCGACCTGACCGCGTTCGAGGAGGATCTTGTTGAGCGCCTGAGCGCCGGGGTGACGGCCCCCGATGTGCGCCTGGTCAAGGGCAGCTGGGTCGACCCGAATGACGCCATGCCGATGACCCGGCGCCTGATCCAGCCGGCGCTGCGCCAGCTGTTCCCGGCACTGGCCGGACTCACCGCCCCGAACTCAGGCATCTACATGGTCGATCGCAGGGTCCTCGCGATGGATGACCTGCCCGATTTCTACGCCGTCGACATCGACGTCATGCTGCGGGTGCACACCGGCGGCTGGTTGGTGCGCGAGGTCGATATCGGCACCCTGCGCAACAATCCCCGTGATTCGGGTCACTACTCGGCCATGGCCGACACGATCTTCGGCCTGTTCCTCGATCGTGCGCGCCAGGAACCGATGCGGCTGCTGGTGGCGATCGCGCCGGGCAGCGAGTCGATTGTCGGTGGCTGTTTCGGGACGCTTTGCGGGCATCTGGGTGTCGGTGGATGCGCGTTGATCTGCAT
>CAJXKK010000026.1 GCA_913055615.1 uncultured Ectothiorhodospiraceae bacterium
TCGTAGAGCAGCTTGGTGACGCCGTCGTCGCGGCCCATGCCCAGCGCACGCCCGGAGGCGGCCCAGGGGAAGCTGGCCTTCTCGTAGGGGATGCCTTTGTCTTTCGCCTCGTTCTCGGTCAGGCCCATCCACGCGATCTCCGGATCGGTATAGGCCACCGAGGGAATCGTGCGGGCGTCGAAGCCGGATTTCTGGCCGGCGCAGACCTCTGCTGCGACCTTGCCCTCGTGGGTGGCCTTGTGGGCGAGCATGGGCTGGCCGACGATGTCGCCGATGGCGTGGATGTGATCGACGTTGGTGCGCTGGTGTTCATCGACCGCGATGAAACCGCGCTCATCGACGCTGACGCCGGCGTTGTCGGCACCGATGTTGTGGCCGTTCGGGGTGCGGCCGACGGAGACGAGCACGCGGTCGAAGACATCGGTCTCCGCCACCTTGTCCCCCTCGAAGTGCACCTTGATGCCCTGTTTCTGGGCCTCGGCCTTCGCGACCTTCGATTTCGTATAGATATTCTCGTAGCGCGACTTGATCCGCTTCTCCAGCACCTTGACCAGATCGCGGTCGGTGCCGGGCATCAGCCCATCCGCCATCTCGCAGACCGTGACCTTCGAGCCGAGTGCATCGTAGACGCAGGCCATCTCCAGGCCGATGATGCCGCCGCCGATGACGAGAAGGCGCTTCGGGATCTCTTCGAGTTCCAGCGCGGCGGTGGAGGTCATGACCCGCTCGTCGTCCCAGGGCAGGTTTGGGATCTTGACCGACTGGGAACCCGCGGCGATGATCGCCCGCTCGAACCCGACTGTCTTCGTGCCGTCCTTCGTCTCGACGGCCACGCTGTTCGGCGAAGTGAAACCGCCGTCGCCGTGGACGACCGTCACGCCGCGCTGCTTGGCCATCGACTTGAGCCCGCCGGTGAGCTTGCCGACGACCTTGTCCTTCCAGGCGGAGAGTTTCTCCGTATCGATCTTCGGCTTGCCGAATTCGACGCCGTGCTCGCCGGCGCGCTCGGCACCGGTGATGATCTCGGCGGTGTGCAGGTAGGCCTTGGAGGGGATGCAGCCGACGTTCAGGCAGACGCCACCGAGCGAGTCATAACGCTCGACCAGAACGACCTCGAGACCGAGGTCCGCGGCGCGGAAGGCCGCGGTGTAGCCGCCCGGACCGGATCCGAGCACCAGCAACTGGCACTGGATGTCCGTATCCGAGGGCGCCGCCTTGGGTGCCGGCGCCTCTTTCTTCGCGGGGGCCTCTTTCTTCTCCGTCTCCCCGCTGTCGGTCTTTTCCGCGGGCTTCGGGGTTTCCTGCGTATCAGACTCGGCGCCGTCGTTGTCCCCGTCGTCACCATTGTCCGAGGTCGCACCGGCTTCCTCGGCCTCGAGCGTGAGGATGGTGTCGCCTTCCTTCACCTTCTGGCCGACCGACACCTTCACCTCCTTGACCTTCCCGCCTTCGGGCGCGGGGATCTCCATCGAGGCCTTGTCCGACTCGAGCGTGATCATCGAATCCTCGGCCGCGATCGAATCGCCCGGGGAAACCAGCACCTCAATGATCTCGACCTCGTCGAAATCGCCGATGTCCGGTACGGGAATATCCTTGGTCTGGCTCATGGTGGTTCCAGCGTGCAGAGCTTTGCGTTATTGGCCGAATCCGGCCCCGTGATGAGAACCACAGATGGACACAGATAAACACAGATGAGGCAGATCTGCATCGAACCGGGAGTCAGCAGCCCGCATGGCGTGTGTGTCACGGCACGGCACGCGTGCGAACGCCTCCGTCACTATCTGTGTTTCTCTGTGTCCATCTGTGGTTCTTTCCGCTTCAAATCACAACAACATCCGCCGCGTGTCCGAGAGGAGGCGGCCGACGTAGGTGGTGAAGCGGGCGGCGTCGGCGCCGTCGATGACGCGGTGATCGTAGGACAGCGACAGCGGTAGCATCAGGCGCGGGACGAATTCCTCGCCGTTCCAGACCGGCTCCGTGCTCGCCTTGGACACGCCCAGGATCGCGACCTCCGGTGCGTTGACGATCGGCGTGAACGCCGTGCCGCCGACGCCGCCGAGGCTCGATATCGAGATGCAACCGCCCTTCATCTGTTTCGGCGAGAGTTTCTTGTCGCGCGCCGCCTGGCTGATATCCATCAGTTCGCGCGCGAGATCATTCAGGCTCTTGCGATCGACGTCGCGCAGGACCGGCACGACCAGCCCATCGGGCGTGTCGACCGCCACACCGACATGGAAATACTTCTTGAAAATCAGCTTCTCGCCAGCCGGGTCGAGCGAGCTGTTGAAGCGCGGGAACTCGCGCAGCGCAGATACCATCGCCTTGATCAGGAACGAGACCAGCGTGATCTTCACGCTGCTGTCCCTGTTCTCGGCGTTCAGTTCCTTGCGGAAGGCCTCGAGATCGGTGATATCCGCCTTGTCGAACTGCGTGACGTGCGGGACCGTGACCCAGTTGCGGTGCAGGTTCTGACCGGTCAGCTTGTTGATCTTCGTCAGCGGTTTCGTCTCGATCTCGCCGAACTCGCTGAAATCGATCTCCGGCATCGGCGGCACGCCGAGACCACCACCGGCAGCGGCGGCCGGCGCCTCCATTGCCTGCTTCACGTGGGCCTTTACGTCCTCCTTGAGCACGCGCCCCTTGCGCCCGGAACCGGTCACCTGCGTGAGATCGGCCCCGAGTTCGCGCGCGAACCGGCGGACCCCGGGGGAGGCGTGGGCCTTGAGGTGTTTTTCCTGCTCGATGTGGGCGGTCGGCGAACCGCGCTCGCGCCCGGCCGGCTTCGGCGGTTCGGTCGGTTCCTCGCCCGCCGGGGCCGTATCCTTCGACGCAGCCTCTTCCTTGTTCGCGCCGGGGGCCTCGTCGTCGGCCTTTTCCGAAGTCTTCTCATCGGCGGATTCCTCCGCCGCCGGCTCCGCGTCGCCCCCATCCGAATCCGCTTCATCACCGCCGCTCGCACCTTGTTCGCCGGCCTCGAGCGTCAGAATGGTGTCGCCTTCCTTCACCTTCTGACCGACCTCCACCTTCACTTCCTTGACGGTGCCGCCCTCGGGCGCGGGGATCTCCATCGAGGCCTTGTCGGACTCGAGCGTGATCAGGGAGTCCTCCGCCTCGATCGTGTCACCCGGCGATACGAGCACCTCGATGATCTCGACCTCGTCGAAATCGCCGACGTCCGGTACGGGAATGTCCTTGGTCTGGCTCATGGCGGTTCCAGGATGCAGAGCTATGCGTTATCGGTCGAATCCGGCCTCATCGTGAGAACCACAGATGGACACAGATGAACACAGATATTGAAGGAGCCTTTGGCCCGCGTGGTGATCATTGGCAGACACCCCGCTCGGGTCGCTGACTCGTGTTTCAGTCGAGGTTTGCCTCATCTGTGTTGATCTGTGTCCATATGTGATTCTCTCGCGGAAGTCGGCCACTCACGGCGGATCGGTGGTATCAGACCGTCAGCGGATTCGGTTTTTCGGGGTCGATGCCGTACTTCTTGATGGCCTCGGTGACGCGTTTGGCCTCGATCGTGCCTTCGTCCGCCAGCGCCTTGAGCGCGGCGACGGCGACCCAGTAGCGGTCGACCTCGAAGAAGCGGCGCAGGGCCTCGCGGGTGTCGCTGCGGCCGTAGCCGTCGGTGCCGAGTACGCGGAAGCGGTTGTTGATGAACGGGCGGATCTGGTCCGGCACCGCCTTGATGTAGTCGGTCGATGCGACCACCGGGGCGTCGCAGGCGCCGAGGCACTGCTGGACCCAGCTCGTGCGCTGTTTGCGCCCCGGGTGCAGCATGTTCCAGCGATCGCAGTCGAGGCCGTCGCGGCGCAGCTCGCTGAAGCTGGTCGCGGACCAAAGGGTACTGGCCACGCCCCAGTCATCGCGCAGCAGCTCGGCGGCCTCGATGACCTCGCGGAAGATCGTGCCGCTGCCCAGCAGCTGCACTTCGGGGTGCTTCTTGTTGCCTTTCGGCTTCACCGAGTCGAACCGGTACAGGCCCTTGCGGATGCCGTCCTCGACGCCTTCGGGCATCGCCGGGTGATGGTAGTTCTCGTTCATCACCGTGATGTAGTAGAAGACGCTCTCCTGATCCTGATACATCCGGCGCAGGCCGTCCTGGATAATGACGGCGAGCTCGTAATTGAAGGTCGGGTCGTAGCTCACGCAGTTCGGGATCACCGTCATCGTGAGCTGGCTGTGCCCGTCCTCGTGCTGCAGGCCCTCGCCGTTGAGCGTCGTGCGCCCGGCGGTGCCGCCGAGCAGGAAGCCGCGTGCCTGCTGATCGCCGGCGGCCCACATGAAATCGCCGACGCGCTGATACCCGAACATCGAGTAATAGATGTAGAACGGGATCATGTTGGTCCCGTGCGTGGAGTACGCGGTGGCCGCGGCCAGCCAGTCGCACAGGGCGCCGGCCTCGTTGATGCCTTCCTCGAGGATCTGGCCCTTCTTGTCCTCGCGGTAATACATGATCGAGCCGGCGTCCTCCGGCGTGTACATCTGCCCCACGGGCGAGTAGATGCCGAGCTGGCGGAACATGCCGTCGATACCGAAGGTGCGCGCCTCGTCCGGCACGATGGGCACGATATTGGGGCCGATTTTCTTGTCGCGCGTGAGCAGCGTGAGCCCGCGCACGAAGCCCATGGTGGTCGACATCTCCCGATCGCCACTGGACTCAAGCAGGGGCTTGAAGGTGTCGAGCGTCGGTACCTTGAGCGGGGTCGCCAGCGTCTTGCGCTGGGGCAGGTACCCGCCGAGCGCCTTGCGGCGCTCCTGCATGTACTGGATTTCCTCGCTGTCGTCGCCCGGATGGAAGTACTCCGCGTTGCGGGCCGCCTCCTCGCTGATCGGGATCCGGAACCGGTCGCGCAGTTTCACCAGTTCATCGGCGTCCATCTTCTTCTGCTGGTGCGCGATCATCTGGCCTTCGCCGGCCTGACCCATGCCGTAGCCCTTCACCGTCTTGGCGAGGATGACCGTCGGCTGGCCGGTATGCTGCGTCGCCGCGTGGTAGGCGGCGTACACCTTGTGCGGATCGTGCCCGCCGCGGTTGAGGCGCCACACGTCCTCGTCGGACATGTTCGACACCATCTCCTTGAGCTTTTCGTACTTGCCGAAGAAGTTCTCGCGTACGTAGGCGCCGTCCTTCGACTTGAAGGTCTGGTACTCGCCGTCGACGGCCTCGTCCATGCGCTGGCGCAGCAGTCCGTCGCTGTCCTTCGCGAGCAGCGGGTCCCAGTAAGAGCCCCACACGACCTTGATGACGTTCCAGCCCGCGCCCCGGAAGATCGCCTCCAGCTCCTGGATGATCTTGCCGTTGCCGCGCACCGGGCCGTCGAGGCGCTGCAGATTGCAGTTGACCACGTAGACGAGGTTGTCGAGTTTCTCGCGCCCGGCCAGCGAGATCGCGCCCAGCGACTCGGGCTCGTCGACCTCGCCGTCGCCCATGAAGACCCAGACCTTGCGGTCCTGGGCGGCGGCCAGTTCGCGGTCGTTCATGTATTTCATGAACCGCGCCTGGTAGATGCCCATCATCGGCGACAGGCCCATCGACACGGTCGGGAACTGCCAGAAATCGGGCATCAGCCAGGGATGGGGATAGGAGGACAGCCCCTTGCCGTCGACCTCGTGGCGGAACTCGTCGAGCTGGTCGGTATTGAGCCGGCCCTCGAGGAATGCCCGCGCATAGATGCCGGGCGCGGAATGGCCCTGGATCATCACCAGGTCGCCGCCGTGCGAGGCGCTCGGCGCCCGGAAGAAGTGGTTGAACCCGACATCGTAGAGCGTGGCCGCGGATGCGAAGCTCGCGATATGACCGCCGATGCCCTCGCTCTTCTTGTTCGCGCGCACCACCATCGCGGTGGCATTCCAGCGGATGTACGACCGCAGCTTCCACTCGAGGTCGTGGTCGCCGGGGCTGCGCTCCTCGCGGTGCGGCGGGATCGTGTTGACGTAGCCGGTGCGCGGCGAGAACGGGATATTGATCCCCGCGCGCCGCGATTCATCGATCAGTCGCTCCAGCAGGAAGTGCGCGCGCTCGCCGCCGTCCGCCTCGATCAATGTGTCCAGCGAGTCGAGCCATTCCCGGGTTTCCTGCGGATCGATGTCGTTCTCTTCGGCCATGATGTACCTCGTAAGCGGCAGGCTCGGGGCGGGCGGGGTGGCCCGACCGCCGTCCGGCGCGCGGGCGGGTTGTCGCCCCGCTACGCGGAACCGGTTGGATTGTGCCACGCGCCCCCGCGGGGTGGCTACTTGACGCCGTCGTCCCTGCCAGGAGGGTGCCGCCCCGGCTTTGGATGCGTGCCGGCACGCGGCGGACCGGGGACCGGTGCGCCCGCGCTCTGTAGTAGAATCCCCGGTTTTCGGTCGCGGACAGCGGGAGCGAGACAAGATGGGGCAGATTCGAAAGGCCGTGCTGGCGTATTCCGGGGGGCTGGACACCTCGGTGATCCTCAAATGGCTGGAGGAGGAGTACGGCTGCGAGGTGGTAACCTTCACCGCCGACCTCGGCCAGGGCGAGGAGGTCGAGCCGGCGCGCGCCAAGGCCGAGGCGCTGGGCGTGAAGAAGATCTATATTGAGGACCTGCGCGAGGAATTCGCCGCCGATTTCGTGTTCCCGATGTTCCGGGCGAACGCGATCTATGAGGGCGAGTATCTGCTGGGCACCTCGATCGCGCGGCCGCTGATCGCCAAGCGCCTGGTCGAGATCGCGCGCGAGACCGGGGCCGATGCCATCTCGCATGGCGCCACCGGCAAGGGCAATGACCAGGTGCGCTTCGAACTGGGTGCCTATGCGCTGTCGCCCGATGTGCACGTGATCGCGCCGTGGCGCGAATGGGACCTGAACTCGCGCGAGCGGCTGCTGGCCTACGCGGAGTCGCACGGGATCCCGATTGAGAAGAAGAAGGACGGCGGCTCGCCGTACTCCATGGACGCGAACCTGCTGCATATCTCCTACGAGGGCGGCATCCTGGAGGACCCCGCCGCCGAGCCCGAGGAGGACATGTGGCTGTGGTCGGTCTCCCCCGAGAGCGCGCCCGACCAGCCGCAGTACATCGAGATCGATTTCGAGGGCGGCGACGCGGTCGCGATCGACGGCGAACGTCTGTCTCCGGCCGGGATCCTCTCCGAACTGAACCGTGTCGGCGGTGCCCACGGCATCGGCCGCCTCGATATCGTCGAGAACCGCTACGTCGGCATGAAGTCGCGCGGCTGTTACGAAACCCCGGGCGGGACCATCCTGCTCAGGGCGCACCGGGCGATCGAGTCCATCACGCTCGACCGCGAGGCGGCCCACCTCAAGGATGAATTGATGCCTCGCTACGCCGAACTGGTCTACAACGGCTACTGGTGGGCGCCCGAGCGCGAGATGCTGCAGGCGCTGATCGACCGCTCGCAGTGGCATGTCAACGGCCGCGCGCGCCTCAAGCTGTATAAAGGGGGGGTGAGTGTCGTCGGGCGCGAGTCAGTCAGCGACAGCCTGTTCGATGCGGCCGTCGCCAGCTTCGAGGATGATCGGGGTGCCTACGATCAGAAGGACGCGGAGGGCTTTATCCGCCTCAACGCCCTGCGCCTGCGGACCGCCGCGCGCAGCCGCCACGGGCGTTCCTGAACGACGCCAGCGGGCGACCGGACGCTTGAATGGTGTCTGAGCCGGGCGAAGATCGTTCGCAGAGCCTGGATCGGGCCCCGGAGCCCGACCCCGATCCGCCGCCGGGGCCGCCATCGCTGATCCTGCGCCTGGCGCGCGGGAGTTACCGGATCGCACGGCGCATCGTGATCGCAACGGTTGGCGCGACCGTCGTACTCGTCGGCGCGGTGATGTTCTTCACGCCGGGGCCGGCCGTAGTCGTGATCCCGATCGGGCTCGCGATCCTGGCCCTCGAATTCGTCTGGGCGCGGCGCCTGCTGCGCCTGTTCCGCGTCCGCGCCCGCCAGGCCGCGCGCGCCTACCGGCGCGGCGACCGCGACTACTGGCGGCGTTGGCTCTGGCCCCGCTAACCCGTGACCCCGGTGACCCGGGGCGGCGTGCACCCGCTTGGTGCGCTCAGGCCGCGGTCGCGCCATCCGGGTCGGGCGCGGTCTCGTCCTCGAGATCGGCGACCAGGCGTGGGGAGTATTCCACCGCTACGGCGCGGTCGGTATAGCTCAGCACCCCGGCGAGCCCGGCGCCGGGCCAGCAGCGTTCGGCCCTGCCCATCGCACGCGTCAGCTCCGCGATGTGGCCCCAGTTCGGACGGCCGCCGTAGACGTCGTCATGGGCCTGCACGAGCCGGATGGCGTCGCCATCGGTCGCGCGGTAGATCACCACGTCGGGGGTGCGAAGCAGCCGGATACCGTGACGCCCGCCCCGAGTGACCGCCCGAGCGCGGCCGCCCATACCGAGCGGTTGCCACTCGTCCATGGCCAGTCCGCCAGGCGCCGCCGTGTCATCGGGTGGCCTCCCGCCGCGGGCCTCGGCGGTGTCGTTGGTGTTCTGCGCGGCCGCGGCGGTCCGTCGACGCTGCAGCACCAGCAGGGCGATGAGGAGCAGCAGGGCCGCTCCCGCGGCGAGTGTCATGGGGACAGACATCAGGCGAACCTCCCTTCGGCAGTACCGGTCGCAGGCGGCGGCGATGGTGGAAATAATCGACACCGCCTGACGGTTTGTGACGAATCGTGTCAGCGCAACGCGCGGCCCGGCGCCGCGCCACTGCGTTCAACGGGTCCGCTTGCAGATGCCATGCCAGTCGCGGGCAGGGCGGTTTTCCCCGGCCGTGCGGTCGGGGCGTGGATGCGCGGAAACCGGCTGGCGAGGGACCAGCGCCGGGGTCAGACCGCCCGGCGCTCGACTTCGACGTCGAGGCAATAGCCTCGGCCCCAGACCGTAACGATGACGCGCGGCCGTGACGGCTCGGTCTCGACTTTCTTGCGCAGTCGTCGCACCTGATTGTCGATCGTGCGATCGAAGGGGCGCCCCTCGCGCCCGCAGGTCATCTTGAGGAGCTCGTCGCGCCCGAACACGCGTCCGGGATTGCGCAGGAAGACCATCAGCAGATCATATTCCGCCGGGGTCAGTTCGTGCCTCAGCTCGCCGGATGCGGATACGAGGCACTTCCTGCGGCGCTCCACGCACCACTGATCAAAGGTGATGAGCCCGGTCTCACTGGACACGGTTTCCGGCGGCGGTATCGCATGGAGCAGACGCAGGATTGCTCTGATCCGGGCGACGAGTTCGCGCGGGTTGAACGGTTTGACGACATAATCGTTCGCCCCGATTTCCAGCCCGACGACCCGGTCAGTGTCCTCGGTCTTGGCGGTCAGGAAGATCACCGGCGTCTCGCGCGTGTCACGCAGATGTCGGCAGAGTGAAATACCGTCCTCCCCGGGCATCATGATATCGAGCACGGCCAGATCGATATCATTGTCCGCGGCGATCGCTCGTGCCTGGACGGCGCTGGCGGCGGTCAGCACCTGGAACCCGTTGTGCTCCAGGTATTCCTTCAGTGAGTCGCGGATTTCCCGGTGGTCGTCGACGACCAGAATCGTAGTGACGCGTTCACTGGCCACACGCGCGCCCGGCCCGAGGTGGCCTGCCCGATTAACGCGGTTTTGGCGAGCATCTGGGTGGGAAGCCGGATGATCTTGGGTGTCCATCAGGACCTGACTCCGATCGCGAATCCGGGTAGGTCCGCGTTTTTGACATGAATGATTTGTAACCTCTTATATCGACTATTGCAAACGGATATGCGGAAAAATCGGTTTATAGACGGCGGACCAACTGCAAAATATCACGTGAACTCGTCAGAAAACCGGCAGTGGAGTCGATCCTGGCGGCTTGTCCGGTAAAGTCCGCGGGGCCGCAATTACGGGGTCATCCGGAGCGATCCGGGTGGCGCGTGGATGGACTCGCGGACGGTGCCATCGTGCACGTTATGAGTTGCGTCCGCGGTGCGATGGGTCGTGATCGATGGCGCGCCGAGTGCCCAACGTGCGCCAGGGCATTATCGGAATCCGGGCGGGGCCCTGCTGCTTGACGCTCGCCCCCGATCGTGTGCCAATGAAAACAAGCGCCGAGCGTTTTTCACGTCACTGTCGGTCAGCCACGCGCGGCGTGCGCTCCCGGCCCCGGTCGCCCATGCGGTCGTGCACTGAATTATCCGATCAACGACAACAATCGCGGAACGCGCACAGCCGCCGCGCGGTGCTGGAAAGAGGGTTTCATACATGGCCGAGATGTTCGACGCGGACCCGAAGGCCCTCCCGGCAGATTATTCCGCGATCTCGAATGAATTCGTCCACATGCTCTTCCAGAACGTCCCGCTGGTCCTCGTGCCCGCCATTGTGGTGATGGCGCTGACTGTGGGGCTGCTCTATCCGTATGTGCCGACCACCACCCTTGTGCTCTGGTCTGCCGCGGTCGTCGTGACGCTGCTCGCCCGGTGGCCGATCTACCTGGGTTATCGGCACCGGTCCGGGGACGCCTCGAGCCTCCGGCGCTGGGCCCACCTGTATACCACCGCGGCGTTCTGCGCCGGACTCACCTGGGGCCTGCTCCCGGTACTGTTCCTGGATATCCAGCAGCCGGCCGTGTTTATCGGTATCAGCGTCGTCGTGGTCGGGATATCCGCCGGGATGATCTGGTTTTACGCCTGTTGGCCGCCCGCCTTCATCGCGTTTACGACGCCCGTATTGCTTATGTACGCCCTGAGCGTCATGCGCTTCGGCGAGGCGTACACAATGATCGGCGCGATGGGTCTGGTCGTTTATGGGGTCTACATGTGGCTGGTGCTGCTCTCGTATGGCCGCTTGCGACGCAGCGTGCTGACGCAGTTCTACAACGAGCATCTCGCCAGGAGTCTCGGTGCGGAGAAAGCGCGTGCGGAAGAGGCGAATCAGGCCAAATCCCAGCTGCTGGCCGCGATCAGCCACGATCTGCGCCAGCCCCTGCAATCGATCCGGCTCTATACGGATCTGCTGCAGCAGAAATCGGCGGCCGCCGGTGTGGACGACCTGTGTGAAAAAATTGAGCACTCGGTCGGCGCGTTGACCGGGATGTTCAACCAACTCCTCGATATGACCCGCATGGACGCGCGTTCGATCGACGTCGAATTCCAGCGGGTCGAGCTTGAGCGCCTCGCGGAGCGTGTCTACTCGCAGTTCATTCCCATGGCCGACCAGAAAGGTATCGGCCTCGAGGTCGATTGCCCGGATGTATGGGCATGGGCGGATCCGGTCCTGCTTGGACGCGTCCTTGATAACCTGGTCACGAACGCGCTGCGTTACACGGAGGAGGGCGACGTCTGCGTCGTCTTCGCCCGTGTGGGCGGCTGGATCGAGATCAACGTCCTTGACTCGGGGCCGGGCATCCCGCTCGCGGAGCGTCAGCGTGTGTTCGAGGAGTTCTATCAACTGCACAACGAGTCGCGGCAGCGCAGCGAAGGACTCGGCATCGGCCTCGCCATCGTGCGGCGTCTGTGCACGCTGATGGACATCGGCGTCGAGATCATTCCGACAGAAGGGGGTGGCACGCGTGTGCGCCTGCGGCTGCCGGCCGCTGAACCCGAGCCGGTGCCGAAGGCGCAGGCGCCGTCGCCGATCGACAGCCAGCGCCTGGCTGGCCTGCACGTCATGGTCATCGAAGACGACCCGGAAGTCCGTGTCGCCATGGAGGAAACACTGGCCAGCAGCGGCTGCCACGTCTCGGGCTATGCCTGCGGCGAAACGGCGGTGGCGGGGCTGGATCCGGCCGATCCACCGGCAGCGGTGGTCTCCGACATCCGCCTGTCCGGCAATCTCGATGGACATCGCGTCGTGACGATCCTGAGCGAGCGTGTCGGGCGTGCAGTGCCCGCCGTTTTGATCACCAGTGGGCCAGCCCCCGCGGATATCGGTACCGGGGCGGAGCGCGGGCCCGAGATCCTCCTCAAACCGGTGCATGCCGATGCCCTGCTCGCGAGCGTTGCCGGTTGCGTTGGCGAGGGCTTGTGATCCCCCAATCGTGCACGATCCGGGGTTGCCGATTGGCGCGCCAGGGGGTAGCGTCCGCGTCCCGCTGCGCGCCCGACCCGGATGATGGCGTCAGCAAGGCGGTGGTGCGCCGGATTGCCGGTACCGCACCGTAGTTCGACGAGTCGCGCCCACGGGAGGCCGCCGCCATGACCCTGCTGTACGAGGCCGCCATATTTCTCGCTGCCGCGGTCGTCGCGGTGCCGCTGTTCCGCCGGATCGGCTTCGGCTCGGTGCTCGGTTATCTGGCGGCCGGCCTCGCGATCGGGCCGCACGGCTTTGGGCTGATCACCGACGTCGAGGACATCCTCAAGTTCTCCAAGATCGGCGTCGTGCTGCTGCTGTTCATCATCGGCCTCGAGCTGCAGCCGGCGCGGTTGTGGGTGCTGCGCCGCAATGTCTTCGGCCTTGGCTCGCTGCAGTTGCTCGCCTGCTCGGGGGCGCTCGGCACCGCCGCGTGGATGCTCGGGCTGTCGCCCGGTGCCGCATTGGTGGTAGGCGTGGGCCTGGCGTTCTCCTCCACGGCACTCGTGCTGCAGTCGCTGGCCGAGCGCGAGGCCCTGACCACGCGTCACGGCCGCGCCGCGTTCGCCATCCTGCTGTTCAAGTACATCGCGCTGCTGCCGCTGCTCGCGGTGCTGCCCATGCTGGGCGGCGGGGCCGACGGCCTGGAGCCGCGTGCGCTCGCGATCGACACCGTAATCAGCCTCGCCGTCATCGCCGCGATCGTGGCGGGCGGGCATGTCGCCCTGCGCCCGGTCTTCCGGCTGGTGGCGGCGACCGGCACGCACGAGACGTTCGCGGCCATGGCCCTGCTGGTGGTCATCGGTTCCGCGCTGGCGGTCGATGCGACCGGCCTGTCGATGGGCGTGGGCGCGCTGGTCGCCGGCGTGCTGCTGGCCGACTCGGAGTTCCGCCACGAAATCGAAGCGGACATCGAGCCGTTCAAGGGGCTGCTGCTCGGGCTGTTCTTCATCGCCGTGGGCATGTCGGCGGACCTCGGGCTGGTGGTCGAACAGCCGGCCGTGGTCTTCGGCCTGGCCGGCGGTCTGATCGCCATCAAGCTGGTGCTCATCTACTCGATCGGCCGAGCCTGGGGGCTCGGCGACGGCCAGGCGCGCTCGCTCGCGGCGGTCCTCCCGCAGGGCGGCGAGCTGGCCTTCGTCGTGTTCTCCTCCGCCGCCCAGGAGGGCGTGCTCAGCGCCACCGAGGTCGATTACCTGATCGCCGCGGTGACGCTGTCCATGGTCGCCACGCCGCTGACCGTGCTGTTCAACCAGCGCGTGCTGGCACCGCGGCTGGACCGCTCCGACGAGCGCATGTACGACACCATCGACACGCCCGCGCCCGGCGTGATCATCGCCGGCTTCGGGCGCTTTGGGCAGATCGTCGGGCGCGTGCTGCACAGCGCCAACGTCCCGTTCACCGCGCTGGAGATCAATCCGGTGCAGGTCGATTTCGTGCGCCGTTACGGCAACCGCCTGTATTACGGCGACGCCTCGCGCATCGATCTGCTGCGCTCCGCGGACGCCGGCGAGGCGCGCGCGTTCGTGCTCGCCATCGACGATGTCGAGGCCTCGGTGCGCACGGCCGAGGCGGTGCGTCGGCATTTCCCGAACCTGCCCATCTTCGCGCGGGCGCGGAACCGCCAGCACGCGTTCCGCCTGCGGGATCTCGGCGCCCGCATCGTCGTGCGCGAGACCTTCCCCTCGAGCCTGGAGCTGGGCGAGGGCGTGCTCGCCTGGGCGACCGGCGACGAGGAGGAGGCGCGCCAGGCGGCTGCCGGCTTCCGCGAGCACGACGAGGCGATCCTGGAGCGCCAGTACGCCGTCCATCGCGAGCGCGACGCCCTGCAGCTGTCGACCAGCCAGGCGGCGGACGAACTGGAGGGGCTGTTCGAGCGCGACGACGCCGAAGACACCACGCCGACCGATCCCGACGCCCAGCCCGACGGCGGGCGCTGAGCGCACCGCTGGCGGCCCGATGCCGCATTGCCTACCATCGGCGCGCGCCAGCGCGTGCCCGTAACCGGACCGAGCCGATGCATTACGATTTCGACGAACCGATCGATCGCCGCGACACCGCCAGCGACAAGTGGGACCGCTTCCGCGATCGCGACATCCTGCCGATGTGGGTGGCGGATATGGACTTCCGCGCGCCGCCGGCGGTACTCGATGCCCTGCACGCGCGCGTCGATCATGGCGTGTTCGGCTACACCAGCGCGCCCGACGAGCTGGTCGATGCCACCGTGGCGATGCTGCGCGCGAGTCACGGCTGGCAGGTCGAGCCGGAGTGGCTGGTCTGGCTGCCGGGGCTCGTCCCGGGCATCCATCTGACGGCCGCCGCCGTCGGTGGGCGCGGCGACGCCGTGATGACCTCCACGCCCGTCTATCCGCCGTTCCGGGCGGCGCCGGCGCGGGCGGGGCGCGAGCGCATCGAGGTGCCGCTGGCCGCCCCCGATGGGCGTATCGACTTCGACCGGCTCGAGGCGGCCGTCACCGAGCGCACGCGGCTGCTGCTGCTGTGCAACCCGCAGAACCCGACCGGGCGCGTGTATCGAAGCGAGGAACTCGAGGCGCTGGCGGCCTTCTGCGAGCGCCACGATCTGGTCATCTGCAGCGACGAAATCCACTGCGCCCTGATCCTCGACCCGGAGCGCGGCCACGTCCCGATGGCGACCCTGGGTCCGGAGATCGCACGGCGCACGATCACCCTGATGGCGCCGAGCAAGACCTACAACATCGCCGGCCTCGGCTGTTCGCTCGCGATCATCCCGGATCCCACCCTGCGCCGGCGCTTCCAGTCCGTGCGGGCCGGTTTCTTGCCCGGCGTGAACGCGCTCGGTTTCACCGCCGCGCTGGCTGCCTGGCGCGACAGCGATGACTGGCACGACGCGCTGATCGACTACCTGCGCGGCAATCGCGATCGCGTGGCCGCGGCCATCGCCGGGCATCCGCGGCTGCACATGGCCACGCCCGAGGCGACCTACCTCGCCTGGCTGGATGCGCGCGAGCTCGGCGTCGATGACCCGGCGGCCGCCGCGGAGGCCGTCGGGGTGGGCCTCTCCGACGGCGCCGACTTCGGTGCCCCCGGCTACCTGCGGCTCAACTTTGGCTGCCCCCGCGCCACGCTCGAAGAGGGCCTGCGCCGTCTGGCCCGGCTGTAGGCCGCGCGTGGCCGTGCCGTTAGACTGTCGCCCCGGCCCCCTCGCCTGATCACCATGCCCCGTTCCCCGTTGCCCGTCTTTGTCGCCCTGCTGCTGGCGCTCCTGTCGCCGCTGGCGGCGGCATCGGCCCATGCCGACGGTGCCATACCCGCGGAGGAGGTCCACCAGGCGGAAGCCCAACTCACGGCGATCAAGCAGGCGCTGGATTCCGCGGAGGCCCCGGAGCGTGCGGCCCTGCGCGAGTATCTCGGTGAGATCCCGGGCGCCCGGGATCTCGCCGCGGAATGCATCGAGCGCAACGAGAGCCGTCTGGCGAATATCGAGGAGAGCCTCGAGACACTCGGCGAATCGGGACCGCAGGAGGCCGCGGGGGTACAGCAGCAGCGGGCCAACTTCCAGCAGCAGAAGCTCGACGCCGAGAACCAGCTGCAGCTCTGCCAGGTGATCAAGCTGCGCGCCGACCAGCTGCAGGACCGCGTGACCCGCCTGCAGCAGGCCATCCTCACGGACCGGCTGGCCCTGCGTGAACAGCCCGCCTGGGAGATCATCGGGGAGAACCTGCGCGAGCCGGGGCGCCTGTGGAGTACCGCGCGCCTGTTCCTGCTGCGCGAGAGCGGCCTCGACACCCTCAACTGGATCGAGTTCATCGGCCTGCTGGGCCTCGCCCTGGTCGGCATTGGCGGCTCGCTCTATGTGCGCGCGCCGATGTTCGCAATGGCCGAACGCGTACCCGAGACCGGGACCATCGCCGCCGGCTTCCTGCGCTCGCTGCTCGCCTGCGCGGCGAACACACTGCCGGCGCTGGTCACCTCCGTGGCGGTGGCGCTGTACCTCACCGTGGTCGGCGTTCGCGAGGAGGGTTGGGCCTTCATCACGCTGCTGTCGTACGGCCTGTCCGGCTACTTCCTCTTCAGCCTGGCCGTGAGCCTGTTCCTGGCACCGTGCCCGCCGGCAAAGCCCTACCTGCCCGCTCCGGCGCCGGTCCTGCGTTCGCTGACGCGCCGCCTGCGCGTCCTCGCGATCGTGGTGCTCACGGTCTCGGTGTTCTCGGCCACGCTGGTCGTGGAGAGCTTCCCCGAACCGGTGCGCGATCTGCTGCGCCTGCTCGTGGCCACGCTACTCATCATCAATCTCACGCGGATCATCTGGCTGGCCGGGGATCTGCTGCACTGGCACGACACGCACCTGCCGCGCATTTTTCTCACCGCCGGCATGCTCATCGCGCTCGGGGCCGAGTGGCTCGGTTACCTGGAACTCTCCGAGTACATCATCACCGGCATCGCCGGCACTATCGTCGTGTTCTGGGGCAGCTGGTTCATCTGGCGCCTGTTCGGCGAGCTGTTCGACGGCCTCGATGAAGGCCGCCGCCGCTGGCACCGTTCCATACGCCGCTCACTCGGCGTGCGCGCCGATCAGTACATGCCCGGGCTGACCTGGCTGCGCGTGCTGCTGGCGATCGTACTCGGGAGCGGTTTCGTGGTGCTCACCCTGCTCATGTGGGGGCTCTCCGATACCGGGCTCGCGCTCATCCTGCCGATGCTCAACGAGGGCATCGCGCTCGGCGAGTTCGAGATCGTGCCGATCCGTCTGGTGTGGGGGCTGATCGCCCTCATACTGGGCATCGGGGTCACCGGCTGGTTCAAGCAGCGCCTGGATCAGCACTGGCTCCGGCGCTCGCGCATGGAGCGCGGCGCGCACGAGGCGCTGGTCACGGTCACCGGTTATCTGGGCGTGGCGCTCGCGCTGATTATCGGGCTCGCGGTGGCCGGCGTGCAGTTCACCAACCTGGCGATCATCGCGGGCGCGCTCTCGGTCGGTATCGGCTTCGGCCTGCAGAATATCTTCAACAATTTCGTCTCCGGCCTGATCCTGCTGTTCGAACGCCCCGTAAAGACCAACGACTGGGTCGTGGTCGGCCCGACCGAGGGCTACATCAAGCGCATCAGTATCCGCTCAACCCAGATCGAGACCTTCGATCGCGCCGACGTGATCGTGCCCAACTCGGAACTGATTCAGGGGCAGGTCACGAACTGGATGCTGCGCGACCCCTTCGGCCGCGTGATCGTGCCTGTGCGGGTGGTCTACGGGAGCGATCCGGAGCAGGTGCGCGATCTGTTGCTCGGAATCGCCCAGCGGCATTCGCAGGTCGTCAACGACGCGCTGCTGGCGCCCACGCCCGTCGTGCTGTTCATGCGGCTCGGCGAATACGCGATGGAGTTCGAGGTCCGCGCCTTCATCCGCGATATCGAGTATTTCCTCTCGGTGGTGAGCGACCTCAACTTCGAGATCGAACGCATGTTCCGCGAAAACGGCATCGAGATCGCTTATCCGCGCCAGGATATCCACCTGCACCGCGCCGCCGATGACGGACCGCGTCTGGAACGCGACCCCGGCTCGACCCGCCCCGTGCGCAGCGGCCGCGGCGGCGGCACCGGCGAGATGGGCGACGGCGACTCACCTGACGGCGGCGCACCCGACGGCTAAGAGCCCGTCCGGGGGGTCCGTGCCATGCGCGCAGCAGGCATATGGTTTCCCGGACAGGCTCCTGGGCGCATCACGCCACCGTCATGCACTCTCGTCGGTATGCCGCCGGAATTCCGTCTTGTGGCAGCGGGGGCAGGGCGGGATATGCCCTGGCTCATGGAAATGCATCAACTGCCCGCAATTGCCGCAGCGCAGCGTGCCCGGGCCGGTCATCTCGCCGCTGCGGTACAGCGGGCCGGATTTGAGTTCCCGGTTGAACGCCTCCATCTCCAGCCGCGTGCGATCGGCCGCGCGCACGAACAGGTCCACCAGCCCGTGCTCGACCATCGACAGATCGATCTGCGCCCATTCGCGCAGCTCGCGCCCCGTGCGCGAGAGGTAATCGCCGGCATCGTGCAGATCGCGCTTGAGATAGCCGGCGACCTGGTCCGCTTCTTCCCGCGTCACCTCACCGAGCTCCGTCGTGCTCTTGCGCGCACGCTCGACCGCATCGTGCAAAGACGGGCGCGTCTCGTTCTCCAGGATCTCGCGGGCGCGCTCGAGCATGCGGCGGTAGGCGCGTACAAGGTGCGGGCTGGTCACGTCCCCCTCGGTCTTATGGTCGTCGGCCATCGCTGTCTCTCCGTCAAACCGGTTCAATCACCACCCCCATTGTAGCGCCGGCAACCCGCGTTGTACCCCGGAACACGAGCGCCGCCCTCGCCAACGCCGACCAACGACCCGCCCCTGTAGGGGCGAGCTTGCTCGCGAACCGGCATCAGCCGCCGAACCCCGACCCAAGGCCATGCCGACCCGAAGATGCGCGCGTTCGCCTTCGGCGAAAACGCGCCTACATCTTCGACGCGTGATCGTAGGCCGGTTTTGCGCGGTGCGGGGCCCTTGATACCGCCCGGGGGCATCCCACCGCGCAATGCCGGCATTCCCCGGCGCCGGAGATTGGTCCATGCCCGAAATGCTCTGGGCGCCGGGGAAGGCCGGCCTACGCTGACTCCTTCGCCCTTCGCCCTTCGCCCTTCGCCCTTCGCCCTTCGCCCTTCGCCCTTCGCCCTTGGCCCGTTTGAGCCCCCGTCCCGGTGGTTTATCATGTCGCGCTCACCGCCCCGACCGCACACCGCCCCGTACGGGCCACACAGGCGACAAAACCCGATGGAAGCGAACTACGATCCGCACGCAATCGAGCGTGCCGCGCATGACGAATGGGCCCGCCGCGACACCTTCCGGGTGACGGAAGACCCGACGCGCGAGAAGTTTTACTGCCTGTCAATGTTCCCGTACCCCTCCGGGCGGCTGCATGTCGGCCACGTGCGCAACTACACCATCGGCGACGTCATCACCCGCTACATGCGCATGCGCGGCTACAACGTCCTGCAGCCCATGGGCTGGGACGCCTTCGGCCTGCCGGCCGAGAACGCGGCCATGCAGAACAACGTGCCGCCGGCGCAGTGGACGCGCGAGAACATCGAGTATATGCGCGGCCAGCTCAAACGCCTCGGCTTCGCCTACGACTGGTCGCGCGAGATCGCCACCTGCGACCCGTCCTACTACCGCTGGGAGCAGTGGTTCTTCACACGGCTGCTGGACAAGGGCCTCGTCTACCGCAAGAGCGCCGTCGTGAATTGGGACCCGGTCGACCAGACCGTGCTCGCCAACGAGCAGGTCATCGACGGCAAGGGCTGGCGCTCCGGCGCGACCGTCGAGCGCCGCGAGATCCCGCAGTGGTTCCTGCGCATCACGCACTACGCCGACGAGCTCCTCGAAGAGCTCGACCGCATGCCCGGCTGGCCGGATGCCGTGCGGACCATGCAGCGCAACTGGATCGGCAAGTCGCGCGGCGCGCAGATCCGCTTCGACGTCGATGCCGCCGGCGCCGAGCCGCTGGAGGTGTTCACCACGCGCCCGGACACCCTCATGGGCTCCACCTACATGGCGCTCGCCGCCGAGCACCCGCTCGCGCTGGCCGCCGCCGAGAACGATCCGGACATCCGCGCCTTCGTCGACGAGTGCCGCCACGGAACCACCTCCGAGGCGGATCTCGAGACGCTCGAGAAGAAGGGCGTGCCGCTCGGTCTCAATGCGATCCATCCGATCAGCGGTGAACGCCTGCCCATCTACATCGCCAACTTCGTGCTCATGGCCTACGGCACCGGCGCCATCATGGCCGTGCCGGGCCACGACGAGCGCGACCACGCCTTCGCGCGGAAATACGGCATCCTGATCAAGCAGGTCATCGACGCCGCCGACGGAGCGCACGTCGACATCACCGACGAGGCGTACTCGGACTACGGCCGCGTCGTGAACTCCGGCGAGGCCTACGACGGGCTGAGCTCGGCTGAGGCCTTCGAGCGCATCACCGCCGATCTCGAAGCGAAGGGGCAGGGCGAGGTCCGCATCAACTGGCGCCTGCGCGACTGGGGTGTCTCGCGCCAGCGCTACTGGGGCGCGCCGATCCCGGTCATCCACTGCGACGACTGCGGCCCCGTGCCGGTACCGGCCAAGGACCTGCCGGTCACGCTGCCGGAAGACATCGAAATCCCGAAGAGCGGCGGCTCCGTGCTCAAGCAGGATCCCTCGTTCTACGAGACCGAGTGCCCGCAATGCGGCAAGGCCGCCCACCGTGACACGGACACCTTCGACACCTTCTTCGAATCGTCCTGGTACTTCTCGCGCTACGCCTGCGCCGACAACGACGAGGCGATGGTCGACGACCGCGTCAACTACTGGATGCCGGTCGACCAGTACATCGGAGGCATCGAACACGCCATCCTGCACCTGCTCTACGCGCGCTTCTTCCACAAGGTCATGCGCGACGAGGGCCTGGTGGACTCGGACGAGCCGTTCACCAACCTGCTCACCCAGGGCATGGTGCTCAAAGACGGCGCCAAGATGTCCAAGTCCAAGGGCAACACCGTCGACCCGCAGGAGATGATCGACACCGTCGGCGCGGACACCGTGCGCCTGTTCATCATGTTCGCGGCCCCGCCGGAGCAGACGCTCGAGTGGAGCGACGCCGGCGTCGACGGCGCGCACCGCTTTTTGAAGCGCCTGTGGAAGGCGGTGCACGATCACCTGCAGGTCGGCTTGGTGGATGAGTCCGCCCGCGCGCCCGAGCGCCTCAACGACACCCACAAGGCCCTTCGCCGCAAGCTCCACGAGACGCTGGCGAAAGTCACCGATGACATGGGCCGGCGCTATACCTTCAACACCGCCGTGGCCGCGGTGATGGAACTCATGAACGAACTCGGTACCGCCAACGACGGCACCGCCGCCGGCCACGCCGTCGCGCGCGAGGTGCTCGAACACGCCGTGCTCATGCTCGCGCCCATCGTCCCGCACATCGCCAACGCCCTGTGGCACGAACTCGGTTACGAGGAGAGCGTCGCCGAAAAGTCCTGGCCAGAGGTCGACGAGGCCGCGCTGGTGCGCGATCAGGTCGAACTCGTCGTCCAGGTCAACGGCAAGCTCCGCGACCGCGTCTGCGTCGCGGCCGGCGCCAGCGAAGAGGCTATCCGCGAGACCGCACTCGCCGCCGACAACGTCCGCCGCCACACCGACGGGCAGACCATCCGCAAGGTCATCGTCGTCCCCGGCAAACTGGTCAACGTGGTGGTAGCCTGACCCCATGACCAAAACCCGGACTCACTGCGGTAACGCGGATTGGCCTCGAACCCGACAAAACGAAACGCGGACCTTCTGCGGGATCGCAGGTCGGGTTGTAATCCGACATGCCACGCATCGGCCCCGAACGCCCCGGATCGAAATCGCGACGCCCGATCCATCCGCAACCCGCGTTGCCCCCCGAAACGCCGCGGGCACCCCAATGTCGGGCTGTAAGCCCGATCCACGATGGGGATGCCTCGCGCCACGGCACCGTACGCTGCGCTCGGTCACCGTCGTCCTGCTGGTCACGGCCCTGAGCGCCTGCGGCTGGCAACTACGCGGCAGCTACAACCTGTCCCCGGGCATCACGCCGATCGCCGTCACGGGGGGTGGCGGCGCCGCCGGCGCACTGCGCGACAGCCTGCGCAGCAGCAACGCCCTTGCGCAGTCGACCGAGGAGACCGCCGCTTCCGACCTCGAGATCCTGAAAGAGGAGACCAGCCGTCGGGTCATTTCCGTGGATGCCAATGGCAAGGTCGACGAATATGAACTCCGCTACGCGGTGCGCTGGCAGCTCACCGCCGAAGGCAGCGACGACAAGAGCCGTCGCATCCTCATCGCCCCGACGACCCTCCGCGCGAACCGCAGTTACGATTACAGCGCCAATACCGTCCTCTCGACCAACGAGCAGGAACAGCGGCTGATCGAGAATATGCGCGACGACATCGCCCAGCGCATCCTCTTTCGCCTGCAGGGCGTACAGCTCACCGACGACGACTGATCCCCCACAGAGTAGGCCATACCTGGCCTGATCATTCGCCTGCAAGGTTTTCTGTCGCTGATGCGCGCACTTCGCATGGCACGTATCATGCTCGAAGGCTGGATCCGGACGCGGCCCGAGGGATCGCTTTGTCCGGCACGCAACGGTGGATCGATGCCATGGCCAGCAAACGAGGGCACGTGCATGTGCCCCATGACGTCATCGCCCGCCAGCGGCCAGGGTCGTGGACGCCGCCACCGGACAGTCCGGAGCAAACGCCTCAACGACAGGCAATCCTGATCATTCGTCTATCGACGCTCGGCGACGTCGCCCTGGCATCCGCCGTCATCGATCCGCTGCGGCGCCGATACCCCCACGCCCGGCAGGTATGGTTGGTATACCCGCAAGCCGCCCCGCTGATCGCCGGGAACAGGGCTTTGGACGACGTCATCACCGTCCCGCATGAGGAATGGGGTCGTCTGCTGCGCCGCGGGCGCTGGCTGCGTCTCGTGCGCGAGTGCAGGGCATTGATCCGCCGCCTCCGCGCGGGACGCTTCGGTCTCGCGCTCGATCTGCAGGGCCAGTGGAGCAGTGCGATCTGGGCGCGGCTGGCGAACGCGCCGCAGCGTATCGGCGTGGGGCCGCGCGACGGCAGTTCCGTTCTGCTCAACGCCCTGGTTGAACGCAACCCCACCCTGGCCACACCATGTGGCGAGTATGACCCGCTGCTGTGGCGGCTCGGCGCCGACCGGGTCCGCTCCCGTCTCGGCATCGCCCCCCCGCCTCTCGCCCGGGAGGCGGCGGAAGAGCGGCTCGTTGGTGCGAATGTGAGCCGGGGCTTCGTCGCGCTGTGCCCTTTCAACGCGGACCGGCGCAGGCAATGGCCCGCCGAACGCTGGGCCGCGCTCGCGGCGCATCTGCGCGAGCAGACTTCGTTGCCGGTTGTCCTGTTCGGTGGTCCGCAAGATCACGACGCCGCGGCGTCCATCCTCGCCGCGCCGGGAGGCGAGGAGATCGTCAACTGGACCGGCGCCACCGACATCGGTGAAGCCGCCGCGCTGCTCGGTCGCGCGACGCTGGTGATCGGCGTCGATACCAGCCTCACCCACATCGCCGCCGGCCAGGGTCGCCCGACGGTTGCGCTTTTTGGCGCCACGCGCCCATGGCGGGCAACGCAGTCGCAGCCGATCCGCGTACTCGGTCAGGAATCGTCCGATGCGCCATCGGATCAGCGACCCACCGCCGACAGCATCAGGACCAGTGGCATGGAGGCGATCGCTGTGGAGGAGGTGCTGACGACCGCATACCTGCTGCTCGATCGGCGCGTTGACGGCGCGCGCGCGGATATGGAGCGCCGCGGCGCCTGAAGGGAACGCCGCCATTGCGCGGTGATGTGCCCCGGACGGGTATCCACCCCAACGGACCGCGCAAAGCCGGCCTACGGCGCTGTGGATGTAGGCCGGTTTTCCCCGACGTTCGCCGTGTTTCGCGCGTGCGTCGGCATCCGCCGCCGGGGAATGCCGGCATTGCGCGGTAACGTGCACCGGGCGGATATCCCCCACGGACCGCGCAACGCAGGCCTGCGTGCGTTGTCCGAAACGCCGAATCCCGTCAAACGCCGAATGCGCGCGTTCGCCTTCGGCGAAAACGCGCCTACGAACGGCGTAACGCGATACCTGTGCAGGAGCGAGCTCGCTCGCGATCGTACCCGGACACGGCTCGGCATCGACAACGGTCGCGTATGCCGGCCCGAATCCCCGGATTCCGCTTTCGGCTGCATCCGGGCTACGGTTATGCAGGATGGTTTCGAGTCTGCCGTAGCCCGGATGGCGGCGCCAGCCGAAATCCGGGGGAGCGTTTGCAAGGTGGTGGCTGATTTCCCCGCGGTATGCCCGCCAGCCCCCTCAGTTGATCCACCCCTTCCACCGATACCACGCCATGCCGATGTATTCGTGCAGTGCGCGGCCGGTCTGCCAGAAGGCCTCGCTGCTTGGGAGCCAGGGGTGGGTTCTCGCTTGGGGGCTTTGCACGATCTCGTAGTCGGTCGGTGCCGGGAATACGCGTACCTGTGCGGAGCGGAAGGTGGCCAAGGCGCGCGGCATGTGCAGGGCGGAGGTGACGAGCAGCACGCGGCCGAGCCCTTCGCGCTCGACGATCTCGCCGACGATTTGTGCATCCGTGTAGGTCCGCAGGCTGCGGCCCGGCGCGATGATGGCGTCCCCGGGCACGCCGAACGCCTGCAGTACCTCGGCGCCGGCCGCGGCGGCGGTCTGCCCCTGATCGGTGTAGGGGCGCATGCCGGTGGTGATGACCAGCGGCGCCTTGTCCGCCTGGTAGAGCCGGGCGCCGAACCAGATCCGGTCCGCGGAATGGCGGAGGTCGGGCCCGATCCGCGGCGGCGCCTGCGGGTTGACGCCGCCGCCGAGTACGACGATGGCGTCGGCGCTCGGGATGCGGTCGATGGTGGTCGGCGGGTACTGGCGTTCGAGCGAGTGCATCAGTCTCTGCGCCAAGAACGGTGTGGCCGCCAGCCAGGTGCCGGCGAGGGTGATCAGAAGGATGAAGATCGCCGTGCCGCGCCGGTTGAGAAACAGCAGCAGGATAGCGAGGGCCAGCAGGGCGAGGGTGAGCGTGAGCGGGTGCGCGAGGTGTTGCAGCATGGGGCCGATTCCCTTGGCGTCGCCCGGGGCGCGCGGCCCCGATTTTGACGATGCCGCGCATGGTAACGCGGGTTGGGGTTTGGCGCTCGTTAGCGGAATTCGCTGATGGAGTCGGCTGCGATGGTGTAGGTTGAGAGGCCGAGTTCGTTTTCGGTGGTGTCGATCTCGAGCTCGCCGACGACGTTGTAGGGGGCGTACAGGTCGGTGGGCATGCCGCCGGAGAAGGTGACGTGGACGATCTGGTTGGGCGGCGGCGGTGGCGAGTGGATGCAGGCGCCGAAATACGGTACGAGGAAAAAGCGGAATGGGTCGCCGTTTTCGGTATGCTCCAGCGGCACCAGGAAACCGGGGATGCGCACGTATTCCCCTTCGAGGTCGCCCCGCACGCGCGTCGACGAGAGGACCTCGGGCATCTTCACGTCGTCGGTGAGTTCGTCCTTGCCCGACTCGAGCTGTTCGCGGTTGAGTTCGGCCATGGTCTCGGGGAGCTGTTTCATGGCCTCGCGATCCTCCTCCGGGAGCAGGTCGAACCAGTCGAGGTCCCGGGCCTCGCGCGCATGGGTCGCGAGCGGTAATGTCAGCAGGCTGGCCAGGATGAGCGCGGTCGCGGTGCGGAGCGGGCGTGCCATGGTCGTGTCCGGCGACGGGAGATGAGTGTGTGAGTATGCCCGAAAGCGCCCCCCGCAACAGTGGCGCGGTCACACTGCGCGATGTGCGGTTCGCGTGGCCGCGCGCGGCCGAGCCGGTCCTCGCGCTCGAGTCGTTCGCCATCGAGCGCGGCGAGCGCGTGTTCCTGTGCGGCCCGAGCGGCAGCGGCAAGAGCACCCTGCTGGGCCTGATCGGCGGCGTGCTGCAGCCGGGTGGGGGTGAGGTCGGTGTGCTCGGCACGGATCTCGCCCGGCTTTCGCCGGCCGCGCGCGATCGTTTCCGCGCGGACCAAATCGGCCTCGTGTTCCAGCAGTTCAACCTGCTGCCGTACCTCGGCGTGGTCGATAACGTCCTGCTTGCGACGCGGTTCTCATCGCGCCGTGCGGCCGCGGTCGGAGGGGACGCCGCCGGCGCCGCGCGTGATCTGCTGGCGGTGCTGGGCCTGGAAGACGCGCGGCTGCTGCGCTCGCCGGTGACCGAGCTCAGCGTCGGCCAGCAGCAGCGGGTCGCCGTCGCGCGCGCGCTGCTGGGCGCGCCCGGTCTGGTGATCGCCGATGAGCCGACCTCCGCGCTGGACAGCGATGCCCGAGCCGCGTTCATGGATTTGCTATTCCGGGAATGCGTGCGTACGGGGGCGACGCTGCTGTTCGTCAGCCACGATCGTGCGCTCGCGGATGGATTCGATCGCGTGGTCGAGCTGCCGGCCCTGAACCGCGCGCCGGTGCCGGCATGAAGGCGCTGTTCGGGATCGCCCTGCGCAGCCTTGCGAACCGGCGGCTGACAGTCGGTCTCACGATTATCGGCCTGACGGTCAGCGTGGCGCTGCTGCTCGGGGTCGAGCAGGCGCGAAAATCCGCCCGCGAGGGTTTTACCCAGACCATCTCGGGGACCGACCTGATCGTCGGCGCGCGCAGCGGCCCGGTGCAACTGCTGCTCTACTCCGTGTTCCACATCGGCAACGCGACCAACCAGCTCTCCTGGCAGAGCTACGAGGAGATCGCCGCCAGCGATGCCGTCGCCTGGACGGTGCCGATCGCGCTCGGTGATTCCCACCGCGGGTTCCGGGTGATGGGCACCACCGACGCCGTGTTCGAACACTATCGCTACGCGCGCTCGCGCGAACTGCGCTTCGCGGAGGGCGAGGCTTTCGCCGGCGTGTTCGATGCCGTGATCGGGGCCGATGTCGCCGCGCGGCTGGGCTATGACGTTGGGCGAGAGATCGTGCTCAGCCACGGGGTCGCCACGACGAGCTTCCTCGACCACGGCGACAAGCCGTTCACCGTGACCGGCATCCTCGAGCGGACCGGGACGCCGCTGGACCGCAGCGTGCTGGTCTCGCTGGAGGGGATCGAGGCGATCCATGTCGACTGGCAGCAGGGGCGGCCACCGACGCCGGGCCAGCGGGTCTCGGCGGACGACGCCCGCGCCATGGATCTGCAGCCGAAGGCCATCACCGCGTTCCTGGTGGGTCTGGAATCCCGCGTTGCGACCTTCGGCCTGCAGCGGGCGATCAACGACTATACGGATGAGGCGCTCACGGCGATCCTGCCCGGGGTCGCGCTGTCCGAGCTGTGGTCGGTGATCGCCACCGTCGAGCGCGTCCTGCTGGCAATCTCCGCCTGCGTGGTGCTGGCGGGCCTGATCGGCATGGTCACGACGCTTTTGACCAGCCTGAGCGAGCGGCGGCGCGAGATGGCGATCCTGCGGGCGGTCGGCGCTCGGCCATGGCACATCTTCGTGCTGTTCATGCTGGAGGCGACCGCGATCGGGGTCGCGGCGGCGGTGCTCGGCAGTGCCCTCGTCTTCGGCGGCTTCTGGCTCGGGGCGGGCGTGATCGCCCGGGAGACCGGCATCCATCTTGAGCTCGTCGCCCCCGGGCAGAGCGAGGCCATTATCGTCGGGCTGGTGATCGCGGCGAGCGCGCTGGCGGGTGCCATTCCGGCCTGGCGCGCGTGGCGGACATCGCTCGCTGACGGCCTCTCGATCCGGCTGTGAGCCTCGGCGGGCGCCGTACATCGCCCTTCATTCCGGCCAACATGCAAATGCAAATCGTTCCTGTTTGTGCGACCATCGCCGGTCTCGATGGTAGGGGAGATGAACGATGAACGAGTCGGGTTCGATACTCGCCCTGCTCGAGGCCGGCGGTACCGTCATGTGGATCCTCGCCGGCCTCTCCGTGTTCGCGCTGGCGATCCTATTCAACAAGTTGTGGGATTTCGCGCGCGCCGGGATCTGGCGCCGCAAACCCGTGAACCGCGCGCTGGCCGAGTGGCAGGCCGGGCGCGATGCCACGGCGGTGCAGCCGCTGGAGCATGCGCGCGATCCGGTCTCCGATGTGCTGCGCGTGGCGCTGGCGGGGTGCATGGACACGGGCGTCGATGACGCCGCGGTGCGTGAAGAGGTGGCGCGCCGCGGGGCGGCGTGGCTGGAGTCGCTGCGCGGTGGACTCCGGCCGCTGGAACTCATCGGCACGCTGGCGCCGCTGCTGGGCCTGCTGGGCACGGTGATCGGCATGATCGACGCCTTCCGCGAGCTCGAATCCGCCGGCAGCCAGGTGGATCCGTCCGTGCTCTCCGGCGGTATCTGGGTGGCCCTGCTGACCACCGCGGCGGGGCTGTCGGTGGCGATCCCGGCGGTCGCGGCGCACACCTTCCTCGAGCGCCAGCTCGAGGGGTTGCATCACCGGATGCAGGACGCGGCGACGCGGGTGTTCAGCCGCTCCGTCGGTCGCGTCACGGCGTCCGAGCGGGCGCGCGGCGATACCGTGGCCGACGAGCGGGCGGAGCCCGGTGGGGCGAGGCTGGCGGAGGCGGCCGGTGCGGATTGATGTGCCCCGGCGCCGGCCGGTCGGTATCCGCCTGACACCGCTGATCGACGTCGTCTTTATCCTGCTGGTGTTCTTCATGCTGGCCTCCAGTTTCATGGACTGGCGCGGGTTCCGCCTGGACCTGCCGGCGGCCGATGCGACCCCGGATGCGGACGTCGATCCGCTGGTCGTGCGCGTGCTGGGCGACGGGGGCTACCGTCTCGGCGGCGTGGACCTCGCCGCGGAGGAACTGGTGGAGCGGGTACGCGCGGCCCGGGACGGGTCCGACCAGCGCCCCGTCGTTATCCAGGCGGCCCCGGACGCGCCGGTGCAGGCCATGGTGCGCGCGCTCGACCGGCTGCACGGCGGCGGTATCGAGGGGGCGTCGCTGGCGGGTGACCCGGGATGATCGTGCCGCTGCCGCGCAGCCGCCGGACGTCGGAGGACAACGTCCTGCCGCTGATCAATATCGTCTTCCTGCTGTTGATTTTCTTCATGATCGCCGGGGCGCTGTCGACCCGGCCGCCGTTCGAGCTGCAGCCGCCGCGCGCGCAGGCGGCCCCGCAGACGTCGGCGCCGGCGAGCGCCGGGATCGCGATCGCCGCCGATGGCCGCATCGCGTTCCGGGGCGAGGAGACCGCGCTCGAGGCGCTGGCGGAGCGCGCCCGCGCGTGGGCCGAGGGCCATGACGAAGACAGGGCGCTGACCCTGCGCGCCGATGGCGGTGCGGACAGCGAACGGCTGCTCGCGGTGATGACGGCCCTGCGGGAAGCGGGGATCGAACGCATCCGTATGCTGGCGGTTGGCGGCCAAGACGGAGCCGGCTGATGCGTGGTATCCGCTGGCTGCTCGTCGGCGCGCTCGCGCTCGCGCTGCACATCGCCGTGTTCTTCGGGCTGGCCCGGGTCGTCGATGACACCGGGGCCCGGGCCAGAGGGCGCGACGGGCTGCTGGTGTCGCTCGCACCGGCCGGCAGTGCGGCCGGAAACGCCGAAGAAACACGCCGTACCGAGGCGCAGGAACCCCACCCCGAAACGCAGGCGGAGCCGGAACCCGAGCAGGACTCGGAGCCGGAGCCCGAACCGGAGCCCGAACCGGAGCCTGAACCGGAGCCTGAACCGGAGCCTGAACCGGAGCCTGAACCGGAGCCTGAACCGGAGCCCGAACCGGAACCGGAGCCGGAGCCGGAGCCGGAGCCGGAACCGGAGCCGGAACCGGAGCCGGAACCAGAGCCGGAGCCGGAGCCGGAACCGGAGCCCGGGCTGGAATCAGAAATCGAAGCCGACGCCCGAGCGGAACGCGAATCAGCGGTCGCGGCCGCGTCAGGCGAGGAACCACCGGTCGAGGATCCGGACGAGCGCGAGACCACGGCGGGCGACGCGGGGCAGGTCGAGCCCGAGGGCGATGCGGGTTCCAGCGCCGATGGCGCCTCCGGTGGCGGTGACCCGGGCGCCCGCGCCGACTACCTCGATCGGCTGCGCGCACACCTCGGGCGTCACAAGGCGTATCCGCGCCGCGCCCGCGCGCAGCGCATCGAGGGGACGGTAACCGTGGGCTTCACCGTCCATCCGGATGGCCGCATCACCGATATGCGGGTCGACGAGCCCTCCGGTCACCGGATCCTGGATGAGGCGGCCGCGCGCATGCTCGAGCGGGCCTCCCCGGCGCCGTCGTTCGACGAGGATATGGATCAGTCGCCGATCACGCTGAGCCTGCCGGTCAGTTATGGGCTGCGGTAACGCTGCCTCCTGCCCCCCGAAGGCCATCCGCCCCCGAGTGCATTGCAACAGCCCGTGCACGTGAAACGACCATCCACCGGTCCTCTCTCCGGTACGCAATCGACTCAGGCACGGCTTCAGCATTCCCTGCGGCGTGCTGGCCCCGTGCTGTGTGCCTGGATCGTCGGTATCGCACGACGCGAGTCAAGTGACGGTTGGCAAATCCAAAGTAGAGCAATTGCATATCCTCGGTGGCCAACTATACGAATACGGCAGCGGTGCGGCGGTGGGATTCTCCGATCGAATCGACACCGGGCGGCTTGCGGGAGAGTTTGACAGTGATAGAGAAGAACGGGGAGCGCGTGCCGGTCATTGCCGTGCTGGGTCATTACGGCAACCGCAATCTCGGCGAGGAGTCGATTATCGCGGCAACGCTTTCCGGGTTGCGGCAGGCGATACCGGGTGTTGTGCCGTTCCCGGGCATTAACGCCGCTATAGGCAGACGTCTTCTCCAGAACAGCCCGGTCACCTTCGCCTGCCTGCAGAATCCGAACGTAGACCCCTGATCTTTCTGCAATTGGCTTTGTCGAGCGTTCAGTGGGCTCCGACCGCTGGAGGCGTTCGATGCCGAGGGCAGGATGGCTACCCTTGAACGAGTGTTCAATCCGCAATATCTTGCGCTTTTGCTGGCAGTGCTTTCCAGAGGGCGCAATGTAGGTGGCGGGCTGCGGCATTGCCGCAGCGATCGGCCGTTGCTCGCATGCAACCGAGGCTACCCGGGCAAGAGAGCGAAGACTCTGATGGACTATGATGCAGTGGTAGTCGGTGGCGGCCACAACGGCCTGACCTGCGCTTGCTATCTGGCCCGGGCCGGGCTGCATGTCCGCCTCCTCGAGCGTCACGACATCGTCGGTGGTGCGGCCGTGACCGAGGAATTCCATCCCGGCTTTCGCAATTCCACCGCCAGCTACACGGTCAGCCTGCTCAGCCCGCGCGTGATCGAGGAGCTGCATCTGCACGCGCACGGGCTACGGATCCTCGAGCGGCCCGTGGGCAATTTCCTGCCACTGGCGGACGGCGACTTTCTCGTGGCGGGTGGCGAGGCCGACACCGAGGCGCAATTCGCGCGGTTCTCCGAACGCGATGCCCGCAATCTCGCCGGCTACGAGGCCATGCTCAATCGGGTGGCGCGCGTGCTGCGCGAGATCACGACCATGACGCCGCCCAACGCCGGGGGCGGGCTGGCCGATCTGTGGCAGGCGCTGCGCCTCGCGCGGCGTGTGAACAAGCTCGACCTCGCCGCGCAGCGCGATGTGGTCGACCTGTTCACGCGCTCGGCCGCGGAGATTCTCGATCAGTGGTTCGAGTCGGAGCCGGTCAAGGCGTTGTTCGGCTTCGATGCCGTGATCGGCAATTTCGCTTCGCCCTATACCCCCGGTTCGGCGTATGTGCTGCTGCACCATGTCTTCGGCGAGGTAAACGGCAAGCCCGGGGCCTGGGGGCATGCGGTCGGCGGCATGGGTGCGATCACGCAGGCGCTGGCGCGCGAGGCCGAATCGCTCGGCGTCGAGATCACGACCGAGGCCCGTGTGACCCGGGTCCTGGCGCGCGATGGCACCGCGAGCGGGGTCGAACTCGCGAATGGTGAGAACGTCACCGCCCGGCGCGTGGTCGCCAACGTCACGCCGCATCATCTGTTCCACGATCTGGTCGACGAATCGCAACTGCCCGAGGATTTCCGCACGCGGGTCCAGCGCAGTCAGTACGGCTCGGCGACGCTGCGCATGAATGTCGCGTTGTCCGAACTGCCGCGCTTCACCGCGCGACCGGAACCCGGGCCGCACCTGTCCGCCGGGATCGTGATCGCGCCCTCGCTCGATTACATGGATCGTGCGTGGTTGGATGCGCGTGAACACGGGATCTCGCGCGAGCCGGTGGTCGAGATGCTCATCCCCTCGACCCTCGACGACAGCCTGGCGCCTCCCGGGCGGCATGTCGCCAGCCTGTTCTGCCAGCACTTCAGCCCGGAGCCGCCGGGCGGCGAGAGCTGGGACGAGCTGCGCACGCGGGCCGCGCAAACCGCGATCGACGCCGTCGAGCGCCAGGCGCCCGGTTTCCGCGAGAGCATAGTGGGCGAACAGGTGTTCACGCCACTCGATCTGGAGCGGCGCTTCGGACTCACCCGCGGCGACATCTTCCATGGGCGCCTGAGCCTCGATCAGTTGTTCTCGGCGCGCCCGGTACTCGGCCACGGCGATTACCGCATGCCGCTGAGCGGCCTGTACCTCTGCGGCGCCGGCGCGCACCCGGGCGGCGGTGTGACCGGCCTGCCGGGGCGCAATGCGGCGCGCGAGATCCTCAGGGATGCCGGGCGCCGTCCGCGGCCGCACTGAATGCGCTTTGCCAGCGAAACCCATCAACGGGAGTATCGGATTCAATGACCTGCATTGCATTCACACGCAGCGTGCCGCAGTCGCTCGCGCAGGCGGAGTTGACGCATCTGGAGCGAACGCCGATCGATCCCGTTCGCGCCCGGCAGCAGCACGATCAATACCGGAGCGTGATTGACTCGCTCGGTTGCAGTCTGCGCGAACTGCCCGCCACGCCGGAGTTGGCGGACTCGGTGTTCGTTGAGGACACCGCGGTCGTGCTCGATGAGATCGCCATCATCACACGCCCGGGTGCCGAATCCCGTCGCCCGGAGACCGCGTCCGTGGCCGAGGCTCTCGGCCCATTACGCTCGCTCGCGTTCATCGAAGCGCCGGGGATTATGGATGGCGGTGATGTCCTGTGCCTGGGGCAACGGATCTACATTGGCCGGACGCCGCGCACCAATGTCGAAGGCATTGAGCAGTTCCGGGCGATCGTCGAGCCGCTGGGCTACGCCGTGTACAGCCTGCCCGTCACCGGCTGCCTGCATCTCAAGTCCGCCGTCACGCCACTGGACGCCTCCACGTTATTGCTCAACCCCGCATGGATCGATCGCAATGCGTTTGCTGACTACCGCTGCATCGAGGTGGATCCACAGGAGCCATTCGCGGCCAATGCACTGTGGATCGACGACCAGGTGCTCTTGCCCGCCGCAGCGCCGCGCACGCGCGAGCGCGTCGAGCAGGCCGGGCTGCCTGTGATCCCGGTCGAGGCGGACGAGCTGGCGAAGGCGGAGGGCGGCCTCACCTGCTGCAGTCTGCTCGTGCGCGACTGAGGCTGCCACTGGCCCTTGATGAAGCGCTCGACGGCGATAATGCTTGCGGCGAACTGCAGGAGCGGGCGAGGGGATTTCCCCACGGCGGGCGCGTAGCCCTGGTCCGTGTCGCTATCGGGCGGTTCCACCCGCTGGCCGAACACCGGGGAAATTCCGTTCGACCGCGCGCATGCCGAGCGTGAGTACCATGGTCATCGCGATGTAGATGCCGGCGATCAGCAGCAGGGGTTCGTAGACCAGGAAGGTCTCGTCGCGAACGATGTTGGCTGCCTGAAGCAGGTCCATCACGGCGATGGTGGAGACGAGCGGCACCGACTTCAGCAACAGGATGATCTCACCCGTCAGCGTGGGCAGGCAGATCTGGATCGCGTGCGGCAGCCAGATGCGGTAGAGGATCTTGAAACGCGACATGCCGAACGCGCGCGCGGCCTCGAGTTCGCCGCGCGGGACGCTCAACATCGCGCCGCGGATGACCTCGCCCGCGTAGGCACCGACGCTCACCGTGAACGTGAGGATGCCGTAGAAGAACGGGTCGCGCAGGATCGGCCAGATCCACATCTCGCGGATGCCCTCGATCTGCGGCAGCAGTCGCCCGACGCCGTCGTAGAAAAAGAACAACTGCAGCAGCAGCGGCGTGCCCCGTACGACGGTGGTGATGCCGCGCGCCAGCCAGGCCAGTGGGCGCGGCCCGCTGATCTGCGACAGCGCCAGCGTGATCGCCAGCGCGAAGCCGAGGACGCCGGAGACCACCAGCAGGATCATCGTATTGATGAAGCCTTCCCACAGGTATTCGAGGTAAACCGGGTTGGTGAGCCAGGCGTAGTCCATGGTTCCCCCTCAGACGCCCGGTTGCCCGCGGCGCACGCGCCGCTCGACCCGGTTGAAGAAGACGTTCGACGTCATCGTCATGAGCAGGTAGATCACCCCGGCGGCGGCGTAGAAAATGAAATAGGAACGCGTGCTCGCCGCGGCCTGCTGGGTCGTGAAGAACAGCTCCTGGAAGCCCACCACACTGACCAGCGCGGTGTCCTTGACCAGGATGAGCCAGATGTTGGACATGCCACTGAGGGCATTGGGCAGCATCTCCGGCAGGATGATCCTGCGGAAACGCTGGCGGCGGGTCATGCCGAAGGCGTCGGCCGCTTCGATATGGCCGCGCGGGATGGCGAGGATCGCGCCGCGGAAGATCTCGGTGAGATAGGCACCCTCGACCACGGCGAGGACCGCGATCGCAGCGGCGAAACCGCTGATGTCGTATGTGCCCTCGACCTCGAGCCACTGCAGCAGCGCGTTCAGCGCCTGCTGGCCCGAATAGTAGAGGATGATGATCAACAGCAGTTCGGGCACGGCCCGCACGATCGTGGTGTAGCCGGTCGCGAGGCCCTTCAGTGCGCGGCTGCCGCTGAGTTTCGCGGTCGCGCCGAGCAGGCCGAGCACCAGGCCGATCAGATAGGCGGCGATCGCCATCTGTATCGTCACGAGCGCGCCGCTGAGGATTGGGCCCGTCCACTCGAGCAGGCCGGAGCTACCGAAGGTTTCCATGGCGTGTCAGTCCATGCGCCGGTCCGGGGAAATCCCCGGCGGCGCCTGCGCGCCGCCGGGGCATGGGACCGCCGGGGCCGTCAGCCGCCGCAGATGTCCTGGTCGAAGTACTTCTGCGAGAGTTCGCCGCAGGTACCGTTGTCGATCACGGTGTGGATCGCTTCGCTCAGGGTCTTCTGCAGTTCCTCCTCACCCTCGCGCAGGCCGATGCCGATGCCCTCGCCGAAGGCGGGGTGCTTCGGTGTCATGCCCTTGATCCCGTAGTTCTGCGCCTCGTCGCGCTTTACGAACTCGCCCATGGCGATCTGATCGGCAAGCATGACGTCGATGCGTCCGGCCATCAGGTCGCGGTTGACCTGCTCCTGCTTGTCATAGATGCGGATATCGGCCGCGATGTCGCGCAGTTCCTGGCGGGCGAAGTTGGCATGGGTGGTGGCCGCCTGCACACCGACGGTCTTGCCGGACAGATCCTCCGGCGGATCCAGGTTCATGCCTTTTTCCGCGACGTAGGCGCCGAGCGTGTAGTAGTACGGATCGGTGAAGTCGATCACCTTGTCCCGCTCCTCGGTGATCGACATCGAGGTCATGATGATATCGATCTTGTTCGAGTTCAGCGCGGGGATGATGCCGCTCCACGATGTCGGCGTGATCTTGCAGTCGTGTTCGATGCGTGCACAGATCGCCTCGGACAGCTCGACCTCGAAACCGGTCCAGCCGCCGTCGGAGGCCTTGTAGGTGAAGGGCGGATAGGGCTCGGCGGCGATACCGATCCGCAGTGTGTCGGCGGCCGCTGCCGGTGCGGATGCGCCAAGCATCAGCAGGGCGCTACCGAGAGCGGCGAAGAGCTTGTTCTTCATCGTGCTCATCATGTCTTACCTCCTGGGTTGATCGACCCGTGGGCCATCTTGCGCCGTGGCCTTGCGTTCAGGCCACGGCGGATACGAACTGCCGGCAGCGTTCGCTGTCGGAGTGCTCGAATACGTGTTGTGGCGAGCCCTGCTCCTCGACCTGGCCGTCGTGCAGGAAAACCACCTGGCTCGAGACGTCGCGCGCGAAGCCCATCTCATGAGTCACCATCACCATCGTCCGGCCCTCCTCGGCAAGGCCGCGTATCGCGCGCAGTACCTCGCCAACCAGTTCCGGGTCGAGGGCCGAGGTGGGTTCGTCGAACAGCAGCACGCGCGGCTCCATGGCCAGCGCGCGCGCGATGGCCGTGCGCTGCTGCTGGCCGCCGGAGAGGAACGCGGG
>CAJXKK010000027.1 GCA_913055615.1 uncultured Ectothiorhodospiraceae bacterium
ACCATCGAGTCCTTCGACCCGGCCACGATGCCGCTCGACGGCATCCGCCTGATCGAGGCGAGCGCCGGCACGGGCAAGACCTTCAGTCTCGCGGGGCTGTACCTGCGGCTGATCGTCGAGAAACAACTCGACGTGCGCGAGATCCTGGTGATGACCTTTACGCGCGCCGCGACCCAGGAACTGCGTGAGCGCCTGCGGGCACGGCTGGCGATGGCGACCCGGGTCGCCGCCGAACCGCCGCGGAACGATCGCACCGACGCCGCCGAGGATTTCGCGGAGCGCGTCATCACAAACGCCGATGCCGACCGGGCGACCGTGGCGGCCCGCCTGCGGGACGCGGCCACGCGTGTGGACCAGGCGACGATCACGACCATTCACGGCTTTGCCCAGCGCGCCGCGGGTGAGAACGCGTTCGAGAGCGCCTTGCCCTTCGATCGCGGCGAGCAGGTCGAGGATGCCGAGATCCAGCGGGAAGCTGCGGCGGATTACTGGCGGGCGCGCGTGTTCGGGCAGCCGGCCCAGCAGGCGGGTGCGTTCGTCTCGCTGTGGGCCTCGCCGGAAGCGCTCTATCAGGACATCCGCGATGTGCTCGGCAAGCCCCATGCGCACCTCATCCGCCCGGACGGCGCGGCGGTCGAGCGCGATCAGAAAAAGGCGCTCAAGCAGTGGGCCAACGAGCGCGACGCGTTTATCGAAACGCTGGACAAGGCGCTCGAACACGGTGGGCTTCTGGCCGGGTCCACCCTGAAGACACAACTGGAGGCGGAAGGATCAGAGGCCATCGCGGCAGCGATTGATGCCGGACTCGCGGGGACCAGCGATGGTTTCCCGGCACTGCCGGCCGTACTCGCCGACCTGCGCGATGAAGAGGGCGTCCGCAAGCACGCGAAGAAAGCGGCAATGAAATGGCTGCGGCCGCAGGATCTCAGGATTGTCCCGATGCTGGCCCGGTTACAGGTCAATGGCCGGATGGCGGCGGTAACGGCGGCGATCGACGCGATTCGCACGTTGACCGCCCAACGTAAACGCGAACGGCGCCTGTTCAGTTACAACGACATGATCCTCGGACTTCACCAGGCGGTGACCGACCCGGGGGGCGGCCCTGCGCTCGCCGCGGCATTGCGACGGATCTGGCCGTGGGCGCTGGTCGATGAGTTCCAGGATACCGATCCGCTGCAGTACGAGATCCTGCAGCGGATTTATGGCGACGATGACGACGACGCCGATGTAGCCCGGATGGAGCGAAGCGGAATCCGGGACGCCCCGGACATGACATCCCGGATTCCGGCTTCGCCTTCATCCGGGCTACGAAGCGGGCGCGGCACCGGCGGCCTGATCCTGATCGGCGATCCCAAACAGGCCATCTACGGCTTCCGCGGCGGCGATGTCTTCGCCTACCTCGATGCGGCCAACGATGCCCACGGCCGGTACGGCATGGACACAAATTTCCGCTCCACCGGTGCGGTCCTCAAGGGTGTCGGCGCGGTATTCGAGGCCGGTGGCGATGATGCCTTCGTGCTGGAGGGCATCGATTTTCGCCCCGTGAAGCCCGGGCGCAATGAGGGCGATCTACGCCTCGAACACGACGGTGCCGAACCCCCCGGCGTGACCGCGTGGTCCATTCCGGAAGACGCTGGCACCAGCAAGGGCGATGTACCAAAACGCATCGAGCGTGCGACCGTGGAGCGCATCGTCACCCTGATCGACGAAGGTGCTTTCGTAACGGCGGACAGCCAACGCCGTGATATCCGGCCGAGCGAGATCGCGGTCCTCGTGAACAGCAACCGCGAAGCGGCCGCGATGCAGTCCGCGCTCGGCGAAGCCAACGTGCCTGCCGTCTGTATCCACCAGGACAGCGTCTTCACCCACGAAGCCGCGCATGACCTGCTGCAAATGCTGCGCGCCGCCGCAACCCCGTTCGACGCCCAGCGATTGCGGGTGGCGCTGACGACCGCCCTGTTCGGCTACCGAATGGGCGATCTGGTTGCACTCGACCAGGACGAACACGCGTGGTCCGAGGCCACCCATCGCTTCCAGGAGGCCCATGTACGCTGGTCGCAGACTGGCGTGCAGGCCATGCTCGAACCATTGCTGCAGAAGGCCGCGGCACGCGTGGTCGCATTGACCGACGGCGATCGCCGGATCACGGACTTCCTGCACGTCGCCGATCTGCTCCAGCGCGCGGAACACGAGGTTTTCGGCATGGAGGGTCTCGTCCATTGGCTTGAGAACGCGATCCGCCGGGCCGACGACGGCGAGGTCGGGGATACCGATCGGGTGCGCCTCGCGGACGATGGCGAGCTCGTGCAGGTCACGACCGTGCACAAGGCCAAGGGCCTGCAGTTCCCGGTCGTGTTCGTGCCCTACTCGCCCTGGCTGGGGACCGGCGGCGGCAAGCCGAGCGACCCGCCGCTCGCCTTCCATGACGAAAACAATCAGGCCGTGGTCGATCTCGGCTCCGATACGATCGACGAGCACACTGGTCAGGCCGTGCGCGAACGGCGTGCCGAACAGATCCGCTCACTCTATGTGGCCCTCACCCGCGCGGAACAAGCCTGCTTCTTCGTCCATGGCGCCGCCAACAACGCGGTCGACGGCCCGCTCGCCTGGCTGTTGCACAAGGATGATGGCGTGACGTCCGACGGCTGGCACGGCGGCAAGAAAATCCCTGAGTGGTTCAATGCGGCGAGCACGAACCAACGCCTCGGTGAACTGGCGAACAACAGCGGCGGCGCATTGAAGGTGGAACCACTGCCTGATCCCGCCAGGAACACGCAGCTGCAGACGTCGACCGCCACACTGGAACTCGGCCCGGCACGCAGCGACCTCCCCGCACCGCGCCAACCGTGGTCCGTATTCAGCTTCTCGCGGCTCGCCGGGCGCATGACCGGACCGACGGAGCCCACCGCCGGCGCGGATGACGAAACCACCACGGCCACACTGCCGGTTGGCCTTGATGAATCAGGCGATATCGCGGATGAGGTGATTACCCATCCGCGCGGAGCCGGTTTCGGGAAAGCGTTCCACGATATCGTCGAAGCGGCGTCGTTCGACGCCTGGCCGAAGCCCGCTGACGAGTTGGATGAAAAAACCCGTGACGCCGTGCGCGAGAAGTTTCGGCGCAATGGCGTAGCGACCGTGGACGCGGACAATGCCGAAACGCCGGTCGATGATACGGCACGGATGATCGCGGCCACGCTGCATGCACCACTTCCGGAGATCGGTCCACTCACGGCAATCCCCGAGACGCGTCGCCGCGATGAAATGGAGTTCTTCATGCGCCTGGGCGGAAGCCAGGCCGGTGCCGTTCTGGAGGCCATGGCGGCGGCCGGCTATGAAGGGGCCCGCGGGACGCGCCCCATCATGTCGCTACGCGGCCTCATGCATGGTTTCATCGATCTGGTCGTAGAGCACGAGGGGCGTTACTGGGTTCTCGACTACAAGACCAACGCCCTTGGGCGCCTGCGTGCGGATTACGCGCCCGAGCGCCTGGCCGCAGCCATGGCCGAACATCACTACGACCTGCAATACCTCATCTACACCGTCGCGCTGCACCGCCATCTTCGTCAGCGGCTGCCTGAATATGACCCACGCGAGCATCTCGGTGGCGTGCAGTATCTCTTCGTGCGGGCGCTCGATGAGAACGGTGAAAACGGCGTATTCAGCGACCGCCCGGATCCAGCGTTGATCGAACGGCTCGATGCTTTGTTCGGCGGGAAAGCTGCGGCATGAGGCGGCGTATAAGAATAATGCCGCAACTGGAGCACACCCACGTAGGCCGGCCCTGTCCGGCGCTTGCGTCGCGGAACGGATTTGCGACGAGGGTTGTGCGCCGGGCAATGCCGGCAGTGCGTGTGCAATGTGTGACCGCTAAGCCGGTGGAGATGCCCTTCGTCGGCATTGCCTCCATTTCATTACGGCAAGGCCGGCCTACGGCGCTGCAGCCGGGCGCGACCACGTGGCCTCTTTTGTGTGGGCTGGATGCTCGTGGCTCGTCACCGGTACGGCCCAGCCACCGTCATTGCGAGGAGCGAAGCGACGAAGCAATCCAGACTCGTCGGCCTTGCAGAACGTCCGGATTGCTTCGCTTCGCTCGCAATAACGGTATCGGCGTATCCCACGGATTCATCGATCGGAATCGGCCCGCCCGGATATCCGCAGGCGCAACCGTACTGCGGTGCCAGCATTCGACGTGCGTCTCACCAACCGGGAGTCACCACTCATGAGCGCTCTGCCCGCCGCACTCCGGGAATCCCTCGAAGGCGAAGGCCTCCGCCCGGTGGATATCGCCCTGGCCGACTGGGGCTGGCGCCACGGCGGTCAGCGGGCGGGGGCGCTCGGTCTCGCGCTGGCGAGCCACGCCATCGGACTCGGTCATACCTGCCTGCCGCTGAGCGCCCTGCGCGAAGCGATCGGCTCCGCATCCCGGCTCGTGAACGCCGAACGCTTCACGGAGGAGCTCGGAACGAACGCACTGGTCGCGCCCCCTGACGCGGATGCACCCTTGCCGCTCATCCTCGATGGCGGCCACCTCTACCTGCAGCGCTACTGGATCTACGAGCGCCGTCTCGCTACGCGTCTGCGGGAACTGCTCGCCGCGTCACCGATGCCTGTCGATACCCAACGCCTCGGGCCGGATGGTGAACTGTTTTCCTGGGACTGGACCGGGGCCGGAGAGACCAACTGGCAGGCCGTGGCCGCATTCGTCGCCCAACGCCATCGCTTCGCCGTGATCTCCGGCGGCCCGGGCACAGGCAAAACCTACACCATCGTGCGCCTGATGCTGCAGCTGATCGAATCCGCACTCGCGAATGACGAACCCCCGCCCGTATTCCGTCTCGCAGCGCCGACCGGCAAGGCCGCCGCACGCATGATCGCGTCCGTCCGGGCGGGTCTGTCCCAACTGCATGCGTCAACGGAAGCCGCGCAACACCTGCCACACGACGCCACCACGCTGCATCGGCTGCTTCGGCTGCGGCGGGGCAGCACGGAACCGGGCCATGACCGTGAACGACCGATCCCGGCGGACGTTGTCATCGTCGACGAGGCCTCGATGGTCGATCTGCCGATGATGGCCAAACTCGCCGACGCCGTTCCGGATCATGCACGCCTGATCCTACTCGGCGACCGCTATCAGCTGGCCTCGGTCGAGAGCGGCGCCGTACTCGCGGACCTGTGCGAACCGGCCGGCGTCAACGATTTCTCGAAAGAACAGTGCGCCGAGGCCGGCACACTGTTACCACAGGAGGACGGCGGCACAGGCCCATCCGCACTCGCCGATCACGTGGTCACCCTGCAGACCAGCCACCGCTTCCATGCCGACAGCCCTATTGGCCGCCTTGCCGCCGCCATCAACGCCGGCGATGCCGAGGCCGTCGCGGAGGTCCTCAACGATCGCACGGGCGAAGTCCGGGCGACCTTCGATACCGATACCACCAGCATCCAGCGACTGGTCACCGGCTTGGCCGATGCCTACTCGGCCCTGCATGAAGCGGAGAGCCCCGGATACGCCATCGACTCTCTGGAAGACATCCGACTGCTGACCGCCACACGCGTCGGCCCGCTCGGCAGTGAGACCATGAACCGGCGAATCGGTGCCACGCTGGGCGAACGCTACGGATTCGATCCGGATACCCAGTGGTATCACGGGCGCCCGATCATGATCGTGCAGAACGAACCACGTGCCGGATTGTTCAATGGCGACGTGGGCGTGGTCTGGCATGACGCCGACGGTCACACCCGCGCATGGTTCCGCACCGAGGACGGCCTGCGCTCGTTCCATCCATCGGTATTGCCGAGACATAGCACGGTCTACGCCATGACGATCCACAAGAGCCAGGGCTCGGAGTTCAAGGCCGTTTACCTCCTCCTGCCACAGGGGCAGTCCCGCGTGCTCACCCGGGAGCTGCTCTATACGGCCGTCACCCGCGCCCGGAACGTGCTTGAGGCATATGGTTCACATGAGGCGTGGCAAGCCGGTGTGCAACATAGGATCCAGCGGTATTCGGGGATTGGTGAGCGCTTGGCTGCGGCGGATTGACGCCGCCCGATGTGAGATTGCATCAGAGCGACGCGCGCGTTCGCCTTCGGCGAAAACGCGCCTACGGACGTGGAAGATCCGACGCGATGCCATGGATTGGCGTAGGGGCGTTTTCGGCGAAGCCGAACGCGCCCGGTATTTGCCCGGCTCAGGCGCGGCGGTCGAGCACACCGGTTACGGCGATGGCCATGCCGATGAACAGGGCGATGTAGCCGCCGAGGCTGAGCGGAAGCATTGGTTCCAGCAGGCCGATGACCATCGCGAACTGGAGGCCGATCGCGGCGAGCATGACGAGCGCGCCGGCCATCAGGCGGGTGACCGGCGTGTTGATCCCGCCGCGCTGCATCAGCGGTGGAGCCAGCATGCGCTGTAATGACCCGGTCGGGGTTCGAAGTCCGGCGGGTCTTCGACGTCGCAGGTGCCGGCCATGGCGTGCGGGCAGCGCGGGTGGAAGCGACAGCCGGGCGGTGGCGTGAGCAGGCTCGGGGCTTCGCCTCCAGGCACCGCGCGCTCGTGCAGGGCGTTGTCGGCATCCGGGTCGGCCAGGGCCGCGAGCAGGGCCTGGCTGTACGGGTGCTGGGGGTTTTCGAGGAGATCGTCGACCTGGGCGGCTTCGACGATCCGGCCGGCGTACATCACGAAGATCCGGTCCGTGAAATGGCGCACCGTGGACAGGTCGTGCGTGATGAACACGAGCGTCAGGTTGTGCTCGGCGCGGATGCGGCGCAGCAGCTGCAGGATCTCGACGCGCACCGAGGCATCGAGCATCGATACGGGTTCATCGGCGACCAGCATGGCGGGTTCCAGCACCAGGGCGCGGGCGATGACAACGCGCTGCTGCTGCCCGCCGCTCAGCATATGCGGGAACTTGCCCATGTAAGCGCGTGCCGGTGACAGGCGGACCTCCTCGAGCGCGGCCTCGATCCGGCGCTCACGTTCGGGGCGGTCGTGCACGCCCTGCACCTTGAGCGGTTCGGCGAGGATGCGGCCGATATCCATGAACGGCGGCAGCGCGCCATAGGGATCCTGCTGGACGTAGCCGATGCGCGCGCGGTAGGCCTTGAGTTCTTTCGCGTTCAGATCACGGAGGGAGTGGCCCTCGAAATGGACACTGCCATGCGACGGCCTGTGCAGGCCGAGTAGCGTGCGTGCCAGCGAGCTCTTGCCGCAGCCGCTCTCGCCCACGAACGCGACCGACTCGCCACGCTTGAGGTCGAACGAGACGCCGTCGACCGCGCGCACGGAACCAACGCGCAGGAAGCCCCACTGGCGCAGTTCGAACCAGGTATGGAGGTCCTGAACCGACAGGACCGGTCCGGTGTGTTCCGTTGCCCGTGTGTTGGCGGCGATTGCGGTCATGAGCGGCCTCCGGCCGCGTGCAGCCAGCAACGTACCTGTTGGCCCTCGTTCGGTTCGTACATCCCGGGCGCCTGGCGGCACTTGTCGAACCGCGACGGGCATCGATCCGCGAACCGGCAGCCGGCCGGCGGGTCGGCGAGGCTGGGCGGCTCACCGGGGATGTGTTCGGGCCGTTCGCGCTGGTGCAGCCGCGGGACGCTCGCCATCAGCATCTGCGAGTACGGGTGTGCCGGATCGCTGAAGAATGAGCGCGCATCCGCCAGTTCGACGATCTGACCGGCGTACATCAGGGCAACACGATCGGCGAGTTCGCTGGAGGTGGCGACGTCGTGCGTGATCAGGATGAAGCTGGTATCGAGTTCACGCTTGATGCGCTTGAGGCGGTTCATGATGCTCGCCTGGGTGAGCACATCGAGCGCGGAGGTCGGTTCATCCATGATGACGAGATCCGGTTCGGTCACCAGCGCCATGGCGAGCACGACCCGCTGGCGCATGCCCCCGGAGAGCTCGAACGGATAGCGTTCGAGGAAATCGCCGGACACCCCGACCAGATCGAACGCCTCGCGCGCGCGCTTCGTGGCCACCTGTTTCGACCAGCCGAGGTGCGTGCGCAGCGGCTCCGCCACCTGCTCCCCTACCCGCACCACGGGGTTGAGGGCGTTCATGGCGGCCTGCATGACCAGGCTGATGCGCTGCCAGCGGACCTCGCGGCGGAACAGCTCTTCGCTGTAGTGCATGGTCTCGACGCCGTCGACCTGCACGCTGCCGCCGAAGTGGTGCACGTTGCGCGGCAGTACGCGCAGCAGCGCCTTGGCCAGCGAGCTCTTGCCGCAGCCGGACTCGCCGAGAATCACCAGCGCCTCGTTGCGCCCAACGTCGAAATCGATGCCGTCGACCGCGCGTACCGTCCCGCCGCGGATGCGGTACTGCAGTTGGAGGTCGCGGACGCGCAGCAGTGGAGGCCGACTCATCGTCAGATGCTCCGCAGGCGTGGGTTGAAGACGCGGTCGAGCGCGAAACCGAGCATGGCGAACCCGAGGCCGGTCAGCATCAGCAGCACGGCCGGTTCCAGTACCCAGTAGAAGAACCCGTGATAGAGCGCACTCTGATCCTGGGCATCGTTGAGGATCTTGCCCCAGGTCGGCAGCGACGGATCGCCGAGGCCGAGCAGCGCCAGCGAGGCCTCCAGGAACACGAACGTCGGGATCAGCGTGACGAAGTTCGGGATCAGCACGGGCAGCACGCGCGGGATCATGTAACGCATCACGATCCGGCTATTGCTGGCGCCATAGGACCGCGCCGCCTCGATATACGGCGCCTCGCGGATGGGCAGCAGCATGGCCCGGTACATCTTGATGCCCGCGCTGAAGATCCCGAGCAGGATCACCACGCCGAGCATGATCCAGATACTGGTCGAGTAGAGCGTGCCGACCATGACCAGGATCGGCAGCAGCGGCAGGATCATGTTCACTTCGGTCAGGCGCTGGATGACGGCATCGACCCAACCGCGGTACCACACGCCCACGGCCGCGATCACGAGCGTCGTCACTGTGGTCCCGACGGTCGCCAGCAGCCCGAACGCCAGCGCAATCGGCGTCCCCCAGAGCAGCGCGAGCAACAGGCTGCGGCGTTGATGGTCCGTGCCGGCAAGGCCATGGACCTGGCCGTAGACGACCAGCTCGGCGTCCAGTTCCGCATCGTCCTCGAACAGGATGGCGTCGACCTGCAGCCCATATGTGCCCTTCTGCACTTCGCGCTGCGCGGGCTGCGCCGCCGGCTCGTCAGCGAAGAGACCGACATGCGGCAATGCGTCAAGCCGGCGCTGCAGATCCCAGTCCTGGGAGATGGAGATCCGGCGGTCGCCGGTAATCTGATGGTTGCCGAGCGGGATCGTACGGCCATCCGGTGTGCGCCAGGTGAGCCGCACAAACGGTGCGGTCTCCTCATACTCGGCCGAGAGGAATACATTCAGTTCGCTCGGGAAGCCGTCCGCGTCGTAGTCGAACGTCAGCGGCATCGAGACGCGACGCCCCCCGTTAAAATCCTTGCTTGAGATCGCGGATTCATCGGTCTTGACGGTCTGCGTGGCCGGCAGATTGCCGCCGGTCAGGCGATCCGCCCAGACGGGACCGGCGTTGACCGGATTACGCTCCCAGACCTCACCGCCGCGCCACTGTTCGATCGCCTGGGAATACGGGATGGTGATGACCGTGTAGAGCGACAGCAGGACCAGTAACAGGATCAGCAGCGCGCCAGCGATCGCGGACGGATACTGCCGCAGCTGATACAGGCCCTCCGCCCAGCGGTTCATGGCCGGGCTCCTTCAGCGCCGACAGCTCGCGGGCTTACGAACGCAGGTTTGGAACCACAGATGAACACGGATGAACACGGATGGAGGCGCGTTCCGGGTTTGTATGCAGATTCCACCAGGAACGCATAGTCGCTTCGACAAGGCTTACACGCCACGGGGACATGAGTCCTTTGACCCTTATCTGTGTTTATCTGTGTCCATGTGTGGTTCATGAACGTCTCACGCACGATCCCGGATTCCGCCTTCGGCTTCATCCGGGCTACGGACTGAACGGTTTGCGCTTTCGTCCGCATCATTCCGGCCCCACCCGCACGCGTGGATCGAGGATGGCGTAGAGGATGTCGAGGATGAACACGGTCAGGGCCAGCAGGTAGGCGAAGATGACGACGCCGCCGATGATGACCGGAGTGTCGCGGTGCCCGATGGCCTCGAACAGGAGCGTACCGAGGCCGGGCCAATTGAAGACCGACTCCAGGATGATGGCGCCGCTCCAAAGGCCGATCAGCATGAGCAGGAAGCTGGTGACGATCGGCGCCAGGGTCGGGCGCAGGATATAGCGGCGTTCGACGCGGCCTTCCGGCAGGCCCTTGGCACGCGCCATCTCGACGTAGTCCTCGCTCGAGTGGATCAGGAAGAAGGTGCGCCATGAGTAGATCGAGATGAAGATCTGCGACATGAACATGGCCAATACCGGCAACACCATGTGCTTGAGGACCGAAAGCCCGTACGCCGCCATGCCTTGCGGCGGCGGCACGTCGACCATGCCGCCGGCCGGGAGGATCGGCGCGATGAACGCGAAGAACAGGATCAGGAAGATGCCGTAAAACCACGCCGGTGCCGCCGAGGTCGGTGCAAGACCGATCACCGCCCGGTCCGCCGGACTGCCGTAGCGGCGTGAAAGACGCAGCGCGATGAACACCGAACTGAAGAAGATCAGCAGGTTCGCCGTGCCGAACAACAGGATGGTGGCCGGCAGGCGCTCGCCGATGATGTCGTAGACATCGCGCGATCCGCGATCGCTGGACATCTGCTCGGCTCGGCCGAGATTCAGCCAGATCGCCTGGTTGAGGTAGTCGAAACTGCGCCAGATGAACGGTTCGTCGAGGTTCAGGCGATCCACCTCGAGCTGTACCCGTTCATTGATCATCTCGTTGCGCTCCTGCGACGACATGTCATTGAAATCGGGATTCGCGCGCACCTCTTCGGCGACGGTGCTCTCGATCTGGATGCGGCGCAGTTCGTCGACCTTGCCGCCCATGTTGGCCACGAGGATGGTGAGATAGACGCCCACCACGACCGTGAGGAACAGCGCGAGGATGCGCTTGACCATGAACAGCGCGAGCCGCCGCAGGTCACGCAGGAGGCCGCGGCCGGGCACCATCGAACGGTCGGCCATCAGTCGCCCTCCCCGTTCGGCGCCGGCAGCGTGGCGAATGCGTGCGAGGCGAACCGCGGCAGCGCCACCTGGTTCGATTTCACGGTGATCTCGAGCCGGTTGGCCCCGCTGCCGAGCGCGCTGATGTCCTCGCGCGCGATGGACACCTGCCAGGCGCCCTCCCCGGTCTCGACCGCGTCCGCCACGCCGCGCGTCTGGACATCGCCGTCGCCGTCGAGCAGCAGGTATTCGACGCTGTCGATGCCGGAGCGTGGATACGGCTCGCCGGCATAACGGATGTCGACGCGGAACTGGGCGCCCTCGTTGGTGGTTACCGTCATCGGGCCCTCGACGGACACCACCGGGATCTGCGGCTCAGTGAAACGCAGCCATTTGTCGCTGCGGTCCGGGAAGTCCTCGTTGCGGCGCATCACCAGCGAGCCTTCCACCGGATGCACCGAATGCAGATAGAACGGGCCATCACCGATCCAGTAATGGCCGCGCTCTTTGCGCCATTCGGCGATTGCGGCGTAACGCTGATCCGGCCCGTCCTCGCGCGTCAAGTCGCCCAGGGTCTCGGCGAATGGGACCCAGCCGCTCGCCGCCGCGTCGCGGCGGTGGCGATCGAGCACCGGCAGGCTCGGACCGGAGACCATGCTCAGCCAGGTCTCACCGGTCTGATCGGCCTTGTCCGAGGAGAACATCAGCCCGCCGTTGCGCTCGGCGCGGATACCGAGCGCGAGCGTATGCCAGGGCTGTGTCGAGGGGGTTCGGGCGGCGACGATCGTCTCCGCGTCCGGGTAGATCTGGTCGCTGTAGACCTCGACCACGAGCGGATCCCGGGAGACGATCCGCCAGCCCCGGAAGTGGCGCTGGAAGGTCTGGAACGAGGGGACGTGGCTCCGGTCATAGAGCGGGCTGTCCTCGTCCGCCCGTTCGAACTGCAGGATGTAAGGCAGGACGAGATCGGCCAGCGACATCTGCGAGCCGTCATGCCACCGCCGGTCGAGATACCCCTCCTCGAACCGGATCCGGGTGCGGGTGCGCGCAGTGAGGCCGTCGGGATGCTTCTCCTCGACGCGCCGGAAACGCTCGGCCTCAGTATCCCAGTCGATCCAGACATCACCCGGCACCTCGATCTCGTCCGCGCGATCGAGCGTCAGCCAGTCGAGATTGCGCTGCACGGGGGCGTCCTCGACCACCGTTACCTCCGCCCCCTGTATCCGCTGAGGCCAGTAGAGGCCGGTGAACGGATCCGGCATGACCGGGGCGTCCTCCGTGGCGCGGATCATCATCGTGTCGTAGAGCCAGTTGGTGCCCGCTATCGGGTTCCAGGGCTCGGTCAGCACGGTCGGCGACGAGACGATCATCTCGCCGCCCACCTTGTCCTCGAACCGCAGCGTGAAGGGCCACAGCCGTGATCCGGCGAGACCGCCGGCGAGGTCCATGGCAAGCTCCACATCGGCCGCGTAGGGCCAGACATTGAGGCCATCAGCGAGCCAGATGCGCGCAGAGTTCTCCATGGACAGCCTCAGTGCCCGCGTCATCAGCGCCCTGCGTTGATCGACCGTCTCATAATCGCGGCGCGAGAGGCGCTGGGAGATCTCATGGAGTTCCTCGGACGGCTCGTAGGCCTGCCACAGCGGGGACGGACGTCCCTCCGGCGTATAGAAATCCGCGAAGTTCTGGGCCTGATCCCGATTGATGACGGTCGAGACCCAGCCCCCCGTGTAGATATGCCAGCGCCCGGCGGACGGATCGCTGGCCAGCCAGATCGGCCCCGCCTGCTCGGCGGTGCGGTACATGCGCTCGGTCTCGAAGCCGAGTTCCTCGAGCTGGTTGGCGACGTAATCGCCGACCTGTTTGCGGGCGTCCTCGGTGCGGATCAGGAGTTTGATCCGCACCGGACGGCCCTCGTACATCCAGCGGCCGCCGCTGCGGATCGCGCCCAGCGCCTCCATCTCGCGCTCGATGACCTCGCGGGCCCGCACCGGCTTGTGCCCATACTGCACTTCCAGTTCCCGGGCCACGTCGGCGAGGCGCGCATAATCGGGGAATGCGGTCGACAGCGGCAGATAGCGGGGGGCTGCCAGGCCGCCGTAGAGTTCGTTGGCGATGTAATCCCGGTCCACGAGCCAGTTCATCGCCTCACGGATCTCGGGCACGGCAAACGGGTTGAGTTCGCCGTCGCCGAACTCGGGCCCGGACGGATTGAGGGTCAATTCCGAGGAAGACCCGTAGGACAGGTCGAACTCCGCGTGCTCCGACTGGCGCAGCTGGTGATATACGGTCTTATTGGTCACGCCCTGCGCGAACACGTGCCGGCTGCCGGATTCGATCCGCCCGACGGCCTTGCCCGGATTGCCCTCCTCCGTGAACACGACCTGGTCGATGAGCGCGCCGCGACGTTCCGACGGATCGCCTTCCACGGCGCCTTTGCGTTCCTGCCCCGCCTTCCCACCGGGCCCGGCCGCGGGCTCCGGCCAGAGCGCCACGATCAGGGCGATCGCGAACAACACGATCGCCGCGATCAGATATCGGGACCTGCGTCTCACCGTCTCTAAGCCCTTTCCCCGGCAGGAACTCCGACCACCGCGGCACGCGATGGACATGAAAGCCATGATGCTACCGGTATTTGGCTGGTCGTGCCGAGGGTAATATCGGGATCGTAATCTTTGGGGCGGAGGGTGAAGGGCCAAGGGCCAAGGGCCAAGGGGCGAGTGTGTAGGCCGTCCTTCCCTGGCGTCCGCCGCATTTCCGGCCTGCAGCGGCACACGCCGCCGGGGAATGCCGGCATTGCGCGGTGAGATGCGTCCGCCCGGGATCCAGCGCCGCGGACCGCGCAAAGCCGGCCTACATAGCCGCAGCAGCAGGCGGCAGGATCGTAGGCCGGTTTGCGACCGAAGGGAGCCTGCCGGCTTCGTTGCGGAATACGGTCAGCGGGTGGCGGCAATCCATACGGGTTGGCGGCGGCGGCCCCAGTGGCCGGGTTGGCCGGCGAAGACGCCGGCGCAGCGGGTGCCGCATTGCAGGCAGTGGCCCTCGTTGTCCAGTTTCCAGTCGGAGAGCTGGTACCAGTCGCGGCCGATCAGACGGGTGCCGCAGCCATGGCAGTACGTGCTCTGGCCGTCCTTGTCGTGGGTGTTGCCCGTGTAGGCGTAGCGGATGCCGTGGTCGAGCGCGATACGCCGCGCGCGATGCAGGGTCTCTGGCGGAGTCGGCGGATAATCGAGCATCCTGAAGTCCGGGTGGAACGCCGTGAAATGCAGCGGCACTTCCACGCCGATCTCGTCGCGTACCCACTCCACCAGCCTTGTGATCTCCTCGTCGCCGTCGTTCTCACCCGGTATCAACAGCGTGGTCAGTTCGATCCAGACATCCGTCTCGAAACGCAGGTAGCGGATGGTATCGAGAACCGGTTCCAGGGCGGAGCCGGTCAGCTTTTTGTAGAAGCGTTCCGTGAATGCCTTGAGGTCGATATTCGCGGCATCCATGCGGGCGTAGAACTCCTGCCGCGGCTCCGGGCAGACGTAGCCGGCGGACACCGCGACGGCCTTGATCCCGCGCTCATGACACGCATCGGCGATATCGATAGCGTATTCGTGGAAGATTACCGGGTCGTTGTAGGTAAAGGCGATGCTGTGCGCGCCCAGCCGTTCGGCGGCCGCCGCGATCTCCTCCGGCGATGCGCTGTCCGCGAGCGTGTCCATCTGGCGGGACTTGCTCATGTCCCAGTTCTGGCAGAACTTGCAGGCAAGATTGCAGCCGGCGGTGCCAAACGAAAGCACCGAGGTGCCGGGCAGGAAATGGTTCAGCGGTTTCTTCTCGATCGGGTCGATGCAAAAGCCCGAGGAGCGGCCGTAGGTGGTCAGGACCACCTGGTCGTCCTGACGACCGCGCACGAAACACAGCCCGCGCTGGCCCTCCTTCAGTCTGCAGAAACGCGGGCACATGTCGCACTGGATGCGCCCGTCATCTAGCCAATGCCAGTAGCGTGTCGGCACGCCTTCGAGATGTTCGCGGGTCACGTTGCCCCCCGCCCATACAGGGCGGAATCGTTGTCTTATTCAATAAAATGGTGGATTTGCCGCGTTTTTCAAGGTTGCTGGTGGCGCGCCGGGGCACCCGGGAGTCCTGCAGGTCCGGCTGCCAGCCCGACAGATCGGGGCCCCGGGGTCGGGCTCGAGGCCCGATCCACTCCCGCTGCCGACGTTCTCGCTGCCAGGGGGCGATATGCGCCCAACGGGCTCGTAGGACCAATCGCACCCGCGTGTTGATTTTTGGCGTGCACGGCTACATTCCATGGAGTGTGATGTGGGCATTTCGGGGTGTTATCGATGGGTGACAAGGTACGCGCAGCGGCCGTGGCGGGACAGTTCTACACCGGCGGAGGCGACGCCCTCCGCCGGGAGGTCGATGAACTCCTTGAGGCAGCCCCGAAACCGGACGAACCGGCGCCGAAGGCGATCATCGCGCCGCACGCGGGCTTCATGTTCTCCGGTCGGGTCGCGGCGACCGCCTATGCGTGCTTCCTTCCCGCGGGCGGGCGGATCCGCCGCGTGGTGATCCTGGGTCCTTCGCACTTCGTGCCGATCCGGGGGCTCGCCGCCAGCAGCGCCGGATGGTTCGAGACGCCGCTTGGGCAGCTGCGGGTCGATAGGCCGGGGCTGGACACCGCGCTCGACTTCCCGTCCGTGGAGATCAACGACGCCGCGCACGCACGCGAACATTCGATCGAGACGCAGTTGCCCTTCATCCAGCGGGTGCTGGGGGATGACGTGACGATCGTGCCCCTGGTCGTCGGCGATGCGACGCCGAGCACGGTCGGTCGGGTGCTCGCGGCCATCTGGGGCGATGACGAGACCGCGATCGCGATCAGTTCCGATCTCTCGCATTTCCACGATGACCATAACGCGCGGCACTTGGATAAGGCGACGGCACGGGCCATCGAGGGCCTGCGAGGCAGCGAACTCGGTCCGGGCAACGCCTGTGGCTTCCTGCCGGTGGCCGGGCTGTTGTGGAACGCCGAACAAACTGCCGCTACGGTACACACCCTGCAACTCGCTACTTCCGCCGACGCGGGGGCGCCGCCGGACCGTGTGGTCGGCTACGGCGCTTTCACCCTGCACGAGCACGCGGCATGACGGAGGCGACGTCGCCCTCAACGCTGCAGCGCCACGGGCCAGACCTGATCGCAGTCGCTGAGGGGGCCATCGACCATGGCCTTGCGCACGGTACACCACCGGACGTGGACATCGAGCGCTGGCCGGATTCCCTGCGCGCGGAGCGCGCCAGCTTCGTGACCCTGTTGGCGGCGGACGGGCGCCTGCGCGGCTGCATCGGCACGATCGACTCCTGCCGGGCGCTCGTGGCCGACATCAGCGCCAACGCCTTCGCCGCCGCTTTCGAAGACCCGCGGTTTCCGCCACTCCGGCAAGCCGAGCGCATTGAACTGTCCTGTGAGCTGTCGATCCTCACGACGCCCGAACCGCTGGACTTCACGGATGAGAGCGATCTGGTCGAACGCCTGGTCCCGGGCATTGACGGGGTTCTCATCGAGGCCGGTTCGCGCCGTGGCACACTGTTGCCCGCGGTCTGGGAACAATTGCCCGATCCGACGGAGTTCTGGCAGACGGTCAAGCGGAAAGCGGGCATCCCGGATGGAACGCTGCCCGCGGACCTGTCCGTCTATCGCTATCGGGCCGAGCATATCACCGGGTAAGCACCCGGGCGTTGCAGACCGTCGTGACGGCCTGCGTGACGCGCTCCTGCGGACGCAGGCCGGCTTTTGCCGAAAGGCAACAGCCGCTCCTGCACTTCGTTCCGGGCCGTACCCCCGTCCGCCGGCTGGCCTTCTTCGGTCGCAAACCGGCCTATGCGCTTTGCCTGGCGACGGTGAGCGGCAGGAACCGGAAAGTTCACAGAGACGCGGCCCACGCGGTGGCTGCCGGAACCGGTACCCCGACTCATGGAACGACACCCCGAAGGATTCCGCCCTGCCATCGCAGCAATCGTCGCGGCGCTGCGGGTGACGGCCTGGGTGCAGCGTGCACCGCCGCCCCCGGCCCAGCAGGATCTGTGCGCCATCTTCGCGCGTCATCCGCACTGGTATGACCAGGCCCGGGACGCCGAGGCCCGCTGGAGTATCCCGGCCACTACGCTGATGGCGTTCATCCAGCTCGAATCGGGATTCCGCCGCGGCGCCCGGCCACCGCGGGAGTATCTCTTCGACATCATTCCGTGGAAACGGATATCGTCCGCCTACGGCTACGGACAGATCCAGGATCCGGTCTGGGGGGAATACCTCAATGACCGTCCGGCGATCGGGCGCAGCCGCCGGCACATCGACGACGTCCTCGATTTCATCGGCTGGTACAACCGCGCGACGGTCGAGCGAATCGGCATCGAACCCGCGAACGTCAAACACCTCTATCTTGCCTATCACCAGGGCCGCACCGGTTACCGCCGTGGCGACTGGCGGCGCAAACCGGCCATCGAGAATTACGCCGAGCGCGTGGCCGCGCGCGCGTCGGACTATCGCCGACAGCTGCGGACCTGCAGGGCCCGCTTCGACTGCGATGGCCTGCTCGAGTTCGGGCCATGGTGCAGCGGATCGAACCCGCAGAATCCCGATACTTCGGCATCAAAGCGGGGCACACCCAGGCGTGCCCGGTGGGGCGCGCGGGGGCACTCGCGGGCACGGTAGGCCATGTGGGAGATGGTCAGCCGTTGTTGCCGCGGATCACGAAGTACAGGCCAAGCAACAGCAGCACCACCTGGAACTCCATACCCCCCATCGGGTGAGTCTGGCTGGCGACGAAGCTCCACTGGCCCCAGTGCACCATGGCGATCGCGCCGATCATCACCGGTGCGAGGACGAGTCCAGAAAGGCGCGTGACGAGGTCACCTAGTCGGCCCCGGATGGTCGCGCCGGCGATCATGCCGGCGCCGCCGAGGACTTCGGCGAGGGCCACGCCAGCCGCGATCGCGACCGGCATGTCCATCATGCCCGCGAACCCCTCGATACCCGGCACGAGGAATTTGTGCAGACCATGGAAAAGAAAGACGCTCGTGAGCGCGGCGCGCAGGAGCCAATGCGCATGCGGCGCGAAGCCGGCGGCGATACCATGATCGGAATCGATGCCGCCATGGACGTGCGTTTCTACCGTCATCAGACTGCTCCGGTTCACTCCGTTGGATCGCTGATTTGCCAACTGGACACGCTGGGCAGTCTGTCTGTAGCCGAACCTGAGGGTAATCCGGTTTTATACGTACGTGATAACACGTGCCGAGCGGCCACACCGGGAGTTTGTTCATGATCCATGGAACCCTCTCCGGCGGCCGCGGTCTGACCGAGTCGAAGGGCGTACCCATCGAGGAGACTGGCGCGATCGATGACTGACAGGGAGGCGACGATAACGACGACCGCGGCCATTGGCGGCGCCAGACTCGCCTGGATGGCGGGCGCCGCCGCGGTCTCGTTCGCGCTGCTGGTGCTGCTGGGGCTCGCCGCCCTTCAGTTCACCGCGGCGCAACCGCCGGTCCCACTGATCTGGCCCGCGGCGGGCATTACGCTCGCATTGAGCTTCCGCTGCGGCTGGCCAGCGGCGCTCGGTGCCGCGTTGGGCGCGACCGTACTCCATGGCGCGATCGGCACCCCGATCTGGCCGGCACTTGGGCTCGGACTCGCCACCGGTGTCGCTGGCATCGCGAGTGCCGCCACCCTGCGTCGGCTGCACTTCGATCCGACCTTCCGGCGGGTGCGCGATGCCATCCTGCTGCTGGCGGTAGGCGGCGGCCTCACGGCCGTACTCAGCGCAGTCGGCGGCGCCATGGTGGTCGCGGGCTTGACACCCGACTTCGCGGCGACCTTTGGCCTGTGCTGGATCGCGGACGCCATGGGCATGATCCTGCTGGCTCCGCCCCTGCTCGCGATGCGGGCGCCCCGTATGAGTACGCGGGAAGTCCTCGAGGCCACTTCATGGGTACTCGCGGGCGTGCTGTTCGTCTACTGGGTCTACGCTGGCGGACTCTCCTCACCGATCGCTCTCGCCTCCTCATATGCGGTATTCCCGCTCGTACTCGCGGTGGCATTGCGTTTCGGGGCCGCCATCACCGGCATCACGGTGGCGTCCGTCGCCGCCGTGGCGCTGCTGTGTACCGGCCTCGACAAGGGGCCATTCGCCCAGACCAGCATGGTCGCTAATCTCCTGTCCCTGCATGCCCATCTGGCGATGCTCGGCGTCACCGGCCTGGTCCTCGCCGCCGCCCGCACGGAACGCGACGCCGCAGACGAACAGGCCCGGGAACACCTGCGAACGCTCGCGCGCGCCGGGCGGATCAATGCAATGAGCAGCATGGCCGCAGGCATCGCGCACGAGGTCAACCAACCGCTGTCTGCGGTCAACAGCTATGCGCACGCGGCCCAGCGGATGCTGCGCGACGGGCGTGCACCGGAGGAGATCGCCGACACGCTGGAACGTGTCGTCAAGGGCAACGAACGCGCGGCCGCGATCGTCCGGCGCGTACGCACGTTCCTGCGCACCGGCGATGGCGAACGCGCCCGTGCCGACCTGAACACGCTGGCCTGCGAAGCGATCGAGCTCACGGTGCCGGAATACCGGCGGCAGCGCGTCAGCCTGACCAGCGATCGGACATCGCGGGTGCTGATGGTCGATGTCGACCCGGTCGCGATCCGCCAGGTGGTCGTGAATCTGCTACAGAACGCTCTCGATGCGGTCCATGAGGCCCCGGATGAGCGGCTGCGCTGGGTACGGGTCAAGACGCGGGCGATTGACGAGAGTCACGAGGCCGAGCTTATGGTAGAAGACAGCGGGCCCGGCCTGCCCGCGGAGGAGCGCCACCATCTGTTCGAGCCCCTGGTTACCGGCCGCAGCGGCGGCACCGGCCTCGGACTGGCGATCGTACGCTCGCTGGTCGAGGCGCATGGCGGGCGGGTGGAGGCCGGCGATGCCGAGGGTGGTGGTGCGCTTTTCCGGATCCGAATACCGAGCGCGGCGAAAAGTACCAACAAGGAGGCGGCATGAGCAGTGAGCAGGTCTACATCGTCGACGATGACCCCGACGTCCGGGAAGCGACATCCTTTCTGGTGACGACGGCGGACTACGCGGCCGAATCATTCGAGACGCCCGAGGAACTGCTGGATCGGGTCAACCGCGACAGCGCCGGCTGCCTCATCCTCGACGTCCGCCTGCCCGGCATGAACGGTCTCGAGCTGCAGCGCGAACTCGTCGAGCGCGGCGTGCGCATGCCCATCATCTTCATCACTGGCCACGGCGACATCCCAATGGCGGTCGAAGCCGTGAACGCCGGTGCACTGGATTTCCTGGAAAAACCGTTCGACAACGAAGCCCTGCTCGCACGCGTCGAAGAGGCCATCCAGGCCGACCGGGAACGCCGCACGCGTGAAGCCGCCGCGGGAGACATCGATCAGCGCCTGGAACAGCTGACACCGCGCGAGCGCCAGGTCATGGAGGGGATCCTCACGGGGAAACTGAACAAGGTAATCGGCTACGAACTCGACATGAGTACGCGGACCGTGGAGGTCCATCGCGGCCGGATCCTCGACAAGCTGGGTGCGCGCAACGCGCCGGAGATGGTCAGGCTGGTGCTTGCCGGGAACCGTTATCGGGACTGGAGCCCGCCTACGGAAGAAAGCAACGGTTCAAGGCATTGAAAACGGCCTGAGCGGGGTAAGAAGGTTTTTCGCAGTCCCACCGGAAAGGGAACCGGCAGGCGATCGCGAGCAAGCTCGCTCCTACCATGCCGCCATGACGCCATGGCGTGCCAGAGGCTGTAGGGGCGAGCTTGCTCGCGATCGTTACGGCCGAATGCAGAATGCAGCAGGCCGGCTTTTACCGAAGGCAACGAGCCGACGGTTTCGGGTGTCCGGAGCCCGGAACCGCCGGCTGGCTCCCTTCGGTCGCAAGCCGGCCTACGACGCATTCCCTGCGACGACCCTCGATCCCTCATTCCGCGGGATTATTCACCAGCCGCCCGACCGGGCCGCCGATTTCGTAGCCGACGATTTCGGTCTTCGTATCGGGGCGGATGTATTTCACGTCTCCGCGCGGGCCCGCGCCACTGATTATCAGTACCCCGGATTCACTAGCCTCGTTGGCCTCGAGGTCGTGCTCGTCGACCATCGCGGACGCGCCCTGCGCGCTGAGTGCCGTCACGAGTGCCGTGGCGAACATTGCGGCCGTGAGGCCGGAATTACGGGTGTTACGAGCGTTTGCGGTTTTCATGATATCGATCTCCTGAGACTGAAGTTGTGCCATGTGGCAATTCGTAGTCTGGAGATCAGCACCCGCATGCGTAATTGGCGGTTCTACGTAAGCGCTTCCACGTAGCCCGCGTGCAACGGGGCAATCAGGTCCCGCAGAACGTGTGCTGGACGACCTCCTGCGGCCTCGGCGGCTGCGCCAGTTCAGCGTGTTCCGGGTGATCCTCGAACGGGCTCGCGAGGACCTCGAGCAGCCGCTCCATGGGGGTGAAATCATCTTCCCGCATGGCCGCATCGATGGCCTGCTCGACGCGGTGATTGCGCGGGATATACGCGGGGTTGGTGGCGCGCATGGTCGTGCGGCGTGTGTCGTCATCACTGTTCTCCGCCACCAGCCGTTCGCGCCACTGCTCGGCCCAGGCGTCGAATGCGGCCGGGTCCTCGAACAGCGCCCTCACCGTCCCGTCATTACCGGTGTCATCGCGCTCCAGATCCGCCAGGCGCCGGAACGTCAGCGTAAAGTCGGCGCCCTGGTCGGCCATGCGCTTGAGCAGATCCATCGCGAGATCGACATCACCTTCGTGCTCGGTCGCCAACCCGAGCTTGCGCCGCAGCAGCCCGTGGTAGGTCTCCTCGAACCGCGGCGCATAGTGATCGAGCGCAGCGCGTGCGGCCTCGATCGCTTCGTCCTCGTCAGCAGCCAGCAGCGGCAACAGCGTCTCCGCGAACTGGGCGAGATTCCAGTGCGCGACACGGGGCTGCTGGTTGTAGGCGTAGCGCCGCTGGACATCGATCGAACTGAACACCGTGGCCGGGTGATAGGTATCCATGAACGCGCACGGACCGTAGTCGATGGTCTCGCCCGCGATGGACACGTTGTCCGTGTTCATGACCCCGTGGATGAACCCGACACCAAGCCAACCGGCGACCAGATCGGCCGTGCGGGTCACGACCTCGATCAGCAGCGAGGCATAGGGATTGTCGTGGTCGGCGACTTCCGGGTAGTGGCGTTCGATGACGTAGTCGGCGAGCGCACGGACGGATTCATGATCGCCGCGGCGATAGAAGTATTCGAAGGTCCCGACACGGACGTGACTGGTGGCAACGCGTGTGAGCACGGCACCGGGTTCGACCTGTTGGCGGTAGACGGGCTGTCCCGTCGCGACCATGGCCAGGGCGCGCGTGGTCGGGATGCCGAGACCGGCCATGCCCTCGCTTACGAGGTATTCGCGCATGACCGGACCAATCGAGGCACGCCCGTCGCCGGCCCGCGAGAACGGCGTCAGACCCGCGCCCTTGAGCTGCACGTCGCGGCGCCGACCGCCACGATCGTGCAGTTCGCCGAGCAGCACGGCACGGCCATCGCCGAGGCTGGGAACGAAGGTTCCGAACTGGTGACCGGCATAGGCCAGCGCCAATGGTTCGGCCCCGTCCGGCACCCGATTGCCGCCCAGGATCTCGACGCCCTCGGGAGACGACAGTGCGTCCGCATCAAGCCCAAGCTCCCAAGCCAGCGGCCGGTTGATCCGGATCAGCTTCGGCGCGGCCACCGGTGTGGGGGCCACTTTGGCGTAGAAGCCTTCGGGCAGGCGGAGATAGGTATTGTCGAGCGTGAACGTCGCGGCCGGGGCCGTCTCGGCGGTGCTCATGATGGGCTGACCTCCGTTGGACCGGCGCGCTCCGCGCCGGCACATGGCAATTTCCGACTGATTCGGTGAGGAATTGCCCATATTGTGCGGGCGCAGGCCGCCGCCTTCAACGGGCTTGCCCAGGACCCGGACCGCCCCTGTACGCGGCGCTTTAAACGTAGGCCGGTTTTCCCCGGCGCCCCTACCTCTCGGCGATGCATCGCCACACGCCGCCGGGGAATGCCGGCATTGCGCGGTTAGATGCTTCGGGCCGGTATGTACCGTCATGGACCGCGCAAAGCCGACCTACGTGTCCGGGCATTCAAGACCCGCGTATATTACCTCCGCCGCCGTGGCAGAAAAGCGCGCGTTCGCCTTCGGCGAAAACGCGCCTATGATCCCCTCAGCCCATCGCCCATCGCCCATCGCCCATCGCCCATCGTCCCTGGTCCCTGGTCCCTGGTCCTCGGCCCTCCGCCCTCAGCCCTTCTCTACCTCCCCCCAAACGGCCGCAACCGCTCGAGCAGCACCGGCAGCAGCGCGAGGTTGCTCACAAGTGCGAGCACCATCGCCAGACCCGTCAGGAGCCCGAAGTAGATGGTCGGCATGAAGTTGGACAGCGTCAGGATCGAGAAGCCGAGCGTGACGATGACGGTCGTGTAGACCATGGCGCGTCCGACCTCGCGATGGGTGGTTTCGGCGGCGGTCGCGTTGGTCGCGCCCGCCCGGACCTCGGTCTGGAAGCGGTCGACATAGTGGATGGTGTCATCGACCCCGATGCCGATCACGATCGCGGCGATGGTCATGGTCATGATGTCGAGCGGCAGTCCAGCCCAGCCCATGCTGCCAAGCACGAGGCTCGCCGCCATAGCGGTCGGGAGTGGTCCGATCAACGCCATGCGCAGCGAGCGATAGAGCGCGCCGAACATCAGCATGATGGCCGCGAATACGATCGCCAGCGTGACGACCTGCGAATGGAGCAGGCTCTGCATCACGTTGTTGTACAGCACGAGCATGCCGGAGAGCGTGATCTGCTCCGGCTTGATATCGAAGCGCTGCGGCAGCTCCGTGCGGATCCGTTCGAGCAGTTGATCCCGGTTGAGGCCGGGCAGCGAATCGACCACCCGGATGTCGAACCGGATCTGGTTGCCGTCCGCCGTCATGTAGGGATCGATCAGCTGCTGGCGCAGTTCGTCCGGGACCCGGTTATAGAGGATGCCGAGCTCGAACGGCTCGAGCGGCTCGCCGTCATTGAGTTCCAGCACCATCTCCCACGCGGTCCCCATCGACAGGATCTTGCCGGTCGCATCCAGGCTCTCGAGATAATCCTGGATCTCGGTGAGCCGCTCGAGGGCATTGGCGTTGTACCAGTAGCCCTGCGCCGGCGTCGGCTCGGCGTCGATGCCCATTTCCTTATCGAACGCGCGCGTTTCCTCGTAATCCTCGATGAAGCCCTGCGGCGCATCGATGACGACATCGAGCGGTGTGGTGCCGCCGAGCTCCTGATCGATCAGCGCCATGCCCTGATAGATCTCGGTGTCCTCGTGGAAATAGTCGATGAAGCGGTTCTCGACCGTCAGCCGCAGCGCGCCGGCGATGCCGAGCGCCGTGAGGGCGATGAATACGATCGCCGTCGTCCCCGGGCGCCGGTGCACCACGTGCGCGATGCCGAGATTGACCGTGCCCGCCCAGTCGCGCTTCGCGTGCGGTATCGGGGCCGGCTTCAGCGGGGCCAGCAGCGAGGGGAACAGCATGAAGGTCAGCAGGAACGCGGCGACGACCGAGCACAACATCATCAGGCCGAAGTCCATTACCGGACGGATATCGGCGAACATCAGCGAGCCGAAGGAGAGCGCCGTCGTGAGGGAGGTGAACACCGACGGTTTGAATTTGCTGTGCAACGTCTGGCGGATGAGTTCCCGCTGCCCGACGGCCCCTTCATGGGCATGCAGTTCCCGGTAACGCACGATCAGGTGGACGATCAGCGACAGCGTGATGATCAGTACGAGCGAGATGAAGTTCGAGGAGACGACCGTGACCGGCCAGCCCATCAGGCCGATCCAGCCGACCATCGCCACGACGACGCTGGCGCAGATCGCGGATGGGATTACCACCCAGCGGGTGCGGCGGAACGCCACCGCCAGCAGCACGATAATGAACAGGCCGACACCGACACCGAAGGTACGGATATCGCTGCGCACGAAATCGATCATGTCGACCGCGATCATCGGCACGCCGCCAAGATGAATTGTCGGCGGATCGCGATAGCGCTCCAGGATTTCGCGGATCTCCGCGATATCTTCTTCCATCCAGGTCTGCAGCTGGTCCTGGCGTTCACTGAACGCGCGCTCGACATCCTCCAGTTCCGCGCGGCCCTCGGCATCGAGCTCGCCCGCATCGCGCTGTTCGCGCAGTTCCCGGCGGCGATCGACCAGCTCGTTGAAGCGCTCATCCGACTCGAACTGAACCAGCATAGCCGTGGTCTTGGCGTCATCGCTGAGGATGAGGTCGCTGTAGATTGGGCTGGTCAGGAATTCCTCGCGCGCCTGCTCCATGGACACGCCCGGGTCGCGCAGGGTCGGCGCGCCCTCCTGCAGGGTGTCGAAGTTGACACCCTCGCCCTGCACCAGCGGCACGTCGAGCAGGCTCGTGATCGAGGCGACCCGATCGATCGCGCTCAGCTCATCCCGTAGCGATTCGATCGTGTCCAGCGTGTCGTCGCTGAACAGCGGCCCCTCCGGCGTGAAGGTCACGAAGACGAAATCGTCCGATCCGTAACGCTGGCGAATGGTTCGATATTCCTCCAGATCCGCGTCCCCTTCGAGCATCAGAGACTCGGCCGAGGCATCGAGTTCGAAGTGCCGGGCCTGATGGATCGCCCCTGCGAGCAGGACGGCTACGGCGATCAGCACGAGGAACGGACGGTCGAGCACCAGTCGGTAGCAGGCGTTGATGAGCCGTTTGGGCATGCGCGGTGTTCCTTCTTCGGGGGGCGCCAAGGGTAACTGTTGCGGGTGCCGGCGTCGCGTGACGCCGGTGGTTGCCAGGGGTCGTCAGGGCGCCGGGGCGGTATAACCCAACGTTGTAAGTACAGAGATATTCATTCCTTTATCTTCCGCACGCCACACGCCATATTGCACGGTGTCAGGCCGTGGATCCCGCGGCCGCACCGGTAACAGGCGTGGAGGCGCAATGGGCGACGTGGTCGCATTCGACAACGACAGTGGGCCCCTCGATACCGCCGCGGCGGATCGCCAGCTCGTGGATCGGGATGCCGAGGCTCGCGTCGCCTGGACCCTTGAGCATTTCCCGGACCACACGATCCTGTCATCCAGCTTCGGCGCACAGTCGGCGGTCCTGCTGCATATGGCCAGCAGCCAGCAATCCGACCTGCCAGTGGTGCTGATCGACACCGGATACCTGTTTCCGGAGACCTACCGTTTCGTCGATGAACTGACCGAGCGGCTCAGACTCAATCTCAAGGTGTATCGACCGGACCTCAGCCCCGCCTGGCAAGAGGCCCGCCACGGGCGCCTCTGGGAACAGGGCGTCGACGGCCTGCAACGGTACAACCGGATGAACAAGGTCGAGCCGATGCAGCGCGCCCTGGACGACCTCCGTGCGACCGCGTGGCTGTCGGGCATCCGCCGCGACCAGTCGAACAGTCGCGCAGAGCGCGCGTTCGTCGAGCAACAGAGCGGGCGCGTGAAGGTACACCCGATCCTCGACTGGAACGATCGCGATATTTTCCGCTATCTCAAGGCCTACGATCTGCCCTATCACCCGCTGTGGCACGAGGGCTACGTCTCGATCGGCGATGTACACACCACCCGGCGCCTGGCCGACGGCATGGAGGCCGAACAGACCCGATTCTTCGGGCTCAAGCGCGAGTGCGGGCTGCATACGCAGGTGTAAGACCGCGACGTTGCCTGGCGCAACGAGACGTTTGGATCGCGAGCAAGCTCGCTCCTACCGCTCCGGATTCGCCTTTGCGGTGGCTTGAAGGCTGTAGGAGCGAGCTTGCTCGCGATCTCTTGAGGATCCGCTCGCTAGGCCGCCACAGACCTACTTCTGCACGTACTCGCCGTCCGGCGTGCGGAACCAGACGCCTTCGGAAACTCTTTCCAGGATCTGTTTCGCGTAGACGCGTCCGACCTGATCGACCGGGACATCCTGGGCCTCGGCGCGCTCTTTATAGATTTCGCGGCGCTTGGCGTTGACCTCCTCCACGACCCGGCGCGCCTCGGCGCTGCCGCTTTCACGGATCTCCACGAAGCCGTCGTAGCGCTCGGCGATGACCCCGCTGGCGCGCAGGGCATCGAGGTCGGCTGCCATGGCCGGGACGGCGCCGAATACGGCGATCAGGAGCAGTGCAGTGATCAGGGTGGCGCGGCGGATCATGTGGGGCTCCGTACCGGTGACCGGTTTCAGAACAGGTCCGGGTTCTGTGCGATGTCCTGTTCGGCCTTCTCTTCCAGCTTCACACGGACTTCTGCGTCGAGTTTCACGTTCAGGTTGATCGTGATCGGTTCCTCGGGTGCCCGCATCTGTACGGTCGGCGTGCAGCCGGCGACGAGCAGCGACACCAGTGCGCCAATGGCAATCCGTATGGGAATCATGCGGGACAATGTGCGCTCTCCATTCGCCGGTGGAGGACAGACCGGCCAATCCGGGGTCAATCGTTATCCTGACCGATACCGCCCGGTGCGGCAACACCGGGACGGACCGATTATTGCGATTGCGCATTGCGCAGCTGCAGGTGGCGCTCGATCAGTTCATCGGTCAGCTCGCGGCCACGCGCGACCGCCTCGAGCAACGGTTCCACATCGCCGGTGATGGCGATATTGAAATCGAACGGGTGGCCGTCCAGCACGTCCGGGTTACTCCCCTGCATCTGGACATCGACCCGGCTCGCACTGGCGAGTTCCCGCACGAGATCGATCTCGATCTTCTCGTAGTCGAAATCACGGAGCGCCTGCAGCATCAGATCGACCGTGCGGTCGGTATCGGCCAGGGCCCGCTCGGCACGCTCCGAGCGATAGCGCACGTGGCCATCCAGACCGCGCAGACGGCCATCGCGGATCGCGACGCCCTCGTCCGTGATGAACAGCGGTATCGGCCCCGAGAGCTGGCCGCGGCCCTTAAGGCCGTTGATGGACAGACGCTCGAGCAGTTTCGCCAGCGAGACGCCTTCCACCAGGACCGTCGGATCATACACCTGGGCGAAGGGGTCGAAGCGCCAGTTCCGGACCGCGACCTTGCCCTCGATCACCCGACCCTCGGCCGCGATCACATGGATACCGGGCCCGCTGCCCGGGAAGCGCTCGACGCCGAACTCCAGCGTCGGCTGATCGACCCGCAGGCCGGCGTCGATGAAATCCGCCTCCAGGCGCTGTGGCCGTGCCGTGCGGGGCGGGCGCAGGCCGTCGAGCTGCAGTTCGCCGCGCAGTCCGCTCACGGTGGCGGTATCCATGCTGATATCCATATCGTCGATCGCGGCCGTGGCGGTGCCGTCAACACCATCCCCACCCCAGCTGATCCGGGCACGGCCGCGGGCGCCGCCCTCGGCCTCGATCCGTTGACCCAGTACCGGCAGCACATCCCGCGGCTGGAGCCCGTCCGGGCTGAACGCGAAATCGGCGATCTGGATATTGAGCACGCCGGCCGCGGCATCCGGCAGGGCCTGGCCGGAGAACGTGAACGGGAGCTCGCCGTCGGCCAGACGCCCCTGACCGTTCAGCGCCAGTCCATCCGGTCGCCGGGTCACGCTGCCGCCGAACGCGATGGGCGCGACCAGCGGTTCGGGGCCGGACTGATGGACACGTGCTACACCGAAACTCAGCCAGTCGTTGGCGGCACGCGGTCGCAGACGGCCGGCAATGCCGTCGATGCGGAGCTCATGTCTGGGCAGGTGGGCGCCATACCCGTTGGCACGGATCGCCAGCGGCAGGATATCCGCATCGTCACCCGCTACCTCGACGGAACCCCCACTGAGCACGACACTGCCGAGCGGGCCAGGGACATCCGATCCGGTCTCGAAGCGGACTTCATCCGTGACCAGCTCGAGGCGGTAATCGGGCTGTTCATCGACACGCAGGATGCCATCGGTCAAACGGGCCACGACCGGTGCGGCACTGCGCAGCCCCTGCGGCAATGCGAGGCGCCCGGCCTCAACCCGGCCTTCACCGCGCAGCGCCACGCGGATGCGGCCGTCATTGGCGGCGATCGCGAGGGGCAGGCGCAGACGCAGTGAACGCGCCTCGAGGTCGCCCCGCGCCAGTACCGGCAGATCAACACTGAGATCGAGTTCGCCGGTCGGCGCGTCGAGCAGATTTTCGATACCGCCGACGAGGGCGAAACGATCGACAGCGATGCTACCCACCCGCAGGGAACGGGCATCGACCGTCGCATCGGGCATCGCGAACGCGCGCAGGCGGTAGTCTTGGCCCAGTACCCCGTCGAGACGCGCATCGATGTCGACTGCACCGGGCTGATCCGGCCAGTCGACCGTAAACCGCGGCAACCCATCGAGGCGGATACCGCCACCATCACCGGCCGGCGTGGCGTGCAGCCAGTCCCCCGCCTGCCAGCGGAACCGGACCGGACCGGTCAGCAGCGACCGGGCGGCGGCGGGCGGCGACAACCGCGACCACAGCGGCTCCGCGATCCGCCCGATCCGCAGTTCGCCGCTATCATGGGTGGCCACGCGCAGGCGGCCATCCCCGGCCTGCCAGTCCCCGGCGGCGTCCAGATCGAGGCCCTCGAATCGGGCGTTCATCGCGAGACCGCGGGCCTCAACCTGGTAGTCACCCTGCCAGTCGCCGGCGATCATGGCCGTGAGCCCCCCGGCGATACCGTCCGCCACGGAGCCGGCCGCGATGCGGCCGGTCGCGCTGCCCGCGAGTTCAACATGCCCGGCGCTCGGCGGGGCCCCCGGCAGGAAGGCCCAGGGGAGGTCCGCGGCTGCGGGCATACCGACGCGGTACTCCACCCGGCTGCGTGCCTCGCCGAGGGGGTCGTCGACGCGGCCACTGAGTTCGACCTCGAAGCCGTCGTTCTCGCGCAGGCGGGCACTCCCGGTGATGTCGTCGCCGTCATAGCGTGCCGAGGCCTCGCCCTCGACAACCAGGCGGTTATTGACGATGCCGGCGTCTATCCGGGCCGAACGCGGCCCCGCGGGGCCACCCTCGATATCGGCATCGATGGAGGCGACCCAGCGCCCGAGCGGCGACTCGATCGCAATCCGGGCATCCCGCAGGTTCAGGCTGGGCACGGCGGTGAGCCCGGCGATCCCATCGCCCGCGGTCAGCGGCCCTTGCGTGTCACCCGGGCCTTGCGGCATCCCCGCGACCCGCAGCGCGCCGTCGACGCGCTGGAGTCGTGCCGAGAGGCCGGTGAGGGAGATCTCGAGGTGGTCGATATCACCGCGCCACAGTCGCAGCGGTGCGAAGCGCGCCGAGATGCGATCGAGCGAGGGACCATCCTCACCAGCCAAAACGAAGCGTGCGATCCGGATCCGGTTCCAGCCGAGTTCCGTGATCTCGAACTCGGCGTCCGGGAAACCCGCGCGATCCAGACGCTCGGTCAGCAAATGCGTGACAATCGGGATACGGAACGCCCAGCCGATTGCCGCGGCGATTGCCACAGCAAAGACTACCCCCACGCCCGCATACAGGATCCCGCGCATCGTTAGCCCCCGCCGGGCGCCGCGCAGGGCGCCCCGAACGTCGATCGAGGCGGCCCGTCACATTCAGCGGGCCGCCGACACGGACGCTACTGTCGCACAGTCGCGGGGGTGTTTTCCCGTTATCGCGGGAAATCGCTCACTTCACGGTGATCACCGAGCAATCCGCGCCGTGCGCTATCCGGTGCGAAACGCTGCCGCCGAGTGCGCCCATGAGATCGGACAGACCACGACTGCCCATGACGATCAGGTTGCTGTTTTCCTCTTTGGCGGTTTCGAGGATTCGTTTGGCGGCATGACCGTTCTTGAATACCACCCGGACACGATCATGCCCTACGCCGTGCTCGTGCAACTGCTCGGTGGAGCGCCGAACGATTTTGTCGGCGAGGTATTCCAGCATCCGCTGGCGCTGATCACCGCTGTCTTCGGGCTGGAGCATGGCGGCGAGCTCCGACGGCACGTTCGCGACCCATGGATACTGGCCGTGGCCACGTTCGGCGACGTGCTCGACCTCGGCCATGTGCTCCCGGGCCTCATCCAGCCGCGCTGGATCGATCACATGCAGGACAACGACCTCAGCTGCGTATTTCGAGGCCAGATCGCCGGCTATTGCGGCCGCCCTGAGCGCGTGGTCCGAACCGTCAACGGGCAAAAGCATACGATTGAACATCCGACACCTCCGAAGCGCCGCGCCCGCTCCGCGCGGAGACGGCGGGTTTGATTGGTTTACCATCGCTAGCCTAGCGCTTGTCCGCGACTGATCTGTTGCTCCAGATCAAATCCGCGCGTGTTTACGCACCACCTGCAGCTCAGCCGTGTGGAATGCGCGGGCCTCGCCACCGGTTTCGGCCCCATCATACCGCCCGAGCGCCCGGGCATGGGCGAAAAAGCCCCTGGCGGGCAGGCCATCACCCACCCGGCTCACGACCGACGCCGCCCGCAGCGGGCGGCCCGCAGCGGCGTCCTCGCTCATGCTCGCCTCGAGAGCGAGTGCGAGGCGATGAATGGTCTGCGGGGGCTCCAGCCCCAGCGCCAGCGCGGCCTCCTGATAGGTGGCCGTGCGGCCCTCCCGGGCAAGCGTATCCAGATAGCCCGAGAGCGCGTCCGGATCGACGGGCGGCTTGCCACTGTCACTCACGATCGGTCCCCTGCCCGTTCTCTGCTCACTGCTGGCGGTACTGTTGATCGCCAAACAGGATCTCGCGCGCTTTTTCGTCAAAGCCGGTTCCCGACTTGCCCTGATCGCGTGCCTCGGCCAGGACCTCGAGTGCACGCTGGACGGCGGGGCGCTCACCGATCGTCTCGAACCACCGTTTGAGATTCGGGAACTCGGCGAGATCCTGCCCCTGGCGCTCGTGCGGACGCACCCACGGCCAGCTCGCCATGTCGGCGATCGAGTATTCGCCGGCCAGGTATTCGCTCTCGCCCAGACGCCGATCCATCACGTTATAGAGCCGGTAGACCTCGCTGGTATAGCGCGTAATCGCGTAGTCGATGGTTTCCGGCGCGTAATTGCAAAAATGGTGCGCCTGGCCGGCCATCGGGCCGAGGCCACCCATCTGGAACATCAGCCACTGCAGCATGCTGTAATACGCGGCCGGCTCCTCGGGGATGAAACGCCCGCTCTTCTCGGCCAGATAAATCAGGATCGCGCCGGACTCGAACAGCGACAACGGCTCGCCACCCGGCCCCTCGGGATCGATGATGGCCGGCATCTTGTTGTTCGGCGCGATTTTCAGGAACTCGGGGTCGAACTGGTGACCGCGGGTGATGTTCACCGGCTCGACCTCGTACGGCAGGCGCGATTCTTCCAGCATGATAGTGATCTTGTGGCCGTTCGGCGTGGGCCAGTAGTACAGTTTGATCGGTTGCTGTTGGCTCATTCGGTCGACCTCCGACTCGGAAACGGGTCCACCCATCTTTCGCACAGGTTCACGGCGACGCCACTGGCAACCGCCGTCATCTATTTGCGCGCACGCGCCGCCGCCACCAGTGGGCCGATGTCCGCACCGTAGGCGAACACGTGGAAGCCGTCCTGCGCGCGCATCCAGTCGCAGGCGGCCACCCGGGTGACGAAATCGCGGGGATCGGGCAGGCGCGAGCGCAGTATGCGGAAGATCAGGTCCAGGTTCGGCCGGTTCAGGGCGCGCAGGCTCCGTTCGGACAGGATTTCGGCACGGGCGCTGCGCAGCACTGAAGCAAGCGCCTTGCGTGGCACCTCGGCCATGACCCCGACGTGGATGGGCACGGTGACACCTGCCTGGCGCACCGTCTCGCCCCAGCGGCACATGTTGTCCGCGTCGAAGCTCGCCTGCGTGATGACGCGCTGGGCACCGGCAGCCTGCTTGCCGCAGAGGATCGACGCGCTCTTGCGACGATGCGCTTCGTTGGTGCGCGTAAAGTAATCTTCCGGATATGCGCCGACCGACACGTGGATGTCGTTGGCGCGCAACACCGTGATGATCTCATCGAGGGCGTGTGCGCCATTGCCGTGCCCGGGGTTGCCGGAGACGGCCAGCACGCGGTCGAGGCCATTGCGCGCCAGCAGCTTGGCGGCGTCGTGCGGGTCCGCGATCCGGTTCGCCGGCGCGTGGACGGTCACGGGCCCCTTGACGCCGGCCGCCCGCCCCACCGCCTCCTCGAAGGTGTCGATGCAGGGCATCAGGACTTCATCGACACCGGCGTCGAGCAGGTTGCGTGCGCTTTTCGGCCCCAGGGCTTCCGCACTGAGCAACATGACATCCTCCGCGAGACGTGGGTGTCCGACCCTTCGTTTGCAACGCGGTTCCGGTGGCGCTCCGGACTCCGTGCACCGCGCTCACCGCCCCGGTGCAGCCTCTCAGCCGAGCCACCGCCGCGCGTTGCGGAACATGCGCAGCCACGGCCCGTCCGCGCCCCACTCCGGGGGATGCCACGAATACTGCACCGTGCGGAACGCACGCTCCGGATGCGGCATCATGATGGTGACACGCCCATCCGTGCTGGTGAGGCCGGTCACGCCGCAGGGGGAACCGTTGGGGTTCCACGGCCAGGTCTCGGTTGTCTGCCCCCAGGGATCCACATAGCGCAGGGCGACCGTATCCATTGCCACCGGGCCGCCGCCGCCCCAGCTGGCGCAGCCTTCGCCGTGCGCAACCGGCACCGGCAGCCGCGAGCCTTCCATCCCGGCGAGGAACAGCGACGCCGATGACAGCACCTCGACCATCGACAGCCGGGCCTCGAACTGCTCGGAGCGGTTGCGCACAAACGTCGGCCAGTTATCGGCGCCGGGGATCAGGTCGCGCAGTTGCGCCAGCATCTGGCAGCCGTTGCATACGCCAAGCGAAAACGTATCCGCACGCGCAAAGAAGGCAGCGAACTCATCCCGCGTGCGCTCGTTGAAGCGGATCGATCGCGCCCAGCCACCGCCGGCGCCGAGCACGTCGCCGTAGGAGAAGCCACCACAGGCGGTGATGCCGGCGAAATCGGTCAGCGACACGCGGCCCGCGCTCAGGTCACTCATATGGACGTCAACGCTCTCGAACCCGGCACGGTCGAAGGCCGCGGCCATCTCGTTCTGACCGTTGACGCCCTGCTCGCGCAGGACCGCCATCCGCGGTCGCGCGCCGCCGATCAAGGGGGCGGCGATATCCTCCTGCGGATCGAAGCCGACACTCGGGCGTAACCCCGGATCGCTCCCGGTGACGATGCTCTCGTATTGCTCCTCGGCGCACTCCGGATTGTCCCGCAGCGACTGCATCCGGTAGCTCGTCTCGTGCCAGGCGCCGTGCAGGCTGGCGCGGTCGGCCTCGAAGACGCCGACACCGCCATGACGGAATCGGATCATGCCGTCCGTGGTCGGATGACCCAGCGAGTGGACCAGCGCTTCGAGACCATGGCGGGCAAGGATCGCGTCGACCTCGGCGCGGCGCCCCGCGCCGATCTGCACGACCGCACCGGCCTCCTCGGCGAACGCCGCCGCCAGCGGCGATTCGCCGAGCGCATCCAGATCGATCGACAACCCAGTGCCGCCCGCCAGTGCCATCTCGCAGAGCGTCGTGAACACACCCCCGTCCGAGCGGTCGTGGTAGGCGTGCAGCAGGCCGG
>CAJXKK010000028.1 GCA_913055615.1 uncultured Ectothiorhodospiraceae bacterium
GCCGGCATTGAGCCGGCTTTTTTATGTCTGGCGCGCCCGGGAGGATTCGAACCCCCGACCTCATGGTTCGTAGCCATGCGCTCTATCCAACTGAGCTACGGGCGCCTGTCGAGAAGGCGGAATTATCCCGGGGAGGGCCGGTCGGGTCAAGGTGGTTGGCTATTTCAGATTGGCATCCGTGGGATGGCCGTCGCGACGGGTCTCGGGGTCGAGGAGACGCAGGAGGGGGTGGTGGCGGCCTTCGAGGGCGTCGGCCAGCAGGTGTGCGGCCAGCGGTGTGGTCAGGAGGCCGTGGGCGCCGTGCCCGGCAGTGATCCAGAGATGTTCGGCGAGACGTCCGACGAGCGGGATCCGGTTGGGTGTGGTGGCCCGGAAGCCGACGAATCGGTCCAGCGGGTCCGGGACCTCGTCCAGACCAAGACACGTCCGGGCGAACTCAAGGTTCGTCCGGTCATCTTCGGCGCGGGGTAGCGGGTCGGTATCGCCGCGCTGCAGCGTCGCGCCCGCCCAGTGGATGCCATCGATTGCGGGGGTAATATAGCCGCCGCCGGAGATCGGCAATCGCGGACCCGAGATCGCCGCGGTTGCCCGAAACGCGGTGGCCTGGCCGCGGGCGGGGAGCAGCCAGCGGCGGCTGTTCGGCCACAGCCGCGTGCACGCGGTTCCGGCCGCAAGGATCGCGGTCGGCTCCGTGGACAGCGGCTCGCCCGTTGTGCTCTCCGCTGTCCAGCCATCGGCGTGCCGGACCAGGCGAGCGACCCGCCCGGGGACGAGGTGGATTGCGTCCACGTGGACTGATCGCAGTGCGGTGGCGAGCCGATCGGGGAGAATGCAGCCCCCGCGGCCGTGCAGGACACCGTCGCTGGGCGACTCGATACCGGTGGCCGCGCGGGCCTCGGCCGGTGTGACGTGGCGCGCGCTCGGATCGTCGGGCGGGACCCGCCCATGCCGGGCCCGATCCCGCTCGTTGCCCGGCAGCAACAGGCTGCCGCGTGCGATCCGGCCGCAGTCGAAACCAGCCCGCTCGAGGTGAGCGAGCCAGGCCTCGGTGACGTTCAGGCCGCGGCGGCGCAGCCGGGTCAGCGGATCGGTCGCGCCGCCGATGGTGGCCGCCATGACGGCGGCGGGGACATCCGATGCGCGCCCGGCACCGTCATCGGCAATCAGGGTGACGCGCCAGCTTCGCCGGACGAGGGCCGCCGCCACGGCGCTGCCAGCGAGGCCATCGCCGATGACCAGGGCGGTCCGGCGCGACCGGCTCACGCCGGGGTGTCGCTGTGCCCGTAATTGCGCTCGACGTAGTCCTCGACAATCGCCTCGAACTCTTCGGCGATATGGTCGCCCTTGAGCGTGACGGTCTTCTCGCCGTCGACGTAGACCGGCGCGACCGGGCGCTCGCCGGTGCCGGGCAGGCTGATGCCGATATGGGCGTTGCGGCTTTCACCGGGGCCGTTGACCACACAACCCATGACGGCCACGCGCATCTCCTCGACGCCCGGGTATACATCCTTCCACTCGGGCATTTTGCGACGCAGATGGCCCTGGATATCTTCCGCCAGCTGCTGGAAGTAGGTGCTGGTCGTGCGCCCGCAGCCGGGGCAGGCGATGACGCTCGGGACGAACGCCCGCAGGCCGAGGCTCTGGAGGATGTGCTGTGCGACCTCGACCTCACGGGTCCGGGGACCCCCGGGCTCCGGCGTCAGGGAGATGCGGATGGTATCGCCAATGCCCTCCTGAAGGAGGACGGACAGAGCGGCCGTGGAGGCCACGATGCCCTTGCTGCCGGTACCGGCCTCGGTCAGGCCCAGATGCAGGGCCCACTCGCCGCGCTCGGCGAGGTCGCGATAGACCGCGATCAGGTCCTGAACACCGCTCATCTTGCAGGAAAGGACGATCCGGTTCCGCGGCAGACCGAGTTCCTCGGCGCGCAGGGCGCTGCCAATCGCGGATTCGACCACGGCGTCGCGGTTGATCAGCGTGAGGTCGCGCGGTTCGTCGCGCTGCTGGTTCTCGTCGAGCAAGCGCGCCATCAGGTCCTGGTCAAGACTGCCCCAGTTGACACCGATGCGTACGGGTTTGTCGTGGTGACAGGCGAACTCGATCATCTGCGCGAACTGCTCGTCGCGGCGCTTGCCCTTGCCTACGTTGCCCGGATTGATCCGGAACTTCGCCAGCGCCTCGCCACAGGCGGGGTGGTTCGACAGCAGTTTATGGCCGTTGAAGTGGAAATCCCCGACCAGCGGCGTATTGCAGCCGACCGCGTCGAGGCGTTCGCGTATATGCGGCACCGCTGCCGCCGCCTCGTCGGTGTTGACCGTGATCCGCACGACCTCGGAGCCGGCTTCGTCCAGTTCGCGGACCTGCTGTACGGTCGCTTCGATGTCCGCCGTATCGGTGTTGGTCATCGACTGCACGACGACCGGATGGCCGCCGCCAATCGTGACGTCGCCGACCGGTACGCCCACGGTGGGGCGACGCAGGATGGGATTGAGGGGGTCGCTCATCGCGCCTCCGGTGTTCGGGCATAGCCCGTGGCGCCACTATTCTACCGCGCCGGCCGTGCCCGGAAATAGGCCATTGCGGCAATCAACCGGGTTTTGGCACTCGCCCGGCGGGAGTGCCAAGGGTCCGGGTCGTTCGGTAGAATGACGCCATGGTCGCCACCGATAACACCAGCCCGCTGAACGAGCGTAGCCGTCACCTTCTGCAGGTGCTGGTCGAGCAGCATATCCGTGCAGGTGAGCCAATCGGATCGCGCAGCCTGGCCCGCGCTTCCGGGCTCGGTCTGAGTGCGGCGACCATCCGCAACGTGATGTTCGACCTCGAGGAGCAGGGCTACATCCGCGCGCCCCACACCTCGGCCGGTCGCGTGCCCACCGAGCGCGGCTATCGCCTGTTCGTGGATCACCTGCTCGGGATGAAACCGGCGGGGCAGATCTCGGCGGCCGAGCTCCGCGAGCAACTGCAGCTGGATGCCGACGATGCACCGGAGAATCTGGTGGAGTCGGTCTCCTCGTTCCTGTCCGGATTCACCAGCATGGCCGGCGTCGTCACCCTGCCGCGGCGCGAGGTGTCGAAGCTGCGCTATATCGAGTTCCTGCCGCTCGGCGACCAGCGGCTGCTGGTGATCCTGGTGGTCAACGATCATGAGGTCCAGAACCGCGTCATCCACACGGATCGCGATTACAGCCGCACGGAACTGGAACGGGCCAGCAATTACCTCAATCGCCAGTTCGGCGGCCGCGACCTGAACGACGTGCGCGCCTCGCTGCAGCGCGAACTGTGGGCGGCGCGCCGGGAGCTGGACCGCATGATGGACGCGGTCGTGGATATGGCCGGCAAGGCCTTCTCACCCGACACCGGCACGCGCGAGGACGCGAATTTCGTGCTCGTCGGCGAGACCAACCTCATGAATTTCGAGGAACTCTCGGACGTCGACAAGCTCAAGTCGCTTTTCGAGACTTTCAACCGCAAACGCGATCTCTACGATCTCCTTGAGCGCTGCTCGCAGGCGGACGGTCTGCAGATCTACATCGGCCGGGAGTCGGGCTACGAGGTGCTCGACGACCTCAGCATCGTGGCTGCACCCTATTCGCAGGGCAACGACGTTGTCGGCGTGCTCGGCGTGATCGGTCCTACCCGCATGGAATACGACCGGGTGATCTCGGTGGTGGATGTCACCTCCCGACTGCTCGGTGCGGCCTTGAATTCCCGTTCGTGAGCCCCATATGGGGCTGAGTCAAGTGGTGCGCCGCGTGTTCCCGGCCGCGTGCCGGGGGCCTGCGTCGGCGCACCCGATCGGTTTGCAAGCAGTAACGGAGGCGCAGCATGGCGAACGAGCAGTCCGCGGATCAGCCGGAAACGGAGCGGGACGTGCGCGAAGAAGCGCGCGACGAAGAACAGGAACAGGCCGGCGCGACGGAGGCTTCGGCACAGACGGGCGGAGCAGGATCTGGCGCGTCGGCCGACACGCCCGATGACCCGCAGGCCGAGATCGAGCGCCTGCGCGCGGAGCTCGAGCAGGCCGAGGCGCGTGCCGATGAGAACTGGCAGCGCGTGCTGCGCACGGAGGCTGAGAAAGAGAATATCCGCAAACGGGCGCAGAAAGACGCCGACAATGCGCGCAAGCAGGCGGTCGAGAAAGTAGCCAACGAGCTGCTCGGCGTCCGCGACAGCCTCGAGCTGGGCGTTGACGCGGCACAGCAGGACGACGCCGACATCGCCAAGGTGCGCGAGGGCACCGAACTGACCCTGCGTATGCTCGGGCAGGCGATGGAGAAGTTCGACATCGTCGAGATCAACCCCCTGGGCGAGAAGTTCGACCCGGACTACCATCAGGCGATGTCGATGCAGGAAGTCGAGGGCTACGACAGCAACACCGTTTTCCAGGTGATGCAGAAGGGCTATCGCCTCGAGGACCGGCTGCTGCGTCCCGCATTGGTGATGGTCGCCAAATAGAGCGCTTGAAATGGGGCCAGCCGACCCCAACTTCGGTTACAGACGGCGCAGCGCCGTAAACAGAATTTCGCAGAGCTGGAGGAAGCAACATCATGGGCAAGATGATCGGTATCGACCTCGGGACGACCAACTCCTGTGTCGCCGTTATGGAAGGCGACACCACCCGGGTGATCGAGAACAGCGAGGGCGCGCGTACTACGCCGTCGGTCGTGGCCTTCGCCGAAGACGGCGAGGTACTCGTTGGCGCGCCGGCGAAGCGCCAGGCGGTGACGAACCCGCACAATACGGTTCACGGCGTGAAGCGCCTCATCGGCCGCGCGTTTGACGAGGACGAGGTCCAGAAGGACATCCGCTACGTCCCGTACAAGATTCTGAAGGCCGATAACGGCGACGCCTGGGTCGAGGCCAACGGCAAGCAGATGGCGCCGCCGGAAGTCTCCGCGCGCATCCTGCAGAAGATGAAGAAGACCGCCGAGGAGTATCTCGGTGAGGAAGTCACCGAGGCCGTGATCACGGTCCCCGCGTACTTCAACGACTCGCAGCGCCAGGCGACCAAGGACGCTGGGCGTATCGCGGGCCTCGACGTCAAGCGGATCATCAACGAGCCGACCGCGGCAGCGCTGGCCTATGGCCTGGACAAGCAGCGCGGTGACCAGAAGGTCGCGGTGTACGACCTCGGTGGCGGCACGTTCGACATCTCGATCATCGAGATCGCGGAGGTCGACGGCGAGCACCAGTTCGAGGTCCTGTCCACCCACGGCGATACGTTCCTGGGCGGCGAGGACTTTGACCTCGCGATGATCAATTACCTGGCCGAGAGTTTCAAGAAAGACAGCGGCATCGACCTGAACAATGATCCGCTCGCGCTGCAGCGCCTCAAGGAGGCCGCGGAGAAGGCGAAGATCGAGCTGTCGGCCGCGCAGCAGACCGAGATCAACCTGCCGTACATCACGGCCGACCAGAGCGGTCCCAAGCATCTCAACATGAAGATGACCCGGGCCAAGCTCGAATCGCTGGTCGAGGATCTGGTCAACCGCACCATCGAGCCCTGCAAGACGGCGCTCAAGGATGCCGGCCTCAACGCCAACGGCGTGAACGAGATCATCCTCGTCGGCGGTCAGACGCGTATGCCGCTGGTGCAGAAGAAGGTCGAAGAGTTCTTCGGCAAGCAGCCGCGCAAGGACGTGAACCCGGACGAGGCGGTCGCCGTCGGCGCCGCGATCCAGGCCGGCGTGCTGGGCGGCGACGTCAAGGACGTCCTGCTGCTCGACGTGACGCCGCTGTCGCTCGGCATCGAGACCATGGGCGGCGTGATGACGCAGCTCATCGAGAAGAACACCACGATTCCGACCAAGGCGTCGCAGGTCTTCTCGACCGCCGAGGACAACCAGTCCGCCGTGACGGTCCACGTCCTGCAGGGCGAGCGCCAGATGGCGAAGGACAACAAGTCCCTGGGCCGGTTCGATCTGAGCGATATCCCGCCGGCACCGCGCGGCGTGCCGCAGATCGAGGTGACCTTCGACATCGACGCGAACGGTATCCTCAACGTCTCGGCGAAGGACAAGCAGACCGGCAAGGAGCAGTCGATCGAGATCAAGGCCTCCAGTGGTCTGTCCGAGGACGAGATCGAGTCCATGGTCAAGGACGCCGAGGCGCACGAAGAGGAAGACCGCAAACAGCGTGAACTGGTCGAGACCCGCAACCAGGCGGACAACCTGATTCACGCCACCGAGAAGTCGCTGCAGGAATACGGCGACCAGATCGATGCCGAAGCGAAGCAGAAGGTCGAGCAGGCGGTCGAGAATCTCCGCGAGGCCATGAAGGGCGACGACAAGGAGACCATCGAGACCCGAACCCGTGAACTGTCCGAGGCATCGGGCGAACTGGCCCAGGCCGCCCAGAGCCAGGCCGGTGGCGATGCCGATGAGGCCGAAGGCCAGCAGAGCGGGCAGGATGACGAGGTCGTCGACGCCGAGTTCGAGGAAGTGAACGACAACGAATCGAAGAAGAGCTGATTCGGCGGCCCGCTGCGGCGGGCCGTGAAGTTGGTTGTCGCCGGGACGTCCCGGCCGGTCCCTGATCGGTCGCGGACGTTTCCGTTTGTGCGATCGGTCGGCGGGCAACGACCGGTGACCACAGGGGAGGATCCAGGATCATGTCCAAGCGGGATTATTACGAAGTACTCGGGGTCGGCAAGAACGCCAGCGATACCGAGATCAAGAAGGCGTATCGGAAACTGGCGCAGAAGTATCATCCCGACCGCAATCCCGACGACGAGGACGCGCTTGAGAAGTTCCGCGAGGCCAAAGAGGCCGCGGAGGTCCTGTCCGATTCGCAGAAGCGCGCCGCCTATGACCAGTTCGGTCACGCCGGTGTCGACGGCAGCGCGGGCGGCGGTGCGGGCGGTGCCGGTTTCGGCGGCGCCGACTTCTCCGACATCTTTGGCGATATGTTCGGCGACATCTTCGGCGGTGGACGCCGCCGCGGGCGCGGCGCCGACCTGCGCTACAACCTCGAGATCAGCCTCGAGGACGCCGTCCAGGGGACCGAAACGGAGATCCGCATACCGACCCTCGTCGAGTGCGAGACCTGCAAGGGCTCAGGCGCGAAGCCCGGTTCGACGCCGAAGACCTGCGGCACCTGTCGCGGCATCGGTCAGGTGCGCATGCAGCAGGGCTTCTTCTCGATCCAGCAGACCTGCCCGACCTGTCAGGGCAGCGGTCAGCAGATCGACGACCCGTGCGGTCAGTGCCGCGGCAGCGGCCGCAGGGAAGAAGAGAAGACGCTGTCGGTCAAAGTCCCGGCAGGTGTGGATACCGGCGATCGCATCCGGCTTTCGGGCGAGGGCGAGCCGGGCGAGAATGGCGCGCCGTCCGGTGATCTCTACGTCGAGGTCCGGGTCAAACCGCATCCGATCTTCGAGCGCGACGGGGCCAATCTGATCTGCGATGTCCCGCTCGATATCGCGACGGCCGCGCTCGGCGGCGAGGTCGATGTGCCCACGCTGGACGGGCGCGTGAAGCTCAAGATCCCGGCCGGGACGCAGTCCGAGCGTGTCTTCCGGCTGCGCGGCAAGGGCGTGAAGCCGGTCCGCGGCGGCGCCAAGGGCGATGTGCTCTGCCGTGCGCGCGTCGAGACGCCGGTGAATCTCACCAATCGGCAGCAGGAAATCCTCGAAGAACTCCAGGCCAGCTTCGAAGACGATACGCGCAAGCACAGCCCCCGGCAGAACAGTTGGCTGGACGGGGTGAAGAAATTCTTTGAAGATATCGGGCTTTGATCCCCCCGACACTGCGGACGTGAGGCATCGATGACCCGAGTCGCCATTAACGGTGCGGCCGGCCGCATGGGCCGGAATCTGGTGGCCGCCTGTCTGGAGCACCCGGACCTGGAGGTCAGCGCTGCACTGGAGCATCCGGGGCAGGCGGCCCTTGGGCAGGATGCCGGCGTCCTCGCCGGTGGTGATCCGATCGGCGTGCTCGTCACGGACGATCCCGCCGCGGCGGCATTCGATGTCGTGATCGATTTCACCCGCCCGGAAGGCACGCTCGCGATGATCACACACTGCCAGGAGCGACAGGTGCCGATCGTCATCGGGACCACGGGGCTGTCTCCCGAACAGCGGGCCGAGGTCGCCACCGCCGGCCATTACGTCCCGGTTCTGATCGCGCCCAATACCGGTGTCGGGATCAATCTCCTCTCCGGTCTGGTTGAACAGGCCGCGCGTGCACTCGGGCCGGAGTACGACGCGGAGGTGATCGAGGCGCATCATCGCCATAAGGTCGACGCACCCTCGGGCACGGCGCTGTACCTCGGCGAGGCGATCGCCAGGGGCCGGGGCGAGGAACTCAGCGATCGGGCGATCTATGCGCGCGAGGGGCACACGGGTGAGCGGGCCTCCGGGGAGATCGGGTTCTCGACCATCCGCGGGGGCGATATCGTGGGCGAACATACGGTTCTGTTCGCCGGCCCCGGGGAACGCATCGAGATCACGCACCGTGCATCCAGCCGCATGCTCTTCGCGCGCGGCGCGGTCCGGGCGGCAGCGTGGATGGCCGGGCGGCGACCGGGCCTCTACGACATGCAGGATGTACTCGGCCTGACCCGCTGAAGCCGGCCGAAACGCTTCCCGACAATCACGAATCGACTACGGAGGACCACGCGTGAGTCGTATTGCAGCCGTTTTCCCGGGCCAGGGGTCTCAGAGCGTCGGTATGCTCAGCGCGCTTGCCGAGCAGTGGCCCGAGGTCGAGCAGACCTTTCAGGAGGCATCCGCGGCCCTCGGTTATGACCTCCATGCCATCGTCCGGGATAATCCGGATGACCGACTCAACCGCACCGAATACACCCAGCCGGCGATGCTGGCGGCGGATGTCGCGGTCGCGCGTGTCTGGTCGGCGGCCGGTGGCCCCGCGCCGGCCCGTGTGGCCGGCCACAGCCTCGGTGAGTACGCCGCGCTCGTACAGGCCGGGTCCATCGGTTTCGCGGATGCGATCCGCCTGGTAGCCGAGCGCGCCCGGCTAATGCAGAATGCCATCCCGGCCGGTGAGGGCGGCATGGCCGCCTTGCTGGGGCTCGAGGACGATCGCGTCGCCGAGATCTGCGAGCACCTGCAGACCGAGCGCATCGTAGAGCCGGTGAACTTCAACGCGCCCGGGCAGGTCGTGATCGCCGGCCATGCCGACGCGGTCGCCCAGGCGATCGAGGCGGCACGCGAAGCGGGCGCGAAGCGGGCGGTCGAGCTGCCGGTGTCGGTACCTTCCCACAGCAGCCTCATGAAGGACGCCGCGGCACGCCTTGGCCAGTACATGGCCACTATCGAATTCGCTGCGCCCGCAATGCCGGTGGTGCACAACGTCGATGCGGCGGAACACGTGGATGTGGACGGGATCCGTGAGGCGTTGCGGCGACAACTGTACAATCCCGTGCGCTGGACAGGTTCGGTCCAGGCGCTGCGTGACGCCGGAGCCGAGGTCTTCATCGAGCTTGGGCCCGGCAAGGTACTGACAGGCCTGGCGCGGCGGATCGATCGATCCATGACGGCTTTTGCCGTAGAGGATTCGGCCAGCCTCGAAAAGGCACTCGAATACTGCAGGGAGAACGGAGCATGAGCCTCGATGGCGATGTAGCGCTGGTCACCGGAGCGAGCCGAGGGATCGGCCAGGCGATCGCGCAGGAGTTGGGTCGCCAGGGCGCGACCGTGATCGGCACCGCCACCAGCGAGGCGGGTGCCACCGCGATCGGTGAGAGCCTGGAGGCTGCAGGTATCCGGGGTGCGGGCCGGGCGCTGGATGTCCGTGACAGTGCCGGCGTCGACGCACTGGTGAAGTCCATCGCGGCGGAGTTCGGGCTGATCACGGTGCTCGTGAACAACGCGGGCATCACGCGCGATAACCTCCTGCTGCGCATGAAGGATGCCGAGTGGGAGGAAGTGATCGACACCAACCTGGGTTCGATCTACCGTGTCGCACGCTCCTGTATCCGGGGCATGATGAAGGCGCGGCGCGGACGTATCGTGAATGTGGCCTCCGTGGTCGCGGCCACCGGTAACGCGGGACAGGCGAATTACGCGGCGGCCAAGGCCGGTATGGTCGGCTTCACCAAGTCGCTTGCTCAGGAGATCGGCAGTCGGGGCATCACGGTCAATTGCGTTGCCCCTGGATTCATAGACACGGACATGACACGCTCGCTGCCTGAGGCGTCGCGGGCGTCGCTGCTGGAGGAGATCGCCGTCGAGCGCTTCGGGACCCCGGAAGAGGTCGCGCATGCTTGTGCTTTCCTGGCGTCGCCGGAGGCCTCCTATATCACCGGGCACACGTTGCACGTGAACGGTGGGCTGTACATGTCATGACAGCATTCGCATGACCTGCTGTAGAGATATGTTTTTTAAGGTATTGATAATAAAAACCCGTTCGGCGTCAGCGCTATGAACCGAACGGTATCGAAGCGGGTAGATAGGCAGGGGTGATTCCCCTACAATACGCCGCACGCAATCCAGGGGCTGCACCACCCAGGTTCGGAGGACCAACCCGACATGAGCAGTGTTGAAGAACGCGTCAAGAAAATCGTCGTCGAGCAACTCGGCGTCAAAGAAGAAGAAGTGACCAATGCCGCCTCGTTCGTCGATGATCTGGGCGCGGATTCGCTCGACACGGTCGAGCTGGTCATGGCGCTCGAGGAAGAGTTCGAGTGCGAAATCCCGGACGAAGAAGCCGAGAAGATCACGACCGTTCAGCAGGCCATCGATTACATCAACAACAATCTCGGCTGAACGGGCCTGACGACAGCCGGCCGACTCATTCCAGCGTGATGCACGATGGATTGCGCAGGGGTGAGCCGGCCGGGCAGGACTTTTCGCTGGTCCGTGCTCGGGGTTCTACCTGCAGGGCGACCGGCCGTGGCAACGTTCTGCCGGAACGCAGGGGATGAACAGCTTGAGCAAACGGCGTGTAGTGGTTACCGGACTCGGCGCGGTCTCGCCGGTGGGCAACACCGTTGAGGCGTCGTGGGAATCGATCCTGGCCGGCCGTTCCGGTGCCGCACCCATCTCCGCGTTCGATGTATCGTCTTACAGTGTGCGCTTCTCGGCGTCGGTCAAGGATTTCGACGTATCTCAGTACCTGTCCCCCAAAGACGCCCGGAAAATGGGGCTGTTCATCCATTTCGGGATGGCGGCTGGCATCCAGGCGATCGAGGACGCGGGGCTTGAAGTGACCGACGGGAACCGGGACCGGATCGGTGTTTCGATCGGGTCCGGCATCGGCGGACTGCCCGAGATCGAGCATTCGGTCGATGTATTGGAGGAGGGCGGTCCGCGCAAGCTGTCACCTTTCTTCGTGCCAGCCACGATCATCAATATGATCTCGGGCAACCTGTCGATCCGCTACGGGTTGCAGGGGCCGAACATTTCCATCGTCACGGCGTGTACCACCGGCACGCATAACATCGGCGACGCCGCGCGTTTCATCGAATACGGTGACGCCGACGTCATGGTGGCCGGCGGCGCGGAAAATGCGACCTCACCGCTTGGAGTGGCGGGCTTCGCAGCCGCACGTGCGCTGTCGACCCGCAATGATGACCCCGAGCGCGCGAGCCGTCCCTGGGATCGCGGCCGGGACGGCTTCGTACTCGGCGATGGCGCCGGTGTGCTCTTGCTGGAGGAGTACGAGCACGCCAAGGCGCGCGGTGCCCGGATCTATGCGGAGGTCTGCGGCTATGGCATGAGCGCGGATGCCCATCACATGACCCAGCCGGCCGCCAATGGGGATGGGGCGTATCGCTGCATGCGCAACGCGATGGTCAACGCCGGCATGGATCCGGATGAGATCGACTACGTGAACGCGCACGGGACCTCGACCCAGGTGGGTGATGTCGCCGAGGTCCAGGCACTGAAGAGCTTGTTCGGCGATCACGCCTCGGCGCTTGCGGTCAGCTCCACCAAGTCCATGACGGGGCACCTCCTCGGCGCCGCCGGTGGTCTGGAGGCCGTTTTCTCGATCCTGGCCATCCGCGATCAGGTCGCACCGCCGACGATCAATCTCGATGACCCGGATGAGGGCTGCGATCTCGACTTCGTGGCGCATGAACCGCGCTCGATGAAGATCGGCAGCGTGCTCTCGAATTCGTTCGGGTTCGGCGGCACCAACGGCACACTGGTGTTCCGTCAGGTCTGACGGTACGCGGTGTCGCACCGCCCTTGAGCTCCCCAGACGCCCCCCGGATCATTGTCAACGGCAGGGAATGCGCCTCGGTCGATGTGACCGACCGCGGTTTCTCGCTGGGCGATGGGCTGTTCGAGACCATTGCCATCCGCAATGGGGCGCCACGGTTCTGGCAGGCGCATGCCGAGCGCCTGGTGGACGGGTGCCGGCGCTTGGCCATTCCCGTTCCCTCGATCGATGAGCTGGCGCATGAACTGGAGTGCGTCCGCGACGGTAGCGAATCGGGCACTGCCCGGATCACGGTCAGTCGCGGACCCGGGCCGCGTGGTTATGCGCCGCCGCCGGAACCGTTGCCCACGCGGGTGGTCGGGTTCTACCCTGCAACGACCCCATCAAACCCCGCGCAACGGTTCTCGCTGCGCTGGTGCGAGACGCGCCTGGCGTTGCAGCCGGCGCTGGCTGGTCTCAAGCACCTCAACCGGCTGGAACAGGTGCTCGCGCGCTCGGAGTGGAGCGACCCGGCGATCGACGAAGGCATCATGCTGGCCACCGACGGGCGGGTAGTGGAATGCGTGATGTCCAACCTGTTCCTCGTTGTAGATCACACGCTGGTCACCCCCGCACTCGACGAATGCGGTGTCAGTGGCGTTATGCGCCGCCAGGTCCTGGAGGCAGCCACGTGCTTGGGAATCCACACCGAGGTCCGACGGGTCGAGCCGCCCGAGGTGGAACGCGCTTCGGCCGTCTTCGTGACCAGTGCGCTGCGCGGCATCGTAGCGGTCGAGCGCATCGGCGATCTGCAGTACAGTTCCCATGACCCGGTCGTGCAAGATCTGATCGATCGCCTGGAGACCCTTGATGGCTAGACGTCGCCGGAAGACCTGGCTGGCGGGATTTGTCGTGCTGCTGGCCTCGGTGGGCGCCGGTGTGACCGCGGCCGACTTTTTCCGTTTCCTGCACAGCCCGATCAGGCTCGACACGGGGAGGGAGGTCGTATTCACGATCGACCAGGGTGATCCGGTGCGGCGGATCGCGGACCGTATGGCGCAGAGGGGGCTGATCGACCGACCGCTGTATCTCCGCGCAACGGCGCGTTTCACCGGTGACGCCAGGCGTATAAAGACCGGTGAGTATGTCATCGAGCCCGGGATGACCCCGTATCGGATACTGGAAAAGTTCGTCCGGGGGGACGTCAAACAGTATCGGTTCGCCGTGATTCCGGGCTGGACATTCGATCAGCTGATGACCGCGCTAGGCACGCACGGCGCGATCGATCAGACGCTCGAGGGGCTGTCGCCCGAGGAGATCATGGCGGAACTGGGTTATCCCGAACAGCATCCCGAGGGCCGTTTTTTCCCGGACACCTATCAGTTTTCGCGTGGACGCACCGACCGTGAACTGCTCGCGCGGGCGTACGACCGGATGCAGACCGTACTCGCCGAAGAATGGGAAAACCGCACGCAAGGGCTGCCACTGGATTCCCCATACGAGGCCTTGATCCTGGCCTCGATCGTAGAACGCGAGACCGGGGTCCCGGACGAACGCGCCCGGATCGCGGGGGTGTTCGTGGAACGCCTCGAACGCGGCATGCGCCTGCAGACGGACCCGACCGTGATCTACGGTATGGGGGATGAATACGACGGCGATATCCGCTATCGCGATCTGCGTAAAGACACGCCCTACAACACGTACACGCGTGGTGGACTGACGCCGACACCGATCGCAATGCCCTCGCGTGCCGCCATCCACGGCACTCTCCACCCCGAACGCCGCGGTGAGCTCTATTTCGTCTCCACCGGCGATGGTCGCCACGTCTTCTCGGAGACCCTGGAAGAGCACAACAAGGCCGTCGTGAAGTACCAACTGGGGGGCGACGCCACGCGTCTGCGCGGTAACAATCACGACGATGGGGGCGGGGAAGAATGAACCCGTTACCGCGCGCTGGCTTGCACCGTGTCTCGCGGTAATCGCTTTATCACGCTCGAAGGGATCGAGGGCGTCGGCAAATCGACCCATGTCGATGCCGTCGTCACCGCGCTGCAGGAGCGCGGTCAATCGCCCGTGCGCACGCGGGAGCCGGGCGGCTCGCCGGTAGCCGACCGGATCCGTTCGCTGCTGTTGGATCCCGACGGCGACGCGCCGCTCGCGGAGACTGAACTCCTGCTGTTGTTCGCCGCCCGCTCCGAGCACCTGGCGCGGGTGATCCAACCGGCGCTCGATAGTGGCCGGTATGTCGTCTGCGACCGTTTTACCGACGCGACCTATGCCTACCAGGGGGGTGGGCGCGGGTTGTCGTGCGAGCGTATCCGGGAACTCGAGGCCTGGGTCCAGGGCGAGCTGCGCCCCGACCGCACGATCCTGCTCGATGCGCCCGTGCCGGTCGCCCTGGAACGCGCCCGCGGCCGTAGCGCGGCCGACCGCTTCGAGCGCGAGACGGCGGTCTTCTTCGAGCGCGCCCGGGCGGTCTATCTGGAACGGGCACGGGCCGAGCCCGGGCGCTTCCGGGTGGTCGATGCCAGCGGGCCGGTGGAACAGGTCCGCGAGCAGGTGGTCGCCGCCGCCATGGGGGACACGTGACCGCTGCGTCGGTACTGCCATGGCAGCAGGCGCGCTGGGACCGCGTGCAGCGCCTGCGCGGCGGCGCTCGCCTGCCGCATGCTCTGCTGGTCAGCGGGCCGGGCGGGACTGGCGAGGGCCGCTTCGCCGACGTGCTTATGCAGGCGCTGCTGTGTACGGCGGCGACCGAACGGGCACCGTGCGGGGAGTGCCATGCGTGCCATGAATATACGGCCGGCACCCATCCCGACGCGGTCCGGATCGACCCGGAAGAGCCCGGCAAGGCGATCGGGATCGATCGGATCCGGGAACTCACCGGGCGCCTCAATCTCACCAGCGGCGGCCGTTCCAAGGTAGCCCGCATCGAACCGGCCGAGTCGATGACGCTGGCGGCGGCGAACAGCCTCCTCAAGACCCTTGAGGAACCGCCCGGCGACAGCGTGCTGCTGCTCGTAAGCGAGCGCCCCGGGCGTCTGCCGGCCACCGTGCGTAGCCGCTGTCAGCGGATCACATTCGGTCTGCCCGAACGCGACAGCGCACTCGCCTGGCTGCAGGAACAGCCGGAAATGGAGCAGCCCGAATACTGGCTCGATCGCGCGGGCGGTGCGCCGCTGCGGGCACTGGAAATGGCAGCGGCCGGGTTCGACGAGACGCCGCTGGTGTCGGCGCTGGTGCAGGCACTGGGCGAGGGACGGATCGACCGCGGGGCGATCGATGCCGGCAGCGCGCTGCCGCTGTCCCGGAGCATCCCCGTCCTCGCCACCGCCGTTGAGGATATGATCCGGTTGCGCTCCGCATCCGATCCGCCGTTGCGCCTGCCGCTGGAACGCCGGCGGCTGGGTGAGGCGGCGGCGAAAGTGGACGTGCGCGCGCTGTTTGATTACCTTGATGAACTACGGCGCTCGATTCCCGGGCCCAGCAGTGCGCTGCGTGCCGATATCCAGTGGCACGGACTATTGGCCGACGCCGCCGAGACCGGCCGCGGCCGCAGAAACCGATAGACGGGGGAGCCGATGGCAGCACAGCAGGGCGGCGGCGGCCGCCAGGGCATCATGTCCCTGACCATCAAGGACAAGGGGGCGCTCTACGCGGCCTATATGCCGTTCGTGAAGAACGGCGGTCTGTTTATCCCGACCAACAAGTCGTACAAGTTCGGCGACGAGGTCTTCATGCTGCTCACGCTCATGGACGACAAGGAACGCCTGCCGGTCGCCGGCAAGATCGTCTGGATCACGCCGCAAGGCGCGCAGGGGAACAAGACCGTCGGTATCGGCGTGCAGTTCTCCGACCAGGACGACGGCGCCACCCGCAAAAAGATCGAAACCTACCTGGCCGGCGCCCTCAACGCCGACCGCGCTACGCATACCATGTAGCTTTTCGTGTCGTTCGGTGGTGTGCGTTCAGAACCACGAATGCACACGAATGGACACGAATGTTTTGCGGGTGCGGACAGGCATCGGGAGCTTCGCTGATGTTCCGTCACAGCATTACGCGTCTGTTTTTGAACCACAGATGAACACAGATGGACACAGATAAAGGCGAATAGGGACCACCCGACCGAATCCAGAAATCCCGCCGCTTACCAGGCCCCCGCGGTCTGACTAGAGACGGTTTTATCTGTGTCCATCTGTGTCTATCTGTGGTTCTTCACATCCGGTTCCGCGCCCCACCACCGAACAGCGAAGCTCCAAACGCCGTAGCCTTCCCGAGAAACCATTCGTGTTCATTCGTGGTTCCGGTTTTACAGCCCAGCGACGACCTACCCGCGTTGCCCGGAGTGCTGCTCCCGGTAATGCAGTGGGCCGCCTGTGAAGGGCGCGAAGCCGGTGCCGAAGATGGTGCCGGCGTCGACGAGGTCGCCGTCGGCGACGATGCCCTCGTCGCGCGTGCGCTCGGCCTCGTCCAGGAGGGGTTTGATGAGGTCCTGGCCGAGGCGATCGAGTTCCGCCGGTTCGAGGGAAATGCGACCGCGGTCCGGTTTGCCTTTATTGTCGTAGACGTAGAAGCCGCGGCCGCTCTTGCGGCCCAGAGTGCCGTTGTCGACCATTGAGCGCATCGACGCGGGCACCTCGAGGCCGAGCGGTTCCGCCATCACATCGACGGCCGCCACGCAGACGTCCAGCCCGACCGCGTCCGCCAGCTCGAGCGGGCCCATGGGCATGCCGAAGCGCTTCGCCGCCTCGTCGAGCGATTCACGCTGGGTGCCTTTCGCGTACAGTTCCGCCGCCCTGATCATGTAGGGCATCAGGACGCGATTGACGAGGAACCCGGGGGCGCTCTTCACGCGCAGCGGCAGCTTGTCGGCGCTCGCGATCAGGGCCTGGCCGCGATCCAGGTTCGTGGCATCGCTGTGTTCGCCCGCCACGATCTCGACCAGCGGCATCTTCGCGACCGGGTTGAAGAAATGCAGGCCGATCAGTCGGCCCGGCTGCTGCAGGCCTTCAGCCAGTTGTTCCAGCGGCAGACTGGAGGTGTTGGTGGCGAGGATCGCATCCTCGCGCATACGGGGCTCGAGCGACCGGAACAGGCCCTGCTTGGCATCCAGGTTCTCGACGATGGCCTCGATGATGATATCGGCGCCTTCGACCCCGCGGTTGCGAGGATCGGGTGTCAGGCGGTCGAGCGCGGCGGTCACGCGTTCAGGGCGTTTGAGCCGCTTCTGGAACAGCGATCGGGCACGTTTGAGGGTCGATGCCACCGCCTTGTCGTGTTCATCGAACAGCGTCACGCGGCAACCGTTCAGCGCCAGCCACGCAGCGATGTCGCCGCCCATGGTACCGGCCCCGATGACATGGACCCGATTGGGCACGACGACGTCACTCGAGCGGGCCTCACGCTTGAGGCGGTCCTGGAGCAGGAATACGCGGATCAGGTTACCGGCGGTCGGCCCGTCGATCAGCCGGGTCAACGATGTCCGTTCCGCCTTGATACGGCTCGGCGCCGATTCCCCGCCATGGCGCACCCAGAGGTCGAGCATCGCGTACGGCGCCGGATAGTGTTCCGCCCGCGCGCTCTGCTTGACCTGGCGCTGCATTATCGGTTTCAGGGCGTAGCGGCCGGGCAGGGTGCCTGCGAGGCGCTGCCACCACTTCGGGCGATGACGGCCCGGATCCCGGCGTATCAGGTCGCGCGTCGCATCGACGAGTTGCCACGGCGAGAGCGCGAAATCCACGAGTCCCATGCGCTGGGCGGCGCGGCCTTCCAGCGTGCGTCCGGACAGCATGAGATCGAGCGCGGCCGGCGCACCGATGAGGTCCGGCAGGCGGACGGTGCCGCCGAAACCGGGGTGGATCCCCAGACGCACCTCCGGCAGGCCGAGGCGCGTGGATGGATCGCGGTCAGCGACCCGGTAACGGCAGGCGAGAGCGAGCTCGAGGCCACCGCCGAGGCAGAAACCGCGAATCAGCGCGACGGTCGGGGCGGTCATCGCCTCGATCCGGTCCATTACCCGCTGGCCCCGCTCGATCAGCGCGTCGGCCTCGGTGGCGTTCTCGATCGCGCCGAGTTCCTGCACGTTCGCCCCGGCGATGAAACCCGACTTTCCGGACTGGAACACGATCCCCTTCGGCCGGTCGCCCGAGTCGAGCTCATCGAGCGCAGCCTCGAGTTCTTTCAGCACCTCGGTGGAGAGGGAGTTCGCGGCCTCGCCCTGTACGTCCAGAGTCACCCATGCTATGCCGTCGGAATCACGCTCGATCGTGCAATGCTGCAGTTTCGTCCCGCTCATGCCGACGCCTCCGGGTTCTCGATCAGCATCGCGCCGCCCTGGCCGCCGCCGATACATTGCGTGGCCACGCCGCGGCGCCCGCCGAAGCGGCGCAGGACGTGCGCGAGGTGCAGGGTAATGCGGGCACCGCTGGTGCCCACCGGGTGGCCGAGGCTGATTCCGCCACCATCGACGTTGAGCCGGTCGGGATCGATATCACCCCATGGCTTCGACAGTCCGAGTTGCTCGCGGCAGTAGCTGCGGTCGCGCCATGCCGCCGTACAGGCAAGCACCTGGGCGGCGAAGGCCTCGTTCAGTTCCCAGTAATCGATGCTGCCGAGGGCGAAGCGGTGGCGCCGCAGCATGGGCGTAACGGCATGGACGGGGCCCAGCCCCATCTGGGCGGGATCGAGTCCGGCCCATTCGCTGTCGACGATCCGTGCAAGGACCGGCAGGCCGTGTTTCTCGACGGCCTCTTCGGAGGCGAGCATCACCGCGCAGGCGCCGTCGGTCACCTGGGCGCTGTTGCCCGCGGTGACCTTGCCATACGGTTTCTCGAATACGGGCTTGAGCCGGCCGAGGTCGTCGACCGTACTCTCGCGGCGCACGCCGTCGTCCATGTCGTACGCCCGCCCGTCGGGACCGTGCAGCGGTTCCAGCTCCGTCAGCAGATCGTCGTCCTGGGCCTGGGCCAGCCGCTGATGGCTGCGGCAGGCGTATTGGTCCATTTCATTGCGGGTAATGCCGAAGCGCCAGGCGATATTCTCGGCTGTCTGCCCCATCGACATGCCGCTTACCGGGTCGGTCAGACCCTTGAGCAGGGCGACCACGGGTTTGAGCATACCCGGGCGCAGGCGGCCGAGCTGCTTCGCCTTGGCCAGCGCGGTCTTGGCCCGGTTGAAGTCGGCCAGCCATTCGACGAAGCGTGGATCGAACAGCAGCGGGGCGCGGCTCATCGCCTCGGTGCCGCCGGCGAGTACGAGCTCGGAGCGCCCGGCCTGGATGTCGTGGAGGCCGCAGTCGAGCGCCTGCATGCCGGAGCCGCAGTTGCGCTGCACGCTCCAGGCGGGCACCCGGTTGCCGCAGCCGAGCCGCAGGGCGATGATCCGGGCGATATTGGCCTCGTCAGCCGCTGGCCCCGCGCAGCCGAATATGACCTGGTCGAGCGCATCCGGTTCGAATGGCATCCGCAGCAGGAGCTGGCGGCCCGCGGCGACGCCCATATCGGCCGCACTGAAGGCGTTCGGTTTGCCGCGGAATTTGAGGAATGGTGTGCGGCTTCCGTCGACGATATAGACGGGGCGCGTGCGGTTTTTGGGTGAGGCGTTTCCGGATCGAGCCAACTGCCGACTCCCTCGCGGTTGGATTACCGCTCATCGCAGGATATTCGATTCTAGCAGCACATACGTTGTTGGCCATGGCCCGCGGGCCGGCGGCCTTGCCGATTACCGCGATCGGGCACGCCCGCGTGACGCCTTGCGCCGGCGCAGCCAATGGCGGAGCCCAAGCAGCGTCGCGAGGAGACCCAGTCCGAGTGCGGATGCGATCGCAATCCGTGACGGATCCGGTTGCCGGGCGGCGGCCGCAAGGCTGTCGAGGAACGCGATCAGCACCACCATGCCCGGTGCCATCCCCACGACGGTGCCGGCGAGGAACGGGGCGACGCGGATATGCGAGGTGCCGGCCGCCATGCTGACGACGGTGAAATGGGCCACGGGCACCATCCGCAGCAATGCGATCGTCAGGAAGCCGTGGTGGCCGATACGCCGCGACAGATTATGGACGCGGGTGCCGGCAAGGCGCTCAACGTGGCGGTGACCCAGGCCACGGCCGATCAGGAAACTGATACCGGCGCTGGCGATCGACGCGAGCAGCGCATAGACAAAGCCAAGGACCGGGCCGAAGGCTACGGCCGTCAGGATCACCATCAAGGTGACCGGAAGCATCAGCAGACTACCGGCGATAAACCCCGCGAGCACGGCGAGCGGGGCCCAGGGTTCATATCGGAACTGCGCGAGCCACTGTCCGAGTTCGCGCGGGTCCACAACTTCCCGCAGAGGGGACCACACCCACACCCCGGCCAGCAGCAACAGAGCAGACAGTACGAGGGCCCAGCGCAACAGCCGTCGGCGCGCGGGGTCGGCCCCGTCCCGGGGCAGTACGGATGAGGGAAGTGGTCGCAGCCGATTCATCGCGCGGCAGACCCGCAATCGTGCGCCCGGCCCGGCCGGGATACCGGGGCGCATGGCTCGTCGATGGGAGGCGACCGAACTGCACCGCAACCCGGGTTGTGCCGCGCGGCGGCGCTCACGGCGGCGAGGAATGGGCATCGAGGCATGAGAATGGATATCTCCATGCAACGATGATAACGGTTTCCGGCAACGATCCTCGCGCCCGGGTTATCAGTGCACTGCCGCGCGGCAGAGGCGAACGGGGCAGCGTGCGAACGGGACTCGCAGCGCTCGATGTCGACTCGCGATCGGCGCGGGTGTGGGGCCGGGATCCTGACGGCCGGTGGCGCCGGATCAGCCGGGCGGACTGACATTGCAACCTACGGGGGAAGATAATAGAGTCAGACTCGAGAACACGCATGAACAAGAACATACAAGCCCCTGCATGCAGGCGGGTTTCGTCCGCGGAACGTGTGTATGGTCAGGCGTGTCGAGGCGCGTGCTCGGGGGAGCGCGACCCGGCCGGGGACGGAGCCTGTCATACGCCATACGCCGGAGAGAGTGGCAATCCATGAGTGAACTTGTCCCGCTGAGCAACCTCGTTTCCGCCCTGCGAGCGGCCACCGATGCCGGGAAATCGGGTGCCTTCTTTATTACGACCGACCAGCAGCACTCATCCATGGTCACGCTCTCCAGCGGGACGATAACCGGCGTCAAATTCCGCAACACCCGCGGCTATGACGCCGCCCGGTCACTCTCCCGGGTCGCCCAGCTCAAGTACCAGTCGGCCGCCGAGCCCACCGAACTGCCCGGTGAAACGGCGCTCAACACCGCGGCGGTGCTCGAGATACTGACCACCGGTGAGAGCAGCGCCGTAGCCGGTGAGAGCGCCGCGCCCGCGATTGACGTCGATGCCGTACGCCAGCGTTACATATCAGCGATCGGACCGATCGGCGGGGCGCTGTTCGATGAGGCGGTGGAGGAAATCGGCGACGAATTGAGCAAGCCGGCCGGGGCCCGCCAGTTGATCGAGAAGCTCGTTGAGCAGATCGACGATGAGGCCGAGGCGGCCAGTTTCCGGAACGACGTCGGGGTCTGACAGGCGCCGGCGGTTTTCAGTAATCACAACCAATAACGACGCGAGCGGGTGCGGGTTTGAACGCCCTGTGAGGGTATTAAGGGGAGGGAAGGCCTGACATGGCAAAGAAAGAGCAGAAGGGCAAGCAGAAGAAAGTCTCCTGGTACCGAAGTGTACAGACCAAGATCCTGGTTACGCTGCTGGTCGTCACGACGCTGATTCTCGGCGGTTTCGCGATCTACAACCTGACCGAGGCGCGAGCCCGTCTCGAGAGCGAACTCCAGCGGGTCGCCGAGACCACCGTCCAGCGTCTGTCCCAGCAGGTCATCGGTCCGATGTGGTCGCTCAATGACGAGCAGCTGATCGAGTCGATCGAGGCCGCCATGCTGGAGCGGCGAGTCTATTCCGTAATCATCCGCGAGGAGGACCGCGAGTCGATCTATCTGGGGCGCCGTCGGGATGACAACTGGAATATCACTCCCGCCGACAGCGATCCGCAGGGGGATTACATCCTCAGCAAGACGACGCTGCTGCATGAGGGCGAGGAGATGATCGGCGTACTCGAGGTGTATGTCAGCCGCCGATTCCTGCAGCAACAGTTCGACGAGCTGGTGATGACCGAGATCCGCCGTGCCGCGGTCCTCGATCTCGCGCTGATCCTGGTTACCCTACTGCTGCTGCGGCGACTGCTGGTACGCCCGATCCGCGAACTCACCGATGCCTCGGAACGCATCAGTAGCGGTCAATTGAATACGAAGATCGAGATCCGCTCGAGGGACGAGATCGGTATGCTCGCCGGCGCCATCAATAAGCTGCAGACAAGCCTGCGCATCGCGATGGAGCGGATGAAGAAGAGCGGGTGACGGTGATCCTTCGATCCATGGTCCCGATACCGTCTGCGTGAGATCACGGCCGAGGGCATCAGTGCGGGGCAAGGGCGCGGTCCGCTCGGCGACATCGCCGGCGGACCGCGCTCCCGGCGACGCCGGGGCGAAATGGCGCGTGGATCAGTGGTGGCGCCGGCCCGGTTCGCCGATCGCGGTGAGCTGCTCTCGCAGGGCATGGAGGTCGCCGTGCACGGTTACCTCGACGATCCGTCCGTGGGCCGTGCGGAACAGGGCAACGCATTCGTGACGCACCTGCTGTCCGGATGGGGGGCATCCCAATACTTCACCGACGTGGGTACCGGTCCAGGCGATTCGCGCGGCCGCGCGGTCGCGGTCGACGATCACCTCCTGGATTTCCATGCGCAGGTCCCGGAACGCGCCACTGAATTGCTCGGCGTAGCGCTCGAGGCCGCGCGGACCATCCGCGGTCGTACCCAGCGTCCCGCGGATGATCGCGTGTGGACCCACGATCCGCTCGGCAGCGCCGTAGTTGCGACTGTTCCAGAATTGATCGTAGAAGCGGCGCACGAGTTTACGGGTCGTGTCCGCGGCGGTCTTGCGTCCGGGGTACATGCGCAGTCTCCAGTCCGGGGCCTTTGCTGTCCAGGAGATGCGGTATGGCCCCGCAGGAACACAGTATGCCGTATCGCTCCTGGCTTCTGCGACATCGCTCACGGATTGCTCAAGCGAATTCGCCCTTGGGTCGTTACGGGAGTATAGCTGCCGCAGGTCAGTCCGAGGGGGTATCGCGCCCGTTCGATCCTTCCAGGTGGTGCAGTACGCTGCGCAGTCCCTGATCCCGCACCCCGAGCTGCTCCAGGCCGGCGACTGTTTCACGGACATATTCCGGATTGGCACCACTCGCGCCCCGGGCGCCGAGGATGTGGTCCGCTGCATGGTCGGGTTTCAGGGAACCCGAATACTGTTCATGCGCGCGGTCAAGGACGAAGGTCAGGGCGGTGAATCGGCCCGCGTCACAGTTGACCGTGACGAGGCGCGGGATGTAGACGTCGGTGACCATTTCCCGCTCCCAGAGGTATTCCGCGGTCGCGCGTTTATCCCCTTCGGCGACCTCGAACATGCAGCCAAGGCATGAACCGCCGCGATCGAGTCCGAGCACGAGACCGGGGCGATCCGGCGTGCCGCGGTGATGGAATGACCACACCCGCAGGGCTCGATGGAATCCATGGATCCGCGCCCGATGGGTGGAGAGGTAGTCGAATCCGGGGCGCCACAGGAGCGATCCGTAGCCGAACACGTAGAGTGGACCGGGTGGCAACTGGTCGATCCGTTCGATATCTCCTGCGGGCGTCATGGGTGCAGGCGTGGTCCATCGGGCGTTTGCGTGACTCATGGCGCATGATAACGCATGTCCCGGGTCGGGCGGTTGCCGCTGTCTGGATCCGTGGCCCCAGCTCTGATGTCCTGTGCCGGGACGCAGCGAATCCGGTATGCCAGAAGGCGATTTTCGTCAAAATGCCGGCGAAACATGCCAAATATCCCCGGGACCGCTCGCGGAGCATAGGCGGCTGCGCCAGAGTGGGGATTCCAGCCCGCTTGGTGACGCCGCCCGGGCCAAAAAAGAGCCCGCCGGCAAACTTGTGCCGCCCCGGACGGACCCTGTCCGGGGGACAGCCGTAGCGGTCCGGTGATACGACCGCCAACCGGAGAGGAGGAACAACAGGCATGAATCCATTCAGATTCTCCATGGCGCTTGCAGCCGCCATCACGATTTCGACCGTCACGGCGACCGCGACGGCGGCCGACGATACCCCCACGATCCGTTTCGGCACGCCGACCTGGCCGGGCGTGACAGTCAAGACAGAAATCGCCGCCCAGCTCATCGAAACGATGGGCTATGACGTCGAACAGACGAACGCCAGCCCGGCGTTCGCGTACAACGCGCTCAAGTCGGACGATCTCGATATCTTCTTCGGTGGCTGGATGCCCACACAGAAGGACATGGCGGACCCGTTGATCGATGAAGGCTCGGTGAAGGTCATGGCCACCAACATCTCGGACGCGGTCATGGGTATCGCGGTGCCGGAGTACGTGCATGAAGCCGGGGTCGATACCGAGGCCGATCTCGCCGAATTCCGCGACCGCTTCGATGGCAAGATCTATGGAATCGAAGCCGGCAGCGGCTTCAATGAGTCGATCAGCATGGCCATCAGCAACGATCGCCACGGCCTCGGCGACTGGGAAATGGTTCCCTCGAGCACCAGCGGCATGCTGAGCCAGGTCGGGCGTTCGATCGATCGGGATGAGTGGATCGTCTTCCTGGGCTGGGAGCCGCACTGGATGAACGTCGCTTATGATATCCACTATCTCGAAGCGGTCGGTGATCGCGAGATCGCGGATACGCGCAGCGATGTTCTCACCGTGGCGAATCCGCGGATGGTCGAGCAGGAGCGGCACATCGCCCGTTTCCTTGAGCAGTACACGGTAAGCAAGGATGATCAGTCGGAATGGGTCCTGGAATACAGCTACAACGACCGGGCATCCGAAGAGGTCGCCGCCGAGTGGATCGGGGCGAACCTGAACACGGTCGCGAAATGGCTGGACGGCGTGGAAACCAGTGATGGCGGATCCGCGATCGAGGCGGTCCGGGCGGCCTACGCCGACTGAAGCAGGGCCCGCCAGGGCCGTACAGACCCGGTGTCACGTCGCTACCGGCGGCGTGGCGCCGCGTTTTTGCCGGCTGCTTTTTCCGGAGATATTGTCGCCCCCGGTGACGCTATCTCCAGCAAAACCAGCCTGTATCGGTGTGGGGCATGAATGATGCGCACAGCGCCCCAGGCGATCGCCAAGACAGGAGCACCCGGCGCCGGCAGACGGGGAATGCCATGAGTGAAGCCAGCGAAGTCCTCCGCATACCGTCGACGGCGGATGTGCACGACAGCCACATCGCCCGCTATATGCGTTGGCTCGCCGAGGCCGGTTACGGTCGCTTCGAAGACTACGCCTCACTGTATGAATGGTCCATCGCCGAGCCGGATCGATTCTGGGCCTCGGTATGGGACTGGACCGGTGTGATCGCGCACCGGGATGCGGAACGCGTACTCGCGGATCGCTCCATGCCCGGCGCGCGCTGGTTCCCCGGCGCACGCCTGAACTATGCGGAGAACCTGCTGCGCGAGGCGATCCACGGCGATCCCGGGCGTACCGCGGTGTATGCGGTGTCCGAGACCCGCGAGCCGCGCGCCGTAACCTATGGCGAGCTGCTCGCGGATGTCGCGGCGTTCCGCGCCTGGCTTCAGGCCCAGGGCGTCGGTCCGGGGGATCGCGTCGCCGGGGTGGTCGCGCACGCGCCGGAGGCGATCGTGGCGATGCTCGCGACCACCGCGCTCGGCGCGATCTGGTCGTCAGCGTCACCGGATTTCGGTGTCAACGCGATCGTGGACCGCTTCGGGCAGATCGAGCCGAAGGTACTGGTCACGGTTAATGGCTATGGGTACAACGGCAAGATCCATAAGCGGGCCGAGGCCGTTGATGAACTGGCCGCGCGGCTACCGTCGCTGGCGCGCATCGTGGTCGTGCCCCAGCTGCCGCATGCGGCGATGCCCGCGACGAATCACGTAGCGTGGGATGCCGCACTGGGCGCGCACCGGGGCGCCGAGCCGGTATTCGAGCCGATGGCGTTCGACGATCCCGCGTTTATCCTGTATTCGTCGGGCACGACGGGGGTGCCGAAGTGCATCGTCCATGGTGGCGGCGGTACGCTGTTGCAGCATGCCAAGGAACTCATTATCCACGGTGATATCGGCCGCGATGATGTCTTTTTCTATTTCACGACCACCGGCTGGATGATGTGGAACTGGCAGGTCTCAGGGCTGATGACGGGGGCCGAACTGGTTGTGCTCGATGGTGCCCCGGCGTATCCGTCACTCGATGTCTGCTGGCGTCTCGCGGCCGAGCGTGGTGTCACCCATTTCGGCACCAGCGCGAAATTCATTGGTGCCTGCCGTAATCACGGGCTCTCGCCGGGGACGACCAACGACCTGTCGGCCCTGCGGGTCATCTTCTCGACCGGCTCACCGCTGCTGCCGGAGGATTTCGACTGGGTGCGTGGGCACGTCGGCAGCGACATCCTGCTGGCCTCGATCTCCGGCGGGACCGACATCGTCTCCTGCTTCGTGGGCGGATGTCCGCTCCTGCCGGTACGCCGGGGCGAGATCCAGTGCCGCATGCTGGGTATGGATGTGCAGGCGTGGAGTGATTCCGGTGAACCCTTGGTCGGCGAGAAGGGCGAACTCGTCTGCCGTCAGCCGGCACCGTCGATGCCGGTCATGTTCTGGAACGACCCGGACGGCGAGCGCTACCGGCGAGCCTACTTCGATACGTTCCCCGGCGTCTGGGCGCACGGCGATTTCATCACGGTCACCGAAAGCGGCGGGGTGATCATCCATGGCCGCTCCGACGCCACCCTCAATCCGGGTGGTATCCGCATCGGTACCGCCGAGATCTACCGCCAGGTCGAGACCATGGATGAAGTCGCCGACAGCATCGTCGCCGGCCAGGCATGGAACGACGACGAACGGGTTGTACTGCTGGTGGTGCTCAATCCCGGTTACGAACTGGACCAGGATCTGCTCCAGCGTATGCGCGCACGTATCCGGGAAGGTGCGAGCCCGCGCCACGTCCCGGCCCGCATCGCCGCGGTGGACGAGGTGCCGTACACGCGCAGCGGCAAGAAAGTGGAACTGGCGGTATCGAGTGTCCTGCGCGGCGACACGGTCGGCAATCGCGATGCGCTCGCGAACCCCGAAAGTCTCGACCGCATCGCCGGGATCAAGGAATTGTTCGAATAATTCGACCGCGATTACCGCAGGTCGGGCTTGCGGCCGCCCGCGAACCTCCCGCGTGAAAGCAAACGCAGGATTCCCGATAATCGATTTGCCCCGAACGCGTCGCAGCCGGAATCACACCCTTGGCCACGGAATCATGCCGCAATGTCGGATAACACGATGGATACCGGGACCCGCGAGATCGGCTTTCTCCTGATCCCGGAATTCTCGATGATGGCCTTCTTTGCGGCGATCGAACCGTTGCGGATCGCCAACCGCTGCAGCGGCGAGACGCTGTACAGCTGGTCGATCTGGTCGCAAGACGGGAAGCCGGTCGCCGCCAGCAACGGTATGACCCTGCTGACGGACGGCGCGATCGGCGACCAGGTGGGGGCGCCTACGGTATTCGTCTGCAGTTCCTTCAACCACGAGAGCCATGCCTCGGCCGCGATCCTTCAATGGCTCAAGCGCCTGGCGGGGCAGGGCGTGGTGCTCGGCGGCATCGATACCGGGGCCTTCCTCCTCGCCCGGGCGGGCCTGCTGGAGGGCTACACGATCACCCTGCACTGGGAGAGTATTCCCGGCTTTCGCGAACTCTATCCCGGGATCGATACGACCACCGAGCTCTACGAGATCGACCGGCGTCGCCTGACTTCATCGGGCGGCACGGCCACGATGGATCTCATGCTGCGTTTCATCGCCGAAGAGCACGGCACCGGGCTGGCGACCGCGGTATCCGAGCAGTTGATCCATCAGCGCGTGCGGAGCAAGAGTGATCACCAGCGCATGAACGTCGCCGCGCGCCTGGATGTGCACAATCCCACCCTGGTGCGCGCGGTGGAATTCATGGGGCGCAACATCGAGACGCCGGTAGCCGTCGGCGGTATCGCGGAGCACTGCGACATCTCCCAGCGCCAGTTGGAACGCCTGTTCGCCGAGCAGCTCGGTGCCGGGCCCAACGCGTATTACGTCAGGTTGCGTCTCGAGCACGCACGGGAACTGCTGCACGATACCGACCGTAGCGTACTCGAGGTGGCGCTCGCCTGCGGCTTCGGCTCCTGCGCCAGCCTGTCGCGCGCCTACCGGCGTCACTATGGCATCCCGCCAAGCCGCGACCGGAAATGGACGGCCTGAGGCGGTGCCGGGCGGTCAGACGGACCCGATATCGGGATCCAGGGTCTCGGCGCCAGTGGTGTCGACCAGTCGTACCAGAGCATCCGCCGCCACAGCCCCGAGTCCCCGTGGCCGCACCAGCAGCGGATTCACATCGAGCTCTGCGATCCGGTCCGCATGCGCCAGGGCAAAGCGACCGATCGCCGCGCAGGCCTCCACGGCCGCGTCCAGATCGCCACCGACGCGGCCACGGTAACCGGCCAGGATACGTCCCACCGACAGCGATTCGATGGCCCGACGGATGGCGTCATGGTCGGCGGGCAGGAGCAGGGTGCGGGTGTCGTGCACGAGCTCGGCGAGGATGCCGCCACTGCCGATGACCAGAACCGGCCCACAGGCCGGATCACGTACCACACCGACAATCAGTTCCGTGACCGCGTCGGGGACCACCTGTTCGACCAGCCATCGATCGTCGCCGTGTCCGACTTCGCGCAGGCGTGTGGCCATCGTATCCGCGGCCGCCAGGAGTTCGTCCGCATCCGCCAGACCAAGGGCCACGGCCCCGAGCTCGGTCTTGTGCCCGATATCGCGGCCAATCGCCTTGAGAACGAGCGGGTATTCCAGGCTGGCCCCGGCGTCTGCCAGGCCCGCCCGGTCGGTCGTGGTTCCGGCGGGAATCGACAGACCGTACCCGGCAATCCGCTGTTTGCTCTCGGCTTCATCGAGCGCGTACGTAGCGCCCGGTAACGCGGCGAGGAATGGCCCCTCCCACGCCGGCTGCGCGAGGAGGGTAGCGCGCCGTTGCGTCCATTGTGCTGCATGTACCAACGCCCTGATGCCCTCGCTCAGACCCTGCAGCGGAGTTACGCCCGACGCAAGGCAGGCATCGCGTGCCGCGGCGGGCAAGGCCTCGGGCAGTGTCGACAGCACGGTGGCCGGCGCTCCTGTCCGCGCCTGCGCGCGAAGAAAACCGTCCAGCGCGCTGCGCCAGTTGTCGGGTCGCGCCCGCCCGGGTGGGGGAAAATCCAGCACCAGGATCGCGGCATCATAGTCGTCGGCGAGAGCGGCCTCGAAACCCGCGGCGGTGGCCTCGGTATCGCCCCAGGTCCGCGTGTTGTAATCGAGCGGATTGCCAACGCTCGCGGGCTGTATCCGGAACGCCTCGGCGATCCGCTGAATCGGTTTCGGTGGCGGACAGGCCAGACCCGCCGCACTCAGGCGGTCGCCCATAATGGCCGCTTCACCGCCCGAGCACGACAGCGACACGACCTCGTTGCCCTGCAGCGGTCCGGTTACACTGAACAGCTTCAGCGTCTCGATCAGTTCGGTGAGCGACTCCGCGCGCCGGATGCCGAGCCGGTCGAACAGGGCGTCGTAGACGCTGTCCGATCCGGTCAGCGCGGCGGTATGGCTCTGTGACGCGCGCGCGCCCTCGGCCGACGCACCGACCTTGATCGCCACAATGGGGATACCCGCCTCAAGTGCCCGCCGGGCGGCGCGCGCGAAATGGTCGACATCGCGCAGGCCTTCGACGAACAGCCCGATTGCGTGGATGCGCGGATCGTCCAGCAGGGCGTCGATGAAGTCCTCGATACCCAATTGCGCCTGGTTGCCCGTGCCGATCACGTAACCGAAAGGTGCAGACCGCTGCTGGAACGTGGCGCTGAGCGCCACGTTGCCGCTCTGGCTGATCAGCGCGAATCCGGACTCGGCCGGATCGCCACCGTGATCGTCCGGCCACAGCGCCACCCGATCGAGGCAGTTGATGATGCCGTGACAGTTGGGTCCGACGAGGGCTACGTCGCCAGCCGCCTCGACCAGACGCTGCTCGAGATCCGCGATGCCGTCCTCGGCGAAACCGGCTGCGAAGCAGATCCCGCCCCCGGCGCCGCGGGCATTCAGCGCCGCGAACACGTCGGGGCAGTGGCGGGCCGGGACCGCGACCACCGCGGCATCCGGGCCCTCGGGCAGGTCGGCGACCGAGGCATAGCAGGCCCGCCCCTCCATCGCCTCGCGCCTGGGATTCACCGGCCAGATGGCGCCAGTGAAACCGATATGATCGAGCTGGCGGATCGTCTCGACGGCAGCGGCGCCACCGATCACCGCGATCTGTCGGGGCCGCAGCATACGGCCCAGATTACGGCGTCGGAGTTCGGCGTGCTCACCCCCGCTTGCGTCAACCGCTTCCATCACCATTCAGCCGCCGTACGGGCGCAGCAGATCGCGCGAGATGATGTGGCGCTGGATCTCGCTGGTGCCATCCCAGATGCGCTCGATGCGCGCGTCGCGCCAGAAGCGCTCAAGCGGCAGTTCGTCCATCAGGCCCATGCCGCCGAAAATCTGGATGCACTCATCGGTGACCCGCGCCAGCATCTCCGAGGCGTAGAGCTTCGCCTTGGCGGCATCGGAATCGGTCATGCGGTCCTGGTCATGCAGCCAGGCGGCGCGCAGGCAGAGCATCTCCGCGGCCTCGATTTCGGTCGCCATATCTGCCAGTTTGAAACCGATCCCCTGGAAACGCCCGATCGACTGGCCGAACTGCTTCCGCGATGCGGCCCATTCCACGGCCATTTCGTGCGCCCGGCGTGCGCGGCCGATACAGGTCGCGCCGACCGTCAGCCGGCTCGCCGAGAGCCACGTGCCGGCGAGATCGAAACCGCGGTGGACCTCCCCAAGGACCTGCGTGGCGGGGACGCGGCAGTTGTCGAACTCGAGAATCGAGTTGTGATAACCGTGGTGCGATACGGAGTTGTAGCCCGCACGGACCTGCATCCCGGGCGTGTCGTGGTCGACCAGGAACACCGTGATCTTTTTGCGCTTGCCGCGCCCCTGGACTTCCTCTTCACCGGTCGCCGCGAACAGGATCGTGAAGTCCGCCACGTCCGCGTGGCTGATGAAGTGCTTGGTCCCGTTGATCACCCAGTCATCGCCATCGGCCTCGGCCCGGGTCGCCATGCCGCGCAGATCCGATCCCGCGCCCGGCTCGGTCATCGCCAGACAGTCGATGCGCTCACCGCGGATCGCGGGATAGAGATAACGCTCGGCCTGCTCGTCATTGCACGCGCGCAGGATGTTGCTGGGGCGGTGCACCAGCATCTGAAGCGCGAATGAAGTACGCCCGAGTTCGCGCTCGACCATGGTCATGGTCAGTGCATCGAGGCCACCGCCGCCGAGTTCCTCCGGCATGTTCGCCGCATAGAAGCCATGCTCAATGGATTTGGCGCGGATCGCCTCGGCGACCTCCGCCGGGACTTCGCCGCGGCGCTCGACCTCGTTTTCATGCGGATAGCATTCTTCCTCGACGAAGCGGCGGACGCTGTCGACGATCATGTTCTGTTCGGTTGTGGATTCGAAGTCCATCGCTTATTTCCCCCGGAACTGTGCATGGCGTTTCTCGGCGAACGCGGCGACGCCTTCCTTCGCGTCCTCGCTCTGCAGAACCTTCGGGAAGTTCTCGAACTCCGCTTCGCGCATATACGAGAACGTATCCTTGACCGACATCGATTCGGTCTCGCGCAGGATCTCCTTGATCGCCTGGACCGCGAGCGGCGCACCGGCGGCGATCGTGTCCGCCCATTCCCGCGCTGTCGGCATGAGCTCATCCGGAGAAACCACACGGTTGATCATGCCGTAATGCATCGCCTCTTCGACCTCCATGCGGCGGCCGAGCAACAGCATCTCCATCGCGATGTTGTAGGGCAGGCGCTTGGGGACGCGCTGCAGACCGCCCGAATCCGGCACGATCCCCAGCGGGACTTCCGGCAGCGCGAAGTACGCGTGATCCGCGCAAACGATGAGATCGCAGGCGATCGCCAGCTCGAGGCCACCGCCGATCGCGAGGCCGTTGACTGCCGCGATGACGGGCTTGTTGAGGTCCCAGAGCTCGGTAATGCCGGCGAAGCTGCCGGGGCCGTAATCGGTGTGCCACCAGAGGCCGACCTCCTCGTCGTCGCCGGAGGCCGCGGCCTTGAGATCCCAGCCCGCGGAGAAGGCCTTGTCGCCCGCAGCGGTGACGATACCGACGCGCAACTCGGGATCATCCCGGAGTTCGCAGAAGGCGTTGCCCAGCGCGACCGAAGTGGCACGGTCGATCGCGTTCACCTTCGGGCGGTTCAGCGTGATTTCCATTACGGCGCCACGGCGCTCGACTTGTACGGCGTCACTCATTTGTTTCCTCCCGATGCATGGGGCAGGGGGTACCGGTCAGGATATGTCGTATGCCCGTTAACGCATTCTATCCTCGCGGAATCGCGTGGCGGCACGTTGATAAAAACCGCCATGATTTTGCCTTTTGGCGCCAAATCGCCTTCCTGAGGCGCACAGTTGTCCGGAATGGGATCGCGCTGATCTTGCTGTAGCGGCCAAGTTGATCGACTTGTCGATCAATACTGGGCATGTTAAGTGTCAGATTCTTTTGGGCAGGCGAGAAAATCTATCAATTATCAGCCATAGTCCCGCGGGAGGCGAGGGTGGCAAATGCCGAACCAGCGGTCTCCACCGACCGCAGAGACCTCCCTCGGAAACAACGGATCGAGGCAACGATCAGCGTAGGTGAACTACGGGGTCGTTGGTTTCTGGTTCCGAACCAGGCAGGATCTGCTGCTGGCGAGACTCCAGTGGCTCGCGGCTGAGTACACCAGCGAGTGGCGTGGCGCGGCCGAAAAGGCTGGACCCTCGCCGGTGTCGCGTCTTCAGGCGATCGTTGACACCGACCTCTCGCCACGCGATCGCCCGCGAAAAGAATATCGGGGTCTGGTATGCGTGCCGGGCGGAAGGCCGTACACACCCGAGGTACCGTCACCTGTGCGCCCAGTTGTACAACGATTGCCACTGGCAGGTACGCACGATGATCGAGGAGGTCATCAAGCAAGTTGGCCACGAGGATGTCGACGCGCGCCAAGTGACGGTCGCGCTCACTGCGATGACCGACGGGATGTGGCTTGATCTCCAGATCCAGCCGCGCGACTTCGCTCGCGAGGAGGCGAGGAAGCCGATCGAAATGTTTCTCGGCAAGGTTTCGCCGGTCGGGTTCGGTGGTCGAAAATGATGCACCTTTCGCCGGGCGCGTCCTGCCCGGCCAATCGCGGGGAAACAATTTTCAGAACTGTCTACGGAGATCCGAATGAAGCTGAAAGACGCACGCTCTCTGAGCGCAAAAGACTGGCACGCCCGCGCTGAGGCGCTGAGCCCCGAAGGCCGGCATTTCATCGATGGCGCGTTCGTGGATTCGGCCGACGGCGCGACCTTCGATGACGTCAATCCGGCGACGGGGGCGCTCGTCGCCCGTGTCGCGCGCGGCGGTCAGGCCGAAATCGATCGTGCCGTCGCCTCA
>CAJXKK010000029.1 GCA_913055615.1 uncultured Ectothiorhodospiraceae bacterium
GCCGTGCTGGACTGGAAAACGCCTTACGAGGCATTTGAAGAACTGTTGCACTGACCGGTTGAGGCCGCAACAGATAAAAGTCAAAGACGGTCGATGCCAGGCCGCAAGGGGCATGAATCCCACCCTATCCGGGTTTTTGACCTTATCTGTGTTTATCTGTGGTTCAAAAAGAGCCTCATTCCGCGAAGACACTTCAACGAAGCTCCAGAAGCGCTAATGCTTTAGAAGCGCTATTCGTGTCCATTGCTCGGCGCGTCCCTGCGCCTCGCCCCTTCGGAGCTGACGCGAAGATTCGCTCCCGGCGAATCTTTCGTGTTCATTCGTGGTTCAGAAAAAAGAATCCGGGCCCTGTACCGTATTTACATCCGCTCGAAACAGCGGATGCGTTCCCAGTCGGTGATGGCGCTGTTGAACGCCTGGAGTTCGATCTCCGCCATGTTCAGGTAGTGGTCGACCACGTCTGTGCCGAAGGCCTCCTGTGCGATTTCGCTGCCGGCGAACAGGTCCCGGGCATCGCGCAGGGTGTCCGGGACGCGCGGTTTGTCGGCCTCGTAGGCGTTGCCGTCGAAGGCCGGTTCCAGCTCCAGCTCGTTGTCGAGGCCGTGGATGCCGCCGGCGATCATCGCGGCCAGCGCGAGGTAGGGATTGACGTCGCCGCCCGGCACGCGGTTCTCGATGCGCAGGGATGGGCCGTGGCCGACCAGGCGCAGGGCGCAGGTGCGGTTATCACGGCCCCAGCTGACGGCCGTCGGCGCGAAGCTGCCCGGCACGTAGCGCTTGTACGAGTTGATATTCGGCGCAAGGAAGAGGGTCATCTCGCGCAGGCTCTCGAGCATGCCCGCGACGAAGTGTTCACCCCTGCGCGACAGGGCATGGCCGTCGGCCATCACCGGCTCGCCGTCCGTCGAACGGACGCTGAGGTGGATATGGCAGGAATTGCCCTCACGTTCATTGTATTTCGCCATGAAGGTCAGGGCATAGCCCTGCTGGGCGGCGATCTCTTTGGCGCCGTTTTTGTACAGCGCGTGCCCGTCCGCCGTTGCGAGGGCCTCGTCGTACTGGATGTTGATCTCGTGCTGGCCGAAGTTGCATTCGCCCTTGGCGTCCTGCACCTCCAGGCCGGCGCCGCGCATCTCGTTGCGGATGCGCCGCAGCAGGGGCTCGAGCCGCGGGGTGTCCAGCAGCGCATAGTCGACGTTGTAGCGGGTCGCCGGCGTGAGGTCGTTGTAGCCCTGGTCCCATGCTTGCTCGTAGCTGTCACGGAAGATGATGAACTCGAGCTCGGTCCCCGCGTGGGCGACCAGGCCGCGCTCGGCCAGCCGATCGATCTGTCGCCGCAGGATCTGGCGCGGCGAGACGGTGACCGGGCTGCCGTTATCCCAGGCGAGATCGCTCATCACGAACGCGGAGCCGTCGTGCCAGGGCATCCAGCGCAGCGTGGACAGATCCGGCACGAACGAGAAGTCGCCGTAACCCGTGGACCACGACGCATGGCGGTAGCCCGAGACCGGGTTCATCTCGACATCCACGGCCAGCTGGTAGTTGCAGCCCTCGGCGTGGGCATCGGCGATGTCGTTCAGGAAATGCTCGGCCGCCAGGCGCTTGCCCTGGAGGCGCCCCTGCATGTCCACCATGGCCATGGTGACGGTATCGACGTTGCCGTCCAGGACGGCGTCCTGCAATTGCGCGAGGGAGAGGTACCCCCTGCGTTCCTGATTGGTCATTTTCTGGTACTCCCTGCGTTCGTTCTGGAGTAATCCCGGGCGATTTCCGGTCTGGGCTGCGACTTCGACGTGCTCCGTCCGGTAGAGTGGATCTTCCGGCCTGCTGGACGCCTGGAGGCGCAGTGAAGGCCGAATCACTCGGTTCAAAGCCGTACACGTTGCCGAGGTCTGATAATATCCGCGCCCGTCAGTGTACGGCGATCACCGTCGACTGCACGCGATCTCCGTAGGCGGGTTTCGAGGGCCGCATCCGCGATCCTGCGCGGATCGCGATCACCTCGAGTCCCGCCCGCTGACGGCCCCAAAACCCGAAACGGACCCATGAACATGCGCCTCGGTATTCTGCAGTGCGACTCCGTACGGCCCGAACTGCAACCGGAGTTCGGTGATTATCCGGAAATGTTCCAGCATCTGCTCACGACAGAGGCCGTGCAGCCCGAATTCCGTGTGTACGACCTGACCCGGGGGGAATTCCCCGAATCGCCGGATGAGTGCGATGCGTGGCTGTTCACCGGCAGCAAGTGGAGCGTCTACGATCCGGATGAATGGATCGCCGACGCGCATGAATTCGCGCGTCGGCTGCACGCCGCGCGCCAACCGACCGTGGGGGTCTGTTTCGGTCACCAACTGATCAGCCGTGCACTCGGTGGGCGCGTGGAGAAGGCGCCGATCGGCTGGGGGGTCGGCGTGCACACGGCGGACATACTGCGGCATGAGCCCTGGATGCGACCGGATCGTGATTCGCTATCACTGCTCGTGAGCCACCAGGACCAGGTGATCAAGCCGCCTGAGGGGTCCGAACTGCTGGCCGGCCACGAGTTCTGTCCGCACGACATGTTGCGGATCGGTGATCACATCCTGACCTTCCAGGGGCACCCGGAATTCGGGCCCGGCTACTCGCAGGCGACCATGGATATGCGCCGCGACACGCTTGGCGAGGATACCTATCGCGCCGGCGTCGCCTCGCTGGACACGGCCATCGATCCCGACGTCGCCGCCGCGTGGATCCACTCGTTTATCGCCCGCGCACGCGGAGAAACCGCTGACTGAGTAGAGGATCGCCGCGTTGCGGCGGGCCTGACGGTCTCAGTAAAGAGGTTCTCGCCACGGCGCGGAGGGCGCCAACGGACTGCAGGAGCGGCCTTGGCCGCGAACCGGTCTCGGCGCCTTCGCGGTTCTCATTGGCTGAGCCGCACAACGTTGCTGACCAAGCCCGTTACCGGATCGATTGAACCGAGCCTCGCAGCAGCCGACGACGGTTCGCGAGCAAGCTCGCTCCTACAATGTTTCGCGTTCTTTGCGTCCCCTGGCGCCCTCGGCGCCTTGGCGAGAACCCTGACCTGCACTGCGCCGGAAACCCCACCTTCGCTGCACGAAGTCCATGGCGGCACGCGCCTGTTCATCACACGACGGAATCGAGCCGCACTGGCGCCGGACATTACACTCCGGTAATATTTCGTGCTGTTTAATTCCAGAGGGAATAAACTTTCGATGCCGTAAATGGCGAAATTATTTAATAAAACACTGTAAAATTGGAGAAAACCGGTGGAAGATTCTCTTACTGCCGCAACCTGGTTCTGGTTGCTCGTGCCCATGCCGCTGTGCGTGCTGTTAGCGGTCATTACCTGGCTCCGCGAGCGCCCGGAGGGCCATTCCAATGAATGAAGTCGCGATGAACGTCCCCACGCTTACGACCTTCGCGGTCTATCTGCTCGCCATGCTCGGCCTCGGCGTACTCGCCTACCGGGCGACCAGCAATCTCTCCGACTACGTGCTCGGCGGCCGCAGCCTCGGCCCCGGGGTCGGTGCGCTGTCCGCCGGCGCGTCGGACATGAGTGGCTGGCTGCTGCTCGGCCTGCCCGGCGCGATCTACGCCTCCGGCATGAACCAGGTCTGGATCGGTATCGGCCTCACGGTCGGGGCCTATCTGAACTGGCAGTTCGTGGCGAAGCGCCTGCGTATCTATACCGAGGTGGCCAGTGACTCGATTACCGTGCCGGATTACCTTGAGAACCGCTTCGCCGACCACAGCAAGGTGCTCCGTGTCATCTCCGCGGCCGTGATCCTGCTGTTCTTCGCCTTCTATACCTCGTCCGGTCTGGTCGCCGGTGCGAAGCTGTTCGAGGCCAGTTTCGGCATGACCTATACGACGTCGCTCTGGGTCGGCGGTCTGGTAATCATCTCCTATACATTCCTCGGCGGCTTCCTCGCGGTCTCCTGGACCGACTTCGTCCAGGGCATCCTGATGTTCGCCGCGCTCGTATTGATCCCCGCGATCGCGATCAACCTGTTCGGCGGCGTCAGCGAGCTCGGCGGCTGGGGCGAGGCCGTGCAGCGCGTGGGCGAGATGGATGCTAGCCGCAACGACATCATGAGCGGCATGACCACCTTCAGCATCATCTCCCTGATGGCGTGGGGGCTCGGCTACTTCGGTCAGCCGCATATCATCGTCCGCTTCATGGCCCTGCGCTCCGCGGCGGACGTGCCGAAGGCCCGCCTGATCGGCATCACCTGGATGGTCGTCGCACTGTTCGGCTCCATCTTCACGGGCTATATCGGTTTCGCGTATTTCGCCGACAACCCGCTGCCGGACGGCGAGAAGGTCTTCATCGCCCTGGCGACGACTCTCGCCAATCCCTGGGTGGCCGGTGCCCTGCTGGCGGCGATCCTCTCGGCGATCATGTCGACCATCGACTCGCAGCTGCTGGTCTCCTCGAGCGCGCTCGCCGAGGATATCTACAAGCCGTTCATCCGCCCGCAGGCGTCGCAGAACGAACTCGTGTGGGTCGGGCGCCTGGCCGTGGTCGGCATCGCCGTGATCGCACTGCTGATCGCCAGCGATCCGGACGCCGGGGTACTTGCACTCGTGTCCTATGCGTGGGGTGGCTTCGGCGCCGCGTTCGGTCCGGTCATCATCCTGTCGCTGTTCTGGCGCGGCATGACCCGCAACGGTGCGTTGGCCGGCATCATCGTCGGTGCGGCGACGGTCGTGATCTGGAAGCAGCTCTCGGGCGGTATGTTCGACATGTACGAGATCCTGCCGGGCTTCATCCTCTGCGCCATCGCGATCGTGGTGGTCAGCAAGATGGGCCAGCCGGAGCGGTCGGTGACCGAAGAGTTCGACAAGGCCGCGAAGCAGTGGACCTGATCCCGACCTGATCGGCGATCACCAACGGGCGGCCTTTGGGTCGCCCGTTTTTTTGTCTGGTGATTTTGATCAGGGGAGTTCAAAGGCGGGCTCTCTGCGCCTCTGCGAGAAACCGCCTTTGACTTCCCCGATGCACCCGCGCACATCACGCACACTGATTGCATCTGGCAAAGCGTCCCCGTCGGTGGGACGATCACGGTTTTCGTCTGGCGGAGACGTTTTCGTGAATGGTCCTGCGGATTACCCCGGCGGCGACGCATGGATTCTCTGAGTCAGGCGGCGCTCGGCGCCGCGGTCGGCGGTGCGGTGATGGGGCGCCGGGCGGGCTGGCGCGCGTTCGCGATCGGGGCCGGTGTGGGCACCCTGCCGGATCTCGACAGTTTCGTCCCGTTCGGCGGCGCGGTGGCCGATTTCACCTATCATCGCGGCTATACGCACGCCCTTTTCGTGCAGACGCTGGCCGCGCCGCTGATCGCCTGGCCGATCGGGCACTGGCGCCAGCGCCACGGTGAGTCGTATCGCCGCTGGCTGCTCGCGGTCTGGCTGATCCTGATCACGCATGCCCTGCTGGATGCCGTGACGATCTACGGCACGCAGCTGTGGCTGCCGTTCAGCGATTACCCGGTGGGGCTGGGCAGCGTGTTCATCATCGATCCGCTCTATACGCTGGCGTTGTTGATCGGGATTGGCGTGGCCGCGGCCAATCCTTGGCGGCGCGGTCGCTGGAACAGCGTGGGGCTGGCCGTATCAACCGCCTACCTCGCCTGGGCGCTCGTCGCGCAGCAGGTGGTGGAGCAACGGGCCGAGGCCGCCCTCGCCCGCGCGGGGCTCCCGGTCGAGCGACTGCTGGCGACGCCGGCACCATTCAACACCCTGCTGTGGCGCGTGGTGGCGGTCGGTGAAGATGCGCACTGGGAGGGCTTCTATACGGTGGGCTCGGGCAGGGCGATCGATTTCAATCGCTACCCGAATTCACCGGACCTGCTCGACGGCATCGAGGATGCCTGGGCGGTCCAGCGCCTGCAGTATTTCACCAAGGGGTTTTACGCGGTCAACGAGCGCGAAGGCTCGGTGGTCATGACCGATCTGCGCATGGGGCAGGCCCGGTTCTACGCCTTCGGCTTCCGCGTGGGACAACGAAAGGACGGCCGCACGATCGCGCGCGAAGATGCGCGTTACGAGTACCCGCGTCCGCCGATGACCACGGTATTCCGGGAGCTTTATGCCTGCGGCCGCGACCGCTCGACCGAGGTTATCGACTGCTGAGCCGGATGTGCTCTGCAACGCCCGCGGCCGGCGGGGTCGCCCCGCGTTACTGTACCGTCGCCTCAGCGTGCTGCGTCTGCTCAAAGGCGGCGGCGCGCCGCTGCTCATACCGCCGGGCGGCCTGTGCGATCGCGCCGCCGTCGCCCGTGCGCAGCCAGCTGCGGATGCGCCCGGCGTCGCCGATCGGCGAGCGCTTGCCGAACGAGTCCAGCAGGACCATCCCGATCCGGCGGCCGTCAATCTCGGTGACCATGACGAGACAGCGGCCGGCCTCGTTCAGGTAGCCGGTCTTGCTCAGACCGACCTGCCAGTGGTCGCGGTAGACCAGCACGTTGGTGTTACCGTAGTTCAGGCTGTATCGGGGGTGCTGGAAATCCGCGCGGAAGCGCCGGGTCCGGGTGTACTCGCGGATCGTGTCGTACTCCTGCGCGGCGCGCACCATCACCAGCAGGTCCGCGGCGGTGGAGCGGTTGCCGGCATCGAGACCGCTGGGACCGACGAACCGGGTGTCGTTCATCCCCAGTGCCGCCGCCTTATCATTCATCGCCTCCACGAAGGCCGAAAAGCCCCTCGGATGGTGCCGCGCGAGCAGGTAGGCGGCGTGATTCTCGGATGACATGAGGGCGAGGCGCAGCAGATCCCCCCGCGGCAGCCGTGAGCCGATACGGATACGGGTGAAGGCGTTGTTGGCCGCCGGGGTGTCCCGTTTCACCGCGGTCAGCGATTCGCCCAGGGGCTCGCCGGAATCGAGTACGACCATCGCCGTCATCAGTTTCGTGACCGAGGCGATGGGGACGACGCGACGTTCGCGTTTGCGGTACAGGACCGTACCGGAGTCGAGATCGGCCACGGCGGCCTGTACCGAGGCCAGTTCGATGCCGGCGGGATCGGGGGCTACGCCGTTGTTATTGTCGGCGGCCGTAAGCGCGGGTGTCGTCAGCGCGAACAGCGTGATGCAGAGGCAGCGCGTGATGGTGCGGTACACGATGGCGCAATCCGTTGTGGACGGGCTGAGGCAAAGATGAATGTAGCACGGTCAATGGGGGGCCGCGATGGATGCCGTCGCGGGCATGCGATGCCGCAGCGTCCGGCCGTCGCGTGGGCCGAGCCGTTCAGCGGTACCGGTAATGAGCGGCCGACGTCAGCGGCGGACGAGCGCCCACCAGCGCGCGACGTTCAGGAGGCTCATCAGCGAGGCCGATACATAGGTCAGGGCGGCGGCCGTGAGGAGTCTGCGCGCGTGGCGGCCATCCGGCTGTTTCAGGATCCCGTGGCGCTGCAGGATCGGCAGGGCGCGATTGAAACTCGCATCGAACTCGGTCGGCAGGGTGACCAGGTGCACGAGCACCGACGAGCCCAGGCTGAGCATACCGCCGAAGAAGGTCAGCAGACCGATGGACGGTGCGCGGCTCAGCATGCCGATAAACGGGGCCGCCATCATCAGGCCGGCGCCGACGCGCTCGGCATTGCGCGTGGCACCGATCAGCCGCGTGCGCCAGCGCAGCGGGGCGTAGCCATCCCGGTCCTGGAGCGCGTGGCCGACCTCATGGGCCGCGACCGTGATTGCCGTCAGCGAACGCCCGTCGAACTTGTCGGCGGTCAGGCGGATGACGCCCTGCGTGGGGTCGTAGTGGTCTCCCGTCTCCGTGCGTTCGACCCGCAGATCCGGGAGGTCGAGCCGCTCCGCCAGATGGCGGACCAGTTCCGCACCGGTGCCCGGGTAGCGATCGGCCGGCTCGCTGTAGCGGTGCATGACATGGCGCACCCACAGGCCGGGGCCAAAGACCAGCGCGAGGAGGATCAGACCGAAGATCACGAAGTGCATGCACAGCGTCCATCACGCGCGGGGGACTGAATCGGTGAACCGGCTCGGATCCGGACGGCCCTGACTGCAGGCCGCACGAAACTGTATCCCGTCGAAACCGTCATCGCGAGCGACCGGGAGGAGTGCGGCGATCCAGTGACTGCGCGGCACCGAGATGCCAATGCGTGGTCCCATCACCATTCACTGGTAGTCTTGGGCGGCACGATCCAGGCCAATGGCCATCGACCCGTACCCGCCGCCGACCGCGGCGGCGGACCCCGGAGCAGTGATGAAGACCGAACGCGGTGCACTCCGTCTGTCCTGCGGGACCGCACTTCTCATGGCGGTCCTGGGGCTCGTGTTCGCGTTCATCACGAACTCGCGCGCGATCATGCTCGACGGCGTGTTCAATCTGATGTACTTCGGCATCGCCCTGCTGACACTGCGGATCGAACGCCTGACCAGTCGGCCCGACAACGCCCGCTTCCCGTTCGGCCACGCGTATTTCGAATCCCTGGTCAATGCCGGCAAGGGGCTGATGATCCTCGGAATATCGGCGGTCGCGCTGGTCGACTCCGGGCTGTCCCTGTTGTCGGGTGGGCGCGCGATCGCGGCCGTTCCCGCGATCGGCTACGCGCTGGCCGCCACGATCGTGTGCTCGCTGACGGCATTCATCCTGCGTCGTGCGCAGCGCTCGCTGGACAGCCCCCTGATCCGGGCGGACGCGGCCAATTGGGTGCTCGATGCCGTGATCTCGGCGGCCGTGCTGGGCGCGTTCTGCCTGGCGCCGATCTTCCATGCGCTGGACTGGGTGACGGCGGCCCGCTATATCGATCCGGTGCTCGTGGCCGCGGTCGTAGTCCTGTTCCTTGGGGTGCCGGTGCGTATGGCGCGCGATGCGATACTTGAACTGCTCAACCGCTCGCCAGATGCCAGGATCGAGCGGCCGGTAACGGCCGCCGTCGATGAGGTGCTGGCGCATCTGCCGGTCCAGCAGCGCTTCGTGCGTATGGTCCGTCCGGGACGGGTGCTGTACGTCACCGTCCACGTGGCGCTGGCCGAGGATTTCGCCGACCAGAGCCTGGTCGCGCTCGACCGCCTGCGCGGCGAGATCGATGCGGCCGTCCGCGCGGTCCATCCGCGTTCGGTCGTGGATACGCTGTTCACGGCAGACGTACGCTGGGCCGCGCCCACCGCGGGCCTGGCGGCCCCCGGCGCCGACGGGGCTTGAACGACCCGCGCGGTCGATCGGGGGCCGATCAACGCCCTCGCGGACGGGCCCCGAAACGCCGCAGGTCGGGAACTCCGTAAGGTGGGGACCCCGTAGGTCGGGCTTCAGCCCGACACTCGAAAGCCGTTCGTCTGCCGGGCTGAAGCCCGACCTGCGGCGCCACCTCTCGGGCTGAAGCCCGACCCACTGGGCTCCGCGAGACCGGGATTCCAGCGCTTCAGCCACCCATCGTCAGCCCGACCCAGAGCAGCGCCAGCGCCGTCACCGCCGTACCGGCGTGCAGCACGATCATGAACCCCGGTGGGGATTCCTTCTGCAGACGGAAGATCAGCAGGAAGGCGCCGCCGATCAGGGCGATGAAAAAGAACAGCAGCGCCGCGTTCACCACCAGCGGCTGGGTGTAGCGGCTGACGGCGAGGCTCAGCAGAACGAGGCCCGCCACGGCGACGCCCGCGTGGACCAGCCCGAGTGCGAACGGCACCCGCAGCCGGCGCGCATGCGCCTGTGCGAGCAGGGCGCCGCCGATGACGGCGGCGCTAAGGACGATGGCGGCGATCGGTGTCAGCATCGATTCTCCCCGGGAGCGGCGCGGTCGTGCCGCTGCGATTGTACGCGGACAATGGCCCACTGCATTTCGTGCCACTTGCCGCGGACGCCGTTGTCGGCGACGATCGCATTGACGCGTTGAATCTTTCCGATCGTTGAGCAGCCCGCCGGGGCCGGAGGTGTTGCATGTCACTGATCCGCCGTACCGCCAGACTGCGTTCCCTGTGCCTGCGGGGCGCATTGTTCGGCGCCATGTTCGTGGCCACGCCACTGCATGCGGCCGCCATGACCGTCTACAAAACGGCCACCTGCGGCTGCTGCAGCGCGTGGGTGGATCACGTCCGTGATGCGGGTTTCGAGGTCCAGGCGATCGATGTCGAACAGGCCCGCCTGATCGAACACAAGAAGGAAGCCGGTGTCGATCAGCGGCTTTCGAGTTGCCATACCGCGCTGATCGACGGGTACGTGATCGAGGGGCACGTGCCGGCCGCGGATATCCGGCGCCTGCTGGAAGAGCGGCCCGATGTGGCCGGACTGGCGGTTCCCGGCATGCCGACCGGATCGCCGGGTATGGAGTACGGCGACCGGGTGGATCCGTACCGGGTGATCGCGTTCGGCGATGAGGGCGGCATGCGGATCTTTGCGGAGTACGGCGACTGAAGCCCCACCGCCGCAGGGATGCGGCGGGCCGTTTCATTACCCCGAGGACTGGTAAAGCGGCGCGTGCCCACACGCCGCATCCCCGGCGACGCTCATGAATGCGATCTTCTTCGGCATCGTCTTCATCGCCTTCACGGTCGCCGCCTGGCGCCAGGCCGGCTGGAGCGCGCCGCGCGATGATCCTGATGCGCAATCCCCCATGGAGGCACTCGGTCTCGGCATGATCGACTCGGCCGAGGGCGCCGTCACGCTCGCGCTCGGGCTGATCGGCGTGATGGGGCTGTTCCTCGGCCTCATGAAGGTGGCCGAGTACGGCGGACTCCTGCGCGTCATCGCCAAGGTGCTGCGGCCGCTGCTGGTGCGGCTGTTCCCGGAGGTGCCGGCCGATCATCCGGCGATGGGCGCGGTGGTCATGAACCTGTCGGCCAATGCGCTCGGGCTGGGCAACGCCGCGACGCCCTTCGGCATCCGGGCGATGCAGGAACTCGATCGCCTGAACCCGCACAAGGGCACCGCGACCAACGCGATGGCCCTCTTTCTCGCGATCAACACGTCGTCGATCACGCTGCTGCCGACCGGCGTGATCGCGCTGCGGGCGGCCGCCGGCTCGAGCGATCCGGCCGGGATCGTTCCGACCACGCTGGTGGCCACGCTGTGCTCGACCATCGTCGCCATTACCAGCTGCAAACTGCTGCAGCACCGCTTCGCGACCCCAACGCCCGATCCGGTTCATGCCGATGGTCCGCAAAGCGAGTCCGCCGCATATGAGGAGTCGCCTGTCGAGGCCCCGCTGCCGGAGACCACGGACGAGGCCTATTCCACCCGGGTATCGGTCGCGGTATTGCTCGGGCTGCTGGCGCTGATCCCCGTCACCGTGGTCTGGGGCAAGGCGATCGCCCCGTGGATCGTGCCGGGCCTGATGGTGTTGTTGCTCGGGTTCGGGGCGGTCAAGCGCGTGCGTGTGTATGAGGCCTTCGTCGAGGGTGCGCGCGACGGCTTCAATGTTGCTGTGCGCATCATCCCGTATCTGGTCGCGATCCTCGTCGCGGTCGGGATGTTCCGCGCCTCCGGCGCCATGGAACTGCTGATCGCTCCACTCGGCGCGGTGACGGCACTGGTCGGGCTGCCCACGGATGCCCTGCCGATGGCGCTGCTGCGGCCGCTGTCCGGTTCCGGCGCCTATGGCGTGCTGGCGTCCATCATCCAGGATCCGGCGGTCGGCCCGGACAGCTACACCGGGTACCTCGTGAGCACCATGCAGGGCTCGACCGAGACGACGTTCTACGTGCTGGCCGTCTACTTCGGGGCGGTCAATGTCCGGCGTGTGCGCCACGCGCTGCCGTGCGCGCTGATGGCGGACGTGGCCGGTATCGCGGGTGCGGTCGCGATCTGCCTGGTGCTGTATGGCGGTCTGGTCTGAACGCCGTTCTCCCCATACCCTTCAGGGATCGGGGAAGTCGCCCGCATGGCGGCGGATCCATTCCCGGGCGGCTTCGTCGCGCGCGACCTCGCGCCCCTCGGCGCGCGCCAGCTCCTCGCGGAAACGCTCGATCGCGATGACCTGCTCGAGCAGGCGCGAGCGGTAGGCGTCTTCGGGGTTTTCGAAGCGCACGCCGATCCGGTAGCCCTGTCCTTCCGGCTGACACCAGGCGACGAAGGCCCTCGCATCCAGGGATTTTTCATCCCCGCTGATGCGGATATGCAGCAGTGTGCCGGCTTTCACGGGCGTCGGGTGCCGCCGGTTTATTCGCGGCAGCGGTGTGTCCCGTCGGCCACCACGACCCGGTCACGACGATTCGCCTTGGCCTCGTACACGGTCGCGTCCCGTAGCAGATGATCGAATGCGGCCCTTTGCGCCGGTCAGCCCGGCCGCGCCACGGCTGGCAGCGGTTCGACCTCCATGCGGCCGTACACCTGCAGCAGGAAGGCGTAACGGAAGGCGACCTCCTCCAGGTAATCGAAGCGCCCGGCGGCGCCGCCGTGGCCCGCACTCATATTCGTGCGCAGCAGCAGCAGGTGGTCGTCGGTTTTGAGCGCGCGCAGGCGCGCGACCCACTTGGCGGGCTCCCACCAAGTGACCCGGGGGTCGCTGACACCGGCGGTGACCAGCAGATGCGGGTACGCCTGCGCCTGGACGTTGTCGTACGGCGACCAGGCGAGGATCCGCCGATAGGCATCCGGACCCTCGATCGGATTGCCCCACTCGGGCCACTCGGGCGGCGTGAGGGGGAGTTCCGCGTCGAGCATCGTGTTCAGCACGTCCACGAACGGCACGTCGGCCACCGCCGCGTGGAATAGTTCCGGGCGACGGTTCAGTACGGCGCCGACCAGCATGCCACCGGCGCTGCCGCCGTGCAGGGCGATGCGCCCGGTCCCGGTATAGCCCGCGGCGATCAACGCCTCGGCCGCGGCGATGCAGTCGATGAACGTGTTTTCCTTGTACGCCAGCTTGCCCCTTCGATACCAGCGATCGCCTTTCTCCTTGCCGCCACGGACGTGGGCGATGGCGTAGACGAACCCCCGGTTGACCAGGCTCAGGCGATTGGGTGAGAAGGCCGGCAGTTCCGACATCCCGTAGGCGCCATAGCCGTAGAGGATCAGCGGCGTGTCGGCGTCGGGCGCGATGTCCCGGTGGTGGAACAGCGAGATCGGTACCGATTCGCCATCCGGCGCGGTGGCCGTAACCCGATGGCTGATGTACTGATCGGGATCGTGACCGCTCGGGATCTCTTCCTCCTTGCGCAGCACCCGTTCATGGGTGGCCAGATCGCAGTCGTAGATTCGATCCGGGATGGCGAACGCGCTGAAGGCGACGCGCAGGGTCGTGGTCGCGTATTCGTATCCCGGGACCAGATCGAGATCGCAGAGGTCTTCGCCGAAGTCGAGCACTTGTTCGCCCCCGTCGGCCCAGCGGCGCACAACGATCCGGGGCCGCGCATCGACCATCTCCAGGCGCACGAGCCAGTCGCGGAAGTCGAGCATGCTCTGGACCAGGGTGCCCGGGCGGTGGGGCACCAGGTCCCGCCAGCGCGCGGGCTCCGATGCGTCCAGCGGCGCCGTGACGATGCGGAAGTCGTCGGCCCCGCCGCGATTGGTGAGGATGACCCAATGGTCATCGTGATCGGTCACTTCGTACTCGACGCCGGGCTCACGCTCGAGCAGGCAGCGCGCCGGCTCGGTCGGCCGATCGGCGGGGATGACGCGGACCTCGGTGGTCTCGGGGTCGCGGCTGCCGATCAGGATGAAACGCCCGCTCTCGGTATCATCCACACCGACGAAAAAGCCGGGATCGGTCTCCTCGAAGACCAGCGTATCGGCGCCGGCTTCGAGATCGCGGCGGTACACCCAGCGCGGGCGGTGGTCTTCGTCGAGTACGGTGTAGAACAGGTGGCGGCCGTCCGCGGACCAGGCGAGGTCGCCCTGCGCGTCCTCGATCGTGAACCCGAGCCACTCGCCGCTGTGCATATCCCGCACGCGCACGCTGCAGCGTTCGGCGCCGCTGTAATCGACCGCGCAGGCGAGCAGCCGGTGGTCGGGCGCATGCGCCGCCGCGACCAGGCGGAAATAGTCGCGGTCGCGGGCCTGCTCGTCGCCGTCAAGCAGGACGGTCTCGCGCGCCTCGGCGTCGCGCGGGCTGCGGCAGATCAGGGGGTGTTGGCCACCTTCACGGTAGCGCAGGTAATACAGCCACGGTCCGTGCGGCTGGGGCACGGTGCTGTCATCCTCGCGGATGCGGGCGCGCAGTTCGGCGGTGAGCCGCTCGCGCAGCGGTTTCGCGTCCGCCGTCGCGGCCTCCGCCCAGGCATTTTCGGCCTCGAGGTGGTCGCGGATGTCGGCGGGGAGCTGGCGGGGGTCCTGCATCGCCTCGCGCCAGTTGGCCGAACGCAGCCACGCGTATGGATCGATCCGGCGGTGGCCGTGATGGACCGACTCGACCGGAGCGGTCGCGGCGAGGGGCGCTTGCGGGGGTGTCTGCACGGGGACTCCGGCGGGTGTGGACAGGGCACGTAACCTGACAGCAGCGCGTCGCGGCGTCCAGCGTGTAGACGCTGATGGACGGTTCCGGGAAGATTGCGCGCTTGTTTTGGCGCCAGCGTCCGCGCGGCGCCAATGATGCGTGAGCCAACAGGAGCAGTGTACGGATGTCGGATGCCCGTCGTTACATCCAGATCGAAGCGCCATTCGCGATGCATCGCGGCGGGCAGCTGGCGCAGGCCACGGTCGCGTACGAGGCCTGGGGCGAGCCCGTCGGCCGTGGCGACAACGCGATCCTGCTGTTCACCGGCCTGTCGCCGAGCGCGCACGCCGCGTCCTCGGCGGACGACCCGTCGCCCGGCTGGTGGGAGTACATGATCGGTCCCGGCAAACCGATCGATACCGACCGGTTCTTCGTCATCTGCATCAACTCGCTCGGCAGTTGCTTCGGCTCGACCGGGCCGGCATCGAACGACCCCGAGACCGGGCAGCCGTATCGGATCGGGTTCCCGCTGCTGTCGGTGGAGGACATCGTCAGCGCCGCCCGCTCGGCCTGCGTGGCGCTCGGGATCGATCATTTCCATACCGTCGCCGGCTGCTCGCTCGGGGGCATGGATGTGCTCGCCTACGCGGCCATGTATCCGGGCACCTGCGAGAACCTCATCAGCATCTCGGCCGCGGTCCATGCGACGCCGTTCGCGATCGGGATCCGCTCGCTGCAACGCGAGATGATCCGCAGCGATTCCGAGTGGGCCGATGGCTGGTACGCCGATGACGCGGGTCCGAAAGAGGGTATGCGGCTCGCGCGCAAGCTCGGCGTGATGTCCTACCGCTCGGGCGAGGAATGGCAGCAGCGCTTCGGGCGTAATCGGCTCGCCGACAGCGGGCGTGCCGGTGCGGTCCCCCTCGGCCCGGAGTTCGAGATCGAGGGGTATCTCGAATACAACGCGCGCCGCTTCGTCGGCGGCTTCGACGCCAACTGCTATCTCTACCTGTCGCACGCGATGGACCTGTTCGATATCGCCGATCACGGTGCGGGCTCGCTGGAGGCGGGGATGCGCCTCATCGACGCCCGGCGCGCGCTGGTGGCCGGCGTGACCACGGACTGGCTGTTCCCGGTGTCCCAGCAGCGCGAAATCGCAGAGTTGCTCAAGGGGGCGGGCGTCGATGTTTCGATTTACGAGCTCGAGTCGATCCAGGGGCACGACTCCTTTCTCATCGACCACGAACGCTTCGCGCCCATGGTGGAGCACTTCCTGCGCAGGGACATGCCCTGAAGCGGCGCCCTCAGCCCCCCGTGTCGCGTTCTGGCGCCTGGCGTCGGTCGCCTGCCGCCTCGGCCTCATCCTCCTCGTGCCAGTACGGATTCCATTCCGGGATCTGCGGCGAGGCCGGAACCGCATGGAACGGCTCCTGCTGGGCCTCGCGCGGACCGGCGCGCCGCAGTAGCCGCCAGGCGACGAATGCCGCGAACAGGCCGCTCACCGCGATGAAGAAGATCCAGATGCCGGCCGGGCCGAGCAGCCTTATGGCGCCGGTCGCAAGCATCGGCCCGACCGTGCTGCCGGTGGCCCAGACGACGAGGACGGTCGAGGACACCACCACGTAATCGCCGGTCCGCGTGCGGTCGTTCGCGTGCGCGGTCGACACCGCGTAGATCGATTCGGCCAGCCCGCCCCAGAGCCCGAACAGGAAGACCAGCAGCAACAGCGTCGCGTCTCCCGCGACGAGGATCGCGAACGAGACGACGACCACGCAGAAGGCGGCGCCCACGATCACGTAGCGCCGGTCGGTGCGGTCCGACAGCCAGCCGAGCGGCCACTGGATCGCCAGATTCCCGACCTGCAGCGCCGCCATCGTCAGCGCGATGTCCTGGGCACTGAGGCCGATCGCCGTGCCGTACATCGGCCCCACGCCCATCATGGTCATGCCCAGTGAACCGGAGGCGTAGGCCCCGACCAGGCCGACCGGCGAGATGCGGTACACCTCGCGCAGGCGCACGGCGATGCGTTCCGGTGCCGGCGGCGTCTGCAGCCGTGTCAGCGCGATCGGGATGACGGACGCCGCGTACAGCCCGGCGTGGATCAGGAACGGGGTGGCCGTGTCCGCCGCCACCCGGCTCATGATGAGCGCGCCCAGACCGAGCGAGACCGTGTAGCCGAGGTAGAACATCGACATGACGCGGCCGCGGTAATCCGTCTCGCAGACCTCGTTCAGCCACGACTGGGCGGTGATGAACATGGCCGTGGTACAGAATCCGCCGGCCAGACGCAGGACAAGCCACATCGGCACCGTGACCCAGCCGCTCATCAGCAGCGTGGCGATCGTCCCGATGGCGGCGAAGGCCGTGAAAGCACGGATATGCCCAACGGCGCGGATCAGGTGCCCGGAGAAAATGCAGCCGAGCAGCATGCCCACGGCGTAGGCCGTGACGACGACACCGACCGCATCCTGACTGCTGCCGGCCAGGTCGAGCCGGATCGGCACGAACGTCGCCATCATGCCGTTGCCGGCCGCGGTCAACGCGGTCGCGACGATCACGGTGGCGATGTACAGCCAGGCGCGCATCAAGCCCTCCATACCGGCGATTTCTGGCCGGGCGACGCGAGGCTACGCTGTTTCGTCGCCGGTTTGTAGAGGTGCTGGACTGGCGGGACAGGACTTCGGGGACCGAGCGGTTGATCCTGTTGTCCTCGCAGAGCCGCGAAGTACGCAAAGAGGAAGAAACAAGTGGAGTCATTTCGCTTCTGCCGTCCCAGCGGGGCCTTTACCAATGTTCGGGTCAGTAAAGGGTCTGCGCTTCACGCCATGGGTCTGTACGTCCTTCGCGCTGCACCAGGCGGGGGCGAATGAGCCGGGCGTGATTTACCCAGCGGCAACATCAAGCTGCCGGGTCATGGAAGCTTGGTATCATCCCTGTCCCGTTTGAATGGCACCAGAACGATGCCGGTGTGAACGATTTGCATCGGGCAGATGATGCAAACAGAATCCGTTACTCAGCGCTTTCTCACCCGCGGGCGACATGGTCGCGTTCCATGCCGTTCGACCCGACAGTTACAAGGAGGCCTTCATGTGCCGCATGGCGGCCTACACCGGCGATCCTATCCGGCTCCACGATCTTTTGTGCGCGCCACCGCACAGCCTGATCGAGCAGGCGCATGCACCCGCCGAGACCGTCTCGGCGACGGTCAACGCCGACGGGGTTGGCATCGGCTGGTACGCCGACGACGCCCGCGCGGCGGCCTATCGCTCGCCGTTGCCAGCCTGGGCGGACCCGAACCTCGACGGTCTGGGCCGCTCGCTCACGCGCGGGGTCTGGGTAGCCAACGTACGAAGTGCGACCGAACCGCTATCCAACGGCACGGCGAATACGCAGCCGTTCACGGATACGCATCGGCTGTTCCTCCACAACGGCTTCATCGAAGACTTTGCCGGCTCGATCCGGCGGCCATTTCGGGCCGCGCTTGCCTCCGACTACGAGGCCGGCATCAACGGGACCACCGACTCCGAGTACCTCTTCGCTCTGGTTCGCCAATATGCGGATGAGCAAAACGATCTTGTCGCGGGGCTGCGTGCGGCCACCCGGCGCCTGCACGGGTGGCTCGGCGAGACCGGTGGTGGGGCGTTATGCAATGTCATCGTCGCCCAGGGGGAGCGCTTGGTAGCGCTCCGCCACGCCCATCGCCGTGAACCGCCCAGTCTCTACGTCCATGCGCGCCACCCCGGCTTCGCCGACGGCGCACTGGTGGCCTCGGAGCCCCTCGACGCGGATCCGGGGTGGGTGGCAGTTTCACCCGACCATATCGTCACACTGAGGCCCGGTAGCCATGCCGACACAGTCGCCCTGTGACAACGACTCGGCCTGTGTCGTCGGGCGTTCACCGCTTGCGGCTTTGGCGAAACATCAGGCTCGGGCGCGCGGTGTCGCCGAGGCGTTGCCCGAGCGCACGCTCTGGTCGCAGTACCATGCCGAGCTCAGCCCGATCGGCTGGCATATAGGCCATTGCGCTCTTGTCGAGCACTATTGGCTGGCCGAGACGATCCTGGGCGAGACGCCGGACCGCGACGCGCATGCGCTGTATTTCCCCGAGAACAGCACGAAATCATCCCGGGGCGGGCATCTGCCCGATCGCGAGACGCTGCTGGCTTGGACGGCGTCTGTCCATGAGCGCACCCTCTCGCTGCTGATCGACCCCCCGATCCGGCTCGCCTCCCACTCGCTGATGGCTGAGGACTACCTGCTGCATTTCCTGGAGCAGCACTTCGCCCAGCACCACGAGACGCTGCGCTACTGCCTGGCCGCGCGGGTCAGAGCGATCGATGCGGCCGGCGACACCATACCACCTTCGAAGGCCGTCCTCGCCGACCCGAGCCTGCCGCCGACGGTGGCGCTTGAACCAGGCGCACGGCGCGTGGGCACCGACGACGTCCGCGGTTACGACAACGAGCGCCCCAGCCATACCGTCACGCTTGCGGGCGCCGTGCTCGCCGAGCGTCCGATTACGAACGCACAATGGATCGCGTTCATGGACGCCGACGGGTACACCGAGCCGGTTTACTGGTCCGATTCGGGTTGGGCCTGGCGCCGACGGTGTGGGATCGAGCGGCCGTGGCCCTGGCACCTGGATGCGGGTGGGCGCTATACATGGTCCGGCCCAGGGGGCTGGGCGCCGCTCGATGCCGACGCGCCGGTCAGCGGCATCAGCTTTTATGAGGCCGAGGCGTTCGCCGCCTGGGCCGGGGCGCGGCTACCCCATGAGCACGAGTGGGAGGCCGCGGCACGCGAGCAGCGCCTCCGCGGTACGGGTGTCGTCTGGGAATGGTGTGCCAACGCACTCGCGCCATACCCGGGATTTACAGCCTTCCCCTACGAGGGCTACTCGACGCCCTGGTTCGATGGCCGCCACGTGGTACTGCGCGGCGGCAGCCGCGATACAGATCCGGGGCTCAGGCGGGTAACGTTCCGCAATTTCTTCGAGGCACATGTGCGCCACCAGTTCGCGGGTCTGCGTCTGGCCTGGGACTGGCCCGAATAGCCGCTCCGCCCGCTGAAGCAGCCGCGGTCACGTCAGTGCCCGGCGGTTTCCGAGCAGTGCGGATAGTCGCTGCGCAGTTTCTCCATCCCGAAGTGCTCCTCGACCCACTCGATCCTTGCCGGCGCGGGGTCGAGCTCGCGCGGGTGGTCCGGGTTGGACAGCTCGAAGGCGCGGAGGATCTCGCCGTCGGGATGGTGCCAGCGGATGGGGGTGTTCAGGCTCGACTCGCGCTTGGGTTCGCCCAGTGGACCGATCCGCTGGCGCACGCTCGCTTCGCGGTCGGCCCGGCTCAGGATGAGCGCGCCACAGGGCAAAAGCAGCCAATCCGTATGGGCGAGCCATTTGCAAGAGATCACGCAGTCTCCCCAGCCCTGCGGAGCGCCAGTCGTGTCAGCGGCGGTCCGGCGATCTCGAACACCACGGTCGAGGCGAGTACGACCGAAAGCAGCACGTCGGCTCGCTCGGGGAACCGCTGGGCGGCCAAGAGGGCCATGCCTACGGCGATGCCTGCCTGGGGCAACAATGCCATACCCATCCACGGACCCGTTCCCGCGCGCAGGGTGCGCCACCGTGCACCGGCCGAAGCGCCAAGCAGGCGGCCGCAGACCCGAGCGACAATGTATCCGGCGCCAAGCCACCCCACCGCTGGCAGGGCCTCCAATTCCAGCGCTGCACCAGCGAGCAGGAAGAAGACCAGCATGAACGGCCACTGGATGTGCTCGATGGCATGGAACGGTCGTTTGTGGTGGCGGGCCATGTTGGACACTATTGCGCCCATGACCACGGCGGCGAGCAGGAACGACACCTCCAGCCAGCGGGCCGCCCCCAGGCATAAGAAGACAAGCCCGAGTGCCTCGGCCAGGGTCGGGTCACCACGCGAGATACGGCCCGTGGCGAATGCGGCCGGTATACCCAGGACCACGCCAAGGCCCACTGCACCGCCGATCTCCCACGCCCCGTGGGTCAGCGCGGTCATCCCGTCGCCGCCATCGAGGACCGCCACCGCGGCCATCACCAGACTGAACGTGAACACGCCCCAGACGTCGTCCACGGCGACCACGCCCAGGAGGGTCTCGGTAAACGGTCCCTTGGCGCCGCTCTCCAGCACAACATCCGTGGTAGCCGCCGGTGCTGTAGCGGTCGCCAGGGCGCCCAGCAGCAAGGACAGGCCGAGGTCGCCGGACAGCAGCCAGGTCGCCGCGAACACCAACACGGCGGTAAGCGCGACGACCGCGATCGACAACGCCAGCACATCGGCGCCGTGTCGCTTGAGGTTCCGGCGGGTCAAGTGACCTCCCAGCAGGAACCCGACCATGGTCAGGGCGACCTGGGACACGACGTTGAACCACTGTGTTCCAGCGGGCACCAGCCAACCCGTCAGTGACGGACCGAAGGCCACACCGGCGATGATCAACAGCGTCACCCGAGGAAGCGGTGTCCTCCGGCCAAGCAATTCCGCAGCCAGGCCGACCATCAACACGAGCCCCAGAAGGAAGATCATCTCGGTTACATTGGCCATGGCGACCCCGGAAGCCGGATAGTGATATGACGATACCCCGTCGCCCTCGCTGGCGGAACGTTCGCGCGAACGCGGGTTCGCACCGAAGGCCATCGTCGGTGCGAGCATGCGCGAGGTGGCGTATCTGATCTACGGCGTCGTGTGTTTCGCCCGCGTGATACCGCGAAGCAGTGGGACGCAATTCCTGCAGGTTCCAGCAGGGCTGAACATCAGGAGCGGTTCGGACGACGCCTCAGTACAGCCGCTCGACATAGGACTCGTTCGGTTTTGGCACGCGGTTGTCCTCGTCGCCCACCCAGGTGCGCGGCGGCAACTCGGGCTGCGGCGGTGGACTCCTGCGATAGTCGATCTGCTGCAACAGGTTGCTTATGCAATTCAGGCGGGCATGGCGCTTGACGTCGGAGTCGACCATTCTCCAGGGGGCGTATGGGAGGTCCGTATATTGCAGCATCTCGTCCTTGGCCTGCGAGTATTCGTGCCACAGCTGCCGGGATTGCAGGTCCATCGGCGAAATTTTCCACCGTTTGGTGGGATCCGCCGCGCGTGCCTGGAACCGCGCCTCCTGCACTTCCTCGCTGACCGAGAACCAGTACTTGATCAGGATAATGCCGTCTTCCACAAGCATGTGCTCGAATTCCGGGCAGGTGCGCATGAAAAGATCGACCTGCTCGGGCGTGGCGAATCCCATGACGCGTTCGACACCGGCCCGGTTGTACCATGAGCGATCGAACAGCGTCATTTCACCCGCGGCCGGGAGGTGGGGGACATATCGCTGGAAATACCACTGGCTCTTTTCCCGATCCGAGGGCGTGCCAAGCGCTACGGTGCGTACAACGCGAGGACTGGTCCTCTCGGTGATACGCTTGATTACGCCTCCCTTGCCGGCGGCATCACGCCCCTCGAACACGACCACGATACGGAGTCCGTCCTCGGTGATGGTCCGCTGCAGCTTGGCGAGTTCCACCTGCAGTCGCGCCAGTTCCTGCTCGTAGATCTTCTTTTTCAGTATACCTTTCCTGTTGTAGGCGTCGTCGTCGAAACGGCGACCCGGTGAAAGTGGCTGCATGCAAATCCTCCAGGCGATCCGCGCTACGCCCACGTGCCGATTTCGCTGTAATTACAAAAATGTGACAAAATTACTACACCGGAACAGTTTGACCACATACCGCGCCGTTACGCAACTAACGGGATCCGTGCCCGGATTGGCCGGTATCGGGGAAACAATGAACCACTACCGCCGCATCCTCGCAGCCGCACTCGTTGCCGTTCTCGGCTATCTGCTCTGGGCGAGCCCCGAGTTCAAGGAGATTGCCGCCGGCGTGGCGATCTTCCTGTTCGGCATGCTCACGCTCGAAAACGGTTTCCGTCAGTTTACCGGCGGGTTGCTGGAAAGAATCCTGCGCCGGACCACGGACAATACGGCGAAGAGTCTCGGTTTCGGGATCGTCAGCACGGCGTTGATGCAATCCAGTTCGCTTGTATCGGTCATCACGATATCGTTTCTGAGCGCGGGGCTGCTCCCGCTCATCGCGGGCATCGGCATCATCTACGGGGCCAATCTGGGAACCACGACGGGCGCGTGGCTGTTCGCTACGATCGGTATGAAAATGAGCCTGTCGACCTTCGCGTTGCCGATGCTGGTGTTCGGGGTCGTGCTCAATTTTCAGCCGGCCCGCGCGGTAAAGGCAGTGGGCGCGATCCTCGCCGGTCTGGGCTTTCTGTTCCTCGGCATCGATTTCATGAAGGCGGGGTTCGAGAGCTTCCAATCGGCGGTCGATCTCAGCGAATACGCAATGACCGGCATGCCCGGGCTGCTGGCGTACACGGGGCTCGGGATCCTGGCGACGGTGATCATGCAGTCTAGCCACGCGACGCTGGCCCTGACTTTGGCCGGCCTGGCCACCGGCCAGATCACCTACGAGAACGCGCTCGCGCTCGCGATCGGCGCCAATATCGGCACAACGGTGACGGCCCTGATCGGTGGCGTCAGCGCGAACACCGCGGGCAAGCGTCTCGCCGGGGCCCATCTGCTGTTCAATCTGGCGACCGCGGCGATCGCTTTGGTGCTGATCGAGCCTCTGCGCTGGTCCGTTGACAGCCTGTCGGCCGTGATGTCCATCGCGACCGATGATTACACGGTCAAGCTCGCCGTATTCCACACTCTGTTCAACGTACTGGGCGTTACCGTGATGCTGCCGCTGATGCCGAGGATGGCGGGCGCACTGGAACGCTGGCTGCCGGAGGCCGCGGCAGAGGCCGCGGCGGAGCCCAAATACCTGAGCACCGCGGCCATGGATTCGCCTGACAGCGCGGCCGCCGCCGTGCGTCGGGAAGTCTGGCACCTGTTCGATGAGGCCTTCATCATACTCGCGCACGGTCTCCATCTGCACCGCGAACAGGTACGCGACAGCGATGATCTTGAGGCGACCATCCATGAGGATCGCGAGCGCATCGATATCGATATCGACTCCGTCTATGCCCGCAGGGTGAAGCGACTCTACAACGCCATTCTCGATTTCATTTCCGGGCGCATGAGTCGCGCCGTGTCTCCCGGTTCGACCGACCAGCTCCACCGCCTCCAGCAAGCGGCCGCCGGTATGGTTGAAGCCATCAAGCACGTCAAGCATCTGCGCAACAATCTCACGAAGTACCTTGTTTCCGATAATGAGGCCATCCGCCGCGAGTACAATGACCTGCGGCTGCGCATGGCGCTGGTCCTTCGGGAAACCGACCGGCTTTCCGCGGGGCGCTATGATGATGCCACCTCGGCCATATTGGAGCTGGATGAGATCGCCGTGCGCGCCCGCGTTGATCGCGAATCCATGATCTCCCGGGTAACGGAACTGGTGCAGTCCGGGCAGGTCGATTCCGGGATGGCAACTTCGCTGCTCAACGATTCGGCCTATGCGGGTGAGACTGTGGACGCCATACTGATGGCCACACGTTCGCTCCTGACCGCTGGTGATGAACAGGCGGCGCGCACCGCGGAAGCCTTGTCGGTCAGTGATGAGGGCCAGGCAGAGGTCACGCGCCGCCACGCCACTGGCTGGTGATCGCGTTAGCCAACAGGGAATTTTCGAAAACAGGGGGCTGGACAATGGGGTTCAAGGACCTGGTGACGACGCTCGACGATGTCTTCGGCAAGCACGACAAGGGCAAGTCGCTCAAGCACAAGAAGCTGAAGCGGCTCGAGAAGGCGCTGGAGAAGAAACAGGCGAATTACCGAGAGCGGCTCGAGTCCGGCTCGTCAACGGAGAAACCGTTTCAGACCGAGCTGCGCCTGCACGTGGTGGAAGCGCAGCTGGAAAAGCTGCGCGAGCTCCTGAAGTAGATCGATCGCCGGCGCGCATGGCCCACTAGAACTGGACGATGTCGAGAGCGCGGATGGCCAAGGCGAGGAGTCCGGCCATAAGGGCGGTCGCCGGCACCGTTATGATCCAGGCGCCCACGATCGTTACGACGTGATAACGGCGCACAAGGTAGCGCTTTCGCGCCTTGGCAACGGTTTGGGCCGACACCTGCTCCGCATCGACATCGGGATCCGTTTCGGGGTTTGGTGGCCGCAGCGGCAATGCCCGCATGGCATCGCGATTCGCCAGAAACTCGCGCAGGAAGCCGACGCCGAACAGCGCGCCGATCGCGGTATGGGTGGAACTGATCGGCAGGCCCAGGGAGGAGGCAATAATTACGGTGATTGCGGCCGAGACGGTGACGCAGAACGCACGCACGCGGTTGAGCTTGGTGATCTGGGAGCCGACCGTGCGGATCAGCTTCGGACCGAAAAGCAGCAGTCCTGTCGAGATGCCGAGTGCACCGACAACCAGCACCCAACTCGGGACCGCGGCCCGGGTGGCCAGCTCGCCCTCTGACACCGAGGTATAGATGGCTGCCAGCGGGCCGATGGCGTTGGCGACATCGTTTGAGCCGTGGGCGAACGACAGCAGGCATGCACCAGCGATCACGGGGATCGTGAACAGTTCCCCGACCGATTGCTTGCGTTCGTCGAGTTCGGCGAGCTTGCGGGAGATCAGGGGCCGGATCAGCGGTGTGGTTATGATGAGCACGATCACACCGAAAATAACCGCCAGCCATAGCGGTACGGCCCAGAAGCGTTCCATCACCTTGACCAGCAGGTAGGCGGCAAAGGCTCCCCCCATGAATCCGACCAGAGAAGGTACCCGGCGCTCGGCCTGTTGTCGACGGTCGTCCGCCGACATGATGGTGTATTCGATGTAGGCGAGCAGCAGGGCGGCGACCACGCCTCCCATGACCGGGGAGATCACCCAGCTGGCCACGATCTTGCTTACTACGCCCCAGTCCGCCACCCCGAAACCGGCCATGGCGATGCCGCCACCGAGCACCCCGCCGACAATGGAGTGCGTGGTTGATACCGGCGCGCCGACCGCGGTGGCGATATTGATCCAAAGGGCGGCGGCAAACAGGGCCGCGAGCATCCCGGTGACGAAGTCGTTGGTGTTCGGGATCAGGTCGGGGTCAATGATGCCCTTGGACACGGTCGATACGACATCGGCGCCGGCGATCAGGGCACCTGCTGCCTCGAAGACCGCGGCGATCAGCACGGCCACGCCGATCTTCAGCGCGCGCGAGCCGACCGCTGGCGCCATGTTGTTGGCGACGTCGTTGGCCCCGATATTGAGGGCCATGTAGCCGCCGACCACCGTTGCCCCCACGATAATGGCCCAGCCGGGAGCCATCCCCGTCATCGAGAACGCGGCGAGGCCGGCAAGTACGAGGAAGGTCAGGGCAATCGCATACGGCAGCATGCCCTCCGACGTTTCCTGGAGGTACTGCTCAAGACGGTTGAGCCGTTTGAGATCCTTGTCGAGCGCGGTTTTGCGGAACATGTATCCACCTCTACCCGGGCCGTAAGGCGGATGCCCGGTCCCGGGAGCCAACCGTCATCCTGTTGTAATAGAGGTGTAACCGGTGACCAGTCTCCCGCAGAAAATTGGTGACGGCAAGGCGTGTTTGCATCGGTCATGGAGCCCCGGGGAGCACAGGGTATCGCCCATGACCGGCCTTCTGCCCTGCACGGAGAGGCGGAGCGATGTCCATGATTCATCGGCGCGTTCGGCCCTTAACGCCTCCCATGAGTATTGTCAGGTCTCAGAGCCATTGCGCCGCCGGCTCATGGCGTTGCGCTCCCGCAACGTGTCGACAGCATGCATGGGGCTGGCCGGAATAGCCGCTTTGCCGGGTGAATCAGGTGGGGTCTTGTCAGTGCCCGGCCGTGTCCGACCAGTGCGGATAGTCGCTGCGCAGTTTCTCCATCCCAAAGTGCTCCTCCACCCACTCGATCATCGCCGGCGCGAGGTTGAGGTCGCGCGGGTGGTCCGGGTCGGACAGATCAAAGATGCGGCGGGTCTCGCCGCCGGGGGCGGTGAGGGTGACCTCGCGCGGCAGGCCCATCGCCGCGAAGTCGGCGGCGCCGGCCCCGTAATGGCTGGAGTAGCGGGCGCCGGCACGCGTCGCGTAGACCACGTTGTAGGCATTCGCCATCGCCTCGGCCGCGTCGACGGTCGCGCGCCAGCCATCCGGATGGCGCCAGCGGATGGGGATGTCCAGGCCCCACTCGCGGTTGAGTTCGACCAGTGTCCCGATCCGCTGGTTCACGGTCTCCTCGCGGTCGGCCCGGCTGAGGATGAACGCGCCGTAGATCAGGTAGCCGCGCTCGCGGCTGCGCACCGTGGAGAATACCCAGGCTTCGGCTCCCTGCGCGCGGAACTGCTCGAGCAGGTTGCGAATCCGATCCGCGAAATCCGCGCCGCCGGCAGCAGCCAGTGCCTCCAGCATCGATTCCTCGTCCGCGGGGTTGCGGTAGCGCGCCGTCCATCGGGGGCCCAGCGGATCGTTATCGGCGGCGGGTTCGAGGTCGGCCGGGCGCTTCGGCCGGTAGATGGCGAGGCGGGCGCTGCCGTAATGCCGCGGTTGCCCGTCGAACACGTCGCCGGGATGGAGCAGGATGCCGGCGACGCGGGCGCGGCCCGAGGGCAGGTAGATCGTCTGCTCGCGCAGGCCCGTGTCGGCGGCCGCGGCCAGGTCGTCCAGCAGATACAGGAAATCGGTCAGATCGACGGGGCGCCCGACACGCTCGCGTACCGCTCGCAACAACGGTTCGTCGTCCGGTGTCGCCGCGAGCTCAGCGAGCAGGTCTGGATCCAGCGGTACGCCGGCCAGGCGGATCGGCCAGTCACCGATCGTCTCGGCCGCTGCGGCCAGGGTGGCGCGCGCGCCATCGCGCTCCGGCGCCGGGAGGCCCTCCCACGCGCGATCGGTCTCGATCCAGCGGCTGGCACCGGGCGCGGGCGTCGCGATACCGGTGAGCGTGAGTACAACAACGAGCAGTGAGCGCATCATGGCGCGAGTGTACGCATCTGCGTGGCCGATCCGCAGCCGATTGCCCACGTGCCGTGCAGCCGCCGGGTGTGTGCACCGTGAACATCAGGATTCATGCCGTTCTATCAGCGCCGCTGCCGGCGCTTGCGGCTGCCGTGTTTCGTGTACAAGCGCTGCGCCTCGGCGCGCTGTGCGGGATTGCGCCGCAGGCTGGCGATGCATTCCCGGGCCGCCCGGTAAGCGGTTTCCGGGTCGACGGCCGGCGCCGGGTAGTCGCTGCCGATCCGACAGCCATACCGCGCCTGCAGATTGGCCGGCATCCGGTAGGGCTCGGCAAGCCAGCTGTCGGGCACATCGCTGAGCGCGGGGATCCACCGACGAATGAAATGTCCAGCGGGATCATGGTCGCGGACCTGCTTCGCGGGGGAATAGATACGGGGCGCGTTGATACCCGTGGTGCCGGTCTGCATCTGGGCCTGGCTGTAGTGGATGCCGGGTTCGTAATCGGTGAACAGCCGTGCGAGATGGATCGCGGGTTGGCGCCAGTGGAGCCAGAGCTGGTAGCCCGCGAACGACATCAACATCGCCCGCATGCGGAAGTTGATCCAGCCGTGTGCATGCAGCGCCCGCATGCAGGCGTCGACCATCGGGAAACCCGTCTGGCCGTCACGCCAGCCCTCGAAGGCGGCACGCTCCTGATGCGTCCACATCGAAGCGTCTTCGGTGCGCAGACCGTCGCAGCTGCGGTCGAGATTGCGCCACTCCAGCTCCGGCTCGTCTTCGAGCTTCTGGATGAAGTGGCAGTGCCAGCGCAGGCGCCCCGCAAAGGCCTTGAGCGAATCGAGATGCCCGGGCAGCCGGTCGTTCGATCCGCGCAATGCAGCCCGCTTGGCCTCCAGCGCGTGATGCGCCTGGCGGATCGACAGGCAACCCAGGGCCAGATGGGGGCTGATGCGGCTGCAACCGTCGAATGCCGTAACCGGGCTCGACATGGCATGGCGGTACTCGACCCCCCGGTGGTCGAGGAAGCCCTCGAGCAATGCCCATGCGTTGGCCTCGCCGCCCTGTTGGAGGGATCGATGGGTGGCCGGTGACAGCGGTAATGCGCTCAGCGGCGGGATGCCGTCATCCAGCCGCGCGCACGAGGCGTCGACGATGGCGGATGGCGCCGGCAGCGGCTGCGGGGCCATGCGCCGGTCCCAATGACGGGACCAGCGATCGCGTGTGCCAAGGCCTCGGACGACGCCGTTCGCGGGCCACTCGTGCAACGGGATGGCGCGTCCCCTGAGCCAGCCACGGACACATTCGTCACGCGCGTGCGTCCATGCGGCGCCGGTTTCCTCATGGGCATATACGGCGTCGATGGTGCCGAGATCGTGCTCGATGCGGGCGAGGGCGTCCGGCATGTCCATGTGCGTCACGCACAGCCGGGCGCCGCGAGCCGCCAGAGCCCGCCGCAGCGATTCAAGACATTCCGTGAGGAATGCGTAATGCCGTGCATCCGCCTCCGGTTGCTGCCACGCCTCGGGCTCGAAGGCATAGAGACACAGTACGTCGCCGGCGGCCGCGGCCGCCGACAGCGGTTCATGGTCCGTGACCCGGAGATCGCGTTTGAACCAGACAATGTGCAAAGAGAACGGCCCGCTGAGTCACATGCGAGGTATTCGAGCGGGGCGTGGCAGCGGTTTTGCCGTTGATCGCGAACAGCTGGATCAGGCTCTTGATATGCCCGCGTTCATTACCGGCTGCAGCGGCAAGTGGTCGAATAAGCCGAGCGGGTTGAAAGCCGGTTGCCAGTCAGCGCCGGCGGGAGATCCCGCGGCCTCGCTCGTCGACCAGCTGGCGGGCCTTGAGCAGCGACATCTGCACCGCTTCGTCGTGGTCGGCCATGGTGTCCGCGCGGACAAAATCCTGCGCCTCGGCCGCGTCGCCTTCGCCGCTGCGCACGGTGCCGGCCACACGCCAGACGTTCCCCTCCCGGATCGGGCGCGCCAGCAGTTCATAGCCCTCGTAGCGTTCCTGCGCGGCGGTCGCGCCTGGTTCCAGCGGGCCGGATGACTGCCTGGCGGCGTGGCGACCACCGAAAAGTTTGCTCAGCATGGCTTCAGTCCTGTCTGCGATTGGCCACCATCATCCACGACGCGGCGGCATTGGCAAGCATTATCATACGCCGCTGAGGGATCATGGCGGGTAGGGGGAAGGGCTTATTCCAGCGCCCGTGCGCGTATGCGACCCTTTGCTCCCACCAGTTGCATCGGCCCGGCCAGGCAATCGGTCGCCGACCCATGGCGCCCCCTGAGCGATGCAGTAATGCAGCGGATGGAAGAACTCGATCGAGATATCCTGCTGGCGGGTCTGAACGCGGTCGGCGACGCCGTACTCGTGACGGACACTCGACTCGAGGGGTCGGGTCCTACCATCCTGTACACCAATCCGGCGTTCGAACGCCTTACGGGAGACCGCCGGAGGATGTGGTCAACACGCCCGTCAGCGTGCTCATGGGCGTCGGGACGGATGCCGCGGTCATGGCCGACTGCCGGGCCAAACTCGCCGTCGGCCGGGCGTTCCGGGCCGAGATCATCAGTTACGGCCATGACGGGCAGCCGCTGCGGCTCGAATGGCACATCCAGCCGTTCCCCGCGGCTGCGGCGCCGACAAGGTTCATCGCGGTCGTCCGCGACGTGAGCGAGTTGCGGGCGCTCGAGGAGCGCCAGGCCCGGCTCGAGGCGCTGACGCGCACGCAGAGTCGGGTGGCCACCGCTGGCTACGATCTCGATGCCCTGCAGGCTACCTGCGAGCGTATCGGTTTTCGCTCCGGCATCATCGCGCCGCTGACGGGTGGGATACGCACGTTCGGTGTGCTCAAGGTCTATTCGGCGCGCCCGCGCGCCTTCCTGGATGGCGATCTGCAGGTGTTGCGCTGGGCCTCCGGGGTGCTCGCGGCGTCGCTGGAGGACGCCTGGCACCACGAGCACGAACGCCAGCGGCGTCAGCTGCTGGTCGATGCCCTGCCCGTGCTCGTGTCCTGCGTCGATCGCGACAAGTGCTACCGGGAGGTCAATGATGCCTACCGGCAGTGGTTCGGGCTCGATCGCGCCGAGATCATCGGCCGGCATGTGCGGACGATCCTTGGTGACGAGGCCGTGGTGGACCGGGTGCTGGAGGGCGTGGCGGCTTTGCTGCAGGAGGAGGTGCGGGATGCGGATACGGTCTGTCGTTGGCGCGGCGAGGAATTCGCCGTGCTGTTGCCGGAGACCGGGGCGGCCGAAGCGGCGACCCTCGCGCAACGCATGCGGCAACGCATCGGGGAGACCCCGTTCCCCCGGGGTCGCGGGCATCACCGCCAGTTTCGGCATCACGGAACTGCAGGCCGGACAGACCCGGGATGCGTTCGTGGGTGAAGCGGATCGGGCGCTGTACCGCGCCAAGGACGAGGGGCGCGATCGGGTCGTGATAGGCCTGGCGGCGGCCTCGGCCGGCAGCTGAGACCGGCGGATGTCGCACGGGCGCAGGGACGTCCGTTCAGGGTATGGGATGACCCGAGCCGGGATTGACGCCCCGGTTCAGGCAGTCTCCGGGCTTTGGAGATTCGCCAGGAAACGTTCGAGTTCCGGCCCATTGGACAGATCGCCATACAGCACCGTGGGTTCGCCGCTCGCGCGGACGTGGATCAGTGCCGGCGTGGCGAACATGCCGTATTCGGCAACGCCCGACGTGTCCTGCAGCAGATCGATATGCCGGACCGTGAGGCGGTTGTCCGCGATGTCTTCCACGGCAGTCGCGAGGTTGGCGCGCGCGCGCAGCGAGCGGGGCGAATCGCCCGTCACGAACAGAATCAGGTCGGTATTGGTACCGGTCTCCCGATCGTTTTTCCCATTCATTATTCGGTCCCCCGGTCCTTGCCGGTCGTCGGTCCATCGGCGGCTCGCCGGCGCTGGATATCCTGTCTGTGCTCGGCGGCGTTGTGTTTGGTTTCGGCGTTGCCCTGGCGTTCGCGCTCCAGCACCTCGGTCAGGCGCTCGGCCTCGCTCTGCGCCTCCTCCATGCGCAGGCGTGCCTGCTGGATATTCCGTTCCAGATCCCGCTGGCGCTGCGCGCGTTCCACATACTGGCGTCGGTGGCGCTCGGCGACCTCGTGCTCTTCCTCGATCCGGGCCGTGCCCATGAGGACCTTGGGGCCGTATTCGTAGACGTCGGCGAGGTCCACGCCGGAGCCCGATAGCAATAGCTCGCGCACCTGGTTTGAGTGGGCGGAACCGCGGGATTTCACGATCGACAGGGCGCGATTGCGTTCGCCACCGTGGATCCGGTATTCAAGAGAAATCCAGCTGTCGGCCAGGGTCGAGGCATGACTGAGGGTCGTCTCGGTCTGCGGCTTGTCGGTATCGATCAGCGAGGTCAGCAGGGTCGTGATCCCGCGCGCGCGGGTCTCGTCGAGGATCCGCTCGGTGGTCATGTAGGCGCTGTCGGCGCTGGCGGCTTTCAACAGGGCCGAGACCGGGTCGATGACCAGGCAGTCGGGCTGGAACGCGTCGATCCAGCGGTGGATGGTGATGAAATGTTCCTCGACCAGCGAGTTCCAGGCCTGGCGCGATTCGATTTTCAGCAAGCCCGAATCGATGGCCGGCTGCAGCCGGAGCCCGATCGACGCGGCGTTGCGCACGATGCGGTCGTCGAGCTCGTCGAAGGTCAGGTAGAGCACCCGTTCGCCCCGATCCGCCGCCGCCAGTGCGAAACTGACACCGAGCGTGGTCTTCGCGGTACCGGGCGCGCCGGAGACGAGCACGGTCGAACCGCGGTAGATGCCGCCCCCCAGGATGCGGTCGAGCCGCAAGATGCCCATGCCGATGCGCTCCTGCGAGGCGGCCGTCCGTGCCGCCTCGCTGGCCGCACTGTAGGGCAGGTGCAGCCCGGCATCGTCCATCACCAGCGGCAGTTCGTCGGTGATGTGGGCGCTTCCGCGGTACTTCGCCACCCGGAAGCGCCGGTTCAGGCGCCGCCCGACCAGTTCCGTGGCCAGCACCAGCACGGTCGAGAGCATGAATTCGACGCCCTCGAGATCGAGCGGCTGCGAGCCGTCGGAACGGGTCTGCTTGCCGGTCAGAAGGAGGGTGATGCGGCGTGCCTGGCACCAGTCGTTGAGGTGTCTGACCTGATCCAGGGCGGCCCGCGGGTCGGGCTCCAGCGACAGCAGCTGATCGATGCCGTCCAGGATCAGCCAGCCGCCACCAAGGCCCTCGAGGCGGTGCTCGGCCATCGCCAGCACACCGTCGAGATCGAACCCGCCCGAGGCGGCGGCGTCGATGGGTGGGCGGCCGTCGAGCAGTGCCCATGCATCCGAGTCGGTGAGGGCCTTGCCCACTCGAATGACCCGGCATCGCGCAGAATCTGTTCCGGCTATTCCTCGAACGAGATGAACAGCCCGCCTCCGCCCTGCGCGATGATGCTGGCGAGGATCTGCAGCCCGAGTATGGTCTTGCCTGAACCGGGGCCGCCCAGCACGAGCACATCGCCGGCATCGGGTAGACCGCCGCGGGTCACGGCGTCGAGGCCGGCGATGCCGGTCGGGCGTTTGGTCAAAGCGGTGTCACCTTGCCCCATACGTTGGCTATCCTGTTGTTCGAGGGAGCAGGTAGTGCGTGGCGCACTAACCGCCGGCGCGCGAAATCGGCAGACGGGACCGCTGCTCCAGCAGCCAGCGGAAATCCTCGGACTCCAGCGGCATGCTGTAGTAATAGCCCTGGCCGATGCGGCAGCCCATTTCCAGCAGGCAGTCGCGCTCGGCCGGGCTCTCCACGCCCTCGGCGATGACCTCGGCGTTCAGGGCGCCGGCCACACCGAGGACCATGCTCACGATCTGACGGCTGTACGTGTCCTCCAGCATGCGCCGTACGAAACCCTGATCGATCTTGATCTCATCGAACGGGTAGCGCTGGAGGTACAGCAGCGACGAATAACCGGTCCCGAAGTCGTCGAGCGACAGCCGTACGCCCATGTCGTGCAGCCGTCTCAGCTGCTGGTTCAGGCTCTGCGATTCGCGCTCGAATACGCTCTCCGTGATCTCCAGCGTCAGCGCATTGGGGGGGACGTCATGGCGCTGCAGCGCCGAGCGGACCGTCTCGGGGAAATCCCCCACCATGAACTGCACCAGCGAGACGTTGACCGCCACGCGCACGATGTGCAGACGGGCATCCTGCCATTCGCGCAGGTACCGGCAGGCCTCGTTGAGCGCCCAGTCGCCGATCGGCCCGATCAACTGGCTCTGCTCCGCGATCGAGATGAACTTCGCCGGCGGGCGCAGGCCATGCTCGGGATGGTACCAGCGCAGCAGCG
>CAJXKK010000030.1 GCA_913055615.1 uncultured Ectothiorhodospiraceae bacterium
CGTGCTGGACTGGAAAACGCCTTACGAGGCATTTGAAGAACTGTTGCACTGACCGGTTGAGGCCGCAACAGATAAAACCAATGAAAGAAAAGGTCCGTGCCTCCAGCGGGTGTGTGCTGTTCTCTGGCTCGCGGATCGAGCGATTCCGTCATCTCAATCCGGGTTTTGACCTTTATCCGTGTTCATCTGTGTCCATCTGTGGTTCCTTCTTTCCAGAATGCCCCTACACGCGCTCAGCGAAGTACCATTCGTGGTTCTCCCGACTCAGGAAACGATCCGATAGCAGGGCACATATTCCGTTCCGGGGAGTTTCATGCGCCCCTGGTCGGCGAAGGAGGCGAGGAGTTCGTCGAGCATGGACATGATCCCGGGATCGCCGTGGATCTCGAAGTGGCCGTGTTCTTCGATCGCTCGGATGCCCTCTTCCTTGACGTTGCCCGAGACGATCCCGGAGAAGGCACGGCGCAGGTTGGCCGCGAGTTGATGCGCCGGCTGATCCCGGTGCAGGGCGAGAGCCGCCATGTTCTCGTGGGTCGGCGTGAAGGTCTCCTGGAAATCGGCCTCGACGTGCAGGCGCCAGTTGAAATAGAAGGCGTCCTGGTGCGCCTTGCGGTACTCGTGCACCGCGACCATGCCATCGCGCATCTCGCCGGCAACCGCTTCCGGGTCGTCGATGATGATGCGATACCACGCGCGTGCCTCTTCGCCCAGGGCCTGGCCGATAAACCGGTCGATGCGGTGGAAGTACTCGGCGCTCTCGGGCGGCCCCGTGAACACGAGCGGGAACGGCATATCGGCGTTGTCGGGGTGCAGCAGGATGCCGAGCAGGTAGAGGATCTCCTCCGCGGTCCCGACACCGCCGGGGAATACGATGAATCCGTGCCCCACCCGCGCGAATGCCTCCAGCCGCTTCTCGATATCCGGCATGATGACCAGATCGTTGACGATCGGATTCGGCGCCTCGGCGGCGATGATGCCGGGCTCGGTGATACCGAGGTAGCGCCCTTCGGAGATCCGCTGTTTCGCATGGGCGATAGTGGCGCCTTTCATCGGGCCCTTCATCGCGCCCGGCCCGCAGCCCGTACAGATATTCAGTTCGCGCAGGCCAAGGGCATAACCGATCTCCTTGGTGTAGTCGTATTCCTCGCGGCCGATGGAATGCCCACCCCAGCAGACCACAAGATCGGGGGGCAGTTGCGGGCGCAGCACCTGGGCGTTGCGCAGGATATGGAAGACCGCGTTGGTGACGCCGCGCGGCTCGTTCAGGCTGAAGCGATCACTGCCCTCGATCTCCGTCGATACGTACACGATGTCACGCAGCACCGCGAACAGGTGATCGCGGATACCGCGGATCATCTCGCCGTCGACGAAGGCCTGGGGCGGTGCGTTGGTCAGTTGCAGCTTGATGCCGCGCTCGCGCTGCAGGACCTGGATATCAAAATTCCGGGCGCGCTCGAGCAGCAGCTTCGTATCGTCGATATCGCTACCGGAATTGAGCACCGCGAACGAGCAGCGCCAGAGCAGATCGTACATCCGGGTACGGCTGGCATCGCGTAAGCGATTGACCTCTTCCTGGGAAAGCAGTTCGAGCCGCCCCTCGGGTGCGACCTGGGCATCGATGCCCGCGGGGAGATCGGTTACGGCCTGCTGCATATCGGCTTGAATCGGTAGCATGGGGACGGGATGAGACTAGCACACGGCGTATGGGCCGGGAGTGAACAGGGGCAACGGCGTCCCGGATTCCGGCTGCGTCTGCATCCGGGCTACGGTCGGCCGGATCGCGGTGATTACGGTTCCGCCGTCATTGCGAGCGAAGAGTGGCAATCCAGCAACGTAGTCCGGCTTGCGACCGAAGGGAGCCAGCCGGCGGTCGAGGCCGAGTCTGCCCCAATGGGCCGTGCAAGCGGACACCGGCTGTTGCCTGTTGGCAAAATCCGCCCTACACACCAGTACGCAGGTTGGGTTGACGAGGGGAACCCAACGCCTCGAGCGATCCGCCGGGACCACATTAGACCGTGCAGATCGAACAAGCCTCGACGGCGTCGGGTATCGCTGGCGCTCAACCCAACCTGGGGTAATGCCTTCCTGCGGGCCCGTACTCAGTACTGCGCGGCGGTTACCGCCTCGCCGAGGCCGACCTGGACGGCGCAGTACTTGAACTCCGGGATCTTGCCGAACGGATCGACCGCCTCGTTCGTCAGCAGGTTGGCCGCCGCCTCGTGGTAGGCGAACGGCAGGTAGACCTCGCCCCGCTGCATGCCGTCGTCGCCGCGCGCGAACGCGTTGACCTCGCCCCGGCGTGACCAGATGCGCAATGGATCACCCTGGGTGACACCCAGGTCGTACATATCCAGCGGGTGCATGCTGACCACGGGCTCAGGCTCAATGGCGTTGAGTACGCTCGCGCGACGCGTCATCGAACCGGTGTGCCAATGCTCCAGCTGGCGCCCGGTAATCAGCACATACGGGTACTCGTCGTCCGGTGTCTCGTCAGCGCTGATCAGGTGTGCCGGGACGAACTTTGCGCGCCCGTTCGCGGTCGGGAACTGTTCGCGGAAGACGACGCCCTGGCCCGGATCGTCCAGAGACGCGCAGGGATAGGTCACCGAATCCTGCGCCTGCAGGCGTTCCCAGGTGATACCGGTGATCGACGGCATCGCCTGCCGCATCTCCTCGTAGACCTCGCCGACGCTCTGGTACTGCCAATCCAGTCCCATGCGCTGCGCGATCGCCTGGACCAGCTCCCAGTCCTGGCGCACACCATCCGGCAAATCGAGCGCCTTGCGCCCGAGCTGGACGCGGCGATCGGTATTGGTGAACGTGCCGGTCTTCTCGGGGAAGCCGGAGGCCGGCAGGACCACATCCGCGTAGGCCGCCGTCTCGGTCAGGAAAAGGTCCTGGACGACGAGATGATCCAGCATCGCGAGCGACTCGCGCGCATGGTTCAGGTTGGGGTCGGACATCGCCGGGTTCTCACCCATGATGTACATCCCGTGCAGCTTGCCAGCGTGGATCGTATTCATGATCTCGACGACGGTGAGGCCCGGGTTCGGATCGAGATCGCTCACGCCCCAGAACTGCTCGAACCTGCGGCGCACGTCCTCGTTGCCGACAGGCTGATAGTCGGGATAGACCATCGGGATCAGACCGGCGTCCGAGGCGCCCTGGACGTTGTTCTGACCGCGCAGCGGGTGCAGGCCGACACCCGGCTTGCCGACATTGCCGGTCATCAGCGCCAGCGCGATCAGGCAACGCGAATTGTCGGTGCCATGGATATGCTGAGAGATCCCCATGCCCCAGAACATGATGGACTTCGTGGTGGCATAGATCCGGGCCACTTCGCGGATGGTCGCGGCCGAAATACCGCAGACGGGCTCCATCGCCTCGGGGCTGTACTCGGCCATGACGACGCGCTTGAGTTCGTCGAAGCCCTCGGTCCTCGCCTCGATGAAGTCCTCGTTGGTCAGGCCTTCCTCGATGATGGTGTACATCATCGCGTTCAGCAGCGCGACGTCGGTATCCGGCTTGAACTGCAGCGTATGCGTGGCATGACGCGCCAGCTCGATCCGGCGCGGATCCATGACGATCATATTCTTGCCGCGCTCGGCCTCGTTCTTCATGAACGTGGCGGCGACCGGATGGTTCGAGGTCGGATTGGCGCCGATAACGACCATCGTGTCGGCGTCCTCGACGTCGCGGACCTGGTTGGAGACGCCGCCGGAACCGATCCCTTCGATCAGCGCCGCGACCGACGAGGCATGACACAGGCGCGTGCAGTGGTCGACGTTGTTGGTCCGGAAGCCCGTGCGCACGAGTTTCTGGAACAGGTACGCCTCCTCGTTTGAGCCCTTGGCTGAACCGAAACCCGCGAGCGCCTGCGGGCCGCTTTCGTCCCGGATCCGCAACAGCCCATTCGCGGCGTGCTCCAGCGCCTCTTCCCAGCTGGCCTCGCGGAAGATCTCCTCCGGGCGAGCCGGATCGAAGTCGCCGTGCAGCTCCTTGTTCACGCCTTCCCTGCGGATCAGCGGTTTCGTCAGCCGGTTCGGGTGATTGACGTAGTCGAAACCGTAGCGGCCCTTCACGCACAGGCGCTCGTGGTTCGACGGTCCATCACGGCCCTCGATATGGAGGATCCGGTTATCCTTGATGTTGTACTGCAGCTGGCAGCCGACCCCGCAATACGGACATACGGAGTCGACCTTCTTTTCTTCCTCGACCAGGCCGACACCGTTCGCCGGCATGAGCGCGCCGGTCGGGCAGGCCTGCACGCATTCGCCACAGGCGACGCAGGATGATTCGCCCATCGGATCATTGAGGTCGAATACGATCTCGGCCTGATCGCCGCGGAAGGCGAAGCCGATGACGTCGTTCACCTGCTCCTCGCGGCACGCGCGCACGCAGCGGGTGCACTGGATACAGGCATCCAGATTGACCGCCATCGCCGGATGGCTGAGATCGGCGGTCGGCTGGTTGCGCGATTCGAAGCGCGGGGTACCGATGTTGAATTCCTGGACCCAGTATTCGAGCTCACTGTCGGGGCTGTAGGTCGTCTCCGGCATATCCGACTGGAGCAGTTCCAGCACCATTTTCTGCGAGGCACGTGCACGCTCACTACCGCTGCGGATGACCATGCCTTCCTTCGGCAGTCGCCAGCACGAGGGTGCCAGGGCGCGTTCACCCTCGATCTCGACCATACAGGAGCGGCAGTTGCCGACGGGTCGTTGGCCCTCGGTGTAGCACAGCCGCGGCACCTGGGTCCCCAGACCCTCGCGGTCGGCCGCCTGGAGAATCGTCTCGCCCTCAAAGGCGGTGATCTGCTCGCCGTCCAGCGTGAAGGTGACGGTTTCGACAACGTCCTCGGGTTGAGCAGCCATCAGGACAGTTCCTCCGGGAAATGCTTGATTACGCAGCGCATCGGATTCGGCGCCGCCTGGCCGAGGCCACAGATGGAGGCATCGACCATGCAGGTCGCCAGTTCGTCGAGCAGGGCCGTATCCCAGTGCTCGGACTCCATCAGGTGCGCCGCCTTGGCCGTCCCCACGCGGCAGGGCGTGCACTGCCCGCAGGACTCATGGTGGAAAAAGCGCATCGTGTTCAACGCCGCCTTCTTCGCGCTGTCCCGGTCGGACAGCACGACGATCGCCGCGGAACCGATAAAGCAGTTCGGGTCCGCTTCCTGCAGGGTATCGAAGTCGAGCGGGATATCCGCCTTCGAGGCCGGGAGGATGCCGCCGGACGCGCCGCCCGGGAAATACCCATAGAGGCTGTGCCCCTCCTCCATGCCGCCGCAGTACTCGTCGACCAGTTCCCGCAGCGTGATGCCGGCCGGCGCGATGTGCACCCCCGGCTTGTTCACGCGGCCGCTGACCGAGAACGAGCGGAAACCGGTGCGGCCGTTGCGGCCATGCCGGGAAAACCACTCGGGGCCGTTCTCCAGAACGTCACGCACCCAGTGCATCGTCTCGAGATTCTGCTCCAGCGTCGGCTGGCCGAAGATCCCGACCTGGGCCACCAGCGGCGGGCGCAGGCGCGGCATGCCACGCTTGCCCTCGATCGATTCGATCATGCCGGATTCCTCGCCGCAGATGTACGCGCCGGCACCGCGGCGGATATGGATTCGCGGCAGCTGGCAGGGCGGATCGTCGGTCAACTCCTTCACGGCGCGGTGCAGAACCCGCTCAGCGGCGGCGTATTCGTCGCGCAGGTACAGGTAGACATCCGGCGAGTTCACGGCCCAGGCGCCGATCAGGGTGCCCTCGATAAAGCGGTGCGGATCGCGTTCGAGGTAGTAGCGGTCCTTGAAGGTGCCCGGCTCGCCCTCGTCGATATTGATCGCGACATAACGCGGTTCGGGCTCGTTGCGCAGGGCGCGCCATTTGCGGCCGGCGGGAAAGCCCGCGCCGCCCAGACCGCGAAGCTTCGCGTTCTCCAGGGTCGTGACGACGTCCTCGGGATCGCGCTCGCCGTTGACGCATTCCGCCAGCAGGCGATACCCGCCGCCGGCACGATAGGCCTCGAAATGCACGGTCTCTTCGGGCACTTCAGGCAGGGTCGCACGCTCGTCCACGGCCGTGCGGACATTGTCGAACGTGGCGTGACCGATCTGGTTGCGGCCGACGACGGCCACCGGCGCGTCGTAACAGCGGCCGACGCAGGGAACGCGCTGCACACGGACATTGTCGCCCAGACCCTCCTGCAGGGAGTCTACGAGTTCGTCGCAGCCGCACATCTCGCAGGTGATCGAGTCGCAGACGCGGACGGTGATCTCGGCGGGACGGGCCTCGCCCTCTTTCACCACGTCGAAATGGTGGTAGAAGGTGGCGACCTCGTAGGCCTCGGCCGGTGCGAGCTTCATCTCGCGGGCGAGTGCGACCAGGTGATCGGCCGAGATGCACCCGTAATGGTCCTGGATCCGATGCAGATGCTCGATCAACAGGTCCGACTGTCGGGAGGCATCACCCAGAAGCTGCTGGACCTGTACCAGCGCATCGGGGTCGACGGCGCGGCCCTTGGGCTTGCCGCGCTTGCGGATCGGCTTGGGCTCCGCGTCGACTTTCGGGCTTTCGGCCATACTCACTCCTCCTGCTGCACCACCACCTGACCGGCAAACGCAGATATGTTAGGCGGCGTGCCCCCGCGACTGCGGTCCGTATGCGACGCCGGAGAGTCCGGCAACGACACTCGGCATCTGCCGAGAATAGCGCCTGAACCCGTTCGCACGAAAGCCGTTGCGCCTTGAGGTTTTGCGGACCCGTGTGTAAGGTCCCGCGTTTAATTTGCCTTCCCCGCCCAGACGGTCCGCCATGATCGAGGTCGAGAATATCGTCAAGACGTTCGGCGGCCTGCGGGCCGTGGACGACTGCTCATTCCAGGTGCCGCGCGGTTCGATTACCGGGCTGATCGGCCCGAACGGCGCCGGGAAATCGACCCTGTTCAATATCGCCGCCGGCTCCCTGACGCCGGATTCGGGCCGCGTGCTGCTCGATGGCGAGGACATCACCGCCCTGCCCGCCTACAGGCGCTTCCACCGCGGCCTCGTGCGCACATTCCAGATCCCGCACGAATTCGGGCGCATGACCGTCCTCGAGAACTTGATGCTCGTGCCCGGCGGGCAGTCCGGCGAGCGGGTGCCGAACACGCTGTTCCGGTTCGGGCGGGTGCGCCGGGAAGAGCGCGAGGTGCGCGAGCGGGCCCGTGATGTGCTGGAGTTCCTGCGGCTCACGCACGTCAGTGACGAGCTCGCGGCGAGCCTCTCCGGCGGCCAGAAAAAGCTGCTCGAACTCGGGCGCACGATGATGACCGAGGCCCGGGTCGTGCTGCTGGACGAGCCCGGCGCCGGCGTCAACCGCACCCTGCTCGGCCACCTGGCGGAGGACATACGCCGCCTCAACCGCGATCGCGGTTACACCTTCTGCATCATCGAACACGATATGGACCTGATCGCCGAACTCTGCGACCCGGTGGTCGTCATGGCCCAGGGCAGCGTGCTCACGCAGGGCACGATGGACGAGGTCCGTCACAACGAGGCGGTGCTCGAGGCCTACCTCGGCGGCGGCGCCGCGAAGGAGGCCGAGGAAGCATGACCCTGCTGAAGGCGGAGGAACTCTACGGCGGCTACGGCGGTGGGGACATCCTCAACGGCGTATCCCTGCGCGTCGATGCCGGCGAGGTCGTCGTCATCGTCGGCCCGAACGGCGCCGGCAAATCCACCGCGATGAAGGCGCTGTTCGGCCTGGTCAACGTCCGCTCGGGACGCGTGACCTTCCGTGACGAGGAGATCACCCGCCTGTCGCCCGATCGCATCGTGGGCCGCGGCGTGTGCTATGTGCCGCAGGAGGCGAACGTATTCCCGTCGCTGACCGTGCTCGAGAACCTTGAGATGGGCGCCTTTATCCGCCGGGACGACTACAGCGCCCAGATCGAGCGCGTCTTCGAGCTGTTCCCGCCCTTGAAAGAGAAGCGCTCGCAGGCGGCCGGCACGCTCTCTGGCGGTCAGCGTCAGATGGTGGCGATCGGCCGCGCGCTCATGCTCGACCCGAAAGTCCTGCTCCTGGATGAGCCCACCGCCGGGCTTTCACCGAAATTCATCGACCTGATTTTCGAACGCATCCAGGAAATCAACGCCACCGGCGTCAGTATCCTCATGGTCGAGCAGAACGCCCGCCATGCCCTGTCGCTGGCGGATCGCGGGTATGTCCTCGTGCTCGGGGCCAATCGCTACGAGGACACCGGCCCGAACCTGTTGGCGAATCGCGAGGTCGCCGAGATGTTCCTGGGAGGCTGACCCGATGATCGACTTCCTCCAGATCGTGATCTACGGCATCGTCCTGGGCAGCATCATCGCTCTGGGCGCCATCGGGGTCTCGCTGATCTTCGGCATCCTGCGCTTCGCCCACTTCGCCCACGGCGACCTCATGACGCTGGGCGCGTATTTCGCGCTGGCGGGCGTCGCGGGGATGAGCCTGCCGATGTTCGCGGCGTTCGGTCTGGCGCTGGGCGCAACGGCGCTGGTGGCAGTGGGGATCGACCGGGCGCTCTACAGCCGGCTGCAGCAGGTATCCCCGATCATTCTGCTGATCAGTTCGGTCGGCGTGGCGTTGATGCTGCGCAGCCTGATCCAGATGATCTGGGGGCCGGACAACGAGATCTATCAAAGCGGCATTTCGATGCCGTGGACCTTCGCCGGCCTGCGCATCCAGCCGACCCAGGTGATGATCGTCGGCGGCGCCGCCGGTCTGATGCTGCTGCTGCATCTGTTCCTGCAGCACACGCGCTTCGGCAAGGCCATGCGGGCGATGTCGGATAATCCGGACCTCGCGCGGCTGTCCGGTATCAACACCCAGCGGGTCGTGATCCTGACCTGGATCATTGCGGGTGTGCTCGCGGCCGCGGCCGGCATCTTCCTCGGCATGGACACGCGCCTGCACCCGATCATGGGCTGGAAGCTGCTGCTGCCCGTATTCGCCGCCGCCATCTTCGGCGGCATCGGCAAGCCCTACGGTGCCGTTGCCGGCGCGCTCGTGATCGGTCTGGCGCAGGAGATGTCGACGCTGATCCTCCCGGCGGCCTATAAGCCGGCCGTCGCCTTCGCGCTGATGGTGATCATCCTGGTCTGGCGGCCCACCGGCATCTTCGGGGGGAAAGTGCTCTGATGGAACTCTCGGGCCTGTTCAGCTATTTCGTATTCTTCCTGTCGATGGTGTCGGTGTACGCCGTGCTCGTTCTCGGCCTGAATATCCAGTGGGGCTACAACGGCCAGCTGAACATCGGCGTCGCCGCTTTCTTCGCTGTCGGCGCCTACACGACGGCGATCGTGACCGGCCCTGCCAGCGACAACTACCTGGGTGGATTCGGCCTGCCGTTCCTGGTCGGGCTGATCCTCGCGATGGTGGTCGCCGGCCTGCTGGCCCTGCTGGTCGGGCTGATCACGGTCAATCTGCGCTCGGACTACCTGGCTATCGCGACCATCGGCATCGCCGAGATCGTGCGCCTGGTCCTCAAGAACGAGGGCTGGCTGACCAACGGCGTGCGCGGCATCTCTTCGATCCCGGGGCCATTCGATGGGCTGAGCGGCATCACCGAGGGCATGGCGTATCTGGTTACGCTGCTCGTGTTTGTCGCTGGCGTGTACTGGATCTGTGAGCGCCTGTTCCGCTCGCCCTGGGCGCGCGTCCTGCGCGCGATCCGCGCGAACGAGGACGCCGTGCGCGCCGCGGGCAAGAACGTGCTGCTGTTCCGCCTCGAGGCGTTCGTGCTGGGATCCATGTTCATGGGGCTCGGCGGCGCCCTCTACGCGCACTTCGTCGGCTTCGTCAGCCCCGGCGCGTTTGATCCGATGTTCGCGACCTTCGTCGTCTGGGTCATGCTGATCGCGGGTGGCAGCGGCAACAACCGCGGGGCCCTGCTCGGCGCACTGGTCATCTGGGCCGTGTGGACACTGAGTTCATCGATGATCGACGCCCTCGCCGATATCGGCCTGCTCCCGGATCAGCTGGCGACCCAGGCGTCGGCCCTGCGGATATTCCTGATCGGGCTTCTGCTCGAGATCATCCTGCTGACCCGCCGCGAGGGGCTCCTGCCGGAGCGCCCGCCGAAGGCGATCGACCGCGCCGACTGAGCCCGGTCAACGGCGATTCGCCGTGCCTACGGCAGCGCCCGGGCAAATACCCCCCAAGGCCTCACGATCCGGTTATCCGATGGATCGCCCGGCGACCGCTCTTTCCCGCCCGCTCGAGCGGGATCGCGCCGTCGATGAGACCGGCCACCAGATCGCCGTGTTCGGGCGCATCGGCTCGCGGCCGTTTGACCAGCCGGGAATGCGGGAACTCTATCTCGACGACGACCGCGCGCCCTGGTTCGTCAGCGAAGAGCCGGAACGCTGAGCCGATGGAGCGGATTGTTGCGGCGCCCGGCAGAGCCAGGGCCCCGGACGGTCAGGCGTGATACCCTCGCGCGCCGTGAACATGCCCGCGACCGAGTCGATCCACACGCAGCGCGACCCCTGGCTGGTCGTCGAGGCGCTGTGCTGCGCGCGGGATGACCGCATACTGTTCGAGGCGCTCGGATTCACGCTCACGCCGGGCGGCATCGTCCAGCTTGAAGGCGCCAATGGCAGCGGCAAGACGACCCTGCTGCGGGCGATCTGTGGCCTGGCGCCGATCGAGGACGGACGCGTGAGCTGGCGCGGCACCCCCAGGGAGGAGGTGCTGGACGAGTTCCTCGCCGCACTGACCTACCTCGGCCACATACCGGGTGTGAAGCGCGATCTGACACCGCGTGAGAATCTTGCCGCCAGCCGGGCACTGACCACGATGGAACCGGCGCTGCCCCCCGACACCGCGTTCTATCGCGTCGGCCTCGGCGGCCTGGGCGACACGCCGCTGCGACGCCTGTCCGCGGGGCAGATCCGGCGCGCCGCGCTGGCGCGTCTGCTCGTCGTCCCGACACCGCTGTGGCTGCTGGACGAGCCCCTGACCGCACTCGACACGGATGGCAAGCGGATGCTGGAACGTTTGATCGCCGACCACGCGGCCGCCGGCGGCATGACCGTGATCTCGACCCATCACGCACTCGACCTGGCGGCGACCCCGGTACAGCGGATCCGGCTGGGGAATTGACGGATGGGGCTCGGGCGGGCATTCAGGGCAATGCTGGGGCGGGATATCCGCCTGGCGGTACGCCAGCGCGGCGAACTGGCACAGCCACTGGTATTCTTCGCCGCCGTGGCGACGCTGTTCCCGCTGGCACTGGGCCCCGAACCCGAACTGCTGGAGCGGATCGCGCCGGGGATCATCTGGGTGGCGGCGCTGCTGTCCGCCCTGCTGCCGATGGATCGCATGTTCCGCCCGGACTACGAGGACGGGACACTCGAGCAGATGCTGCTGTCGCCGCACCCAGCGAGTGTGCTGGCGCTGGCGAAGGTTGTGGCACACTGGCTCGTGACCGGCGTACCGGTGATACTGCTGGCACCGCTGGTCGCGCTTTTCCTGCAGTTGCCGATGCAGGCCCTGCCCGCACTGCTGGCGACACTGGCTCTGGGCACACCGCTGCTGTCTTTGATCGGCGCGATCGGGGTCGCGCTCACCGTCGGTCTGCGTTCGGGCGGTCCGCTGCTGGCATTGCTGCTGTTGCCGCTGTACGTGCCCGTGCTGATCTTCGCCGCGGGTGCGGTCGATCGGGCCGCGGCCGGACTGCCGATCGCCGGGCCGATCTACCTGCTGGCCGCGATGCTGGTACTCGCGTTGACGCTGGCCCCGATGGCGATCGCGGCCTCGCTGCGGATTTCGCTGTCTTAGGACCGGCGCGGAGCCAGGCAACAGTACGGGCCGGTTCCGACCCGCCCGGGGGCAAACGATTGCGGGCACGCCCCGCGCAGAATGGCAGGCTGAACCACTGATGAATCTGGTCTGGTTCCACAAACTCGGTTCGCCGAAATACTTCTACGCGCTCGCGCTGCGACTGACGCCGTGGCTCGGCGGGCTGTCGTTCGTCCTGCTCGCGCTCGGGCTGTACTGGGGGCTGGTCGTCGCACCGCCCGACTACCAGCAGGGCGAGAGCTATCGGATCATCTTCGTGCACGTGCCATCGGCCTGGATGTCGATGTTCACCTGGATGTTCATGGCCTTCTGCGGACTGCTGGTGCTCGTCTGGCGCATGAAAGTGGCGGCGTCGCTGATGCGCGCGGCGGCCCCGCTGGGCGCCAGTTTCACCTTCCTTGCACTGGTGACCGGCTCGCTCTGGGGCAAGCCGATGTGGGGCGCGTACTGGGTCTGGGACGCACGGCTGACATCCGAACTGATCCTGCTGTTCCTCTATCTCGGATTCATGGCGCTGCAGTCGGCGATCGAGCAACGTGAGGCGGCCGGCCGTGCCGGCGCGGTTCTGGCGCTGGTGGGCGTGATCAATATCCCGATCATCCACTTCTCGGTGGAGTGGTGGAATACGCTCCACCAGGGTGCGACGATCACGAAATTCGACAGCCCATCCATGCCGGTCGAGATGCTGTTGCCGCTGCTGGTGAGCGCGGCCGGGTTCATGGCGTACTTCGCGACAGTCGTGCTCAAACGTGCACGCTGCGATATCCTAGAGGGCCAAGCGGCGAGTGGGTGGGTGCGCGAGTGGGCCACCCCGGCCGCAACCGATCACCGGAATCCCTGATGGATTGGCAGAGCTTCCTCGCAATGGGCGGCTACGCGGCCTTCGTCTGGCCGTCGTATGCGCTCGTCCTGATCGTTCTGATCGCCAATGCGGTCATTCCCCACCGGCGCGAGCGCGCGCTGCGTGAACGAATCGCCCGCCGGACCACGGGAAACCGCAGATGACACCTCGCCGAAAGAAACGACTGACACTCGTCGGGCTGCTGGTACTCGGTGTCGGCGGGGCGGCCGCCCTGCTGCTGGCGGCCTTCAGCGAGAACCTGGTGTACTTCCATTCGCCGAGCGAGGTCGTGGAGGGCGGCGTGCCCATGGACCGCAAATTCCGCATCGGCGGCCTCGTGGCCGAGGACAGCGTACGTCGCGACGATGACTCGCTCGGCGTGCGGTTTCGGATCACGGACACGGCCGAGGCGGTCTCGGTCCAGTACGAAGGTGTGCTCCCGGACCTTTTCCGTGAGGGTCAGGGCGTCGTCGCCGACGGCCACCTGACCGCGGACAACGTTTTCGTAGCGGAACGCGTACTGGCCAAGCACGACGAGAACTATATGCCGCCGGAGGCCGCCGAGGCGCTCGAGCGGGCGAAAACCGGCTACGCCCCGGAATCGGGCACCATAGCGGAGCAGTAATGATTCCCGAACTTGGCAATATCGCCATTTCGCTCGCCCTGGGCCTCGCGCTGGTCCAGGCGGTGCCCCCGCTGATCGGCGCTCACCGCGGCAACGTGGCGTGGATGAATCTCGCCGGCCCGGCGGCCTGCGCCCAGTTCGCCTTTGTCGCGTTCGCCTTCGCGGCCCTGTCCTGGAGCTTCTACGTCAGCGATTTCTCGGTCGCCTACGTGGCCGAGAACTCCAACCGGATCCTCCCCTGGTACTACCGCCTGACGGCGGTATGGGGCGGGCATGAGGGGTCGATGCTGTTGTGGACCCTGGTGCTGGCCGGCTGGACGGCCGCCGTGGCGCTGTCCTCGCGCAGCCTGCCGCAGGTGCTCAGTGCCCGCGTGCTCGCGGTCATGGGTCTGGTCAGCATCGGTTTCCTGCTGTTCATGCTGCTCACCTCCAATCCTTTCGCTCGGCTGAATCCCGCGCCGATGGACGGCGCCGACCTGAACCCGCTGTTGCAGGACGTCGGCATGATCATCCATCCGCCGCTGCTCTACATGGGCTATGTCGGCATGTCGGTCGCGTTCGGCTTCGCGATCGCCGCCCTGCTCGGCGGTCGCCTCGACGCGGCCTGGGCACGCTGGGCGCGCCCCTGGGTCGGCGTCGCGTGGGTGTTCCTCACTGCCGGCGTCGCCCTCGGCAGCTGGTGGGCCTATTACGAGCTCGGCTGGGGCGGATGGTGGTTCTGGGATCCGGTCGAAAACGCCTCCTTCATGCCCTGGCTGGTCGGTACGGCGCTGATCCATTCGCTCGCCGTCACGGAGAAGCGGGGTGCGTTCAAGAGCTGGACGGTGCTGCTGGCGATCACCGCCTTCGCGCTGTCGCTGCTGGGTACGTTCATCGTGCGTTCCGGCGTGCTGACCTCGGTACACGCCTTCGCCACGGACCCGACGCGGGGTGTATTCATCCTGGGATTCCTCGGTGTCGTCGTCGGTGGCAGCCTGCTGCTCTACGCATGGCGTGGCCCACAGACTCTCGGTGGCAGCCGCTTCGAGGGTGTCTCGCGCGAGACCTTCCTGTTGGGCAACAACGTCATCCTGATCGTGAGCATGCTCACGGTGCTGTTGGGCACACTCTATCCGCTGGTCGTGGAAACGCTGGGCTACGGCAAGCTCTCGGTCGGCCCGCCGTACTTCAATCTGGTATTCGTACCTTTGATGGTCCTGCTGCTCGCTCTCGTGGGGGTCGGCTCAATGGTGCGCTGGAAACGGGACAGCGTCGCTCGCCTGTGGACCCATCTGCGCTACGCGCTCGTCGCCAGTGTGGTGCTCGGCATCGCCATGGCCGCAATGGTGGGCGGCGGCAGTATCGAATGGGGCGTCGTGCTCGGTCTCGGACTGGCCGTATGGGTCGTACTCGGCAACATCCAGGCGGTGCGTACACAGCTGTCGGGCCAACGCGGGACCTTCGCCGCCCTGCGGCGACTGCCGGCGGGTGTATACGGCATGACACTCGCGCATATCGGCCTGGCCGTCACCGTGGTCGGCATCACCATCTCCAGCGCCTACAACATCGAGTCGCGGCTGCGGATGGCCCCCGGTGAGACCGCGGAGATCGCCGGCTACACGGTCCGCTTCGAGGGCGTGAAGCGGGTGCAGGGGCCGAACTACCGCTCCGCCACCGGCGACTTCGTGGTCACCCGCGACAACGAGACGGTCACTACGCTCAGCCCGGAAAAGCGCTTCTACGCATCGGGCGGCCAGCCCATGACCGAAGCGGGCATCGACCCCGGCTTCACGCACGATCTGTATGCCTCGCTCGGCGAGTCCCTTGACGACAGTGGCGCCTGGAGCGTGCGCCTGTATCACAAGCCATTCGTGCGCTGGATCTGGCTCGGTGCCGCACTGATGTCGCTCGGCGGACTGCTCGCCGTCACCGACCGGCGTTATCGTTCCCACCGGCGCCGGCAGGCGGATATGACCGCTGCCCAGGCGGCCGGGGCCTGATCCATGCTGCGTGCGCGCTATCTCATCCCACTGGTGCTCTTCCTGGTAATCGGCGTTTTCCTGGCGGTCGGGCTCACCAAGGATCCTTCACGGGTCCCCTCACCGCTGATCGACAAGCCGGTACCGGCGTTCGAGCTGCCGCTGCTCGACGCCGACTCGGGTCGCATCGGGCCCGAAGACATGCGCGGCCAGGTATGGCTGCTGAACATCTGGGCGACCTGGTGTGCCGGCTGCCGTGAGGAACACCACGTGCTGATGGAGGCCGCTGCGCGTGACGGCGTCCGTATCCTCGGACTCGACTACAAGGACGAACGTGCGGCGGCGCTGCGTTGGCTTGATGAACGCGGGGACCCCTACTTCGCCAGTGCGTTCGACCCGGAGGGTCGGGTCGGCATCGATCTCGGTGTCTACGGCGTTCCGGAGACCTATGTGATCGATGCCCAGGGGATCGTCCGCCACAAGACAATCGGTCCGGTGTCGATGGAGACGCTCAAGCAGGAAATCCTGCCGCTCGTCCGGCGCCTGCAGAAGGGTGCGCAATCATGACCGCGGTATGGCGCGCGAGCATCGCACTCGCCGCGGCGCTCGCTGCGGCGGCACCCGTGATCGCGGCCGACTCGATCCGCGAGTTCGACAATGCGGCGGAGGAGAGCCGCTACCGCGATCTGCTGGAGGAGGTCCGCTGCCTGGTCTGCCAGAACGAATCACTGGCCAGTTCCAGCGCCGATCTGGCCCAGGACCTCCGCAACGAGGTCTATCGACTGGTCGTGGTCGAAGACCGCTCGCGGGAGGAGGCAGTCGAGTTTCTGACCGCCCGCTACGGCGATTTCGTGCTCTACCGCCCGCCGATGAAGCGCTCGACCTGGCTGCTCTGGTTCGGGCCGTTGATCCTGCTGGCACTGGGTGGCGTGATCGCGTATGTAATCGTTCGCCAGCGCACGGAATCCCGCCCGCTGACCGCGGAGGAACACGAGCGTGCCCGGCGCCTGCTCACCCGCGATGACGACGGCCCGGAGGCTCGATGACCGCATTTATCCTGCTCGCGCTGGTCATGACCCTGCTGGCGATCGGCGCGGTTGTGTGGCCCCTCCGGAGACGGCGCACCAGCGGCCGCCGGGATGACGAGGCCGGCATCGATGTCTACCGCGAGCGCGACGCCGAACTCGTACGCGAGCACGAGCGCGGCAATCTGAACGACGCCGAGTTCGCGGAGGCCCGCGAGGAACTAGAGCGTGAGCTGCTGGCCGTCGCTCCGGACCAGACCCGAAGGACAACCACGGGGAACGCCCGTTCCCTGCCCGCCCTGCTGGTGTTCTCGGCCACGGTCCCAGTGGTCGCCATCGCCGTTTATATCGCGACCGGCAGCCCGGACCTGATCGGTGGCGGTGGATCAAGCGGGCTCTCGCCGGCGCAGGTCGAGCGTTTCCGCAACATGGAGCCGGAGCGCCGCATCGCCGAGCTCGAACCGGTCGTGGAACGCCAACCGGAGGCCACTCGCGCCTGGATCCTGCTCGCACAGGCGTACCGCGCGACCGAGCGCTATGGGGATGCGGTCAGTGCCTATGCGCGCGTGCAGGCGCAGGGTGATCCCGACCCCTGGCTCATGGCACGCCAGGCGGAGGCGCTCCTGCTGGCGAACGGGCGGCGCTTCACGGACAGCGTCGACCGGCTGGTGCAACGCGCACTGGACCTGGACGACAGCAATCCCCTCGCATTGATGCTGGCCGGCCACTCCGCCATGGCCCGTGGCGACGACGAACAGGCGGTCACGCACTGGCGCCGGCTGGCCGAGGACATGCCGGCCGAGAGTGAGAACCGGGCCATGCTCGAGCGCCTGATCGCCCGGGCGCAGGGTGAGGGCAGTAGCGATACGCCAGCATCAACCGGTTCGACACCGGCGATCGGATCCAACGGTGAAGCCCCCGACGATGCCGGTGATGCCGGTGACGCCGCCGTCACGGTACGCGTTTCGCTGGCATCGTCGCTGGCGGATGCCGCTCCATCGGGCACCACGGTATTCATTTTCGCGCGCCCGGCCGACGCCAATGGCGGCGGCGCGCCGCTCGCCGTTCAGCGCACGACGGTCGACGCCCTGCCGGTCGAGGTCACGCTTACCGACGCCCAGGCGATGACCCCGGAACAGACCATCTCACAGGCCAAACGCGTCCGCGTTACCGCACGCGCTTCGCTCCAGGGCGGCGTCATGCCGCAGAGCGGTGACCTGCAGGGTGAGAGTGACGCGATCGACGTCGGACCCGATGCGCGCGGCACGGTCACGATTGATGGGCGCATCCCGTGACGGCAAAGCGGCTCGGCGTCAGCTGCGGAACAGCCGTACCATGGCCTCGGGATTGGACGGGAAATACCAGTGCAGGAAAGACGCGATGAGCGCGCCGTCGCGGAACACGGCCTCCGTGGCGCCCCGCCCGCGCGGGTTGGTCGCATGACCGGACGCTTGCGCGGTGGTATCGAGCCGCGCGTGATGGAAGGTATGCCCGCGTAGCGCACCCCCGGGCAATTCGAACTCCTGCATCCCGAGGGCGGTGAGACGCGGCTCCATCCGTGCCTCGCCGGCGAGCAGCCCGACCATCGGGCAAGCCGCTTCGTCCAGCGGCGTCAGCCGCTCCAGCAGCCAGAGCATGCCGCCGCATTCGGCGACGATCGGCCGAGCACGCGCATGGAACGCCCGCAGCGCGCTCTTGAGCGACTCGTTCGCCGCCAGCGCCGAGGCGTGCAGTTCGGGATACCCACCCGGCAGGTAGACCGCGTGCGTGTTCACCGGGAGATCGGCGTCGGCAATCGGCGAGAAGAATGCGAGCTCCGCCCCCAGCGACTCGAGCAGATCGAGATTGGCCCGGTAGACGAAACAGAAGGCGGCGTCCCGGGCTACGGCGATCCGTATGCCGTCGAGACGTGTCGCCGCCTCGGGCGCCGGCTCTGCGGCCGCGGGGAAAGTGCCGGAAGCCAGCTGTTGCGGCAATAATGGGTCCAGCTGCTGCGCCGCCCGCTCGAGCCGTTGATCCAGGTCTTCGAGCTCGCTGGCCAGCACGAGACCCAGATGCCGCGAGGGCAGCTCAACGGCCTGATCACGCCGGAGCGCGCCCCACAAGGGGATGCCGGACGGCATGGATTCGGCGAGGAACTCGCCATGTCCCGCGCTGCCCGTGCGATTGGCGATCACGCCGGCGACGCGGACGCCCGCGCGGAATCGATCAAGCCCGTGGACGATGGCGCCGAACGTCTGCGCCATCGCGGAGGCATCGATGACCGCGAGGACAGGAACCCCGAAACGCTCGGCGAGATCCGCGCTCGACGGGTTGCCATCGAACATCCCCATGACGCCCTCGATCACGATCAGATCCGCCTCGGCCGCCGCCGCGTGCAGGCGCCGGCGGCAGTCGTCCTCACCGCCCATCCACAGATCCAGCTGATAGACCGGTTGCCCGGTGGCGCATTCGAGAATCGTTGGATCGATGAAATCCGGTCCCGTCTTGAATGCCTGTACGCGCAGGCCCCGGTTGCGCCAGGCGCGTGCGAGGGCGGCGGTCACCGTGGTCTTGCCCTGCCCCGAGGCGGGCGCCGTCACCAGGACCGCCGGACAGGAACGGGTTGCGGATTGATTCATTCGACTCTGCCCTTCGTGATGGGCCCGGTGGCCACGCACTAACGAAACGGCCCGGCCCGCATTACGCGGAGCCGGGCCGTTGTCGCGATTCAGCCCCGGCGGCGCCGGGACACGGAAATCGCGTTACTGGCTCGGTTCGAAGACCCTTTCGGTCGTGATCTCACCGTCGCGGATCACCCAGTGGGCAAACGTGCCGCTGACATCACCGTTGTCGTCGAAGTCGACCGACCCCGAGGCACCGCTGTAGTTGATGTCCTCGCCATCGGCCAGCAGTTCCATGGCCTTTTCCCATTCCCCGGGCAGGATCTGCTCACCCGGCGGATTGGCGACATCACGCAGGGCATCGCGTACGGCCTCGCCGTCGGTGCTGCCAGCCGCCTCGGCCGCCAACGCCAGCACCCAGGTCGCGTCATAGGCGGTATCAATGAACGGCTTCGGCGGCACTTCGCCGTACTCGCTGTCGTAGGCGGTCCGGAAGTGCTCGGCGGCATCCGTATCGGTCAGGGCCTCCGGGGCGGTCCCGAAGCTGCCGTCGAGATACTCGGCACCCACGGCATCGATGATCTCCGGCGCCTTCATGCCGTCGGTGAACACGAACCGGTCGAAGTGACCGCCCTCGAGGGCCTGGCGCAGGATCGTCACGCCGCTCTCGGGATACCCGATCACGACGAGCGCCTCGGCGCCGCCATCGGCGGCTTTCGACAGCTCACCCCGGTAGGAGGCATTGCCCTTCTCGTAGGCGATGCGCTCGTCCACCGCGCCATCATGACCCTCGAAAGCGGCACTGAAGCTGTCCGCCAGGCCCTCGCCGTAGTCGTTGTTGACATACAGGATCGAGACATTGCTCAACCCATCCTCGGTTACGACTTCCGCCAGCGCGCGCCCCTGGAAGGCATCCGAGGGGACAGTACGGAACATGAAGTCGTCATCGTCGAGACCAGTAATCACCGGGGAGGTCGAGGCGCCGGAGATCTGCGGGACGCCCTCCTTGCTGGTCACGCTCTGGGCGACCGGGATGGTGACGCCGGATGAGAGCGCACCGACAATGCCCGATACGCCTTCGATCGAGACCAGTTTCTTCGCCGCATCGATCCCGGACTGCGGGCTGGTCTGCGTGTCGCCCAGCTCGATCTCCATATCTGCCCCGAGCACACCGCCGGCGTCGTTGATCTCCTTCGCCGCCAGCTCAATGCCGTTGAGCGACGTCTGGCCGTAGGCCTGCAGGTCGCCCGTCATCGGCATGAGCGCGCCGAGCTTGAGTGGGTCGTCGTCCGCCTGGACGGCCGTGCCGCCTACGACCATGACGGCCGCGGCGGCGGCGATCGTCGTCGTGCGGCGAACGGCGCGCCGGCGATAAGGGATGCTGATGGACATCGTGGACCTCCACAGTGTTGTTTTTGGGTGGGGTTTGACCAGAGCCATTCTTGGCGGACGGGCGCCCGGTGTCAACGAAAGTGCCCACCGTTGCGACGCCGTGAGGGGTCACCCCCCTTCCCTCGCGCCATAAAGAGGACTAGAATCGTACCCAATTAGACACAGTCTAAGACCCGATTGGAAGGGGGCGCATGCTCAGGGTCAGCAAGCTTACGGATTACGCCACGGTGGTGCTCGCCACGATGGCCCGGGATCCAGAGCGGGTGTTCACGGCGGCAGATCTGTCGGAACAGACCCGCCTCGGTCGGCCGACGGTGAGCAAACTGCTCAAGCAGTTCGTGCGCGCGGGGCTGCTGAAGTCCTATCGCGGGGCCCATGGCGGCTACCTGCTCGCCGAGGCGCCGCAGGACATCAGCGCCACGCGTATCATCGACCTGGTCGAGGGGCCGATGGCGATGACGGAGTGCGGTCTCAGTGACCGCCACTGCGAACTCGAGGACGTATGCGCCGTCGGCCATCACTGGCAGCGAATCAATCGGGCGATCCGGGCGGCCCTGGAAGAAATCAGCCTGGCGGATCTCGCGGCGCCGACCACGGTACCGCTGCAGCGCTTCGATCTGCGGCGGGCGGTCACCGGCGAACCCGAGATCAACCACTAGCAGCGGAGTCGATCGATCATGGCGGCAAATGTCGAAGAATTCGTCACCCAGCGGTACAAGCAGGGTTTCATTACCGATATCGAGACGGACACGGTCCCGCCGGGTCTGAACGAGGATGTCATCCGGCTGATCTCGCACAAAAAGGGCGAGCCGGAATTCATGCTGGACTGGCGCCTCAAGGCGTATCGGCACTGGCTGACGATGACCGAACCGAACTGGGCGCACGTGCATTATCCGCCCATCGATTTCCAGGATATCTCCTACTACTCCGCGCCCAAGTCGCGCGAGCAGCAGAATGCCGAGGCGCCGCAGAGCCTGGACGAGGTCGACCCGAAGCTGCTGGAGACCTACGAGAAGCTCGGTATCCCGCTGCATGAGCAGGAGAAGCTGGCGGGCGTGGCCGTCGACGCGGTCTTCGACAGCGTGTCCGTGACCACGACCTTCAAGGACAAGCTGGCCGAGGCGGGTGTCATCTTCTGCTCGATGTCCGAGGCGCTGCAGGAGCACCCGGAGCTGGTCGAGCAGTACATCGGCAGCGTCGTCCCCTACACGGACAACTTCTATGCGGGCCTGAACTCTGCGGTCTTCACCGATGGTTCCTTCGTGTACGTCCCCGAAGGCGTGACCTGCCCGATGGAGCTGTCGACCTACTTCCGCATCAACGAGGCGAAGACCGGGCAGTTCGAGCGCACACTGATCATCGCCGAGAAGGGCTCGTACGTGAGCTATCTCGAGGGCTGCACCGCGCCCCAGCGCGACGAGAACCAGCTCCATGCCGCCGTGGTCGAGCTGATCGCGCATGAGGACGCGACCATCAAGTACTCCACGGTGCAGAACTGGTATCCCGGTGACGAGGAAGGCAAAGGCGGCATCTACAACTTCGTCACCAAACGCGGCGAGGCGCGCGGTGATCGTTCGAAGGTCACGTGGACCCAGGTCGAGACCGGTTCGGCGATCACCATGAAGTATCCGGGCTGCGTGCTGACGGGCAACGACTCGGTCGGAGAATTCTACTCGGTCGCGGTGACCAGCAATTACCAGCAGGCCGATACCGGCACCAAGATGGTCCACGTCGGTCGCAACACCCGCAGCACGGTGGTAGCCAAGGGCATCTCCGCCATGCAGGGCGAGCAGTCGTACCGCGGCCTGGTGAAGATCCTGCCGAGCGCCACCGGTGCGCGCAACTATACGCAGTGCGACTCGATGCTCATCGGCGACCAGTGCGGCGCGCACACCTTCCCCTACATCGAGGTGAAGGAGCCGGGCGCCGTGGTCGAGCACGAGGCCTCGACCTCCAAGGTCAGCGATGAGCAGCTGTTCTACTGCCGTCAGCGCGGGATCTCCGAGGAAGACGCGGTCAACCTGATCGTCAACGGCTTCTGCAAGGACGTCTTCCGCGAGCTGCCGATGGAATTCGCGGTCGAGGCCCAGGCCCTGCTCGGCGTGACGCTGGAGGGCGCGGTCGGCTGATCGATGCCGACACCGCAACTGTAGGAGCGGGCTCGCCCGCCAACGAAGAAACCCGGGCGGTTAACCAACCCGGTTCGCGGGCAAGCCCGCTCCTACGGTCAATCAACAGGTCGAGTCGCAGCGACGACTCGAGGACCGGACAATGCAACAGGATATCGATCAATGACTGAACCGATGCTGAAGATTACCAACCTGCACGCGAAGGCCGAGGACGCCGAGATCCTTCGCGGCCTGAACCTCGAGGTAAACGCCGGCGAGGTACACGCGATCATGGGGCCGAACGGCTCCGGCAAGTCGACGCTGGCGCATATCCTGGCCGGGCGTGACGACTATGAAGTCACCGAGGGCTCGGTGACCTACAAGGGGCAGGACCTTCTGGAGATGGAACCGGAGGAGCGTGCACATGAGGGCGTCTTCCTCGCTTTCCAGTACCCCGTTGAGATCCCCGGCGTGAACAACATCTATCTGCTCAAGTCGGCGGTCAATGCCAAGCGCAAGCACCAGGGACTGGGCGAGATCGATTCGGTCGACTTCCTGACCGACGTCAAGCAGAAGATGAAGCTCATGGGCATGGACGAGAGCTTCCTCAAGCGCTCGGTCAACGAGGGCTTCTCGGGCGGCGAGAAGAAGCGCAACGAGGTGTTCCAGATGATGGTGCTGGAACCCGGGCTGTGCGTGATGGACGAGACCGACTCGGGCCTGGACATCGATGCCCTCAAGATCGTCGCGCAGGGCGTCGAGCAGATGCGCAGCCCGGACCGCGCGATCGTGCTGGTCACGCACTACCAGCGTCTGCTGGACCACATCCAGCCCGATCGGGTTCACGTACTGGCGCGTGGACAGGTGCTGAAGTCCGGTGACAAGCAACTGGCGCATGAACTCGAAGAACACGGTTACGACTGGATCCGCTACGAGGAGGCCGAGTCCGCATGAAGGCCGTCGACGAAACCGCAACCCGAATGCTCGACCGCCTCCAGGGAGAACGCCCCGGAGACGCGAGCGACTGGATCGCCGGCCTGCGGCGGGACGCGGTAGCGCGTTTCGCCGAGATGGGCCTGCCGAATCAACGCATCGAGGACTGGAAATACACCAGCACCAAGGCGATCGCCAAACGCGACTTCGCCCGCCCCGATGCCGCTGGTGCGACCGCGGACGCCAACCGGATCGAGGCCCTGCGCGTCCCGGATCTCGATGCGCATCGACTGGTGTTCATCAATGGCCACTATGCCGCGGCCCTGTCCGACGGCGAGATGACCGATGATGCCGTGCGCGTGCGCAACCTTGCGCAGGTGCTGGCCGAGGATCCGGATGCACTGAAGGATCGGCTCGCCGACGCGGCGCCCGCCGATTTCAGCGGCTTCACGGCACTGAATACGGCCTTCGCCGAGGATGGCGCAGTGATCGAGATCGCGGCCGACCGCCGGGTCGAGCGCCCGATCGAACTGCTGTTCGTCTCGACGCTGCGTGACGAGGCCATCGCCGCGCATCCGCGCATCCTGATCGATGCCGCGCATCACGGCGAGGCGACGATCATCGAGCACTATGTCGGCATGGATGACCCGCAGAACCTGACCAATGCGGTCACCGAGGTCCACCTGGCGGAGGGCGCCCGGGTCGCGCATTACCGTGTCCAGCGCGAGAGCCGCAAGGGCTTCCATATCGGCAGCGTGCACGTAAACCAGGCCGCCAACAGCCGCCTGGAGCAGCACAACGTGCAGATCGGTGCCGCCCTGTGCCGCACCGACATCAACACGGCCCTGAACGCCGAGGGCGCGGAGACGCTGTACAACGGCCTCTACCTCGTCAATGGCCGTCAGCACGTGGACACGCACACGCGGATCAATCATAACCAGCCGAACACGACCAGCGAGGAGGCCTACCGCGGCATCCTCGACGGTTATGCCCGCGGCGTGTTCAACGGCCGCGTCTACGTGGCCCCACACGCGCAGAAGACGGCCGCGTACCAGTCAAACGACAACCTGCTGCTCTCCGGCAAGGCCGAGATCGACACCAAGCCGGAGCTCGAGATCTACGCCGATGACGTGGTCTGCACGCACGGGGCCACGGTTGGCCAGCTCGACACGCGCGCTTTGTTCTACCTGCGCTCACGCGGGGTGGATCATGAGACCGCGCGCGGGCTCCTCCTCTATGCCTTCGCCGAAGCGGCGATCGAGCGCATGGGTGTCGAGCCGCTGCGCAACTGGCTGCAGGGCTTCGTCATCGAGGAATTGCCGCACGCCGACCGGCTACAGGAATTCGTATGAGCGTCGTGACCGACACCACCGCCGGGCCGCTCGATATCGAGCGGCTACGGGATGAATTCCCGATATTCCGTCAGGAGATCGGGGGGCACCCGCTCGTGTATCTGGACAACGCGGCGACGTCGCAGAAACCTGCGGCAGTGATCGAGGCGATCGACCGCTACTACCGCGAGACGAATTCCAACATCCACCGTGGGGTCCACACCCTCGCCGAGCGCGCCACGGCACAGTACGAGAACGCCCGTGCAAAGATCGCGGGTTTCATCAACGCCGCCGAATCGCGTGAGATCGTGTTTACCCGCGGCACGACCGAGTCCATCAACCTGGTCGCCCAGGCGTATTTGCGGCCACGGCTGGAGCCCGGCGACGAGATCCTCGTCTCGGAGATGGAACACCACTCCAACATCGTCCCCTGGCAGCTCGTCGCCGAGCAGACCGGTGCGACGATCCGGGTCATTCCGTTCGACGAGGACGGCGTACTGCAGCTCGACGAATTCGAGCGGCTACTCGGGTCCCGGACGCGTCTACTCGCGATCAGCCACGTCTCAAATTCCCTGGGCACGGTCAATCCAGTCGCGGACATGATCGCTACCGCCCATGCACACGGGGTGCCGGTACTGGTCGATGGGGCGCAGTCGGTGCCCCATTTCGCCGTCGATGTGCAGGCGCTCGACGCCGACTTCTGCTGCTTCTCCGGGCACAAGATGTTCGGCCCGACCGGAATCGGCGTCCTGCACGCAAAGGCGGATATCCTGGAGGCGATGCCCCCGTACCAGGGCGGCGGCGAGATGATCACGAAGGTCAGCTTCGCCGGCAGCGAGTTCCAGGTGATCCCGAATCGCTTCGAGGCCGGCACGCCGAATATCGCCGGCGCGATCGGCCTCGGCGCCGCGGTCGATTATATCGAGGGCATCGGGATCGATCGCATGGCGGCCCAGGAGGCCGACGTGCTCGCCTACGCGCACCAGCGGGCGCACGAAATCGAGGGCCTGCGCATCATCGGTACGGCCCCGGAGAAGGCCGGAGTGCTGTCCTTCGTCATCGACGGCGTGCATCCGAACGATCTCGGCATGCTGATCGACCAGGAAGGCGTGGCGATCCGCACCGGCCATCACTGCGCCATGCCGGCGATGGAGCATTTCGGGCTCGTCGGGACTGCGCGCGCGTCGTTCGCGTTTTACAATACCCGGGCGGACGTCGACCGCTTGATCGAAGGCATCGCGAACGTCCGCGCGATGCTCGCCTGAAGGATTCATCACCATGATGCAGGGTTACGAACCGATCACGCTCTCGCGCGGTGTCCAGGCCATCCGCGTACCCTCGGGCGACCGGATCATTCTGCCCAAGGGCATGCAGGTCATTATCAGCCAGGCGCTGGGCGGCAGCTTCACCGTCAACATCGGCGGCAATCTCGCACGGATCGCCAACGAAGACGCCGATGCTCTCGGGCAGGAACCAATGGAGGGACCCGCGGTCCCGGAGAACCCGAGCGACAAGGACATCGAGGCGGCCGTCTATCGCCAGCTTGAGACCTGTTACGATCCGGAAATCCCGATCAATATCGTAGATCTCGGACTGGTCTACGACTGCGACGTCCGCCGCGCGACGGATCAGAGCTGGTACGTCGAGATCCGCATGACCCTGACCGCCCCCGGCTGCGGCATGGGCGACGTCATCGCCGATGACGTGCGCTACAGCGTCGAACTGATCCCGGGCATCGAACAGTGCGATGTCGAACTCGTGTTCGATCCGCCCTGGGGCCCGGACATGATGTCCGAGGCCGCGCGCCTGCAGACGGGCATGATGTAAGTGCGGGATACGCGAATTACGGGCTCGCGCGATGGGTAAGCGCCGGACGTACGGCGGCCGGCGCCCGGTCGATCTCCGGCGCGGGCGGCACGAAACCTCAAAGACAACAGCAACCGGCGGGAGCGCCCCGATGTCTGACTGGACGGATGTCGCGAAGAAGGACGAACTGCTGCCCGGCGAATACCGCGTGATCGACGTCGAGGACGTGGATATCGTGGTATTCAACATCGAGGGCGAATTCTACGCCCTCGAGGATGTCTGCACCCACGACGGCGCCGAGCTATCCGGCGGCGAAGTCGAAGACGACTGCGTCGTCTGCCCGCGTCACGGCGCCAAATTCTGCATCAAAACCGGCGAGGCCCTCACACCACCCGCCTACGAAGCGACCGAAACCTTCCCCGTCCGCGTCAACGACGAGGGCTGGATCCAGGTCCGCGATCCGCGCTGGGATTGACCACGCCGCAATTCTGTCTGAACTACGAATGGAGACGAATGGGCTCCTCGGCCGACTGATCTGTCCGGGGCTTCGCTGCCGCCGTTTCGAGAATGATTGGTGAAAAAGAACCACGGATGGACACAGATAAACACAGATGAAAAACAACACGGCCAAATAGCCGTTGGATGCCGTGCCCGTAAATTACGGCAACCCCCGTCCTATCACCACAGCCGCGGTTTTGACTGTAATCTGTGTCCATCTGTGTCTATCCGTGGTTCAAACAGCCTGTCGCTCGGCGGACACGTATCAGCGCAGCTCCCGGAAGACCACACGGCCGAGGAGCCCATTCGTGTTCATTCGTGGTTCGAATCAATCCCCCCAATCCGTCGGACAAGGGCTTTCTGGTCATTGGTCAGAGGGACTGAAGTGAGCGGGCGCCCCTGGACCTGAACGATGACGGAGGTAGCGGTGGCCTTGCATTCGCCGTTGGCGAAGATCGCATGGCCGAGGTGGAAGGAGCTGCCGCCGATGTGGCGGACGGCCGTGCCGATGTCGACGGTGCCCGGGTAGTAGAGTTCCTCGATGTAGTCGGCCGCGATGTGGGCCAGCACGAACACCGGGCCGTGTTCGCGGTCCGCCGGCGGGCGGCCGAGTTGTTCGAGGAAGGCCACGCGCCCGGTCTCGAAGTACACCATATAGGCGACGTTGTTGACGTGCCCGAGTACATCGAGGTCTCCGAAACGGATGATGTCCTGACGCCACAGCGTGTGCGTGTCGGGCTTCATCAGCGCCTCGCGCTCGGCCGCGGGATCGGGTACGTACATGGTGCACTCCTCTGATAGGCTCGGACGACGACGAAACGATATCACGCCCCGGAGGACTTAACCGCGATGGAACTCCACACCCGCGTCGCTGGCGAAGGACCACCGCTGGTGCTGCTGCACGGCCTGTTCGGATCGAACGAGAACCTGGGCGGCGTCGCCCGGGCGCTGTCCGACCGTTTCACGATCTACGGCATGGACCTGCGCAACCACGGGCGTTCGCCGCACGCCGCATCGATGGACTACGCGAGCATGGCTGCGGACATCCAGGACACCCTGGATGCACACGGACTGGATCAAGCCACAATCCTCGGGCATTCCCTCGGCGGCAAGACGGCAATGGAACTCGCCCTATCCGTGCCAGGGCGGGTGACCCGCCTCATCGTCGTCGACATCGCCCCGGTCACCTCCGACCGGCGCCATGACGAGGAACTCGAGGCACTGCACAACCTCGATCTGACCGCCATCCGCTCCCGCGGCGACGCCGACAAGGCCCTCGCCGATGAGATCCCGAACCCGGCCATCCGCCAGTTTCTGCTCAAGAACCTCACCCGCTCGGATAATGGCTTCACCTGGCGCATCCCGCTCGACACGATCTACGCCGAGTACGCCGAAATCGCTGCGGCCCCCTCGTCCGCAGGCCCGTACAACGGCCCCACCCTCTTCATCCGTGGTGGCAACTCCGACTACCTGCCGCAGAGCGCCGAACCCGCCATCCACGAACGCTTCCCTACAGCCCGCATCGAAACCATCCCCGACGCCGCTCACTGGGTCCACGTCGACGCACCCGAAGCTTTTCTCGAAGTGCTGAACGACTTTTTGAACCACGAATGAACACGAATGGACTCCTGGGCCGATTGGTCTTTCGGGAGCTGCGCTGACCCGTCGCGAAAATGGTCGGCGTACAAGAACCGCAGATGGACACAGATGAACACAGATGAACACAGATAAAAGTCAAAATCGCGGCGCGGTGTCAGAATCGGGATGGCCGTAATTTACGAACACGCAGTCCTCCAACCATTAAACCGCCTTTTCTTTTATCTGTGTTCATCTGTGTCCATCTGTGGTTCAAACAACCTGTCACTCAGCGAACACGGACTCAGCGCAACTTCCGGTAGACCAAGTGCCCCTGGACCCATTCGTGTTCACTGCTCGGCGCGTCCTTGCGCCTTGCCCCTTCCGGCGGTGGCGCGAAGATTCGCTCCCGGCGAATCTTTCGTGGTTCCCTAAAAGACGGGCGCCCGAAGGCGCCCGTAGTCGAGGGAGTCGTCCCCGTCGAGAGATCAGGCGGTCGCGGCCTCCTCGGCGGTTTCCGTGCGCCGCTCGAAGACCAGTCCGTCCGTACCCGCATCCACGTGGATGGTGTCGCCCGGGCCGAAGCGGCCGCCCAGGATTTCCTGGGCCAGCGGGTTTTCCAGCTGCTGCTGGATGGCCCGCTTGAGCGGCCGGGCACCGTAGACCGGGTCGAAGCCGGCCTCGCCGAGGTGGTCCAGCGCCGCGGCGCTGAGTTCGATCGCCATGTCGCGTTCGGCCAGGCGCTTGTGGAGATGCCCCATCTGGATGCCGGTGATCTCGCGGATCTGCTCGCGGCCCAGCGAATGGAACACCACCAGGTCGTCGATCCGGTTGATGAACTCGGGGCGGAACGACTGGCCCACGATCTCCATCACCGACGACTTGATCGCGTCGTAGTCGCCCTGCCCCGCCATCTCCTGGATGACGTCGCTGCCGAGGTTCGAGGTCATGATCACGACCGTATTGCGGAAGTCGACCGTACGCCCGTGACCATCGGTCAGGCGGCCATCGTCCAGCACCTGCAGCAGGATGTTGAACACGTCCCGATGCGCCTTCTCGATCTCGTCCATCAGGATGACCGAGTACGGCTTGCGGCGGACGGCCTCGGTCAGATAACCGCCTTCCTCGTAGCCGACGTAGCCCGGCGGTGCGCCGATCAAGCGGGCCACGGAGTGCTGCTCCATGAACTCCGACATATCGATGCGCACCATCGATTCCTCGGTGTCGAAGAGGAAGTTCGCGAGCGCCTTTGACAGCTCGGTCTTGCCGACGCCGGTCGGGCCGAGGAACAGGAACGAGCCGTTGGGCCGGTTCGGGTCGGACAGGCCGGCGCGCGAGCGGCGGATCGCCGAGGCAACGGCGTGGACGGCCTCGTCCTGGCCCACGACGCGTTCGGCCAGCACCTCCTCCAGCCGGTTCAGCTTCTCGCGCTCGCCCTCGAGCATCTTCGAGACCGGGATACCGGTCCAGCGCGAGACGACCTCGGCCACCTCTTCCTCGGTGACCTTGTTGCGCAGCAGGCGTGACTCCTCCTGGCCGTCCTCCTGCGCCTGCACCTGCTCGAGCTGTTTCTCGAGTTCCGGGATGCGGCCGTACTGGAGTTCGGACATCCGCCCGAGATTGCTGGCACGACGCGCGGTCTCCAGTTCCTGACGGGCGCGTTCGAGTTCTTCCTTGATCTGGGTCTCGCCCTGCACGGCCGACTTCTCGGCCTTCCAGATCTCGTCCAGATCGGCGTACTCCTTCTCCAGCCGCTGGATCTCCTCGTCCAGATTCTTCCGGCGCTTCTTCGAGGCCTCATCGGACTCCTTGTTCATGGCCTCACGCTCGATCTTGAGCTGGATCAGGCGCCGCTCGAGGCGGTCCATCTCCTCGGGCTTGGAGTCGATCTCCATGCGGATGCGCGAGGCGGCCTCGTCGACCAGATCGATGGCCTTGTCCGGCTGCTGGCGGTCGGTGATGTAACGCGTCGAGAGCTGCGCCGCCGCGATGATCGCGGGGTCGGTGATCTGCACCCCGTGATGCACCTCGTAGCGCTCCTTGAGACCACGCAGGATGGCGATCGTGTCCTCGACGTTGGGCTCATCGACCAGCACTTTCTGGAAGCGGCGCTCCAGGGCCGCGTCCTTCTCGATGTTCTTGCGGTATTCATCGAGCGTGGTCGCGCCGATGCAGTGCAGTTCGCCGCGGGCGAGCGCCGGCTTGAGCATATTGCCCGCGTCCATGGCACCCTCGGCCTTGCCGGCGCCGACGACCATGTGCATCTCGTCGATGAACAGGATGATCCGGCCTTCTTCCTTGCCGATCTCGTTGAGGACCGATTTCAGGCGCTCCTCGAACTCGCCCCGGTATTTCGCTCCGGAGAGCAGTGAACCGAGGTCGAGCGACAGCAGGCGCTTGTCCTTCAGCCCCTCGGGCACCTCCCCGTTGACGATCCGCTGCGCCAGCCCTTCGACGATGGCGGTCTTGCCGACACCGGGCTCGCCGATCAGCACGGGGTTGTTCTTGGTGCGCCGCTGCAGGACCTGGACGGCCCGGCGGATTTCCTCATCACGACCGATGACCGGATCGAGCTTGCCCTGTTCGGCGCGCTCGGTGACGTCGGAGCAGTACTTCTCCAGCGCCTGGCGCTGCTCCTCGGCATTCGGATCGTTGACGTTCTCGCCGCCACGCACGGCGTCGATCGATTTCTCGAGTGCGCCCTTGACCGCGCCGTGCTCGCGCATGACATCGCCGATGCGGCCCTTGTCCTCGACCGCGGCCAGCGCGAACAGCTCGCTCGAGATGTACTGGTCGCCGCGCTTCTGGGCCAGCTTGTCGCACTGATTCAGGAGCTTCGACAGATCGTTGGAGACATGGACCTCGCCCTCGGTCCCGGAGACCTTCGGCAATTTGTCCATCTCGGCACCGAGCGCGGAACGCAGGCCATTGACGTTCACGCCGGCATGGGAAAGCAGATGGCGGGTACTCCCGCCCTCCTGATCGAGCATCGCCACCATCAGGTGCACGGGCTCGATGAACTGGTGATCGCGTCCGACCGCGAGCGACTGCGCGTCGGCCAGCGCCATCTGGAACTTGCTGGTCAGTTTGTCCATCCGCATGGGTTTGACTCCCTCGGGTATTGCGTTGATACACGTTAAGTGCGGGCCCGGTGGAAGATTTCAAGATGCGGCGGGGAGGAAAGAGGCGGCAGGGCCAAGGGCCAAGGGCGAAGTGGGAAGGGCGAGAGGGCGGAGGGCGTAGGCCGGTTTTCCCCGGCGCCCGTCCGGTATCCTCCATGCACCATGGCTTACCGCCGGGGAATGCCGGCATTGCGCGGTGATATGTACGCGGCCGATATCCAGTGCATCGGGCGGCGCAAGGCCGGCCTCTGACCGTGGGCGTTATCGACTCTCAGGCGGATTCCAGCCAGGCCATTGTCGCCATGCGGCCGGTGGGGGCGCCTGTGCGCCGGTGGGAGAAGAATCGTTCCGGATCACTGAAGGTGCAGAAACCGCCGCCTTCAATTTGACGCACCCCGAGGGCGCGCAGGCGGCGGCGGGTGAGTTCACAGAGGTCCGCGTGCCAGCGGTCGCCGGCGCCCCGCTCGAAGGCTGCCGCCGCGCCAGGATCGGCGCTCATCAAGGCATCGCGTACCTCCGGGCCAATCTCGAACGCCGCGGGTCCGATCGCGGGGCCCAGCCATGCGCGCAGAGCGGCCGGATCGACCGGCAACGTGGCGACCAGCGACTCGATGACCCCGCTCGCGAGTCCGCGCCAGCCGGCGTGTGCCACGCCGACGGCGCGGCCATTTCGGTCCGTGAGGGCGACGGGCAGGCAATCGGCGGTGAGTACGGCGCAGACGACGCCGGGCTGGGCAGTCCATGCGGCATCGGCCTCGATTTCATCCGGGGCCTCGCTCCCGTCCAGTTCGACGCACCGGGTGCCATGCACCTGACGCAGCCACGCCGGGTCGGCCGGCAGATCCAGCAGGCACCGCAGGCGGCGCCGGTTGACCGACAGGCCGGCGTCTTCGGCGTCGGCGGGCGCGCCGAGCGCGAACGTCGACCAGGTCCCCGTGCCGACGCCGCCGCGGCGCGTCGTGGCAAGCACACGCGCCGGCGAGCCGGCGACCGCGCCGGGACCGATCCACGTGCCCGCGAACTCAGACATGGGCGTTGAGATCGGCCTCCAGCCCGTCGAGCACGGCCTGGAAGTCGGCCGGTACCGGGGCCTCCCAGGTGCACCAATCGCCGCGTTCCGGATGCGACATCTCGAGCCGGGCGGCATGCAGGGCCTGGCGGTGCAGGGCCTGGAGGGCGTCGCGCAGCTCGGGCGCCGGGGAGCGCGGGAGTTGCGGGCGACCGCCGTACTGCGGATCCCCGACCAGCGGCAGGCCGGCATGCTGCATATGCACCCGGATCTGGTGCGTGCGTCCGGTCTCGAGGCGCACGCGGATATAGGCGTGCCCACGGTACTTGCGCTCGATCCGGAAGTGCGTCACCGCCGGGCGCCCGCCGGTGCGGACCACGGCCTGTCGCTGCCGGTCGCGCGGGTGGCGTCCGATCGGGGCTTCGATGGTGTCGCCGGCGACCGGAACACCGGTCACGATCGCCCGGTACTCGCGCACGATGGCGCGGTCATGGAGCTGGGTCACCAGGCGGTTGTGCGCCGCCAGCGTGCGGGCGACCACCATGAGGCCGGTCGTATCCTTGTCGAGGCGGTGCACGATGCCGGCACGCGGCACGGCCGCCAGCGACGGATCGTAGTGCAGCAGGCCATTCTGCAGCGTGCCCCCACGGTGGCCCGCGGCCGGATGGACCACCAGACCGGCCGGCTTGTTGACCACGAGGATGGACTCATCCTCATGCACGATCCCGAAATCGACGTCCTCGGCCGCGGCGTCGAGGGTCGGATCAACCGCCTCGGCGATGCCGGCATCGAGGACGACGGATTCACCGCCCAGCACCTGCGTGCGCGGCGCGGGGCTCATGCCGTTGACATGCAGGTGGCCGGCCTTCAGCCACTCCTGCAGCCGGGTGCGTGAATACTCCGGAAACAGGCGGG
>CAJXKK010000031.1 GCA_913055615.1 uncultured Ectothiorhodospiraceae bacterium
GGCGTGACGGCCAAGGACGTCATGCTCGCGATCATCGGCCATATCGGCACAGCGGGCGGGACCGGCCACACGATCGAGTTCGCCGGCTCGACCATCCGGCAGCTGTCGATGGAGGGCCGCATGACCATCTGCAACATGGCGATCGAGGCCGGGGCCCGCGCCGGGCTTATGGGCGTCGACGATCACACGATCGATTACATTGCCGGGCGCCCGTTCGCGCCCACGGGCCAGCTCTGGGAGCAGGCGGTCGCGGACTGGCGCGGCCTGGTCAGTGACGATGACGCGGTATTCGACCGCGAGGTCGTGCTGGACGCCGCGGAGATCGAGCCGCAGGTCACCTGGGGGACGTCGCCCGAGATGGTGGCCCCGATCGGCGCGCTTATCCCGGATCCGGCGAATGAGCCGGACACGGTCAAGGCGCAGGCCATGCAGCGGGCGCTGGAATACCAGGGGCTCGAGCCGGGGGTCCCGATGACCGACATCCGCCCGGACAAGATCTTCATCGGCTCCTGCACCAATGCCCGCATCGAGGATCTGCGCGCCGCGGCGCGCGTGGTCCAGGGCCGACGGATCGCCGATTCGATCAAGCTGGCGATGGTCGTCCCGGGCTCGGGCCTGGTGAAGCGCCAGGCCGAGAGCGAGGGCCTCGACGAGGTCTTCAAGGCCGCCGGCTTTGAATGGCGCGAGCCGGGGTGCTCGATGTGTCTCGGCATGAACACCGATCGCCTGTCGCCCGGCGAGCGCTGCGCGTCGACCTCGAACCGCAATTTCGAGGGTCGTCAGGGGCAGGGTGGCCGCACGCACCTGATGAGCCCGGCCATGGCCGCGGGCGCGGCCGTGAGCGGCCATCTGGTCGATGCCCGCACCATGGCGGACCGGAGGCACTGAAATGGAACCGTTTACCCGTTTTGAGGGGCTGGTCGCGCCGCTGGACCGCTCCAACGTCGATACCGACGCGATCATCCCCAAGCAGTTCCTGAAGTCCGTGCAGCGCACGGGTTTTGGGCCGAACCTGTTCGATGACTGGCGCTACCTCGACTCGGGGGAGCCGGGCATGGATTCTTACGAACGCCGGGAAAACCCGGACTTCGTGCTTAATCAGCCGCGCTACCGCGGTGCCGGCATCCTGCTGGCGCGGGAGAATTTCGCCTGCGGCTCATCGCGCGAGCATGCGGTCTGGGCGCTGACCGATTACGGTTTCCGGGCGGTGATCGCGCCAAGCTTCGCCGATATCTTCTACAGCAACAGCTTCAAGAACGGCCTGCTGCCGGTCCAGCTCGACGCGGAGACGGTCGAACGGCTGTTCCGCGAGACGCAGGCGAACGAGGGCTACCGCCTGACCGTCGATCTGCGGACCCAGCAGGTGATCACGCCTGACGGCGCGGCGTTCGGCTTTGAGGTCGATCCGTTCCGGCGCGAGTGCCTGCTCGAGGGCATGGATGATATCGCCCTGACGCTGCAGTACGCCGATGACATCCGGCGCTACGAGGAACGCCGCAAGGCCGAGGCGCCCTGGCTGTTTGCGGGCTAGGAGCCTGTCCGGGAAATCTGTGTCGTAGCGAGCGCGTGGCACAGCGAGCAGGTTTTCGCGATCGGGAAACGAGCATGGTCGGTCCCATGTGAGTTGAGCGATCGCGGAAAGATGCGGCTGTGGTGCGCGCGCAGTAGGCACATGGTTTCTCGGGCAGGCTCCTGGGCGTTCCGATTGCTGTGGACTGTGCCGGTATCGGACGTCCCCGCCTTATAGCCAGGGGCGCCAAGAGGCTCGCAGATCCATTGCAGGAGCGGCCTTGGCCGCGAACCGCTTTCTGGGAGGCAATGCGCATCGGCGTGCGGGTCGCAGTATCCTGCGTGGCGGTTGATCTGGCGGGTTCGGCGCAGGATGCCGGTTCGCGAGCAAGCTCGCCCCTACGCGGTACTGTCCCGGTCTTGGCGTCGCGCGGGCCCGACAGGCGACTCGGAGCCGAAGACGAATCGTGAAGTTCGTTAAGACAGATCGTTTTTCACTAGCGTGTTGGAAATATTATGACGCACAAGATCGCGGTATTGCCGGGCGACGGTGTTGGTACGGAGATCGTCGCGGAGGCCGAGAAGCTGCTGGGCGCGCTCGCGGAGCGTTGCGGCCTCGGCGTCGAACTTGAGCGCGGCGGGATCGGCGGCGCCGCCGTCGATGCGACCGGTTCGCCACTCCCGGAAGCCACGCTGGCGCTGTCGCGGGATGCCGACGCCGTTCTGCTGGGTGCCGTCGGCGGCCCGAAATGGGACAATGAGAGTCGTGAGCGCCGCCCCGAGACGGGGCTGCTGGGGATCCGGCGGGAACTGGCGTTGTTCGCCAATCTGCGCCCGGCGATCCTGTATCCAGAACTCGCTGGCGCATCGAGCCTGCGGCCCGAGCTGGTAGCCGGGCTGGACATCATGATCGTGCGCGAACTGACCGGCGGTATCTATTTCGGCGAACCGCGCGGCATCGAGACGCTGGATTCGGGCGAGCGCCAAGGCTACAACACCCTTGTATACCGCGAGAGCGAGGTGGATCGGATCGTCCGCCGCGCCTTCGAGATCGCGGCGCGCCGCCAGGGCCGGGTGTGCTCCGTGGACAAGGCCAACGTACTCGAGGTGTCGCAGCTGTGGCGGGAGACCGCCCAGCGGGTACACGCGGAGTACGCGGGGATCGAGCTGTCCCATATGTATGTCGACAACGCCGCCATGCAGCTCGTCCGCGACCCGCGGCAGTTCGATGTCGTTGTCACCGGCAACATGTTCGGCGATATCCTCTCGGATTGCGCCGCGATGCTGACCGGCTCGATCGGCATGCTGCCGTCGGCCTCGCTCGACGAAAACGGCAAGGGCATGTACGAGCCGGTGCATGGCAGCGCGCCCGATATCGCGGGCCGCGGTGTCGTCAATCCGCTCGCGACGCTGCTTTCGGTCGCCATGATGCTGCGCTACACGCTCGATGAGGCGGCGATGGCCGACCGTGTGGAGGGCGCGGTGGCACGCGTGATCGCCGCCGGCACCCGCACCGCCGATATCGCCGGCGACGGGGCCGCGGTCTCGACGGCGGCGATGGGCGATGCCGTGGTGGCCGCGCTCGACGCGTGATGGCCGCTGAACCCCGACGCGTATGATGTAATTGATGTCGGGCACGCAACCCGACCGACAAGGTTACGAGGAATCTGTTCATGGCGAAGAAGTACAACGTAGCGGTCGTAGGTGCCACGGGCGCCGTCGGCGAGGTCATTCTGTCGATCCTGGCGGAGCGCGATTTTCCGATCGATGAAATCGTCGCGCTGGCGAGCAGCCGCTCGGCCGGCAAGGAGGTCGACTTCGGCCGCCGCAAGCTGAGCGTTCAGGATCTGGACGAGTTCGACTTCGCGAATACCGACATCGCCCTGTTCTCCGCGGGCGGCTCGATATCGGCCGAGCATGCGCCGCGTGCGGCTGCGGCCGGCTGCGTGGTGATCGACAACACTTCGCATTTCCGCCGCGAGCCCGACATCCCGCTGGTCGTGCCGGAAGTGAACCCGCAGGATGTTGCGGGCTACCGCGAGCGCGGGATCATCGCCAACCCGAACTGCTCGACCGTCCAGATGGTGGTTGCGCTGAAGCCACTGGACGATGCGGCGACGATCGAACGGATCAACGTCGCCACCTACCAGGCCGTCTCCGGGACCGGCAAGGAAGCGATCGACGAACTGGCACAGCAGACCGCGAGTCTCCTCAATGGCCGGCCGGCCGAGGCCTCCGTCTATCCGAAACAGATCGCGTTCAACTGCCTGCCGCACATCGATACGTTCCAGGACAACGGCTATACGCGCGAAGAGATGAAGATGGTGTGGGAAACCCACCGTATCCTCGGGCGTGAGGACATCGGGGTGAACCCGACCACCGTTCGCGTTCCCGTTTTCTACGGCCATTCCGAAGCGGTGCACATCGAAACGCGTGAACCGCTTGGCGCCGCGGCCGCGCGCCAGTTGCTGTCGGTCGCGCCCGGGGTTAAGGTCCTCGACGAGCAGGTGGACGGTGGTTACCCGACGGCGGTTACGGAAGGGGCCGGACAGGACCCTGTTTTCGTTGGCCGGATCCGAGAGGATATCTCGCATCCGCGCGGGCTCAATCTGTGGGTGGTATCGGACAATGTGCGCAAGGGGGCGGCGCTCAACAGCGTCCAGATTGCGGAACATTTGATAAAAGAGTATATATAGCGGCCAGTTAAGATCACTTTGTTGAAGTGACTTCTTTAAAGTATATTCCAGAAAAACATCCCAAGTATCTATATACTGGGGCAAATTCAGCGAGTGCGGTCAACGGGTACCGCATCCCGCATCCAGATCAAGGGGCGACCACCGTGCGACGACTGGCCCTGGTACCGACCCTCATTGCGGCACTGCTCCTTCCTTCCGGCGCCCAGGCCCTGGGTCTCGGCGAGATCGAGATCCAGTCCGCCCTCAATCAGCGGCTCGACGCCGAGATCCCCCTGCGGGGCGTTCCGGAGGAGCAGGGCGATGAGGTCGAGGTCTCCCTTGCGCCCGAAGAGGCCTTCAACAGGGCGGATCTCGGTCGTCCATTTGCACTGACCCGGCTGCGCTTTGCCGTCAAACAGCGTGACGGTGGCGGTCACTACGTCCACATCACGAGCCGCGACTCGATTGTCGAACCGTTCCTGAGCTTCCTGATCGAGGTCGATTGGTCGGGTGGCAATCTCCTGCGCGAATACACCGTTTTGCTCGACCCGCCGGTCTTTGCCAGCGAGGACGACTCCCAAGGGTCCGGCGGCGGGACGACCGATACGGCACGGACCTCCGAGACCAGTGATGAATCCGGCGTCACCGGGGAAATCGAGCGAGAGTCCGAGAGCGCGGGGCGCGAGGCTGACGACGGCGCGGGCCAGACCGGCTCGGATGAGGACAAGCCCGTATTCCTTGATGTGGAGGAACGCGAAAACCGCGCCCGCGCCGAGGCGGATGAGCAAGTTGCCGGGGAATCCGGCGGCGGCTCGGCCGGTGCGCCCCAGCAGTATGGGCCGGTCGACGAAGGCGAGACGCTCTGGAGTATCGCGAATCGCCTGAGGTCGGGCGACATGACCGTTCAGCAGATGATGATCGCCCTGCTGCGCTACAACCCGGATGCTTTCAGCGGCAACAATATCAATCGCCTGCGCCAGGGCTATGTCCTGCGGGTGCCTGAGTCCGACCGCGTGCTCGAGGTTTCGGCGCAGCGTGCGCTTGCGCGGGTACGTGAGCAGAACAGCGTGTGGCAGGAACTGCAGGAAGGTTCGCGCTCGCAGACGAGCGTGGCAGCATCCGACCAGGGCAGTGGCGATGCGGGCGACAGCGGCGAGGGTGCGACCGGCCCGGTGGACCCCGAACTCTCCATTGTAGGTGCCGACGAGGGCGGGGCCAGCAGCGACGAGGCCGCCTCTGCAACCGGCAGCAGCTCGGACGAAGACAGCGAGAAACTGCAGTTGGCCCAGGAGCAGCTCGAATCGACTCGACTCGAAAAGGAAGAACTCGAGTCGCGCGTCAACGAACTTGAACAAACCGTTTCGAAGATGGAGAAACTCCTCGAGGTGCGCGATGCGCGACTGAGCGCACTTCAGGAAGAGCTGCGCGAGCTCGATGGACGTGGGGCCCCGGACGAAGATTCCGATACGGCCGCGGATGACGAGGCCACGGATGACGAATCCGGGACCGCAGTCGCCAGCGTGGACGACGCGGACGACCAGGGTGGAGACGGCGCCCGCGACGGTGAGTCGGTCGCGGAGAGCGGGGACGGAGACGAGACGGCGGCCGCCGGCGATGGCGATGAAGACGGAGAAGCCGGCACGGCCGGGACGGACGGCGGCGCGGGTGACGGCGAGACGCAGGTGGCGACGGATGCCGAGACCACTTCCGATGACCCGGCTACGGCCGATGCCGCGGACGCGGACGCGGAATCCGACGAAAAGACGGCGAGTGCTGGCGACCAGGCGGACGGCTCCAATATCCCCGAGGACAAACTGGCGACCGACGCCGATCGGGGGGTGGAAACGACCCGTACGGAGGAGCCACGGGAGACGTGGCTGGATCAGGTCAATGGCGCGTTCGCGGCGGTGACGGGCATCTTTGCCGGCGTTGGCGGTGGTCTGCTCGGCGGTCCGCTCGGCCTCGCGCTGGCGGCGGCGATCGTGTTGCTGCTCGGTGGCGGTCTGATCCTCATGCGTCGGCGTCGCGAAGCGGCCGAATCGGGCGATCTGGATGACTTCGCACCCGGCGACACGAGCAGCGATATCGAACCGATCGACACCGATTCGTCCGGGGAATTCGATGCGGGGCCATCGGCGGTCGACGCCGATGACGGTGCCGCACCCTCCACGGATGGGCGGTCGGCGCTGATGGACGAGGAGTTCGACCTCGCCGCGATTGAGGGAGAGGAAGCGCCCGATCGCGGTGCAGTGGGTCCGGTCGAGGAGCCGGCGCGTGGTGGTTCCGAAGACGACGAGGCGGAGGCGGACGATACGGTCGCGGAAGCGGACGTGTATCTCGCCTACGGACTCCATCAACAGGCCGAGGATCTCCTGCGGCTCGCCCTGCGCGAGCACCCCGGAAACGCGGTGTATCACGAGAAGCTGCTCGAGACGCTGTATGCGGGCGGCAAGACCGGGGAGTTCATCGAACAGGCGGAGACTTTCCGGGGTGTGGTGGATGGTCCGCAGAACCGCCTGTGGCAGCGTGTTCTGGCCATGGGCCGCGAACTGGCGCCGGAGCATGCACTGTTCGCGGAGGGCGACACCGAGTACACCACCGCGGATCTGCAGGCCGCGCGGCCGGCGGAGACCGATCTGGAGCTCGACGACTCCGATGACGAGATCGATTTCGGATTCGATGACGAACCGGAATCACCGTCCAGCAATGACGCAGGTCCTGCCGGTAATCAGGAGGACGATGAATTCAGCAATACAATGATGCTGGACTCCGCAGACTTCAAAGCGGTCGAAGGCGACGGTGGGCTTTTGGGCCCCGGGGATGACCGTTCCGGGGCGGACAGCGCGGAGACCCCAGGTCCGGCGAACGCGGATGCCGACGACGAGGAAGGGGATCTGGAGTTCGACCTCGGCGATCTCGATGGCCTGAGCGGGGATGAAAGCAGCGGTGCAGCCTCGGGGCCGGATACGGGTGCCGGTGGTTCGGACGATATCGAATTCGACCTGGACGAGGGCACGGCGACCGGACCGGCGGGCGCCGAATCCGACGAAAGCGTCCGCAGCGGCGGGGAAGCCGACGACGACGCTCTCGATTTCGACCTCGATTTCGAGGAACCGGAGAGCCCGAAGGAGGGGCTGGCCGGGATCGACGAGCCCGATTCGCCGCAGACCGAATCACCCGTAGGTGCGGAGAGCGACGACAACGCACTCGATTTCGACTTCGATCTCGAGGACACGCCCACGGCTTCGGGCCCAGGCCAGACGGCCGCGCAGGAAACGGCTCCGTCGGAGCCGGCAGGCGGTGACGACGACGAGTCTCTCGAAATCGGTGATCTCGAGATCGGCGACCTGGAGTCGCTGGACACGGGATCCGAAGAAGCCACGGACTCGGCGGATGCCGGTCTGATGCCGGATCAGGCGGCCGGCGAAGGGAACGCGAACGAAGCGGACGCATTCGATCTGAGCGATCTGGACAGCGGTCTCGACAGCGGGTTCGAGCAAGGGCCTGAAGAGGCAGCGGCCGATAAAACCCCTGGCGCATCCGGGAGCGGGACGGCTGGCGCGACGGACGACGATGCGTTCGACCTGAGCGATCTCGATGCCCTCGGCAGCGGGGCCGAGGACGATGTTGCCTTCAACCTCGATGATTCGGGCACGACCGGATCCGAAGCGCCGGAGACGAGGGCGAGCGGGCCGTCCACTGGTGAATCCGCTGCTGCCGCGGGCGCTGCCGGCGCTGGGGAAACAGCCGCGGACGAGGACGACGAGTTCGACACCATGCTCGACCTCGCGCGGGCCTATATCGACATGGGTGATCCGGAGAGCGCCACCAATGCGCTCGAAGAAGTCGCATCCTCGGGCAACGAGCAACAGCGCAGCGAGGCACAGAGCCTCCTCGACAGTGTTCGCTGAGGTGTGGAACCGCAGCCTCTGAGGAGTGCCCGCCGGCACATGGAAGATGGTGGCACCGGTCGCCCGCCAAGCGGTGCGGCGAGCGGCCATAACGCACGCTGATGCGTATTGCCTGTGTCGTCGAGTACGACGGATCCGGCTTCCGCGGCTGGCAGTCTCAGCGGCACGGCCGGACCGTGCAGGGGGCGCTGGAACAGGCCCTTTCCACGGTGGCCGCTGAGCCGGTTACGGTCATCTGTGCGGGGCGTACGGACGCCGGTGTGCATGCGACCGGCCAGGTCGTGCATTTCGATACCGCCGCCGAGCGCCCGGATCGGGCATGGCTGATGGGTACCAACAGCAATCTGCCACGCGATGTCGCCGTTCGCTCCGTGCTGCCGTTGACCCCGCGATTCCACGCCCGCCACAGCGCGATTGCGCGGTGCTACCGTTACCTGATCGCCGCGGGACCGGAACGCCCCGCACTGTGGCGCGACCGGGCCGGCTGGAACCATGCGGCGCTCGACGCGGCGGCAATGCAGCGGGGCGCACACCACCTGCTTGGCGAGCGCGATTTCAGCGCCTTCCGTTCCGCCGATTGCCAGTCACGCACGCCCATGCGCCGTGTCGACGACATCACGGTGAGTGAATCATCTGGCTGGGTTCGGATCGACGTAACCGGCAATGCATTCCTGCACAATATGGTGCGCATCATCGCCGGTACGCTGATCGCGGTCGGTCGCGGCGAGCGCGCGCCCGAGTGGGTGGGTGATGTATTGGCCGCGGGCGACCGCCGCCTGGCCGGCGTGACCGCACGAGCCGAAGGCCTGTATTTCCTCGGGCCGCGTTATCCTGCCGGCATCGACCTCCCCGTGCCGCGGGCCGACGAGGCCTTTCCACCGGTCGGCTGAGTGGTTCACCGTGTTAAACTGCAAGTGTGGGACAACACCCTAAATCCGCACCCGGGTCGCGAGCGAAATCATGGCGCACACGCGCGTAAAGATCTGTGGCATAACGCGACCCGATGATGCCGCTGCTGCGGCCGCGGCGGGCGTCGATGCGATCGGGCTGGTGTTCTATCCACCCAGCCCGCGGGCGGTCGATATAGAGGCCGCCAAAGCCATCATCGCGACGCTGCCGCCGTTTGTCACGGCGACCGGGCTGTTTCTTGACGCGGAGCGCGATCGGATCGAATCGGTTCTGGCGGCGGTGCCGCTGGGTCTGCTGCAGTTCCACGGGCACGAAGATGCGTCGTTCTGCCGCTCGTTCGACCGACCTTACATCAAGGCGGTCGGCATGGCGGACGGGGCCGACCCATCGGAGCTCGCGCGTGGCTGGCCCGATGCCGGCGGTCTGTTGGCCGACAGCCACCGCCCCGGCGAGGCGGGTGGAACCGGCACGACGTTCGCCTGGGACCGTTTGACCGGGGACCGCGACTACCGCCTCATCCTGGCCGGTGGGCTCGATCCCGACAACGTGTGCAGTGCCGTGCGCGCGGTCCACCCCGATGCGGTGGACGCCAGCAGCGGCGTCGAACAATCCCCCGGCCGCAAGGACGTGGCCCGAATCCAGCGTTTCATCGAGGAGGTTCGCCGTGGCGACCGCAACGAAACCTGAGTACGAAGCCCTGCCCGACGAACGCGGGCATTTCGGCCCCTATGGCGGCACATTCGTCGCCGAGACCCTGATGGCCCCGCTCGCCGAACTGCGGGCGGCCTACGATCATCTGCGTGCGGATCCGGAGTTCCGTCGGGAACTGGACTGGACCCTGAAGCATTTCGTCGGCCGGCCGAGCCCGCTGTATTACGCCGAGCGCTGGTCGCAGCAGCTGGGCGGGGCAAAGGTCTATCTCAAGCGCGAGGACCTGGACCATACCGGCGCGCACAAGATCAACAACACGGTCGGCCAGGCGCTGGTCGCCAAGTACATGGGCAAAAAGCGCGTGATCGCGGAGACCGGCGCCGGGCAGCACGGTGTCGCCTCCGCCACGGTCGCCGCGCGTCTCGGCATGGAGTGCGTCGTGTACATGGGTGCCGAGGACGTCGAGCGCCAAAAGAGCAATGTGTTCCGGATGAAGCTGCTGGGCGCCGAGGTGGTCCCGGTGCACTCGGGCGCAAAGACGCTCAAGGACGCGCTCAACGAAGCGATGCGAGACTGGGTGGCCAACGTCGACACGACCTATTACATCATCGGGACTGTCGCCGGCCCACACCCGTATCCGACGATGGTCCGTGATTTCCACTGCGTGATCGGCGACGAGACCCGGGAGCAGATGCTCGAGCAGGAAGGGCATCTCCCTGATGCGCTTGTGGCCTGCGTAGGTGGTGGCTCCAATGCGATCGGCCTGTTCCATCCCTTCCTCGAGGACAGCGGCGTGCGCATGTATGGCGTCGAGGCCGGTGGCGAGGGGCTCGCCACCGGGCATCACGGGGCCCCTCTCGCGGGCGGCCGTCCGGGCGTTCTGCATGGCAACCGGACCTACCTGATGAGCGATGACAGTGGCCAGATTACGGCGACGCACTCGATATCGGCGGGGCTGGATTACCCGGGTGTCGGGCCCGAGCATGCGTGGCTGAAGGATATGGGCCGGGTCGACTATGCCACGGTCGATGACGACGAGGCGCTTTCCGCCTTCCATGAGCTGACGCGGGTCGAGGGCGTCATGCCGGCACTGGAGACGGCGCACGCCGTGGCGTACGTGAAGAAGCTCGCGCCGACCATGCGAGGCGACCAGACGATCGTAATCAATCTGTCCGGCCGTGGTGACAAGGATATGGCGACGGTGGCGAAATTCAGCGGGGAGGCGATGGAATGAGCCGCATCGAGGCGCGCTTCAGCGAATTGCGCGGCAGCGGCCGCACGGCGCTGATCCCCTATATCACCGCCGGGGACCCGGATCCGGGCCAGACCGTCGGCCTGCTTCATGGGCTGGTGGAGGCGGGCGCGGACGTGCTCGAACTCGGAGTCCCATTCTCGGACCCGCAGGCGGATGGCCCCGTGATCCAGGATGCCTGTCAGCGCGCTCTGGCACACCATGTCCGGCTACGCGACGTTCTCGACATGGTGGCCGATTTCCGAGCCACGGACGGCACGACACCGATCGTGCTGATGGGCTACTGCAACCCCATCGAGGCCATGGGCACCGAAGCCTTCGCGACCCGTGCCGCCGAGGTCGGGGTCGATGGCGTACTCGTGGTCGATGAGCCGCCCGAGGAAAGCGGCGATCTCATCCAGGCGCTCGTACAGCGTGACATCGATCCGATCTTCCTGGTCGCACCGACGACCGCGGACGATCGCATGGAAAGGATCTGTACCACCGCGCGTGGATTCGTCTACTACGTTTCCCTCAAAGGCGTGACCGGTGCGGCGGCGATGCCCGAGGAGGAAGTGGAGGCCAAGGTCGCGGCGATCCGCGGACATACCGGTCTGCCGGTCGGCGTCGGCTTCGGCATCCGCGATGCCGAGTCGGCGGCCCGGCTGGGTGCATTCGCGGATGCGGTCGTGGTGGGCTCGGCCATCGTGTCACGGATCGCGGAAAATCAACACGATGCGGACGCGATGCGTGCGTCGGTCGGCGAACTCGTCGGCTCCATGCGTGCGGCTCTGGATCGGGTTGCATGATCGCGTGCGGTTGCGCACTGCGTGAATCGCGGCGGTTTATGAATTCCTGCAGGGAGAATGAGCGATGAGCTGGTTTGGACGTCTGATGCCGTCGCGCATCCGCACGGAGACGCGCAACAAGGGGAATGTCCCGGAGGGACTGTGGGTCAAGTGCAGCGAATGCGCGGCCGTGCTGTATCGCGCCGAGCTCGCGCGGAATCTCGATGTATGTCCCAAGTGCGCGCATCACCGGCGGATTAACGCCCGCACCCGACTCGATCACTTCCTCGACGCGGAGCCGAGGCATGAGATCGGCGCGGGTGTGGAGCCGATCGATATCCTGCGCTTCCGGGACAGCAAAAAGTACAAGGACCGGCTCTCCCAGGCGCAGCGCGCGACCGGCGAGAAAGACGCGCTGGTGGTGATGCAGGGCTGTGTGGAGGAAATGCCGGTCGTCGCCTGTGCCTTTGAATTCGGATTCATGGGCGGTTCGATGGGCTCGGTGGTCGGCGAGAAGTTCGTGCGCGCCGTCGATGCGGCCATCGACAACGCAGCGCCGCTGATCTGTTTCTCGGCGAGCGGGGGGGCGCGCATGCAGGAGGCGCTGTTCTCGCTGTTCCAGATGTCCAAGACAAGCGCGGCGCTCGCGCGCCTGTCACGCCACCGGCTGCCCTATGTCTCGGTCCTTACCGATCCCACCATGGGCGGCGTATCGGCCAGTCTCGCCATGCTCGGCGACCTGCATGTTGCGGAACCCGGCGCGCTGATCGGTTTCGCCGGGCCGCGTGTAATCGAACAGACCGTGCGCGAGAAATTGCCCGAGGGCTTTCAGCGCGCGGAGTTCCTGGTCGACCACGGTGCCGTGGACCTGATCGTCGACCGCCGCGAGATGCGCAGCCGTCTGGGCGGTGTGCTGGCGATGATGACCGGGCGTGCGCCGAAACCGAAGGATCCCGCCCTCGAGATGCTGGAAGAGCCCGCCTGACCACCCATCGCATGCGTTTCCATTCCCTGGCGGGCTGGCTTGAGTGGATCGAGGGGCTGCACGCCGTAGCGATCGATCCCGGGCTGGAGCGCACGGCCGCCGTGGGTCGCAGGATGGGGCTGGATCAGCCCGGCGTGCCGGTGATCACCGTCGCCGGCACCAACGGCAAGGGTTCGGTTTGCGCGTTGCTGGAGTCGATCCTGGCCGCCGCGGGGTACCGTGTCGGGCTTTACACCTCCCCGCATCTTGCACGGTTCAATGAACGTGTCCGGGTCGGCGGCGCCGAGGCCGGGGACGAAGCGCTCTGCGATGCATTCGACGCCGTCGACCGCGCGCGCGGCGAAACGAGCCTCTCGTATTTCGAATTCGCCACGCTCGCGGCGCTCGCGCACTTCCGCGCGCGGTCCGCGGACTTCCTGGTCCTTGAGGTCGGGCTGGGCGGGCGCCTGGATGCGACCAATATCATCGATGCCGATGTGGCGGCGGTCGCCTCGATCGACCGGGACCACGTGGAGTGGCTCGGTTCGGATATCGACGGTATCGCCCGCGAGAAGGCGGGGATCGCGCGCCCGGGACGCCCGCTCGTCTGCGGCATGCGTGAGCCGCCAGCCGGCCTGCGGGCACAGGCGGAGGCGATCGGCGCCGAGTTGCACGGCCGGGGTGTGGGGTTCGATACCGGCCGCGCGGAGGAGCCGGGCTGTTGGACGTGGCAGGGTTTCGGTGAGACGCGATCGGGGCTCCCTGAACCGGCATTGACGGGTGGTTACCAGCGCGACAACGCCGCGCTCGCACTGGCGGCGCTCGCGGCGATGGACCGGTTGCCGGCGACGGACGTGATCGCAGCCGGCCTGCGCTCGGTGACGGTGCGCGGTCGATTCGAGTGCCATGACGTAAACGGTGTGGAAGTCATCCTCGATGTCGCCCACAATCCGGCCGCGGCCGCGGCGCTAGCGGCCACTCTGGATGACCGCCCCGGCCGGGGGCGGACGCTGGCGGTACTCGGGATGTACCGCGACAAGGAGATCGAGGGGGTCATCGCCGCGCTGCGGGCGGCCGTGGATTGCTGGTACGCGGCAGGTCTGCCACCGCCGCGCGGACTCGGAGGTGACGAAACGGCCGGCGTGCTGCATGGTGTCGGTCTCGAGGTCGCGGCGACGGCAGCGGATCCGATTACGGGTTACCATAAGGCGCTGGCGGCGGCCGTGCCGGGCGATCGGATCGTCGTGCTCGGTTCGTTCGCCACTGTGGCACCGGTGAGCGGGCTTTTCCTATAATCGGCGCCTTGCCGCGAGCGTCGGCGGTGACACGCGCGGGGATATCTTTTCTCTTGGATGCAGCCCTCAAACAGCGACTGGTCGGCGCCGTGGTGCTGGTGGCGCTGGCCGTGATCTTCCTCCCGATGCTCCTGGACGGATCCGGGGCGCGTGACCGCCTGAACGAGGACATCGCCATCCCGGAACAGCCCGAAGCACCGGAGTCCCGGCTGGAGCAGGAGGGGGCCGGGTCCGGCGCGGTGGACGGCGATGCGGGCGAGGCGAGCCTGGCGACCGACGATTACAGGGACGGCGGCACGGATCCCGATGACGGTGCGGACGAACCCGCGCAGGCCGAACCCGAGGCCGATACGGAGGATGAGGCCGCCGATGCGCCGGCCGCCGAAGAGGAGTCGGGCAGCGATGCAGGGGCGGCCAACGCCGACGCGACGGCGGAAGAGGCCGCGAATGAGGGGCTCCGGCAGGGCTGGGTCGTCCAGGTCGGGAGCTTCCAGCTCGAGACCAATGCCGTCGTGCTGCGCGATCGGCTGCGTGAGGCGGGTTTCGATGCCAACGCCGAGAAAGTCGAGACCGACGGCGGCACCGTATGGCGAGTTTTGCTCGGGCCGGTGGCGGAACGCGCAGATGGTGAAGCACTGGAAAGGCGAATCGAGGACCATCGGGGCAGCGATGCGCTGCTGATGGAATATTCCGGGTAGCCGCGGGCGTGCGCGCCTGTCGGTCAGTGGTGCTGGACCCGTTTCATGACCATACTGGACTGGATCATCGTCGGAATCCTCGTGATATCCGCCGGGATCAGCATCATCCGCGGTTTCGTCAAGGAGGCGATCTCGCTGGCGACGTGGGTGCTGGCCTTCTGGGTCGCGCTTGCCTTCGCCACGAAGCTCGCGCTCCTGATGCCCGAATCGCTCGAGAGCCCGACACTGCGCTGGGGCGCGGCGGCGGTGACCCTGTTCATGGCGACCCTGCTGGTCGGGGGACTCACGAATTTCCTGATCTCCACGCTGGTCGAAAAGACCGGCCTGTCCGGTACCGATCGGGCGCTGGGGGTCGTGTTCGGCGCACTCCGCGGTGTCGCGATCGTGGCCCTGCTTGTCCTGGTGGCAGGGGATACCGCGTTGCGCGAAGAGGGCTGGTGGGTGGACTCTCGCCTGCGCCCATCGTTCGACGCCGTGGCAGCGTGGATGCGGGACCATTATCCGGCGGAGATGGCCGAGTCCTTGCTTTCGCAACAGTGAGTCCATAGGTTCCGGTTTCCCGCGTGGCCTGTCGCGGGGACCGATGGGAACGGTTTTCCATAGCAGGTGGCGCGTCGTAGCGGCGGGAATGGTCCAGCCGGCGGCGCCAAGGGGTTGACGCAATGTGCGGGATCATCGGAATCGTCGGCCGCGGCCCGGTCAATCAGTTGCTCTACGACGGACTGACGCTGCAGCAGCACCGAGGCCAGGACGCCGCCGGCATCATGACCTGCCACGAGGGCAAGCTGTTCATGCGCAAGAGCGTCGGCCTCGTGCGTGACGTCTTCCATACGCGGCACATGATGCGACTGCAGGGCGACATGGGCATCGGCCACTGCCGCTATCCGACGGCCGGGACCCAGTCGTCGGCCGAGGCGCAGCCGTTCTACGTGAACTCGCCCTATGGCATCGCCATGGCCCATAACGGCAACCTCACGAACGCCGGCGAGCTCAAACGCCAGCTGTTCGAGGCGGATCTGCGCCACATCAACACCTCCTCGGACACGGAAGTCCTGCTCAACGTCTTCGCCCACGAACTCCAGCACCGCGTGACATCGACCCGGCTCGACGCCGACGACGTCTTCGATGCAGTATCGCGCGTCCACGAACGCACCCGCGGCGGCTATGCTGTGATCACGATGATCGCCGGCCGCGGCATCCTCGCGTTCCGCGATCCCTGGGGCATCCGCCCGGTCGTGCTCGGGCGGCGCGATACGATCATGGGGCCCGAGTACATGATCGCCTCCGAGAGCGTCGCGCTGGACGCGCTGGGATTCGAGATGGAACGGGATCTGCGCGCCGGTGAGGCGGTGTATATCGAGTCCGACGGCACGGTCCACAGCCGCGTGTGCGCCGACAACACGGTCCAGGCGCCGTGCCTGTTCGAGTTCGTCTACTTCGCGCGCCCCGATTCCATCATCGACGATGTCTCGGTCTACAAATCCCGCCTGCGCATGGGCGAGCATCTGGCCGACAAGATCCAGCGCGAGTGGGCGGATCACGACATCGACGTTATTATCCCGATCCCCGATACCAGCCGCACCGCGGCGCTCGAGATGGCCAACCGGCTGCGCGTGAAATACCGCGAGGGCTTTATCAAGAACCGCTATATCGGCCGCACATTCATCATGCCCGGCCAGCAGCAGCGCCGGAAATCGGTCCGCCAGAAGCTGAACGCGATCGAACTGGAGTTCCGCGGCAAGAACGTGCTGCTGGTGGATGATTCGATCGTGCGCGGCACCACCTCGCACGAGATCATCCAGATGGCGCGCGACGCGGGCGCCAAGCGCGTCTACATGGCCTCGGCGGCCCCGCCGGTACGCTATCCCAACGTCTACGGCATCGATATGCCGGCGGCCGACGAGCTGATCGGCCATGAGCGCACCGAACAAGAGATCGGTACCCGGATCGGGGCGGACTGGATCATCTACCAGTCCATCGAGGACCTGATCGAGGCCGTACGCGCGGGCAACACCTCGCTCACGAAGTTCGAGGGCTGCTGCTTCACGGGCGAGTACCTCACCGGCGACGTCAATCCCCAATACCTCCGCCAGCTCGAACTCCTGCGCGGCGAAGCCGCCAAATCCGAAGCCCCCGACGGTGAAGAACTCGAGGACGTCGGGATCGGGTAGGCGGGCTCGCGGGGGCTGGCCGAGAAGAACCACGAATGGACACGAATGGACACGAATGGGGCCCGGGCCGCCCATCGGCTTCTGGAGCTTCGCTGTTCGGGACCCGGCACTTCAACCGAATACTGAAGAACCACAGATAAACACAGATAAAAACAGATAAAACTGGCTCCGAAGAAAGCGCTACCGCGCGATAATCGCTGCGACCTTCGAACGCCCCCGGGAGCAACGGTTTTTTGCCTTTATCTGTGTCTATCTGTGTTCATCCGTGGTTCCGCATTTTCCACATCTGGCGGCGAAAAGGTGTCAGCGAAGCTCCTGAAGCTCTTGCAACCGCCAGGCTCCATTCGTGTCCATTCGTGTTCATTCGTGATTCTTCCCCGGTCCCGGTTCGAGGCTCGCACGCTGGGCGGCGGGATGGCGATTCGGGGTTCGATGGAGGCGCTCGGTGTGGGATAATCCGGGGGATGACCCGGGCGTGGTCCGGGCTGTAAGGCTAATGGAGGTTTGCGCGTGGATCAGGATCGCAAGAAGGCGCTGAGCGCGGCGCTCGGCCAGATCGAGAAGCAGTTCGGCAAAGGCGCTGTCATGCGCATGGGTGACGATTCCGCCGTGCGCAACGTGTCCGTGGTATCGACGGGGTCGCTGTCGCTGGACGTGGCGCTGGGTGTGGGCGGACTGCCCCGCGGGCGGGTCGTCGAGATCTATGGCCCGGAATCGTCCGGCAAGACCACCATGATGCTGCAGGTGATCGCCGAGTGCCAGAAGGACGGCGGGACCTGTGCCTTTATTGACGCCGAGCACGCGCTCGATCCGACCTACGCCGAGAAGCTCGGCGTCGACGTCGACGAGTTGCTGGTGTCGCAGCCCGACACGGGCGATCAGGCGCTCGAGATCGCGGATATGCTCGTGCGTTCCGGCGCGATCGACATGGTCGTGGTCGACTCGGTCGCGGCGTTGACGCCGAAGGCGGAGATCGAGGGCGAGATGGGCGATTCCCATGTCGGCCTGCATGCCCGCCTCATGTCGCAGGCCCTGCGCAAGCTGACCGCCAACATCCAGCGATCGGGCACGATGGTCTGCTTCATCAACCAGATCCGTATGAAGATCGGCGTCATGTTCGGCAGTCCGGAGACGACCACCGGCGGCAACGCCCTCAAGTTCTACAGCTCCGTGCGCCTGGATATCCGCCGGATCGGCTCGATCAAGAAGGGCGAAGAGGTCATCGGCAACGAGACCCGCGTGAAGGTCGTCAAGAACAAAATGGCGCCGCCGTTCCGCCAGGCCGAGTTCGAGATCCTCTACGGCGAGGGCGTGTCGGTCGAAGGCGAGCTGATCGACCTCGGCGTGAAGAACGCCATCGTCGACAAATCCGGCGCCTGGTACAGCTACAACGGTACGCGCATCGGGCAGGGCAAGGAGAATGTCCGCAATTACCTGAAGGAACACCCCGAAACCGCGCAGGAGATCGAGCAAAAGCTGCGCGATCTGCTGCTGGCCAAGCCAGCGAAATCGGGTAAAGAGACCGAGGAGACGGAAGCTGCCGGCTCCGAACAGGGATAACGACGACCGCGACCCCGAGCTCAATGAGGCCGCCGTGCGCCTGCTCGCGCGCCGCGAGCACGCGGCGGGGGAGCTGGCCGCCAAGCTCGAGCGGCGCGGTTACGGGCGTGATGCGATCGACGCCGAGATCGAGCGCCTCGCCGCCGAGGGGCTGCAGAGCGACGAGCGGTTCGCGATGCTGTTCGTCGAGCAGCGTGTGGCGCGTGGTGACGGGCCGCTGAAGCTGCGCTCGGCGCTCGGCGAACGGGGCGTCCAGGGCGACCTCATCGATACGGCGCTGGCGCCTTTCGAAGATGAGTGGACGGCGCTGGCGCGTGATGCGCTGGAGCGCCGCTTCGGCGTGTTGGCCCCGGATACGCGCGCCGAGCTGTCGAAACGCATGCGTTTCCTGCAGGGGCGCGGCTTCCCCGCCGGGATCATCCGGCGGGTCACCGATTACGACAATGCGGATGACTGATTACTCCGCGACGGGGACATAACCGTGGCAGACGCCGAAATCCGTGACGATACGAACTGGATGGGCAGCGCCGAACTGCGGCGCCGCTTCCATGAATACTTCGAGCAGCGCGGCCACCGGATCGTGCCGTCCGCGTCGCTCGTGCCCGCGAACGACCCGACCCTGCTGTTCACCAACGCCGGCATGGTGCAGTTCAAGGATGTGTTCCTTGGCAACGAGCAGCGCGACTACAAAAGGGCGGTAACCAGTCAGCGCTGCGTGCGTGCGGGTGGCAAGCACAACGACCTTGAGAACGTTGGTTATACGGCGCGCCATCACACCTTCTTCGAGATGCTCGGCAACTTCAGTTTCGGCGACTATTTCAAGAAGGAAGCGATCGAGTACGCCTGGGGGCTGCTGACCGAAGAGTTCGGGCTACCCGCCGAGCGCCTGTGGGTCACGGTCTACGTCGACGACGACGAGGCGGCCGACCTGTGGCTGAACCATATCGGAATTCCGGAAGAGCGTTTCGCGCGAATCTCCGGGAGCGATAACTTCTGGCAGATGGGTGACACCGGACCCTGCGGCCCCTGCAGCGAGATCTTCTACGACCACGGTCCGGGCATTGACGGCGGGCCGCCGGGCACGCCCGACGAGGACGGCGATCGCTACGTCGAGATATGGAATCTCGTGTTCATGCAGTACGACCGCGACGCGGACGGGACGATGAACCCGCTGCCCGCGCCCTGCGTCGATACCGGCATGGGTCTGGAGCGGATCGCGGCTGTCATGCAGGGCGTGCATGACAACTACGGGATCGACCTGTTCCGTCGGCTGCTCGACGCGGTCGCCGACCTGGCGCAGACCGAAGAGCGGGACAACGCCTCGCTGCGGGTCATCGCCGACCATATCCGCTCCTGCGCGTTCCTGATCGTCGATGGCGTCCTGCCGTCCAACGAAGGTCGCGGCTACGTCCTGCGCCGGATCATCCGCCGGGCGGCGCGGCATGGCTACCAGCTCGGCCTGCGCGAACCGTTCTTCCACCGCCTCGTCGAGCCGCTGATCCACGAGATGGGCGAGGCGTTTCCGGAACTGGTAGAGAAGCGCGAACTGGTCGAACGGATGCTCCTCAAGGAAGAGCGGCGATTCCAGGAAACCCTCGCCCAGGGCATGAAACTGCTCGACGACGCCATGTCGGGTTTGACCCCGCGTGAGGACTACCGCGATACGCCGCCGGACGAAGAGGACGACGACGCGGAGCTGGATCCGGCCTCGACCATCCCCGGGGACGTCGCCTTCGGTCTGTACGACACCTACGGCTTCCCCTGGGATCTGACCGCCGATATCGCCCGTGAGCATGGCCTGCGGGTCGACCGCGCCGGCTTCAATCGCTGCATGGAAGAACAGCAGCGTCGCTCGCGTGCCGCGAGCCAGTTCGGGGTGGACCTGTCGTCGGACGTACAGGTCGATGTGAGCAGCGCGTTCAGCGGTTATGAGCGCGATGCCGACGAAGGGCGTGTTATCGCGCTCTACCGCGACAACGAGGCCGTCGAGGCGCTGGAGACCGGTGAGGCCGGCATGGTCTTCCTGGATCGGACGCCGTTCTACGCGGAGGCCGGCGGGCAGGTCGGTGATCGTGGTCGGCTCAACACGGGCGACACCGTGTTCGAGGTCGAGGACACGCGCAGGAAAGGGCAGGCGAGTGCGCACATCGGCCGTTTGCTCTCCGGGCGACTCGAGATCGGCACACCCGTTCAGGCCAGCATCGATGCCGAGCGCCGCAGTGACACCCGGCGCAATCACTCGGCGACACACCTCCTCCACGCGGCGCTGCGCCATGTACTCGGGAACCATGTGCAACAGAAAGGCTCACTGGTGCATCCCGATCACCTGCGCTTCGACTTCTCGCACTTCGAGCCGGTCACGCGCGCGCAGCTCGCGGAGATCGAGCGTTTCGTCAACGCGGAGGTCCGGCGCAACAGCCCGGTCGAGGTGCGCGAGATGCGCATGGAAGAGGCGGTCGCCGAGGGTGCGATGGCCCTGTTCGGGGAGAAATACGGCGACCAGGTCCGGGTCCTGCGCATCGGGCCGGAATCGCTGGAACTGTGCGGCGGCACCCACGTCGACCGTACCGGGGATATCGGACTGTGTCGGGTGCTTTCGGAAACCGGTGTGGCCGCTGGCGTGCGCCGGATCGAGGCGGTCACCGGGGCGAGGGCCATCGAATCGCTGCAGGCCCAGGACGACCGGCTGCGCCGGATCGCGGAGACCGTCAATGCCGGCCTCGACGAAGTCGAGAACCGGGTCGAGCAGTTGACCGAGCGCAGCCGCCGGCTGGACAAGGAACTGGAGCAGGCCAAGGCACGGCTGGCCAGCCAGGCGGGCGGCGATCTCGCCGCCCGGACCGTTGAGATCGATGGCCTGCAGGTGCTGGCCGCGCGACTCGACGATGCCGATTCGAAGACGCTCCGCGAGACCGTTGACGGCCTCAAGGGACGCCTCGGTGCCGCCGCCGTCGTACTCGCAACGGTCGCGAACGGCAAAGTCCAGCTGGTCGCCGGCGTCACCAACGGGGAGACCGGCCGTATCCGCGCCGGCGATCTCGTCAATCACGTGGCGGGTTTTGTCGGCGGCAGGGGCGGCGGCCGCCCGGATATGGCCCAGGCCGGGGGGAACGATCCCGCCGGGCTGGATGATGCCCTCGCTGATGTCCCGCGCTGGGTCCGCGAGCAGCTGGGCTGAATGTCGCCAGTCGTTCCGAATACGTCTATTCTCGATATCCCTGAAACCGCAGCCACGGGAGTTTGCGACGCGGTATGAGCCTGTATGTGCAGAAATTCGGCGGCACTTCTGTCGGCACCATTGAGCGCATCGAGCATGTCGCCGATCTCGTAAAGGCCTCGCGTGAGCAGGGGCATGACGTGGTCGTGGTCGTTTCGGCCATGAGCGGTGAGACCAATCGCCTGATCGATCTCGCGAAGCAGATCATGGCGAAGCCCACACCGCGTGAGCTCGACGTACTGATGTCGACCGGGGAGCAGGTCACGATCGCGCTGCTCGCGATGGCACTGGAGAAGCGCGGCTGCCCGGCGCGCTCGTACACGGGCGGTCAGGTCGCGGTGCAGACCGACGAGACGCACAACAAGGCCCGGATCAAGAGCGTGGGCCGGGAGCGCATCAATACCGATCTCGCAGCCGGCCGCGTGGTGGTCGTCGCCGGCTTCCAGGGCGTCGATGCCGCGGGCAATATCACGACCCTCGGGCGCGGCGGTTCCGATACCTCCGCGGTCGCCCTGGCGGCCGCGCTCAAGGCCGATGAGTGCCAGATCTTCACCGATGTCGACGGGATCTACACCACCGACCCCCGGATCGAGCCCCGCGCCCGCCGTCTCGACCGGGTCACGTTCGAGGAGATGCTCGAACTCGCGAGCCTCGGCGCCAAGGTCCTGCAGATCCGCTCGGTCGAGTTCGCCGGCAAGTACAACGTGCCCCTGCGCGTGCTCTCCAGCTTCCAGGAGAACGCCGGCACCCTGATCACCTATGAGGAGCCCGAAATGGAAGACGCCGTCATTTCCGGCATCGCTTTCAACCGTGACGAGGCGCAGATCCGCGTCGCCGGCGTACCCGACCAGCCGGGTATCGCCCGCCGGATTATCGGGGCGGTCTCCGATGCCAACATCGAAGTCGACATGATCCTGCAGAACGTGGCCTCGGCGGGCGGTATCGCCAACTTCACGTTCACGGTGCACCGCAATGATTACCAGCAGGCGCTGGAACTGGTCCGCGGCGTTACCGAGGAAATCGGGGCGGAACGGGTCGATGGCGACGAAAATATCGTCAAGATCTCGCTCGTGGGCGTGGGCATGCGCTCGCATGCAGGTATCGCGAGTCAGATGTTCGAGGCGCTGGGCAACGAGGGGATCAATATCCACATGATCTCGACCTCCGAGATCAAGATCTCGGTCGTGGTCGACGAGAAGTACCTGGAGCTCGGCGTGCGCGCCCTGCACGCAGCGTTCGGACTGGACGCTCCGGCGAAGGCCGTGGGAGAATTGAACTAGCCTATACGCGTCAGAGAAAAGCAACCAGACCCCCGCAAAGAGGGGCGGCGCAGGCAATGGACCGGGGTTCGATTGGGAGGTCAATCCCTGCCGATTCGAGGTGAAGACCGACAGGAGTATGAAATCATGCTGATCCTTACGCGCCGCGTAGGCGAGACCCTTATGGTCGGAGACGAAGTCTCCGTAACCGTGTTGGGGGTCAAGGGAAATCAGGTCCGACTCGGAGTGAATGCCCCGAAAGATGTCGCCGTGCATCGTGAAGAGATCTACGAGCGCATCAAGAACGAGCAGGATCCCGTAGACGAGAGCTGATCCCCCGGGGTCACCCGGTTGCCCGGGTGACCCCATAGTCTGTAAGCTCTCGATCCCCATCGTTGGTCGCGAGCGAGAACAACGGAGAGATGGCCGAGTGGTCGAAGGCGCTCCCCTGCTAAGGGAGTAAGGGGTTGATAGCCCCTTCGAGGGTTCGAATCCCTCTCTCTCCGCCATACAAAAAAAAGCCCCGCAATCGCGGGGCTTTTTTTTTGTATGGCGTAGAGAGGTGGGCCGAACCCTCCCGGTTCGACTGATTCGCCGGGAGCGAATCAGCGCGAGCGAAGCGACTCCAAAGGACGCGGCCCATGGACGGGCCGCGCACCAATCGGCAGGAAAGCCGATTGGCGACGCCGACCAGCGGGAGGCGCCCCGAAGGGGTGGTGGCCATGGATGGCCGCCATCTATCCCTCTCTCTCCACCAATTCGCACCCAGCACCAACGGACGAGCTACCAATCCACGCCCCGTAGCCCGGATGAAGGCGAAGCCGAAATCCGGGAAGGTTCAGATACACCAGGGCGCCCCGTTGTATCGGCGTCCCCGGTTCCCCGGATTCCGCGTCACTCCATCCGGGCTACATCGCTTCAGCGCAAGAATCGTCCGTCCCCACCTCCCAATCAGCCCCCAATCGCAAAAACCGATCAAAAACGCCATCACATTCGTTTGTTCGATAGCCCCGCCACGCCTAATCTGCATCGCAAGTCCCGCAACGGGATGACCCCGCCGTCCGGCCCCTGCAGTGGCCCGGACCGTGGTACCCGACAACTGGAGGAATCAACCGTGATCATCGACTGCGATTGCCACAACTACTGGAGCTCGGCGGAAGTACTGCTGCCGTACCTCGATGAATACCACCGCGACTATTTCACGCGCGGCGAGCAGCCGGGGCCGCGCGGCTCGTTCCCCAACGCGAATCGCCCGTGGCTGCACCCGGAAGGGTTCAAACGGATGGACATCAATCCGCAGACCCAGGAAGACCATTACCGGGTCATGAAGGAGAAGCATCTCGACGCCTACAGTATCGACTACGCGATCATGACGGGCGATGAGGCCATGGAGGCCTCGACGATCGCCAATCCGTTCTATGCCGCCGCCCTGGTGCGGGCGTACAACGACTGGATGATCGATGAATGGCTCGCGCGCGACAGCCGCCTGAAGGGGTCGATCATGATCGCGCCCCAGGCGCCGGATCTGGCGGCGCAGGAGATCCGTCGGCTCGGGCACCGCAGCGACATGGTGCAGGTGCTGGCATCACACGGTGCGGAACGGCCTTACGGAAATCCGTTCTATCATCCGATCTTCGAGGCCTGTGCCGAGGTCGGCCTGCCGTTCGCGATCCATCTCGGTGGGCAGGGCGGTATCAATACAAACCCGATCGCGGCCGGGCCCACCCGCTACTTCTGGGAGACGCATGCCATCCTCGGCCAGTCGGCCCAGACCCACGTGGCGAGCATGATCGCCGAGGGCGTGTTCGAGAAATGGCCGGAGCTGTACTTCATCGTCATCGAGTGCGGGGTCGCCTGGGCCGCACCGATCCTGTGGCGCCTGGACGCCGACTACAAGGCCCTGCGCAAGGAGACGCCCTGGCTCAAGATGCTCCCGAGCGAGTACTTCCGGCGCAATATCCGTTTCACGACTCAGCCGCTGGAGCAGCCCGAAACCGGGGTCGAACACCTGTGGAGCATCCTGGATGCGATGTACGGCCGCGAGACGCTGATGTTCGCGTCCGACTACCCGCACTGGGACTACGACGACGTACAGAAACTGCATATCCCGCCGCAGTGGCGCAGCGACGTGCTCGGCAATAACGCCTTGCAGGTCTATCGGCGTCTGCGCAACAGCAACACGACCGAGGCCGCCGCCGCGGTCACGGCCTGAGGCATCCGGGAGATCGATGATGAATGGACAGGGCATTCACGCCTGCAAGGCGAGCGAAGTCGCACCCGGGCAACAGAAGATCGTGCGCATCAACAACATGCCGATCGGCATCTTTGAGATCGATGGCGACTATCACGCCATGCTGAACATCTGCCCGCACCGTGGTGGTCAGCTCTGTGAAGGCCCGCAGTGCGGGACCGGTATCGATGCCGGAGATTTCGGTATCGAATACGGACGCCGCAACGAACTGGTCCGTTGTGCGTGGCACGGATGGGAGTTCGATATCCGTACGGGTGAGGCGCTGGCCGATCCGAAGATGAAGGCGAAGACCTTCGATGTATCGATCGACGGGGACGATCTGTACGTTCACATGTGATTACGGTCGGCGCGGGGAGGAGGGCGGGGTGGTCGTGATCGCGTTTGGCGGGATCATCAGGCGATCGCGAGCAAGCTCGCTCCCACCGCGCCAGACAGGCCCTGTGCGGTGCGGACGTCATGCAGGAGCGAGCTTGCTCGCGATCAGATCCACCCGGTGCGGCACGATGATCATCGTGTGACACAAAGGCGTCGTGGATTCCCGGTTGCGGAAAACCGGGACCCATGGCGGCGGGTGTCGTTGTTCCGGCACCCGTCCGCCAGGTCACGTCGATCAGCCGCCGTATTCGCTGCGGATGGCCTCGATGCCCGAGCCGCCGTTGGCGCTCTCGATGCCCTCCGCCCACTGCTCGACCACGTCGAGGTTGTCCTCGATCCAGTCGCGGGCGACCTTCTGCGGGTCGCGATCCTTGCGGCTGAAGCCGTCGATCCACAGGCTCTGCGCCTCCAGCGGCACCCTGAACTGCTCGAGGAACCGCGATGCCTGAGGGTTCTTGTCGGGCCAGCCATCGGCGACGATCGTATAGACAGTCGTCTCCATGCCGGCGAGACGGCCTTGCGGGTCGGCCTCGAGGAAGCGGATGTCGAAGCGCACGTCCATCCAGTGCGGCTTCCAGCCGTGGAAGACGATGTGTTCCTCCCGGCCGGTTGCCCGGTCGACCTGCGAAAGCATACCGGCGGTGCTGCTGGGCGTCACCGTCCAGTCGCCGAGGTCCATGTAGTCCTCGTCGACCGCATCCTGGAACGCACGCGTCATGGCCGCGCCGGCCCCGATCGCGAAGATCTCCTTACCGAACTGGTCGCCGTTCTCCACCAGATCTTCGACGCGCTTGATGCCGGCCTCGTACGTGTATGCCGGCACGGCCAGGCCCTGGATCGCACCCTCGAGGTTGGCGGCGTGCTGGCGCGCGACGCCGTCATCGAGCAGGGGCTGAACCATGTCCTTGTGTGCCGGCATCCAGGCGCCGAGCGAGACGTCGACGTCGTCGCTGCGGATGCCCTGGTAAACGAACTGCGGCTCGAGCTCTTGCAGCTCGGTGGCGTAGCCCATGCTCTCCAGCAGCTGCCGGGCGACCTCGGTCTTCACGGTCACGCCCGGCCACGCCTGGATGGCGAAGCGCACCGGCTCGGCCGCGGCCGCGCGCAGCGGCAGCAGGAGCATGGCGGTGATCAATACGGCTGCGCCGATGGCGGCGGCGTTTCGGATCGATCGTTGTCGTTTCATGGTTATCCCCCATGGTTGTGTCGTCATGTGCGGAAACGATAGAACGCGGTGTTGGCGGTTAGGCCGTCGCGCGTTCCAGAACCCGCTGGCGTGACCGGATCAGGTCACGGTCGAGGTAGGTGCCCTGCAGATGGCGGTGCCCGGTATTCGGGTCGAACGTATCGCGCCCGTGCAGAACACGGAGATTGTCGAAGGCGATCATCTCGCCCGGGCGCAGCATGAAGCGCAGGGTCCAGGCGGGGTCGCGCAGCATGCCCCAGAAGCGCCGGTAGGCACGGTAGAACCCGTCCACCTCGGCGGCGGGCAGGCGCAGGGTGTCGCGGATCCAGTTGTTGAAGCGCAGTACGCTCGGGTTGCCGTTGTCGTCGCAGCCGATCACCGGCCCCCGGTAATGGATATCGGCATTCTCGTCCTGGAAACGGAAGTCGATCCGCGTTTCGGTCAGGATGCGGTAGGCATCGGGATCGCGATCGCGCAGCGCCCATGCGACGGCCAGCCCATCGGTCAGCGTCGATTCACCGCCCTCAGCCTCGTTGGCCAGGCAATAGAGCAACTGGAAGTCGGGCGGGCGCTGCCAGTTGGGCAGATCGACGTGCGGTTCCAGCGCGACCGCTGTGTAGGCGGCGTTGTTCGGATCGGGCATCGAGACGACATCGAAATGCCGCCCGAAGTTGGTCTCGCGCGGCCAGCCGACGCGTTCGGCCACGCGAATGACCTCACCCGGCTCCGTCGGCCCGTTGCGCAGTAAGGCGAAACCATAGCGGTCGAGTGCCTGCAGCCAATCGCAGAGACCGGCCTCCGTGTGCATAAAGGCGTGATGGTCCGCCACCGGCAGTGCGTCGGCGATCGCCGATGTCCAGGGGATTTTGCGATCGACGTCGAGCGGATCGGCCCGGTAGGCGTCGGCGCGCTGGTACAGCCAGCCGGCATCGAACAGGCTTTCGTGAACGTTGAAGCCGGACATGGCGGGCCATTCGAGGTGGAGTGCGCCGGATGCCGTGAGTGTGACCGCTGGTTCGGGCAGGGTTTCGGGGAGATCGATAATCCGTACGAGCCGCTCGCGGGTCCGCGGATGCCGGCACTGGGCACAGGCGCAGTGGTCGCGCAGCCACATCAGCGGGAAATCGGCACGCGTGCCGTCGGCCCAGGTCAAGCTGACCGCGCCGTGACGGCTTTCCGCGTCCGTGAGGCGTGGCCCGCCTGCATACGGCGCGAGTTCGCCCATATCGACGTTGTCGGGCTGCTCTGTTGCGAGGGCTTCGGCGGTCATGCGGTATGTCTCCTTGCGTCGGGCGTTGATGCGCCGCGCAGTCTGGGCACGGGCCGCGCAGGCGACAAACGAATAATACCGGGGGAGCGGGTATAATTTATTTATATCCTGATTATTGGAAATCCATGTCACGTCGTCTTCCTCCCGCTCAGACGCTGCACGCCTTCGACGCCGCGGCGCGTCACATGAGTTTCACCGATGCCGCACGCGAACTCGGGGTGACCCAGGCCGCGGTCAGCCAGCGCATACGGCTACTGGAGCACCAACTCGGTCAGACCCTCTTCCTGCGCCACGCGCGGGGCCTGGAATTGACGGAGGCGGGGCAGGCCTTCGTGCCGGCGGTCACCGAGGCCTTCGAACGCCTGTCGACCGGGATCGCGGAGGCCTTTGGAACGCCCCGTGACGCCCCGTTGACCGTGCGCACGACACCGGCCTTCGCGGCGCATTGGCTGGCGCCGCGTTTTCATGATTTTCAACGCGCCCACCCGCAGGTTTCACTGCGGATCACCACGGCGGTCTGGCCGAACGATTTCGATCTCGACGGGGCGGACCTGGAAGTCCGTTACGGACATGGTGACTGGGACGGTGTCGAGTGCCAGCGCCTCACGCATGAACGGCTGGCTCCGGTGTGCACACCCGCAACCGCGCGTGAACTCCAGGATCCGGAGGACCTCAGCGGCCGTCATCTGCTGCACGCGGCGGGATTCGCGACCGGCTGGCCGCAGTGGCTCGCCTGGGTCGGGGCCGAGGATCTGCTCGATCGGACCACGCCGCTGATCGGCGACACGATGGCGGTAGTGCTGGCACTGACCATGCGCGACGCCGGGATCGCGCTCGCGCGCAGCGGATTCGTCGAGACCGCGCTTGCGGAAGGGACGCTCGTGGCGCCATTCGATCTGTGGCTTGAGACCGACGAGTCCTTCTTCGTTACCCGGGTCGCGGGCCGCGATCCACGCCCGGACGCGCAGATCTTCTGGGACTGGCTGGTCGGCCACACGGAAGCGGATACCTGAAGGCGGGGGAACGCCGCTGGCCGCGTCAGCAGTCGAGTTCCACGGCGCCGGTCGGGTACGTGCAGCAGGCGAGCACGTAGCCGGCCGCTTCTTCGTCGTCGCAGATCCCGCCCATGTGCTGCATGTGCGTGTCGCCGGCGGTCTTGAGGACCTTGCAGGAACCGCATACGCCCATCTGGCAGGCGCAGGGGATCCATGCGCCATTGTTCTGCGCCGCCTGCAGCAGGGTCTGTGAGGGCGCACAGGTAAACTCGAGACCGGTGCGGGCGAGGCGGACCGTGCACCCGGTCTGGACCGGCGTAACTACGTCACCGGCATCGTCGTCGCCCGCGTCGATCGCAGGCTCCGGGTTCTCAGCGGGCGCGGCAGGCACGGCGGGCGCGACCGGCGGCCCACCCCCGAAACTCTCTTCGTGATATTGCTCGGCGGGCAAACCGAGGCCACCGAGGATGTCGCGCACGGCCTCCATGTACGGTTCCGGGCCGCAGGCGAACACGGTGCGCTGCATCAGGTCCGGGACCATCTGCTGGAGCATCGATTCATTCAGCCGACCTCGATAACCGAACCAGGCCTCGTCGCCGGTGGACTCGCAGGTCACCGACAGCTGCAGTCCATCATTCGCCCGCGCCAGCGCCTCGAGTTCGGGTCGGAAAATGATGTCCTCGGGCGAACGCGCGGCATGGACGAAGTGGATATCCACGTCCGTGGCCGTGTCATGCAGCCAGCGCAGCATCGACATCACGGGCGTGATGCCGCTGCCGCCCGACAGCATGAGGATCCGTTCGCCCGGGCGGTCGACGATATTGAAATCGCCCTGCGGGGCCGAGACGGTCAGGCTGTCGCCGGGACGCAGGTGGTCGTGGAGCCAATTCGAAACGAGTCCATCAGGTACCCGTTTGACGGTGATGCTAAACGTACAGGGCCGCGAAGGCGTGCTTGAGACCGAGTAGCAGCGCGGCACAGTGAGGCCGTCGATGACGGGCTCGATGATGACGAACTGGCCGGGTTGGAAATCAAACAGCATCGGCGCCTCCGCCCGGAAGGTGAAGGTGGCGACATCGCGGGTCTCGGCCTGCACCCGCAGGCAACGCATGGTCATCCGCCCGGTCTTCCATCCGGGCAGGGTGTGGATCGCGGCGGGCTGCAGTGATTCGGTCATTCGGGCCTCCCGGCTTGACAGGTTGTGCAGGGCGTTCTGAGCCGGGAATTGTATTGACCGCTAAAATCGATTTGGCTGCGTTATCAATCGGTATCGTGAATCGGCCATGCGCGTTCGCGATCGTTGCCGCCAGGAGGATCGATTGATCGAATCGGGGAAGCCCGTCAGGCTCCCCGGCTGGCCCGCTAACCCCGGGGAGGGCCGCACAGCGCTTGCTCCCCTCCCATAGGAGACCCGTTTTGTCGTTGACCGCTGCAGCCACGCGACGCGGATTCGCGCGTTTAAAGGGGTTATGGCCGGGATTGCTGACCGCGATCACGATCGCGATGGCGGCCGTGTTCGTGTCGGATCACTACGGCGGACCGACCCTGCTGTACGCGCTGCTGCTGGGCATGGCGTTCAACTTCCTCGCGCAAGAGGCGCGTACGGCCCCTGGCATCGAGTTCTCGGCCCGGGAGGTACTCCGCGTCGGGGTCGCGTTGCTGGGCGCCCGGATCGGTCTCGAGCAGATCGGCGGTCTCGGCGCGGGGGGCATCGCGCTCGTGATCGCCACGGTGATCGCGACCGTCATCTTTGGGCGCCTCATGGCGATGGCCTTCGGGCTTAGCGGGCGTCAGGGGATCCTCACCGGCGGCGCCGTCGGCATCTGCGGTGCCTCGGCCGCGCTCGCGATCGCGGCCGTATTGCCACGCGACGAACACTCCGAACGGGACACGCTGTTTACGATCGTCGGTGTAACCACGCTCGGTACGCTGACCATGATTCTCTATCCCCTGGTCTCCTCTGTCGTCGGTCTGGATGAGTGGTCGGCGGGGCTGTTCCTCGGGGCGACCATTCACGACGTCGCCCAGGTTGTCGGCGCAGGGTACATGGTGTCGGAGACGGCGGGTGATACGGCCACGGTCACGAAGCTCCTGCGCGTGGCGATGCTCGCGCCGATAGTCCTCGCCATCGCGATGCTCTTTCGCCGCGAGAACGGGCAGCGCGCGGCACACGTACCCTGGTGGCGACGGCTGCCGTTCCCCCTGTTCCTGGTTGCATTCATCGTGATCGCCGGGCTGAACAGCCTGGGCCTGTTGTCGAACGCCGTCGCCGGCGGGGCAACCGAGGTGTCGCGCTGGTGCCTGATCTGCGCCATTGCCGCGATCGGCATGAAGACCGATCTGCGTGAGCTCGCCCGTGTGGGCTGGCTCGCCGTTGCCCTTATGGTCGCGGAGACACTGTTCATGGCGGCGATCGTGCTGGGTTTCGTCGTGGCGTGGCAGTGAAAGTGGCGGCGCTTGCGAGTCCCTCGGATCATTGCCGGCGCGGACAGGAACCGGCATCGCGCAGATAGGGTTTATTCCGAAAGGTCAGTGGCTTTCGCGTGTCGGGCCGAAGTCCGACCTACGGGTCCCCGGGCGACTCGGGAATTCCCGGGGCGTTGACGTCCAGAGCCGACAGCAGTGCGAGGGCGTGTTTCACGTTCGGCCGGTAGCGGTGACGGGAGACGTAGGTCGCATACACGGGCTGGTCGATGATGGGAGCGCCCTCGACCGGGAACAGATCGCCCGAGTCCGTCAGCGGCCGGCTCATGCGCTCCGGCAGATAGGCGATCCCGGGGTGCTGGCGCAGATAGGCGATCGTCATGTTGCTGAGCCCCATCGACAGGGGCGCATGCTGGAGCTGCGGCAACAGTTCACCGTGGCGCGCCTTGAAGTACGGGCTCGAGGCGACGAACAGATACGATTCGGGCAGCACGTCTTCCAGTGCACACGGTGTCGTCGTGACCATACTGAAGCGCTCGTCGAAGAGGTAATCGACCGCGAGTTCCGGACGGTACTCCGGGGTGTAGATGACGGCGACGTCGAGATTGCCGAACACGATCTCGTCGATCATCGCCCGGGAGTAATCCGACTCGACGTGCACGGCCGTGTCGCTGAGGGTGCGGCGGAGTTCAGCCACCCAGTCGGTGATAAGCTTGTCCCAGAGACTTACCTGCATCGCGACCCGGAGCTGGCCGTGGTAGCCGGACGGCATCGCGAGTTCCTGGCGCGCGAGGTTCCAGCCGAGGCGAATATTTACGGCGTAACTCTCGAATTTCTGGCCTTCCGGCGTCAGCTCGGCACCACCACGACCGCGCACGAACAGGCGCACGCCGAGTTGCTCTTCGAGTCCGCGGACACGGGCGCTGACCGTCGATTGGGTGATGTGCAGGTTGTCCGCAGTGCGATTGAAATTCCGCGTCTCGAGGAGATCGAGGAAGGTGTCGAGCATTTCGATGTTCATGGGGGTGGTAGCTCGGTTTAGTCGGGTCGGTACACGACAGGGTACCAGGGCGGGCCGTAGGTTGGGTTGAGCGAAGCGATACCCAACGGTACGAGGGTGATTTTCGACAGCCATCGGCCGAGTCATTGGTGGAATGGCTCGACGTGTCGGGTTTCCTTCGTCAACCCAACCTACGGTAGTGCGTGGAGATCGGTGCGTTCGGATCCGTGGGTGATGGAAAAGGCCTGCATTGAGCCGGCCTTTTCCATGTGGCGCGCCCGGGAGGACTGCGCGGCCCCTCCATGGGCCGCGTCCCTTCGGGACTCGCTTCGCTCGCGCCGATCGGCTTCCTGCCGATCGGTCGAACGGGGGTTCGAATCGAATCTCGCGGACTCGCCAGACATAAAAAAGCCGGCATTGAGCCGGCTTTTTTATGTCTGGCGCGCCCGGGAGGATTCGAACCCCCGACCTCATGGTTCGTAGCCAT
>CAJXKK010000032.1 GCA_913055615.1 uncultured Ectothiorhodospiraceae bacterium
CGGATCGGGCGCCCGCCCGGGTCGGTCTTCAGGATCATCGGTGTCCGGTCCATCAACACGGTGTCCACTCCTGGCCAGTCGGCCGTCAGGGATCCGGATGAACGGCGCCACGAGCGCGCTGCGCCAATCATGGCACAAATCGGGCCAGGACGTGTGCACCGCGCGATCGACCACCGCGACACGGAGGTCGAGCCGCCGCGCGAATTTCGGCCGGGTGCCACGTCCCCGTGCCCCTTTGGCCCGTCAGGCGGTCGGTTTCAGTTCGCGCAAAAACCGGTTTTTTTAGGCGCATAATCACCATTACTATCGCCTATTGAAACATAAAACCATTGCACGCAGGATAACCACGCACAAACGCTGAGGAGACGGTCATGCAGGCAGTAAAACGAACAATGGCAGGGGTCCCCGGTGCGGTATTCATGGCGGCACTCGTCGCACTGTCGATGCCGGTCCATGCCCAGGACCAATACATCACGGTAGCCTCCACAACGTCCACGGAGGCCTCCGGGCTGTTCGGCCACATACTCCCCGAGTTCGAGGAAGAGGCGGGTATCGAAGTCCGCGTGGTCGCCGTCGGCACGGGCCAGGCGATCGAGGTCGCCAAGCGCGGCGATGCGGATGTGCTGTTCGTGCACCACAAACCCTCGGAAGAGGCGTTCGTCGAAAACGGCTTCGGCGTGAAGCGCCACCCGGTGATGTACAACGACTTCATCATCGTCGGGCCGGGCGACGACCCTGCCGGTGTCGAGGGTATGGAGAACGCACCCGCGGCGCTCGCTGAGATAGCCGAGGCCGAGGCCCCGTTCGCATCGCGCGGCGACGATTCCGGAACGCACAAGAAGGAACTCGGCCTCTGGGACAAGGCCGGGATCGACGTCGCCGAGGAAGGCGGGTCCTGGTACCGCGAGACCGGCGCCGGGATGGGGCGCACGCTGAACACGGCCGCGGGCATGAACGCCTACGCACTCGCGGACCGTGGCACCTGGATCAGTTTCGATAACCGTCAGGACCTTGAACTCCTAGTCGAGGGCGATCCGGACCTGTTCAATCCCTATGGCGTGATGCTCGTGAACCCGGAGAAACATGGCCACGTCAAGGCGGAGATGGGCCAGCAGTTCATCGACTGGCTGACCTCCGAGGACGGTCAGGACGCGATCGCCAGCTATCGGCTGCGCGGGCAGCAGCTGTTCATGCCGAATGCCGGCGGGGACAACTGAGATGCCCGGGATCCGGCTCGGGGTGCTCTCCACCCTGGCCGCCGCACTCGCGGTCGCCGGCCCCGTGGTGGCCGGCGACCCGGTGCGCATCCACGCGGCGGGCAGCCTGAAACAGGCGATGGGTGATGTGGTTCAGGCGTTCTCGGAGCGCACGGGTACGCCCGTGGAATCCACGTTCGCCCCCTCCGGTCTCCTGCGCCAACGCATCGAAGATGGGGAAAAGACCGACGTGTTCGCGTCCGCGAACATGGCGCATCCGGAGAAGCTGGCGAATCAGCGCCAGGGCGGACCGGTCGTCCTGTTCACGCGCAACCGCCTCTGCGCGCTCGCGCAGGAGGACGTCGCGCTCACCACGGACAACATGCTCGACGTCCTGTTGCGCGACGATATCCGGGTCGGCACCTCCACACCGAAGGCTGATCCCTCCGGCGATTACGCGTGGGCCATGTTCGAGCGCGCCGGGGACGTCCGCGAAGGCGCGAGCGAACGCCTCAAGGACAAATCACTGCAGCTCACTGGCGGTCCGGATTCGCCCGCGCCGCCAGCTGGCCGGCACAAGTACGCCTGGGTGATGGATTCGGACAAAGCGGACGTCTTTCTCACGTACTGCACCAATGCGGTCGCCGCACGGCGCGAGGTGAACTCGCTGCAGGTCGTTCAGCTGCCGGCGGCGCTGGCCGTCGGGGCCGATTACGGGCTGAGCATTCTCAACCCGGAAGATCCACGGGCGGTTCGCCTGGCGACGTTCATCCTGTCGCCCGCGGGCCAGACCATCCTCGCCGAATACGGCTTCGACACGCCGCTGATGCCGGGAGGCGAATAACCCCAGTTCTCGGCCTCCGAATCGACACGCACTGCAAGTGACGGCGGACCGAAGGCCCAGTAAAACGAGAGCCGGATCAAGAAACAGAAATCCGTTCGAACAACAACAAGGCAGATATCCCCATGATTCGAAAAAGCCTGATTGCACTCGCCGTCTCAACGGCCGTAACCGCGCCGGCGGCCCATGCCGTCGACTTCGAAATCAGCGAAGAGACCAGGTTCTCCATAAGCGGCACGCTCGAACCGAGCTACCAGAACTTCACCGACAGCACGGGTGATGACGTGTCGGAATTCGCCGATAACGATTCCACGCTCCAGTTCGACGGCACGCACGCCTGGAACCAGAACACCACGGGTTTCTTCCATGTCGAATACGAATGGCAGTTCGATGAGAGCAACAACAACGGTGTCGATTCCCTTGATTCGGCGTGGATCGGGATGAAGGGGGACCTCGGGACCCTCCGCCTCGGCACTTCGGACCCGCTCTACGAAGACCAGCTCCCGGAGCTTCTCGACAAATTCGAGAACGCCGAACTCGACAACGAAGCCGAGGGTACCACGCGCTCGGGCGAGGGCAATCAGATCCGTTACATGACCCCTCGCTTCGGCGGCTTCTCCGCCGGCGTGGAGCTGAAGGTCGAGGGCGACGCCGAGGGCACGGTTGCCAACGAGAGCGGCACCGGTATCGCCGTGACCGCCAGCTATGAGGCCGACAACTGGGGCGTTGTCGCCGGCGCCGACGACCGCGGCGCTGACACGCAGGAGAACCCGAATACGGGTGCAACGGAATTCGTTGATGAGACCACGGCAGGCATTGGCGGCTGGTTCGACATCGCCGACTTCCACTTCGCGGCCCGGTTCGCTTCCGAGAGCAACAGCGGCAGCAACAATGATATCGAATACACGGGCGCTCTCGGCAGCTACGACTATGGCCCCGGCAGCGTGAACCTCGCGGTGCAGGATGTCTCGCCGGACACCGGCGACTCGCGCACGCAGGTAGCGGCCAACGTGCTTCATGACGTGTTCGACAACCTGCGGGTCTTCGTCGAGGTTGGCCGCTTTGATCGACAGAACGACGTGGGCGACCGCAGCGAGATCGGTGCGATCTACAGCTTCTGACCGCAGTACTCGTTCGCGTTCAGGCCAATGGCCTCGACGCACTTACCGGCTTGGCGTGCGGCCACCGTACGTCAGCCGTCCCGGTGGGCGGACAGGGATGTCCGCGCGAACCGCGGCGATTCGTAAAGCTGGATTACGGCACGGAAACGGAAACCGGTATCGACGTGAATGGCACGGCCGGCATCCCCTCCAGGCCCAGCTTCAGCACGTGTTCTGACCCCCGCGAGGCTGTCCCGGACGAGGATCAGCGACCTTCCGGAACCGGTACGTGCCACTCCGCACGGGTACCGGGTCGGTTCGCATCGCGCGGGCGCTCATTCGCCCCACCGATTTTCACCCCTGCCGTTTCGCTTTTCTGCCTGCTCCCTTGGCGCAAGGCTGCGTCCACGCGCACACCGTCATGGGAATGTCACACCCGCGTCACAGCCGAGTCATTACTCGCCCGTAATGTCCGCCCCGTAGTCGGCCCACGGGCGTCGACGGCCGTTGCGGACGGCCGCGCGCCACCGATTGAAGTGCGCCCGAACCACCACCTGAAAACGGGGCAGGAAGTGAATGACGAAAAAGACCTTGATTTTTGGCTGTGTCCGCAGCCGTGACCGCACCGGCGGCCCATGCCATCGACTTTGAACTGGACAACAAGACCACGTTCTCGGTATGCGGCACGATCGAACCGAAGTTCATCTCCGAGAAGAACGCCGCCGGCGACAGCGAAAGCAAGTTCGACGACGAGGATTCGACCCTGGGTTTCGCCGTCGAGCATGCGTTCACGAACGCCGTTACCTGCTTTGCGCCGGCGGAGTTCGAGTTCGAGTCCGACGAGAACAGTAACAACGGCCTTGATAACACCGACAGCGCGTTCCTCGGTCTGAAAGGCGATTTCGGCAAATTCCGCTTCGGCAACTTCGACAGCGTGTACGAAGACTCGATCATCGATGCCACGGAGGTCGCCGAAGACGCTCAGATCACCGACGAGGCATTCACCTCCGAAGACAACCAGATCGCCTACTACAGCCCTCGTTTCGGCGGTTTCAGTGTCCAGGCGCAGCTGCGGCACTTCGGTGACGGCGAAGGCGGCAACACCAGTGGCGACGCGGAAAACGGCATTTTGCTGGTCGGCAGCTACCGCGCCGACATCTGGGAAGTCCACGTAGGCTACGACGACACCGGCTCGGAGATCGTCGATCAATTCGATGCCAGCGGCAACGTGACCGGCCACGGATTCGCCGACGAGGGTACATTCGGCACCTCCGCCATCGTTTCTCCTGGGGATTTCGAGGTCGCCGGCAAGTACGCGATCCAGGATCTGGAAGACAATGACCGGGCCGCTGATGACATCACGTTCACCGCAGTGCGCGGCACTTACGGCGTAGGTGCCCTCGAGCTCCACGCGGCGGTTCAGGAAGTCGGCGCCGATGTCGGCGACAACCGGACCGAAGTCACGGCCGGCGTCGAGTACCAAATCTACGACAACCTCAAGCTGTGGTCCGAGATCGGCCGGTTCGACCAGGTCAACGACGAGGGTGACAACTTCAACCTCGGCGCGATCTACAGTTTCTGATCGTGCTGCCCACCGCCCCGGCACGTGCCGGGGCGGGCGGGATGGATCCCGCACCCGTTCCGTTTTGTGACAGAAGCGCCGCCTGCGCCGGATACCGAGAGGTATCCGGCTTTTTTTGTGTCTGCCGTAGCGGGAAGGGTATCGCAGAGCGATCGCGAGCAAGCTCGCTCCTACAGATCAACGAAGCCACGGAGATGGATCGGATCCTTCAGGAGCGAGCTTGCTCGCGATCAACACTTGACTCTGTAGTCGACTACAGACTATAGCCTGTGCACCTGAATCAACACGGACGCCGCCATGCAGCACCTGAGCATCGGTCAGCTCGCCCGCCGCAGCGATGTCGGCGTGGAGACGATCCGCTTCTACGAGCGCGAGGGGCTGATCGCCGCGGACGGCCGCACGGCGAGCGGTTACCGGCGCTTCGCCCCCGCCGTCGCGGATCGGCTCGGCTTCATCAAGCGCGCCAAGAAACTGGGGTTTTCGCTGACCGAGATCCGGCAGCTTTTGGGGCTCGCCGAGGCGGAAGGCGATCGCGCCAGCGTGAAGGCGCTGGCCGAGCACAAACTGGCGGAGATCGAACAACGGATCGCGGAGCTGCAGCGCATGCGCACGGCCCTGGCCGATCTGACACGGCAGTGCTCCGGGCACGGTCCGGTCGAGGGCTGCCCCATTATCGAGACGCTCAGCGAGGACCCGGGTCATGAGTGACCACTGCAATCACGGCGAAGCCCACAAAGAGGCCCCGCACGCCGCCGCCTGTCATGATACGACCACGGCCAGCCAACCGGAAACCGCAGACCACAGCGGCGGTTGCTGCGGTCACGGCAATACGAACCGGAAAAGCCGGCAGGCCACGCCCGGCACGTATATCTGCGCCTGTTGCCCCGGCGTCGAGTCGGACGAGCCCGGCAACTGCCCACACTGCGGCATGGCGCTGCAGCGCGTCGGCGGCTCCGCGAAGACCACGCGCTACACCTGCCCGATGCACCCCGAGATCGTGCGCGACGAACCGGGCGATTGCCCGATCTGCGGCATGGCGCTGGAGCCTATGACGGTCACCGCCGACGAGGGTCCGAGTGCCGAACTGGTCTCGATGACCCGACGCTTCTGGATCTCGGCCGCACTGTCGATTCCACTGATCGTGCTGACCATGGGCGGCATGGTCGGCCTTGACGTCGATGCGTGGATCGATCGTTCGATCTCGGGCTGGCTGCAGCTCCTGCTGGCGACGCCGGTCGTGCTGTGGGGCGGTGCGCCCTTCTTCCAGCGCGGCTGGCAGTCGGTCGTCAATCGTCGCCTGAACATGTTCACGCTGATCGCGCTGGGTACCGGTGCGGCGTTTGTGTTCAGCCTGGTGGCATTGCTGTTACCCGGCATCCTGCCGGCGGCGTTCCTGGAAGGCGGTCACCCACCGCTGTACTTCGAGGCGGCGGCCGTCATCACCACGCTCGTTCTGCTCGGCCAGGTGCTGGAAATCCGCGCCCGCGAGCGGACCTCGGGGGCGCTGAAATCCCTGCTGGAACTGGCACCGCCGCAGGCCGTGCGGATCGATGCCGACGGCAACGAGGAAACGGTGCCACTGGAACGCGTGGCCACCGGTGACCACCTGCGTGTCAAACCTGGCGAGAAGGTTCCGGTGGACGGTGAGATCCTCGAGGGATCGAGCAATGTCGACGAGTCCATGATCACCGGCGAGCCGATGCCGGTGAACAAAACGGTTGGCGACAGTGTGACCGGCGGGACCGTCAACCAGACCGGCGGCTTCGTCATGCGCGCCGAGCAGGTCGGTGGCGATACGCTGCTGGCGCGCATCGTCCAGCTCGTGGCGGACGCCCAGCGCTCGCGCGCTCCGGTCCAGGGGCTGGCCGACCGGGTGGCCGGGATCTTCGTCCCGGTCGTGGTCGCGATCGCACTGCTGGCATTCGCCGTGTGGGCCGTTATCGGACCGGAGCCGGCACTGAACCACGCCTTCGTGGTCGCGATCTCCGTGCTCATCATCGCCTGCCCATGTGCCGTCGGCCTGGCGACGCCGATGTCGGTGATGGTCGGCCTCGGCCGGGGTGCACAGGCCGGCGTGCTGATCCGTGACGCGACCGCGCTGCAGACCCTGGAGGGCGTCGATACGCTCGTGTGCGACAAGACCGGCACCCTGACCGAGGGACGGCCGCGTCTCGTCACGGTCGAGGCGTGGGACGGCACCGAAGAGGATGAACTCATCCGCGCGGCCGCCGCGGTGGAGCGGGGCAGCGAGCATCCGCTGGGCGCGGCGATCGTCACCGGTGCCAGCGACCTCGGCATCGAGTCGGGCACCGCGAAGGATTTCGATTCCGTGACCGGCCAGGGCGTGTACGCGAGCGTCGATGGCCGCAGTGTGCTGGTCGGCAACCGCGCGCTGCTCGCCGGTTCGGGTATCGATACGGATGCGCTGGAGACCCGTGCGGGCGAACTCCGGGCCGAGGGCCAGACGGTCATGTTGGTCGCGATCGACGGCAGGCCGGCCGGGCTGCTGGGCGTCGCCGATCCGATCCGCGAGACGACGCGCGAGGCACTCGAGCAGCTGCACGCGGCCGGCGTGCGGGTGGTGATGTGTACCGGCGACAACGCCACCACGGCCGAGGCCGTGGCGCGCCAGCTCGGCATCGACGAGGTCCGCGCCGGCGTCTCACCCGAGGACAAGCACGCCCTTGTACAGACGCTGCAGGGCGAAGGCCGCACCGTCGCCATGGCCGGCGACGGCGTCAACGACGCGCCGGCCCTGGCCGCGGCCGATGTCGGCATCGCGATGGGTGCCGGCACCGATGTCGCACTCGAGAGCGCGCCAGTGACCCTGGTTCGAGGCGACCTGCGCGGGATCGCCAGCGCCCGCCAGCTGTCGCGGCGCACGATGACGAATATCCGCCAGAACCTGTTCTTCGCGTTCATCTACAACGGCGCCGGCGTGCCGATCGCCGCGGGTGTGCTCTACCCGGTGTTCGGTCTTTTGCTGTCGCCGATGATCGGCGCCGCCGCAATGAGCGCGAGTTCGGTCTGCGTCATCACGAACGCACTGCGGCTGCGGCAGGTCGCACTGCGGTAATGTCGGGCACGGCGATGCAGGCCAATGCGGGCGTGGCGCAGCGTGACAGGCGCGACCTGAACACCCCGGAGACGATCTCCGAGCTCGTGGACGCCTTCTACGCACGCGTGCTCATGGACCCGACCCTGGCACCGATGTTCACGCAGGTGGCGGCCATCGATCTCGATCACCATCTGCCGATCATCAAGGCCTTCTGGCGCAAGATGCTGCTGGGGCGGCCGGACTACGACCGCAATATGGTCGCGCGCCATGCCGCGGTCCACGCGCGCATGCCGCTCACCCGGCGCCACTTCGACCGCTGGCTGGCGCTGTTCACCCGCACGCTCGATGAGCACTTCACCGGCCCCGGCGCCGACCGGGCCCGCACCCTCGCGGTGCGGATCGCCGCCAACATGGAGCGCAACCTGGACGAGTACGCGGAGAACACCGTAACAACGCGGATGTAGGCCGGCCTTGCGCGGTCCGCTGCACTGGATATCGCCCCGGGCATCCCACCGCGCAATGCCGGCACTCACGTGCCAAAACGCCGCGGTGGCCAACGTACGAACGATCCGAGGGTGATCAGTGCGAATACCAGGTACGCCACGTGCGCCTGCCACAAAGCGATGTCGAAATAAAGCAGCCGCCCGACCCATTCGGCGATAAAACCGGCCCCGTCCGTTGCCTCCCCCCGCCACTGCGCCTCCAGCAGGGTCAGCGGGCAATACACCCCGAGCGCGACCTCGGCCACGACAATGCCGATGGCACCCAGATGCAGCCAGCGGAACCAGGGGTTGCGGATCCAATCCCATTCGGCAAGCCCGCCCCATACGATCAGGGCCTGGCCGACCACCACGAAGCCGACGTAGGCAAGGTGCACCAGGGCAAGCAGATTGGCGGCCGTCGAGGCGGTCATTCGCCGCCCCGACACGAACGCGGCGTGATCCGCCAGGCAGTGTCCACTGCGGGCTCCAGGCAAAGCTTTTCCTGCGCGCCGTCAGGCATCCAGCAGACGCGCCGCACGCCGATAGCGTGCGTATTCCATGAAACCGCGGACGGCCCAGATGCCGAGGATGGCTGCCGCCACCGCGGCGGCGACCGAAGCGGCCCTTGCGGTCAACCCGGCGCCGTCGTGCCAAAGGCCGAATGCCGGAATCAGGAGTAAACCGGCGGGGATCGCCGGCAGCCAGCCGCGCATGGCGGCCGCCATCCCGCGCGGTTCGACGAGGCGCGCGCCCCAGGTGTGGTTGTCCCAGGCGTAGGCGCGGTACACGCCCCCGCGCGGACGGGCGGCCACGGTCACCTCATCGCCGTCGTTGAGGGGCAGCGCGGCCCCATGGCGGAGTTCGACCGTGCGCCCCGCGATCAGAAAGCGATAGATATGGATCGTCGGCGCCGGCCGGCCCGCACGGCCCCGGCCGATCTGGCGTCGCTCGTACCCGAGTCCCTCGACCCTGCCCTCAAATCGCTCCATGGCGCGGTCAGCACTCGGTGCGCACGGCGGTGACATCGCCGAGCGTGGCACAAAGGCGGCGGGAACGTTTACGAACAGGCACGGAAACAGCGCGTGACGTGATCATCGACCAGACCGACCGCCTGCATGTAGGCGTAACAGATCGTCGGGCCGACGAAACGGAAACCGGCGGCCCGCAACGCCTTAGACAACTCGCGCGAGGTGGGCGTCTCCGCGGGGATGTCGGCCTCGGAGGCGGGCCGGTTGATCACCGGTTCGCCATCGACGAAGGACCACAGCCAGTCGCTGAAGCGGCCATGGCGTTCGCGCAGGTGCTGGAATGCCCGCGCATTGCCGACGGCCGCGGTAAGCTTGGCGCGATTGCGCACGATGCGCCGATCCTGCATCAGGCGCTCGATATCGGGCTCGCCGAATCCGGCCACCCGCTCGGGATCAAAACCGTCGAACACCTCGCGGAACGCCTCGCGCTTTTTCAGGATCGTGAGCCAGGACAGGCCCGCCTGCTGTCCCTCGAGGATCAGCATCTCGAACAGGTGGCGATCGTCGTCCGCGGGCACGCCCCACTGCTCGTCGTGATATGCGACGTAGAGCGGATCGGTGCCGCACCAGGCGCAGCGCTCGCGCGTGTCATTATGCTCCTGCAACGTTTATCCGGGATGGCCGAGCCTGTGCCATGATACCGCGTTGTCATAAGGTATCGGCAGGGTCCGGACCCTGCCGATACGCCCCGTGCGTACGCAGCGTGTGCGGCTGCTCGGTCGACCAGGATCCAACGGAGTAACCCATGCCAAAAAGGTGTCGCGCCCGCGCCGTGATCGGCATTGCGGTCGCCCTGCTCCTGATCGCCGGCTGCAGCGGGCCGCCACCGCTGGGGCCGCTGGCCGAAGACGCCCGCATCCTGGCCTTCGGCGACAGCCTGACGCAGGGCACGGGCGCGGGCGACGGCGAGAATTACCCGGCCGTGCTCGAACGACTGAGCGGGCGCGAGGTCATCGAATCCGGGGTGCCGGGCGAACTCTCCGAGCAGGGACGCCGGCGGCTGCCGGGCGTACTCGACGCGATCGACCCCGACCTCGTCATCCTGCTGCACGGCGGCAACGATATCCTCCGCGGCAAGGACCTCGAGGCCGCGCGGCGCAACCTCGCGGCGATGGTCGACAGCGCGCGCGGGCGCGGCATCCCGGTCGTACTGGTCGGCGTACCGGCCCGGGAACTGTTCTTCCGGTCCACCGCCGAAATGTATTACACGGTGGCCGAGCGCAGGGGCTTGCCCCTGGAGGCGGATATTATGGAGACGATCATCGACAGCCCGGAGCTGCGGTCCGATTCCGTCCATCCGAACGCGGCCGGCTATCAGCGGTTGGCGCAGGCGCTGTATGACCTGCTGGTAGGCGCGGGCGCAATCGACAACTGATGCGGGAATCCAGCATCACCGGGGTGTACGCGGCGGGGCTGTCGATCCGTGGCCACGCGAACCCGACCGCCGACACGATACGAACCCGCTCCGCGTACACCGGGCGAAAGGATGCCGCATGAGTATATATCGATGGGGGATCGGCCTGGTGACCATCGCGGCGATCGCCGCCGGCGCCTGGTGGCTGCGCAACCAGGACGTTGCGCTGCCGGCAGCGGAAGAAGGCGACGGCAGGATCGCGATCGAGGCGGCGCCGGTGGAGACCGGATCGGTCGCCGACGTGCGTACCTTCACCGGTACCCTGGAGGCCGGTGACGCCTTCACCGTCGCGCCGAAGATCGGCGCGCAGATCGAGCGGATCCATGTCGATATCGGCGATCGCGTCTCGCAGGGCCAGGTCGTGGCGGAGCTCAATGACGACGATGCCACCCAGGCCGTCGCCGAGGCCGAGGCCGAGCTTGCCGTCGCGCGCGCCGAGGTCGAACAGGCCGAGGCGGATGCCAGGCTCGCTCGGCGCGAATTCGAGCGCACCCGCTCGCTTGCCGAACGCGATCTGGCGTCGACATCGGAACTGGACACGACGCGTGCCCGCGCCCAGGCACAGAGTGCGGCCGTGGCAGTCGCCCGCGCCCGCGTCACCCAGCGCGAGGCCGCCCTCGCACGGGCCCGGGTCCAGCTGAGCTATACGCGCGTTCGCGCCGACTGGCGCGGTGGTGACGATGAGCGCGTGGTCGGCGAGCGTATGGTCAATGAGGGCGATACGGTCGCGGCCAACACGCCACTGGTCTCGGTACTGCGGATCGTGCCGATCACGGCGGCGGTATTCGCGCCCGAGAGCGACTACGCGCAGTTGTCGAGCGGCCAGACCGTGTCGGTCACGGCCGATGCATTCCCCAAACGCACGTTCGAGGGCCGCATCAGCCGTATCGCACCGCGATTCGAACGCGATTCGCGCCAGGCGCGCTTCGAGGTAACGCTGGCGAACGAGGATCGTGCCCTCAAACCCGGGATGTTCGTGGCGGTGCGGGTAACGGTCGCCACCAACGACGAAGCGACGCTGGTCCCCGAGCAGGCGATCGTGCGCCGCGAAGAGGGTCCGGGCATCTACCGCATCATTGCCGGCGACCCCCCGACCGTGCGCTTCGTGCCAGTGACCGTGGGCATCAAGGGCGAAGGCGGTGTCGAGATCCTCGAACCGGAACTGTCGGGGCGCGTGGTGACGCTCGGCCAGCAGATGCTCGAAGACGACGCCCCGGTGATCGTCTCGGAGCTGCCCTCCTCGTGAACCTCTCGGCCTTCAGTGTCCGCCGCCCCGTGCTGACCGGCATGGTGACGCTGATCTCGGTGCTGATCGGCGTGATGTCGCTGTCGCGCCTGCCGGTGGACCTGCTGCCGGACATCGAATACCCGTACATCACGGTCAATGTGGCCTATCCCAACGCATCGCCGCAGGCGATGGAGGAACTGGTCGCCAAGCCGATCGAGAACGCGGTCGCCACCGTCCAGGGCATCGAGGAGATCACCGCCTCGACCTCGGAGGGCGTCGCCAACGTGCGGATGCGATTCGCCTGGGGCACCGACCTCGGCTTCGCCGCGATGGACGTGCGCGACGCCATCGACGAGGAATACGAGGACCCGCCCGAGGGCGCGGAACGCCCGCAGATCCGCAAGTTCGATACCTCTGATGCGCCCATCATGCTCATCGGCGTATTCAGCGATATCGACCCGATCGCGCTGCGCACCATCATCGACAACCGGCTCACGTACCGGATCCAGCAGGTGCCGGGCGTCGCCCAGGTCGACCTCTGGGGCGGACCCGAGCGCGAAATCCAGATCCAGCTGCGCCCGGAACGGGTCCAGGCGCTGGACCTGCCGCTGGCCGACGTGGTCGAGACCCTTCGGGAATCCAACCTCAACCGCCCCGGCGGTTCCATCGAGCAGGGGTACACCGAGTACACGGTGCGCGTCCCGGGGCGTTACGAGGATCTCGATGAGATCCGCGACGAGATCGTCGCCGTGCGCGACGGCGCGCCGGTGCGCCTGGGGCAGATCGCGCGGATCGCCGACACCCGCAAACGCGTGACCCGCATCATCCGGATCAACGGCGAACCCGGTATCCGCATCGCCGTGCGCAAGCAGTCGGGCGCCAATACGGTCGAGGTGGCCGAGCGCCTGAAGGCCGAACTCGAGCGCATGAATGCGGACTTCCCGCAGATCGACATGCGCCCGCTGTTTGATACCTCGGAGTACATCGAGCGCTCGATCCGCAACGCGACCCTGGCGATGCTCGTCGGTGCGTCGCTGGCGATCGCCGTCCTGCTGTTCTTCCTGCGCAACCTGCGCGCCACCCTGGTCGTGGCGACCGCCATCCCCGTATCGGTGATCACGACCTTCGCGCTGATCTGGTTCGGCGGGTTCTCCCTGAACCTGATGACGCTGGGCGGGCTGGCGCTGGGCGTAGGCCTGATGGTCGACAGCGCGATCGTCGTACTCGAGAACATCGTCCGCCGCCACGAGGGCAACGGCGAGACCGCGGATGAATCCGCCGATCGCGGCGCCACGGAGGTGGCGGCACCGGTGATCGCCGGCACCCTCACCACGGTGGCGATCTTCGTGCCGATGTTCTTCGCCCAGGAACTCGCCGGGCAGCTGTTCCGGCAGCTCGCGTTCGTGGTCGCATTCGCGCTCACCTGCGCCCTGCTCGTGGCATTGACCGTTGTCCCCATGCTGAGCGCGCGCCTGCTGCGCGCACGCGCCCTGCAGGCCCCGTGGCCCCTGCACGGGATCGGCGCGGCGATCGGTGCCGGACTGCGCCGCCTGGAACACGCATATGTCCGGCTGCTGGACGGTCTGCTGGGCCGCTTCTGGCGTGTCCTGGCCGGGGCCGTGCTCCTGCTCGGTGCGGCGGTGGCCGCGCTGCCCATGCTCGGTACCGAGTTCATGCCCGCCACGGACGAGGGTGAAGTCGAGGTCGACGTGGAGTTCCCGGCCGGCACGCGCCTGGATACGGTCGAGCGCGGGACCGCGCAGGCGCTTGAGGTCGTCCGCCGGGAGGTGCCGGAACTTATCAACACGGTAACCAGCGTAGGGTCGGGTTCCTATCGGCCATCCGAATCCGCGAAGGGCGATATCCGGATCTCCCTGCCGTCGCGCTCGGAACGCGAGCGCTCCTCGGCCGAGGTGGCGGCCGATCTGCGCGCGGCGATCGGCCCGATCGCCGGCGCCGAGGTGCGGGTGAGCACCCGGCGGCCCTTCTTCCTGCGCGCGCTCTCCTCCGGCCAGGAGGCGCTCGCGATCGAGGTGCGTGGCTACGAGTTCGAGACGCTCGACGCGCTCTCGAGGGAGGTCGAACGCCGGATCCGGGATATCGACGGCATCACCAGCACCCGCTTTTCGCGCGAGGGCGGTGAGCAGCAGCAGTTGATCCGCGTCGACCGAAATCGCGCCGCCGACCAGGGCGTGCGGGTGTCGGCCATCGCCGAGACCGTGGAGACCGCGATCTCCGGGCGCATCGCGTCGCGCTTCCTGGATGCGGGCGACGAGATCGACATGCGCGTGCAGTTTCTCGGCAACGAGACCCTGCCGCCCCGCGAGCTGCTGGACCTGCGCGTGCCGAAAGCCGATGGCGGCCTGGTGCGCCTCGGCAATGTCGCCTCGCTCGATCGCGCCGAAGGCCCAGTCGTGATCGAGCGCAAGGACCAGACCCGGCTGGTCGAGGTCCGCGCGAACCTGGCGGGCCGCGATATGGGATCGGTGGTCGCCGACATCGAGTCGGCGCTCGCCGGCCTGCCCATCCCGGACAATTACGACGTCATCCTCGCGGGCGATTACGAGGAGCAGCAGTCGGCCTTCTCGTCACTGTTCCTGCAGATCCTGCTGGCGGTCGCGCTCGTCTACATGGTCATGGCGAGCCTCTACGAATCGTTCCGCGATCCGCTGATCGTGATGGGCTCGGTTCCGCTCGCGCTGATCGGCGTGGTGCTGGTGCTGTTCGCCACGGGCACCACGCTCAATGCCCAGTCCCTGATCGGCTGCGTGATCCTGATTGGCATCGTGGTCAACAACGCCATCCTGATCGTCGACCAGGCGAACCGGCTGCGAACGCAGGGCGAGTCGATCAACGACGCGCTCAAGGAAGCCGGCCGCCGCCGCCTGCGCCCCATCCTCATGACGGCGATGACCACCATCCTCGCCCTGCTGCCGCTCGCCATCGGCGCCGGTGAAGGCGGCGAGACCCAGGCCCCGCTGGGGCGCGCGGTCGTCGGTGGCCTCCTGTTCTCGACCCTGATCACGCTCGTCCTCATCCCGGTCATCTACGAACGCGTCCACCGCAATGACCCGCCGATGGGGACGGGAGAGTGTTAGAACCACAGATGGACACAGATGAACACGGATTGGCGTGGTCGGTTCACTGATGGTTCGGGGGCTTCGCTGATACCGCGTGCAGGACGAACCGTTTGCTGGAACCACGAATGAACACGAATGCACACGAATGTTTCCCGAGGCGCATTACCGATCGTGGAGCTTCGCTGGACGCGTGAGGGCGCATACGCGGTTTCGGCGGATCGAGCGGCAGGCGAGCTCAGCGAGGCTCCCGGGAGCGATCATCGCGGGAAAGAAACCATTCGTGTTTATTCGTGGTTCTGAATCCACATCCGATGCTGCAAGAGTGCGTCAGCGAAGCTCCCGAAAGCCCAGTCAAACCAGGAGCCAATCCGTGTTCATCTGTGTCCATCTGTGGTTCAAAGACCGCGCATCATGAAACTCTTCTACTGTGATCATTTCGTGTTGCCGCTGCCCGAGGGGCATCGGTTTCCGATGGACAAGTATCGGCGCTTGCGCGAGCGCTGCGCCGGGGATGGGCGGTTCGGGTTGATCGAGCCGCCGGCGGCGACGGATGACGAACTCGCGCTGGCGCATGATCGCGCTTATATCGATCGGGTCGTCGGCGGGACGATGGATCGGCGTGAGGTGCGGGCGCTCGGTTTCCCGTGGTCGACCGGTCTGGTGGAGCGCTCGCGGCGGTCGAACGGCGCGACGATCGCCGCGGCGCGCGTGGCGTTGACCGAGGGCGCAGCCGGCAATCTCGCCGGCGGTACGCACCACGCCCAGATCGCCGATGCCCAGGGCTTCTGCGTGTTCAACGACTGCGCCGTCGCCGCCCGCACGCTCCAGCGCGAGGGATTGATCCGGCGCGCGCTGGTCGTCGATACCGATGTCCACCAAGGCAACGGCACGGCGGAAATCTTCCAGGACGACCCGAGCGTCTACACCTTCTCGATCCACGGCGCGCGCAACTTCCCGACCCACAAGGTCGACGGCGACCTCGATATCGGCCTGGACGACGGCGCCGGCGACGGCACGTTCCTGCGCGCGCTGGAGCGTGGCCTCGACACAGCGTTCGCGGCCATCAGTCCGGACCTTGTCTTCTACCTGGCCGGCGCCGACGCCTACGCGGGCGACCGCCTGGGTCGACTCGCCGTCACCCCCGAAGGCCTCAGCCAACGCGACGCCCTCGTCACCGACCGCTGCCGCCACGCCGAAGTGCCCGTGGTTGTCGTCATGGCCGGCGGCTACGCCCGCGACATCGACACCATCGCCGACATCCACTTCACCAGCATCGAACACACCGCCACCCTCGCCTGAGGCTTCCGGGACTTCGTGTGGGTGCTGTCAGAACCACGGATCGACACAGATGAACACAGAGGGGGTGGGAGGTGCCCAGAGCTTCCGGGAGCTTCGCTGATGCCGCCCTGACGCAGGTATGGGTCGAGAACCGCGAATGAACACGAATCAACACGAATGTTTCTTTCCCGGGATGGTCGCTCCCGGGAGCTTCGCTGACAGGGTCAGTACGGTTCGAACGGACAAGATCTCTGGATCGATGCGCTGTCAGCGCGAGCTCCGACAAGCCTCAGTTCTCCCAAAGCCCCATTCGTGTTCATTCGTGGTTCCAAAAGCCTGTCGGCTTTATCCGTGACATCAGCGAAGCTCCCGAACCATCACTGAATCGACGACGCCACTCTGTGTTCATCTGTGGTTCACCCCCGCCACGGTCCAGGGATCCGGAGACGGATGGCGCGAAAGATCAGGTGACGGGTACGCTGCAGGCGCTTGGGAGGGTCAGGTCCACCGCGATGGGGAGGTGGTCGGAGGGGCTGTCGTCGAGGACTTCCATGCGTTCGACGCACAGTTCAGGGGTGGTCAGGATGTGATCGAAGTTGTGCAGCGGGCGCCAGGCGGGCCACGTGTTGAGTTCGGCGATGGGCTCGACCAGTTCCGTGCGGGCGAAGAAGCGGCGCATCTCCGGCGCGCCGTGCGGGGCGTTGAAATCGCCCATTACGACGGCGTGCGGCGAATCGGCGATCAGGTCGGCGATGAAGTCGAGCTGCTGCTGACGGGTCTGGCGGCCGAGCGCGAGGTGGACGACCACGACACTGAGGCGGCCTTCACCCGAGCCGAAATCCATCATGATGCCGCCGCGGCCCGGCACCCGCCCGGGCAATGCGAAGCGCTCGATCCGCTCGGGTTGCGTGCGCGACAGGGCGCCGATGCTGTGCTGGGCCAGGCGGCCCACGCGGCGATTGGTGCGCTCGATCCACCACGGATAACCGCCACGGCGCGCGAGGTACTCCGTCTGCCCGAGGAAGCCCGTGCGCAGACTGCCGGCATCGGCCTCCTGGACCGCAACGAGATCGTAACCGCGCATCTGATCGGCGATGGCCGCCAGCGTCCGCAGGCGATCGCGGTGCGGCAGGATGTGTTTCCAGCCGCCGGTGACGTACTGGCGGAACGTACCCGTGCGTATTCCCACCTGGATGTTGTAGGAGAGCAGCCGGAACAGGCCGCTCCGATCGGTGGAATGTTCCGACGCCGTCTCAGTCGCGCTCACCACGTGCCGCCGCCACACGTTCGTCGATCACCTCGATCATGCGCTCGAAGCTGCCCGCCTGGCTGCCGGAGGTGATGTAGCGCCCATCGATGACGACCGAGGGTGTACCGGAAACGCCGTAGGTCTGCTGCAGATCGCGCGCCCTTTGCATGCGCGTGTCGACCCCGAGCGAGCTCATGGCGCTGACGAATTCTTCGCCGTCGAGGCCCAGGGAATCAACGAAGTCACCGATCTGCTCCCCGTTGCGCATGCGTTTGCCGTCCTCGTGCATCGCCCGGAACATCGGCATGTGGAATTCATCGAGCACGCCAAGCGCCTGGGCGGCGAAGAACGCCCGCCCATGCAGGGCCCACCGCTCGGACAGGACCGCCGGGATATGGCGGAACTCGACATCGTCCGGCTTCGACTCCTTCCAGTCCTCGATCCGCGGAGCGAATCGGTAGCAGTGGGGGCAGCCATACCAGAAGAATTCCGTGACCTGGATGCTGTCGGAGTCACGCGGACGATCCGATGAGTCAATGGTCTGGTAATCGGCGGCACTGACCGCCGGTGCGAAGGCGACAAGGAACAGCGCCGCTGCCGCGGCCTCGATCAAACGCTGCATGACAGGTATCTCCGGACGGATGCCATCATCCGACCATCACGCGCCGCGGGAGTCCACGACAACCGCGCCGCAGGCTTCAGGCTTCGGGCCGGGCGGGTCAGTTGAGGCCGGCCATGTATTCGGATACGGCCCGGATCTCTTCATCGCTCATCCCGCCGGCGATCGACCGCATCATGCCTGCACGGTCATTCGCCCGCTCGCCGGAGCGGAAGTGTTCGAGCTGCGTGATCAGGTATTGCGCGTACTGCCCGCCGACATCCGGATAATTCGCGGCCGGGTTGCCGCGCCCGCGCGGACCGTGGCAGGCGACACAGGCGGCAACGCCCTTGTCCTGGATCCCGCCGAGGTAGATCTTGCGACCCCGTTCGACGCGATCCTCGTCGCTGGCGCCCATGGTCTTCTGCGGCTGGTTCGCGTAATAGGCCGCCAGGTCACGCATATCCTCCTTGCTCAGGCCGGCTACCATCCCGGTCATCTGGGCGTTGGCGCGCTCGTCGCCGGCCTTGAAATCCATCAGCTGCTTGTAGGTATAGCTCGCGTGCTGCCCGGCGATGTTCGGCCACTGGGCCTGTGGGCTGTTGCCATCCGGCCCGTGACAGGCCGCACAGGTCTGGCTGAGCGACTTGCCGGCCTCCGGGTCGCCGCCTTCAAGGAACGGCGTACTGTCCTGGGCATGGGCTGATCCCATGCCGATGAGGAGTGCCGCGAACGCGATTGCCGTCACTGCCTTCTTCATGCTCGATCGACTCCGTAGAATGCACCGCGCCCGGCACCGGACACCCGCGCTTGAGCGCCCGAAACTATACCAGAGTACCCATCCCGATCAATTACAGTGGTCCAATGGCCCACTTGCCCGGAGCGAATCGATGACCGACCCCAATCGCTATGCGCGCGTCGACTTCGGCGGGAGCGTCGCCCGACTCGCCCAGCTGCCGCCGGACAACGGCCGCGAGGTCGCCTTCGCCGGCCGCTCGAACGCCGGCAAATCGAGCGCGCTCAACGCGGTGACCGGTCGTCGCGGGCTGGCCCGCGTCGGCAAGACGCCCGGGCGGACCCAGTTGATCAATCTGTTCGAACTCGGCGACGACCGCCGGCTGATCGACCTCCCGGGCTACGGCTACGCCAAGGTCCCGGAGCAGACGCGCCGCAGCTGGGAGCGGCTGCTGGCCTCCTACCTGGAGCAGCGCCAGTCACTCGTCGGCGTCGTCCTCATCCTCGATTCCCGTCGCGGTCTGACCGGCCTCGACTGGCAGCTGATCGAGCTTCTGCAGACGACCGGCGTGGCCCTGCATGGCGTTTTGACCAAGGCGGACAAACTCAGCCGGGGACAGGCGGCGAAGACCCTCGAATCGGTCCGCACCGAACTCAGCCGCGCCGACGTGGATGCCACGCTGCAGCTGTTCTCGGCGACACACGGTCAGGGCATCGACGACCTGCACGGTCTGCTGGACGAATGGTACGACTGGCCGGCCCCTTACTAACCCGAAACACGGGTAAAGCCGGGCCGGGCGCCCGTCTCCCGCACGGGCTGGCCAAAAGAGAGCCCCGGCGCCGCCCTGGGCGTCGGGGCAAGGCATCCCGGCGGTTCGCCGGGTGCCCGCCGAGGGAGGAGGCGGGCTGGCACCCCTGGATGGGTGCCGTATCCTCTGTGACAGCGATGTCCCCGGGTTCGTTCCCGCGCCCGGAGGCGATTTTTTACCGCCGCGGCCCGATCCGCCCGATCGATCAACCGGACCCGGGTGGATGCGCGAACACCCCGGTAGCCGCTGACGGTAGACTGCGTCCGCGGGCCGCACATCGGGAGATTGCATGAATCCGCTGAACAAGCCGCCACGTGCCGCCGCGCTGCTCGGCTATGCCGGACTGCTCCCGTTCGTGATCGCGGCGCTCGCGATCCACGCACGCTGGCCGGACGCGGCGCTGCCGGTACAGGTGTTCATCGCGTATGGCGCTGCCATACTGGCATTCCTCGGCGGCATCCAGTGGGGACTGGCACTGGGGCCTGGGCGCGCAGGCGCCAGCGAGCGCATGGCGATCGGGGTCCTGCCTTCGCTGCTGGCCTGGCTGGCGCTGCTGCTGGACCCCGCTGGCGCGATCGGGTTGCTGGCCGCCGGCTTCGCCGCGCTGCTGGCGTGGGAGCGCTACCGGTGCCCGGTGATCGATCCGGCATGGTATCTCGGCCTCCGGACCCGCCTGACGCTCGCGGTCCTGCTGTGCCATGGCATAGCCCTGGCGGGGCTCACGACGACCAGCTGATCCCGACCACCGCGGCACGCACCAACCGCGGGGCCATAGGCGCACGGAATCCGGATACTTCGCATGCTATGGTCGCGTAAGCGACGTGAATCAGGAAATACAGGCATGGCTTGCCGCGGTATGGCAGGGCAACCCCGGTGGGCACCCTGCCGCAAAGGACGCCGATGAATTCCGTCAGCGCAGGTCCCCGCACAGCCACCGAGGTCGACCCGGATCTCCTGTTCGAGCTCGTCGACTCACTGGTGGCGATCGCGGCCCCCGACGGCACGATCATCCGCACCGGCGCACGCTGGCGCGCGGCGAGCGGCGCGCCCGCCACCCGGCTGCACGAGTTGTTCCGCGCCGCCGACCACGCGGCGCTTGACAGCGCCCTCGCCAGCATCACCGACGGCAGCCATGAAGCATTCGACGCCACGCACGCGGCCACCGGTCATCCGCTCAGCGTCCGCCTCGGGCTCAGCGACGGTGCGCTGCTGCTGACCGCGGCGCCGCAGGCGCTGGACCCGCTGGCCGCGGCGGCGGTCACCCGGCTCGCCGGGGCCGGTATCGCGCTCATGGATGAGCAGGGATATTATCGCTACGTCAACGACACCTACTGCTCGATCTATGGCTATCGCGCCGGGGAACTCCTCGCCCGGCATTTCACGATGGTGTTCCCGACGGACGAGCGGGCCGTCGCGCAGGCCCACCATCGCGCCGTCCTCGGGCGCGAAGCACAGGGCGAGGCACGCGAGTTTTGGGTACAGCGCCGCGACGGCTCACCTATGCTCATCGCGACCCGCAGCCGTCGGATCGATCTGCCCGGGGGCGAGACACTGCGCCTGGCGACCGTCATCGACATCACCGGGCTGCGGGCCACGGAAAGGCGTCTTGCCGATACGCAAAGCCGGTTGAGCGATATTGCGGACTCGCTCCCGGGAGCCGTATTCCAGCTCGTGCGCACGCCGGACGGCACCTATAGCACGACCTGTATGAGCGAGGGGCTCGGCCTGCTGACAGGGCAGCCGGAGGACGCCGCGCACACCGATTTCAACACGCTGATCGGGATGCTGCCGCAGCGCGAGGCCAGGCTCGCGACCGAGCGTCTCGAGGCCTCCGCGAGCGGCCTTCAGCGTTACGAACAGGAGTTCCCGCTGGCTGCCGGGCCGGCGGGCCGGCGCTGGATCCAGGCACGCTCGCAGCCTCACCCGCGCGCGGATGGTTCGATCGTCTGGAATGGGCTGATCATCGATATCACCGCCCGGCGCGAGGCCGAGGAGAGACTGTCCGAGGCCGAAGACCGACTGCGCGCGATCACCGGCTCATTGCCCGGTGCGATCTATCAGTTCCGCCATGGCGACGATGGGGTGCTGGCCTTCACCTACATGAGTGAGGGGCTGCGCCGCATCTGCGGGCTGCCGGACGATTACCCGATCGATGATTTCGACACCTTCCTCTCACTGATCCCCGAGTCCGAACGCCGTCAAGTCATCCATGCGGTGCGCGTCTCGGAGGCGACACTCGCGCCGCTGCACCGCGAATTCCCGCTGGTGACCCCCACCGGTACGATCCAGGTCGAGGCGCGCTCGGTACCGCACCCCCAGGACAATGGGGAGATCGTCTGCAACGGCCTGCTGGTCGATGTCACTGACCGGTATCAGGCACGGGCGGAGGCCGACCGGCTGAACGCGATTCTCGAATCGACGCCCGACTGCGTCGCGGTCACCGATACCCAGGGCGATATCCGATATCTCAACGCCGGCGGCCGCGCGCTGCTCGAACTCGATGCGGATGCGGGTGCGACCGTCACGGGGCGCTCTTTCTTCGACTTCCTGAGCGCCGAGGACCGCCAATACATCCTTGATCATGCCAGCGTGGAGGCCGCTCATAAGGGCACGTGGTCCGGTGAGGCCACGATCATCACGGCGCGCGGACGGCCACTGCGCGTCTCACAGACTATCCTGTGCCACCGCGCCCCTTCCGGCAGGGTCGACCGATTCTCGACCGTGATCCGCGATCTCTCGGAGCGGGCGGAGATCGAAGCGGACCTGCGGGCGAGCGAGGAACGTTTCCGTCTGCTGTATCACCACACGCCGACGCTGATGCACTCGATCGACGCCGAGGGGCGCCTGATCGCGGTCAGCGATTACTGGCTGGAGCAGCTCGGGTACACCCGGGAGGCAGTCATCGGACGCAGCTCGACCGACTTCTTCACCCCGGAGTCGCGTCAGCGCGCGCTCAAGGAGATCCGACCGGCGTTCTGGCGCAACGGACGCTGCCGCAATGTCGCCTTCCAGATCGTACGGGCCGATGGCGGGATCCTCGACGTGCTCCTGTCCGCCGAGTGCGAATACGACGAGGAAGGGAATATCCGCCAGGCGGTATCGGTGATGGCCGATGTCAGCGACCGCATGGCGATCGAACGCGAGCTCGCCGCCAGCGAGGAACGCTTCCGCTCCCTCTACGACAACACCCCGGTGATGATGCACTCGATCGACCGCGAAGGGCGGATCATCGATGTGAACGACTATTGGCTGCATCACCTGGGGTACTCGCGCAGACAGGTCATCGGCGCCTATTCGCGCCACTTCCTGAGCACCGCCTCGCGCGAGAAGGTCGAGCGCGTCGACTTCCCGCGCATGATGACCGAAGGCGCGATCCGCGACGAACCGATGCAGATCGTGCACGCGGACGGTCGGGTCCTCGACATCCTGCTGTCGGCCACCGTGGAGTATGACGAGGCCGGCACGATGCTGCGCTCGCGCACGGTGATGATCGATGTCACCGAGCAGCGCCGCGCCGAGGCGGATTACCAGGATATCTTCGAGAACGCGACCGAGGGGATCTATCGCTCGAGTCCAGACGGCCGACTCCTGCGCGCCAATCCGGCACTGGCGCGGCTGCACGGTTATGACAGCGAGGCCGAACTGCTCGCCGGGATGGAGAACATCCACGCGCAGTGGTTCGTGGATCCGAACAGCCGCAGCCGCCTGCTGGAGGCGCTCCAGCGCCACGACCGGGTCACCGATTTCGAGGCCGAGATCGTGCGCCACGCCACAGGGGAGCGCATCTGGACCAGCGAGAACGCCCGGGTGGTGCGCAACACCGATGGCGGCCTGCGTTATTACGAGGGCACCGTGCGCGACATCACCGCGCAGTACCGGGCCGCGCGGCTTGCGGAGGGCCGGGGCCGCATCCTCGAGATGATCGCCCGCGACCGCCCCCTCGGCGATATCCTGCGGGAACTCGTCGAACTCATCGAGCAGCAGCACGAGGACCTCACGGCGGCGATCTTCCGGTTGCGCGGCGGCCGCCTCCAGACCGCCGCGGCGCCGGGGTTACCCGGGCCCTGCACCGCGGCGGTCGACGGGCGGCCACCGGCGGCGATCGGCAGCGCGATCGCGGACACCCTGGCAACGGAACGGTCCGCGACCGACGCGATATCGGGGGACGGGGGCAGCCGCTTCCGGCAGGCGATCCGTGAGGTCGGCTTCCACGCGATCAGCGCGGTGCCGGTGCGCGACCAGCAGGGGGCGGTTCTGGCCGTACTCGCGGCGTTCACGACAGCACGGCACAAGGATCGGCGGGACGATATACCGTTGCTGAACGAGATGGCACAGATCGCCTCGATCGCGATCGAACAGGACCGCCTGGGTCAGGAACTCGTACGCCAGGCCCAGTACGACACGCTCACTGACCTGCCCAATCGCGCACTGCTGAGCGACCGCCTCGAGCGCGGCATCCAGGAGGCGAGGCGCAACAACCGGGAACTCGCCGTCCTGCTGCTCGATCTCGACGAGTTCAAACTGGTCAACGACACCCTCGGGCACAGCACCGGCGATGAGCTGCTGCAGCAGGTCGCCGCCCGCCTGCGCAACTGTGTGCGCGACGGTGACACGGTCGCGCGCCTCGGCGGCGACGAATTCGTGATCGCCGTTCCGCTGCGCCAGGAACTCGATGGGACCGAGGTCGCCGAGCGCGTATTGGCCTCCCTGCAGCCCAGCGTCCAGGTGGGCGGCCGCGATGTCACCGCGCGCCCCAGTATCGGCATCAGCATCTTCCCGCAGGACGGGCAGTCGACCGAGACCCTGATGCAGGCGGCGGACACGGCGATGTACGCGGCCAAGCACGCCGGCAAGAACCGCTACCGGTATTTCGCCGAGACGATGAACGCGCAGGTCAGCGAACGCCTGCGACTGGAGACCGACCTGCGCACGGCGCTCACAGAGGACCAGCTGGAGCTCTACTACCAGCCCCAGATCGCCCTGTCCGGTCGCAGGCTGGTCGGCGCCGAGGCACTGCTGCGCTGGAACCACCCGGAACGCGGCACACTCGCGCCGGGTCAATTCCTCCCGATCGCGGAGCGCGGTCCGCTGATCGGGCAGATCGATCGCTACGTCCTGCGCGCCGCTGCACACGTGCTCGCGGAATGGCAGGCCGCCGGCGAAGACATCATCCTCGCGGCCAACATCTCGGCGCGCGAACTCCACGCGAGCGACTTCGGCGCAGAGGTCGCGCAGGTGCTCGCGGAGACCGGCGTCGATCCGAACGGGCTCGAACTCGAGATCACCGAGAGCATGCTCATGGTCGACTTCCAGCACGCGAGCCGCCAGCTCAAGGACCTCAAGACCCGCGCGCCGGGTCTGCGCATCGCCATCGACGACTTCGGCAGCGGCTACTCGTCGCTGAACTACCTCCGACACCTGCCGATCGACACGCTCAAGGTCGATCGCGCCTTCGTGGCCGATAACGATGCCCCCGAGGACGCCCCGGAATCGGCAGCTACGGCCCGCGCGATCGTGCGCACCATCGTCGAGCTCGGCCGCAGCCTCGGCCTGACCGTGATCGCGGAGGGCGTCGAGACCACCGCCCAGGCGGACCTGATGCAGGAACTGGGCTGTCACACCGCCCAGGGCTACTGGTTCGACCCGCCCCTGCGTCGCGACGTCTTCGAGCAGCGCCTGCGCCGGTAGTGACGCACGCCCGGATCGACAACATCCTGACGGCGCCGAACGCAGAGACACCGATACCGGCCGTCACGCATGGATCGCGAGCAAGCTCGCTTGTGCAGATCAGAACAACCATGGCGGTATGCTGAGCCTGTAGGAGCGAGCTTGCTCGCCATCGCTCGACGGTGTAAAAAGAAAATTCAGCACGAGCACTTGAATTCAGCCGCGGCTATACTTACGGTCTGGTTTAGACAGCGTCTAAATCCGGGCCCGACATGACCACCGCCATTCTTGCCGCCAAACGCGGCCTGATCGATTGCCAGCGCACCGCGCGCGAGCTGATGTCGTGGCGCGTGCTCGTGCCGGTCGCCCTGCTTGCACTCGCCTGGTTCGCCCCCGAGGCCGGGCGGATCATGGTGGACACGATCGCCGAGGCGTATCTGCAGGTCAGCGTGTTCGTCGCCGGCACCCTGGTTCTGATCTACGGGATCGAGCGCCTGTTCCGTTTCAATCTCGCGGATACGCTGCAGGCACGCCCAAGAATCCAGGTCCCGGTCGCGGCCTTCCTCGGGGCCCTGCCAGGCTGCGGCGGCGCCATCGTCGTGGTGACCCAGTACGTCAACGGCCAGGTCGGCTTCGGTGCCCTGATCGCCGTGCTGACGGCGACCATGGGCGACGCGGCCTTCCTGCTGCTGTCGCAGGAACCGACCACCGCGCTGATCGTGTTCGCGCTCGGCCTGCTTGTGGGATCCATCTCGGGCTGGCTGGTGGACGCCCTGCACGGGCCCGAGTTCATGCGCCGCCAGGCTCTCGCCAACGGCGACGAGGCCGCGCAACGCGCCAGCCGCGGCCGGCGCCCGCGGCCGACGACAGGGCTCGACCCACTGTGGATGGGCCTCATGGCTCCCGGCCTTGTCTTCGCGCTGCCGATCGCCGCCCAGGTCGACCCGAACCAGTGGTTCGGCCCGCTCGCGGCCCTGGAGCCGGTGACATGGCTCGGCTTCGCCGGCGGCGTCCTCGCGCTGCTGATGTGGAGCGCGTACATGACCACGGAGCCCGGCCGGGCCAACAGCGTGCCCTGCGGCACGGCCAATCCGAACGACCGGAGCGCCGGCCCCCCGACCCTGCGTGCCCGCGTGATCAACGACACCAACTTCGTCACCGTGTGGGTCATCGCCGCCTTCCTGCTGTTCGAGCTCGGCGTCCACTTCACCGGGGCCGACATTGGCGCCTGGTTCTCCGGCTGGCTGGTACTGACACCGCTGCTCGCGGTCCTGATCGGGTTCCTGCCCGGCTGTGGCCCCCAGATCATCGTGACGGGGCTGTACCTGACCGGCGCGATCCCGATGGCCGCTCTGCTCGGCAACGCGATCTCGAACGACGGCGACGCCCTGTTCCCAGCGATCGCGCTGGCGCCGCGCGCGGCGATCGTCGCCACGCTCTATACCGGCATCCCGGCGCTGATCGTGGCCTACGCCACCTTCTTCCTGATGCACTGACACCGCTGTATCGAACGGGTCGGGGGCCGGGTCCTGCCGGGTCAGCGCCCGGTCAGTGAGGCTGCACCGATATTCGGGTTACTATGCCGGCATCATGACTCCACTGCGTATACTCCCGCTCCTGCTGGCTCTCGGGACCCCGCTGCCCGCCATCGCCGGCGAGGCCGAGGACCTGTTCAATGCCGGAGTCGAGGCCGCCGATGGCGGCAATCACCGTGAAGCGGCGGATCGATGGCGCCAGGCGGCGGCCCTCGATCACCCCGATGCCGCGTTCCGTCTCGGGGCCCTCTACGCGGAGGGCCGCGGCGTCGAGCAGGACTATGAGCGCGCCGTGCACTGGTACCGGCGCGCCGCCGAACACGGCAACGAATCCGCCTGGTTCAATCTCGGCCACATGTACGCCAAGGGGCGGGGCGTCGACAAAGACGCGGCCGAGGCCGTGCGCTGGTACGGCAAGGCCGCGCGCAACGGGAACGTCTACGCGCAGTATGCCCTCGGCATGAGCTGGTTCCAGGGCGGCCCCGGCCTGCAACGCGACCCGGAGGCCGCCTGGTTCTGGCTCACGGTCGCGTCCGACAACTTCGGCGCCAACACCTTCCGGGACAACGCCAACGAGGTCCGCGCGCGGGCAGCCGAACGCATGACCGAGGCCGAGCGCAGCGCCGCCAGGCAGCGCCTGCGGGACTGGCGGGCGGAACAGGAGTGATGGCGCCGGCCACGGGGGCCCGCCGCGGCTGGTACCGGCTGCTGCGGGTGGCCGCACTCGCCGCGGATGCAGCGTACCTCGCGGCATGGCTCCTGTCGCCGGCGGCCGCGTGGGCACCCTGGGTCATCGCTGCGGGCCTGGTGCTCGGTGGCGCTTCGATCGTCCGCTCGCTGAGTGATGACAGCCCGGGACGGCCGTGGCCGCAGTACTGCCTGCCCCTGCTGCTGCCATTGAGCACGGCGGCCGGACCACCGCGCAGCGGGTCGCGCGCGCCCCATGCGCGGCGGATCGGCCTCGCCGTGGCACTGACGGCCATTGTCGCGACGACGGTGTCCGGTGCCGCCGACCAGCGCCTGTTTGACCCGCTGCTCACACCGCTCGATGAGCCCGCGGCGGACTACGTCGACCGGGCCCTGCTGCAGGCGGGCGGTACGTATGTCGGCGCGCGCGCACTGGAACGGCTGCTGGCGGTCGCCGGCGACATCTCGATCGGGATCGGCTTCGTGGAGGGGCGCCCCGGCCAGATCTTCGAGCCGCTGCGCGACCTGCTAGACCGTTTCTCGACCGTGGTGCTCGCCGCGCTGGCCTCGTTGACGCTGCAGAAGGTGATGCTCAAGCTCGGCGGCGATGTCGCCCTGCCCCTGTTCGCATCGGCGGCCGCGGCGCTCGCCGTCGCGGCCCTGATCGCCGGGCCGCGGCGGCGACTCGCGCGCTCGTTCGCCTCCGCCGCCGGGCTCATGCTCGGCACCGCGGTGCTGCTGAGGCTGCTGCTGCCACTCACCGGACTGGGCGTATCCGCGATCGCCGGTCACGTCCTCGAGGACCGGCAACAGGCCGCCACCGCGACCATTGAGCGGGCCGCCGGCCAGGTGGGCCTCGATGTCGATCTTGATCGCGGCCCCGAAGCAGCCACCGGTACGCAGGCGGGGGACAGCACCCTCGGTGAGCGCATGAGCACGCTCAAGGATCAGGCCCAGTCGCTGCAGGCGGTCGATCAGAGCTGGCTCGACTCGCTGTTCAACGCGCTGATCGATCTGGTCGCGGTGTTCGTGATCGAGACGCTGATCGCGCCGCTGGCGGTGCTGTTCCTGCTCTGGCGATTATGGCTGCGGCTGGCAGCCGGGCTGCGCACCCCCTTCGATCGGGCCCCGGTGCTCCGTCGGGAATAACGGCGGGCTCCGGGGATCAGCGTTTCGCGATAGCGGCGGCGAGACGGTCCGGTGCGCTCTCCAGGATACCGGCACTGATGACGAGCACGGTACCAAGGGCCACCAGCAGACCGAACGGCTCCCCCGCGAAGAGGGCCGCGGAGATCGTGCCGACGATCACCTCGCTCATCAGCAGGATGCCCACCCGGGGCGGATCGACCACCTGGGTGGCGGCCACGAACGCTGTCAGCGAAAACGCCCACCAGCCGACGCCGATCAACACGATCCAGCCCAGCGCGGGCAGCGCGTTCGCCGTGCTGATCCCCGGCACCGCGGCACCGGCCAGCAGGGGCGCCAGCACGATCGCGGCGAGCAGGCCGCCGGCGCAGAACACGAAATTGGTCTCCGCCGGCCGGGTGCGCGAGTGCCCATGGATGCCGGTCGATCCGATCGCCCACAGCACGCCGGAAGCCAGACCGAGCCAGTCACCGGTTTCCTGCGGCAGTGGTACACCGCCATGGGCGCCACGCAGGACCAGACCGATCCCGGTGATGCCGGTTACCAGCGCGGCGTACCGCCACCAGGATATCGTCCGTCCCAGCCAGAAACGCGCGATCAGCGTGCTCCAGATCGGCGTCAGGTAGAACATCAGGATCACGACGGCCACCTGCCCATACAGGAAACCATTCGCATACAGCACGAAAGCGGCGCCGCCGGTCGCGACGCTCACGAGCGCCCGGAGCGGGGCCGCACTCAAGCGGGTGCGTCCGCGCCACGCTGCAGGCGCGAGCACGGCCACCGCGACCAGCAAGACCGCGGCCGTAGCCCATGGCCCCGCGGTCGCCAAGTCTTCCAGACGCCGCAACGGCATCCAGTAGAGCCCCCAGACGGCGCCCACGGTGACGATAAGGATTGTGGCCCGGCGCGGCCCTAGCATATTGGTCTCGTTCATGGGCGCAGCGATGCGCAGAGGAATGTGTCTGAGTGGACCCGACGGGCGGGGAAATGGTGCCGGCGAGAGGAATCGAACCTCCGACCTATCGATTACGAATCGATTGCTCTACCGACTGAGCTACACCGGCA
>CAJXKK010000033.1 GCA_913055615.1 uncultured Ectothiorhodospiraceae bacterium
GGGATCCACTACCCGATCGCGATGGAAGGCGCCCTCAAGCTCAAGGAGATCTCCTACATCCACGCCGAGGCGTATGCGGCCGGCGAGCTCAAGCACGGCCCGCTTGCGCTGGTCGACGAGGACATGCCCGTGGTGGCCATCGCGCCCAACGACGCGCTGGTGGAGAAACTTGCCTCGAACCTGCACGAGGTCAGCGCGCGCGGGGGCCGCCTGATCGTCTTCGCCGGTGACGACGTCCGCGTCTCGCTGCAGGCTGCGGACCGCGTCATCCGTGTACCGGGCAGCGGCACCGACCTCACCGATCCGGTCCTCTACACCGTGCCCCTGCAGCTGCTCGCGTACCACGTCGCCGTCCTCAAGGGCACCGACGTGGACAAGCCGCGCAACCTCGCGAAATCCGTCACGGTCGAGTAGCCGTTGGAGGATTCTCTCGCAGAGGCGCGGAGCACGCGGAGAGCGGTGAGAACCCGGCTGTAGGAGCGGGCTTGCCCGCGAACCGCCCCACCCGCCTGAGCCGGTCTCGACACTTTCCGTGCTGCTCCCGGATGCGCGCGTTCGCCTCCGGCGAAAACGCGCCTACTCGCTGCAGCCCTGTTGACCGGAATTTCCGGCTCGTCACCGCGACCGCGCCGGTTCGCGGGCAAGCCCGCTCCTACGGTTCAATAGCCGACCAACAATTTTCGGTTTCTCTGCGCACCCTGCATGTTCCGCGCCTCTGCGAGAGAAACACACAACGCCAAAAGCGCGGTGACCCCCTGATCCAGCCGAATGCCTTCGCACTACCGCTGCAACCGCGCCTCCACCTCCCGGCGCCGCTCGCGTGAGTCCAGCCGTTCGATGAGCTCCAGCGCGAAGTCCATGGCGGTGCCCGGGCCGCGGGAGGTGGCGACGTGGCCGTCGATCTCGATCGGTGCGTCGCTGCTCTCGATGCCGTAGGGCTCCAGCGCCCCGGGGAAGGCGGTCACGGGACCGGGGCCCAGGAGATTGTGCGCGGCGAGCACGCCGGGTGCGGCGCAGATTGCGCCGAGCCAGCCATCGGTCTCGCGGTGACGGTTGAGCATCGCGATCAGCCGTTCATCCCTGCGCAGCCGTTCGGCGCCCGGGCCGCCGCCGGGCAGCACGATCGCATCGAAGGATTCATCGACCACCGTGGCCAGTGTGGTGTCCGCCACGAGCACGACGCCCCGGCTGCAGGTCACCGGGCCGTCTTCCAGTCCGGCCGCGATGACGTCGAATTCCGCCCGCCGAAACAGATCGATCAGGGTGACGGCTTCGATTTCCTCGCAGCCGGTTGCGAGGGGGATGAGGATACGCGCCATTTCGGGTCTCCAGTGGCGGGGGTCCCGCAGCGTTTGATGTAGGTCGCGAGGTCCACGCGCTCGATCCCTTCCGCCCGCGGGATTTTCCGTTCGAGTACCTCCATCGTATCCGGCCGCGGGTGTGCGATTGCAAGCGCGCAGCCCGTCTGCCGGGCCCGCTCGAACCAGGCATCGGTCGCGCGGGCGATGGCGTCCGTGCCCTTGCGGTGATCGAGAAAGATATGCCGTCGCGCCACGCCGATGCCGGCATTGCGGGCGGCCGTCTCGGCCTCGGTGGCGGCCGTGGTTCGTGAGTCGATGAACAGCAGCGGCGGCGAGCGTTCCGCGAGTTCCCGCATGACGACCTCCATGACCGAAGCGCGTGCGGTCAGTCCGCTGCCCTGGTGATTGTTTACACCGACGGCCCCCGGGACGGACTCCACCGCCCGCCGCAGGCGTGATCGCAGCGTCGCGTCGTCCATGTCCGACAGCAGGGCGTGCGGCGCGGCCGGGCCGCGCTCGGCCTCCATCGGCAGATGGACGAGGACATCGGTTCCGGCACGCCGGGCGGCGCGGGCGATCGCATCGGTGTGCGGTGCATGCGGCAGGATCGCCACTGCGAACGGCGGCGGCAGCGCGAGGGCGCGGCGCGCGTCCTCGCGATTGTGGCCGAGATCGTCGATGATCAGCGCGGCGGTCGGGGCCGCTGCCGCCTGGCCGATGCCAAGCGCCAGCGACAGCAGCAGGCCCGCTCGCCGTAGCGCCACGGCGTTACTTCGAGCCGAAGATACTCAGGGCCTTGAGCACGTTCAGACCGACGTAGAGCTCGTAATCGCTGGTAGCGAGATCGACCTTCTCGCCGTCCTCGTCCTCGATCATATTGCCCTCGCCATCCCCGTTGGGGTTGGTGAGGTGCTGCGCGAGATCGGCCTCGGTCAACGCGGCCGCGCCGTCGTCCTCGACCGATGTCAGCTTGTAGGCCCCGGTCGAGATATCGGGATCGATCCCCTCGGCCTGGATCGAGCGCCCGTCCGGCGTGTAGTAGCGCGCCGTCGTGAGCTTGAGTGCGCCACCGTTCGACAGGTCCTGGATGGTCTGCACGGAGCCCTTGCCGAAGGTCTGCTTGCCGACGACGAGTGCCCGCTCATGGTCCTGCAGGGCACCGGCGACGATCTCCGATGCCGAGGCCGAGCCCTCGTTGACCAGCACGATCATCGGTGCCCCGTCGATCGCATCTCCACCGCGCGCGCTGTAACGCAGTTTCGAGTCCTTGATGCGGCCCTCGGTATAGACGATCAGTCCGTCCTCGAGGAACGTGTCCGATACGCTCACCGCCGCGGAGAGAACACCGCCGGGGTTGTTACGCAGATCCAGCACGAGACCGCGAAGACCACCCTCCGCCTCGTCCTTCAGGTCGCGGATCGCTTTGTCGACCGCCTCCTGCGTATTCGTCTGGAAGTGCGAGACGCGCAGGTAACCATAGCCCGGCTCGATAATCCGGGAATCGACACTCGTCACCTCAATGGTGTCGCGCGTGATCGTGATTTTCAGCGGTTTGTCCTCACCCTCGCGCGCGACCATGAGATCGATGTCCGTGCCGGGTTTGCCGCGCATCTTCTGCACGGCGTCGTTGAGGGTCATGCCCTTAACGGGTTTGTCGTCGAGCCGCACGATCAGATCGCCCGACTTGATCCCGGCGCGCGCGGCCGGCGTACCGTCGATCGGCGCGACCACCCGCACGAAACCGTCTTCCATCGTAACCTCGATGCCGAGACCGCCGAATTCGCCCTCGGTCCCGATCTTCAGCTCCTTGAACGCCTCCTGGTTCAGGTACGACGAGTGCGGATCGAGGCCGTTGAGCATGCCTTCGATCGCATATTCCAGCAGCTGGTCGTCGTCGATGTCCTCGACGTAGTTGTCCTTGATGCGCGAGTAGACGTCCGTGAACGTGCGCAGCTGTTCGAGCGGCAATTCCTCGGCGGCGTTCTCGTTGTCCTCTTGCGCCAGCACGGCATGCCCCAGCGTCAGGGTGGCGCCGATGACGGTACCGATGAGGACCAGCAGCAGTTTGCGGGGCGCGTGGGCCATGCGGTGTCTCCGGGAAGGCCGATAATTGGATTACACGTATTTCTATGATTCTAGCACGCGACTTCGGCGGCGCGGCGCATGAGGATGCGCCCCTGATCCGCATCAGCGCGCGCCGAGCCAGTCCATCGGGTCGACGGGCTGCCCCTGGCGGCGGATCTCGAAGTACAGACCCGCCTCGCGCTGGCCACCGGATGAGCCGATGCGTGCGATCGTCTCCCCGGGCGCCACCCAGTCGCCGGTCGAGCGCAGCAGCTGGCGGTTGTAGCCGTAAAGGCTGAGCCAGCCGTCCTGGTGGTCCACGATGAGGAGCTGCCCGAAGCCCTCCAGCCAATCCGCGAAGACGACCCGGCCATGGTAGACGGCGCGCACCGGCTCGCCCGCCGCCGCGTCAATGACCACGCCTTGCCATTGGGTGCGCCCGCTCGCGCGCTCGCTCCCGTAGCGGGCGCGCAACTCGCCGCGGGCCGGCCAATCCAGTGCGTTGCGTTGTGTGCGGAAAGGCTGTTCCTCGAGCGGCGCGCCGGGGATATCGTCCATTACGTCACCCAGTTTATCGAGCAGATCCCGCAGCCGTCTGCGGCTCGCTTGTAGGCGTTCGAGCTCGTCACCCTTGTCGGCAATGGAGGCCTGCAGGCGCTCCACGACGCGGCGGCGCTCGGCGCTCGCCTGTTCCAGCGCCGCGCGCTCGTCTTCCAGTCCCCCACGGGCGTCGGCCAGTTCTTTCCGGGCCGCGCGCGTGTCCTCGGTCACCCGGGCGATCTCTTCCACCAGCGAACGCGCCTCATCGATTGCGCCAAGCCGCGCGCGATTGAAGTACCCGTAGTAACCGAGCGCGCGCGCCAGCGTGCCCGGACTGTCCTGGCGCAGCAGCAGGCGCAGGGCCGGCTGTCGCCCGAACCGGTGTGCCGCGCGCAATTGCTCCGCGAGCGTGTCGCGGTGGCCCTCCAGCGATTCGACCAGCTCGCGCCGCTCGGCCCCCAGCTGTTCCAGCCGCCGCCGGGTCCGGTCGATTCGTGTGTCGAGATCGTCGATCCGGTTCGCGATCGAGCCGATGCGCCGCTCGAGCTGCGCCAATGCCGAGCTCGCCTCATCGCGCCGTTCGCGCTCGGCGCGCAGATCCTCCTCGACGTCGTCGATCCGTTCGCGCAGCTCCTCCAGGCGCGCCCGGGTCTCGGCCTCGTCGGGTGCATCGTCCGCGGCACCGGACGCCGGGAGCAGCAGCGCCAGCGCAAGTGGCAGGGACAGGAACGGGAGCGAGCGGGGCCGGCGCATGGCGCGTATTGTAGGCGAGTGTCGTGTTCCTCTCACCCGCCGCCGCGGGGTTTTGCGCTGCTGCAGCCGCGGCGTATACTCCCGCGCCACCCAGCCGCGCCACCAGCACGTGAGCCCTAATGGACCGTATCCCCGAATTCGTCGCCAATCATCCGTTGATGTTCGTGGCGCTCGCCGTGACCTTGACCATGATCGTGGTTCTGGAGGTGCAGCGAGCGCGCCGCACCGCCGAGCCCTTGTCGCCCGCGCGGGCGACCCGCCTGAGCAACAACGAAGAGGCGGTTTTTATCGACGCCCGCGCGCACAAGGATTTCGAGCAGGGCCATGTGCCCGGCGCGCGCAACATCCCCTCGCGTGAAGTCGAGGGCTACCTCAAGCAGCTCGAGAAACTGCGCGAACACCCCGTCATCCTGTATGACGAGGGCGGCCTCGACGCGGAGCGCGCGGCCAAGGAGCTCTCGAAGAACGGCTTCACCCGCCTGTACTCGATCGAAGGCGGTCTGCCGGGATGGCGGAAGGCCGAGTTGCCTGTGGAAACGGGCAGCGGCTCGGGCAAGAGTGGTTCCGGCGACCAGAAGAAGAAGAAAAAACAGCCCAAGGGCCAGCGCGCGAAGACCTGACCCGGTCGCATCGCGCCCGCACGGCACGGGGTGCCAATGGGGCGCCGGCGCGGCATGCGGGGATCCAGTGTCGAAAAACGGACATCCGAAGGCGGGTGGTGACGGCGGAGACTACGGCTACCATGAGTGAACAACAGCAGGAAGGCGCCGACAGCGGCCGCCGTTTCCAGATCCAGCGGCTCTACCTGAAAGACGTGTCCTTCGAATCGCCGGCCGCACCGGGGATTTTCAGTGCCGGCAGCGACTGGCAGCCGCAGATCAGCTTCCAGCTCAACACCGAGCACAACCAGGTGGGCGAGACGCTGCACGAGATCGTGCTGGGGGTGACCGTGACCGCGCAGCACGGCGATCGTACCGCCTTCCTGGTCGAGCTCAAGCAGGCGGGGCTGTTCGACATCGCCGGCTTCGAGGGCGAGGAGTTCGAGCACATGCTGGGCAGTTACTGCCCCGGTATCCTGTATCCTTATGTACGCACGGCGGTCGGCGATCTGGTCCAGAAGGGCGGCCTGCCACAGCTGGTCCTGCAGCCGATCAATTTCGATGTGGTATACGCCCAGCAGCGGGCCCGGAAGCAGTCCGCAGATGGTGACGCATCCGCCGATGCCGCGACCGATCCGAGCGACGCGACGCACTGACCGGAACGCCTTTCGAGCCCCATGTCCGCACCCCCTGCCGCCACCCGCATCACCATCCTTGGCGCCGGCGCCTGGGGCACGGCCCTTGCCGCCGCCCTCGCGCGCAACGGGCTCGCGGTCACGCTCTGGGGCCGCGATGCGGACAACCTCGAATACATCCGGGAGCGGCGCGAAAACCGGCGCTATCTGCCCGGCCTCGAACTGCCCGAGGGCATCGATGCAACCACGGATCTCGGCCGCGCTATCGCCGCGGGTGACACGATTCTGTACGCGACGCCGAGCCACACCTTCCGCGAGATGCTGCGGGCGGTCGCCGATATGGAGCCCACCGCTGCACGCGAGCGGCCCTTCCTCTGGGCCTGCAAGGGCGTCGAGCCCGATACCCATGCGCTGATGCACGAGGTGGTGGCCGCGGAGTGCGGGCAGGCACCGCCGCACGGTCTCGTTTCCGGCCCGAGCTTCGCGCGCGAGGTCGTCGCCGGGCTGCCGACCGCGCTGACCGTCGCCAGCACCGATGCCGATTTCGCCGGTCAGGCGGTCGGCTGGTTCCATGGCGCCGGTATGCGGGCCTATTCGAACCCGGATGTGGTCGGGGTGGAACTCGGCGGCGCGCTCAAGAACGTGCTCGCCATCGCCTGCGGCGCCACCGATGGACTCGGTTTCGGCGCCAATGCCCGCGCCGCCGTGATCACGCGCGGCCTCGCCGAGCTGATGCGCCTGGGCCATGCGATGGGCGGACTGCCCCGGACCTTCATGGGGCTGGCCGGGATGGGCGACCTCGTGTTGACCTGCACGGACGATCAGTCCCGCAATCGCCGCCTCGGTCTCGCGCTCGCGCGCGGCCTCTCGCCCGAGGCGGCCTGCGCCGAGATCGGCCAGGCGGTCGAGGGTTTGCGCACCGCGCGGGCCGCGAAGGCCCTCGCCGCCCGTCACGGCGTCGACATGCCGATCGTGGAGCAGGTCCACGCGGTGCTGTATGAAGGCCTGGCGCCCGCCGCCGCGGTGCAGGCGCTGCTGGACCGCGACCCGAAAGAGGAAATCCCTCATGACGGTGCCTGAATGCGGTCATGGGAGCCGTTTGGGGGCACCCCTCACGCCGGCGCCGCGCCGTCGAATCCGCTCTGTCGCCACGCCTCAAACGTAACCACCGCAACAGCGTTGGCAAGATTCATGCTTCGGGATCCGTGACGCATCGGAACGCGCAGTCGGCGGCCGGCGGGGATGTCGGCCAGCACGGCCGAGGGCAGTCCACGGGTCTCTGGTCCGAACAGCAGGGCATCGTCCTGACCGAAGCGGATCGCCGTATAGTCGGTCTCGCCATTGCGCGTCAGCGCGAGCACGCGTGCCGGACGGATGGCATCGAGGCAGGCCTGCAGATCGGCATGTTCGTGAACGCGCGCGAATTCGGCGTAATCGAGGCCCGCGCGGCGCAAGCGCCGATCGTCGAGGCGGAAACCCAGCGGATGTACGAAGTGCAGGGGGGCGCCGGTGTTGGCGCACAGGCGTATGATGTTGCCGGAATTCGGCGGGATTTCAGGCTGAAACAGCACAATGTGCGGTAAGTTCATGATTTGACTTGACCTGCATGCCAGTGCATAAAGTTACCGGCGCGCCGGATCGCGTCCGGCCACGACGGGAGCGGGAAGAAGAAAGTGCGGGCTCTGCTGAACAGGCGCAAGCCAAAATCCGCGACCGCCGTGGGTGTGGCCTATGGTATGGACGGCGTCGCGCTCGCCGCGGTGCGTGGCGGTGGCCGCGATGCGCTTCCGTGCCTGACCCACGCGACCCATATCCCGATGACCTCGGCGGCCTCTGCGGCGGACCGGATCGCCGGCTGGATCGCGGACAACGGGCTCGGCAAATGCCGCGGCGTCGGCGTAATCGCGGACGGGGAATACCAGGTGGTGCAGGTGGAGGCGCCGGCGGTACCCGCCACGGAGATGCGCCAGGCCGCCGCCTGGCGGGTCCGCGACCTGCTCGACTTCCCCATCGATCAGGCGGTCATCGATACCTTCCCGCCACCCGATTCGGCGCAACGGGGCCAGCAGAATATCAATGTCGTCGTCGCCCGCCGTGCCCTGATCACGGAGCGGATCGAGCAGCTAACGGCAGCCGGGCTGGCACTGGAGGCGATCGATATACCCGAGCTGGTCCAGCGCAACGTCTCGGCGCGTCTGCCAGAGATACGCGGTGGTCACGCGCTGCTGGCGCTGGGCGCGGACGATGGGCTGATCACCGTTTTCCGCGAGGGCGAGCAGTTCCTCGCACGCGGTCTTGATACCGGCCTGAACGGGCTGTCCCGGGATGCCGAGGACGCGGGCGAGACGCTGTTGCTGGAGGTACAGCGCTCGTTCGACTATTTCGAGAGCGCGCTTTCACAGCCACCGCTCGGTGCGCTCTACCTCTATCCCGCGGGCCCCACGGTCGACGCCCTGAACGAGCACTTCACGGATAATCTCGCCAACGTGGCGATGCGCACATTCGCGCTGGGTGATCTGGTGCAGCTCGACGCCGAACCGCCGGAGGCCGGCGCGCAGCTGCTGCACGCTGTGGGCGCGGCCCTGCGCGAGGAGCACAAGAGCCGATGACCCAGCAGATCAACCTCTATCTGGATGAATTCCGCCGACGCACCGATCCGCTCGATGCGAAACACATCGGGGTTGGCGTGATCGCCCTGCTGGTGATCGTGGCCGCGATCAGTGCGGGTCTTATCTGGCAGGCGCGTGAGGTCGAGGCGCGCGTCGCCGAACTCGAGCGCCAGCGTGACACCGCGCAGGCCGAACTGACCGGGAAACAGGAGCGCCTGCAGTCGCTGCAGGCGGAAGAGGACGACGAGGAGGAACTGCGGCGCCTGCGGGCCGAACTCGCGGCCAAGCAGCGGCTGGCGGACTACCTCGAGTCCGGGCGGTTCGGTACGCGTGGCGGCTTCTCGGACTATCTCGATGCGCTGGCCCGCAACCGCGTGGCCGATCTTTGGCTGGCACGGGTCGAGTTGCGCAGCGGCGGCAAAAGCCTGCGCGTCGCCGGCCACGCCCTGGAGCCGGAGACCGTGCCCGCCTTCCTCAGTGGCCTCGCCGAGCAGGAATCCTTCCACGGTTATCGCTTCCGGACCATGCGAATCGACCGCACCGAAGAGGGCGATCGTCTGGATTTCCTGCTGGCCAGCGATCGCCGGGGAGGCGATGAATGAAAGCGGATAATCCCCTGCGCGTGCTGGCGGCCCGCATCGATGACCGCAACCGGCGCGAGCGGCTGTTACTCGCTCTGACTGCAGCGGTGGTCATACTGGTCGTGTGGAACGGGCTGATCCGCGCGCCGCTGGCCGAACGCCGGGCCGCCGCCGTGGATTCGGTCGCCCGGCTTCAGGGCGAGATCGCCTCATTCGAGGACAGCCGCGCCGGCATCGAGGAGCAGATCGCCGCCCTCGAAGAGGATTCCGGCACGAGCCCGGTTGAGCGCGTGCGCCGGCGGCTCGATGCCCTGGACGAGGTCCTGGCCGAGAGGACCGCGCGGCTCATATCGCCGGATCAGATGGTGCGTGCGCTGCGCGATGTCGTGAACGCCGACGCCGAGGTCTCGCTCGTGCGCCTGCGCAATGCGGGCGCCACGCCCGTGATCACCGAGCCGGAGGATGACCCGGATGCCGGTGAAGCCGATGGCGACGGCATCCCGCGGGTCTATCGCCACGATGTCGAACTCGTGGTCGAGGGCCGTTATCTTGCCCTGCTCGCCTATCTCGAGCGTCTGGAGGGGCTGGAGTGGCAGTTCCAGTGGGAGGCGATCACCGTCGAGACGCGCGAGTATCCCGTAACGCGTGCCACTGTGTCGCTGTCGACGCTGAGTCTCGCGGAGGACTGGATCGGTGTCTGAGATCATCCGTTATGTCGGATCGCGCCTGCGCGCCACGCGCCGGTTGATGTTGGCGCCCGGCAGCCCTGCTTTGGGCGCGCTCGTGGCGCTGGCGTTCGCCGTCGCCACGGCGGTCGTGCATGCGGATGAGGATGAACTCCATGATCCGTTCATGCCGCCGGGCTGGAATGAACCGGATGCGCCGGCCGGGGACACGTTCAGCGCCTCGGCCTGGACGCTCGCATCGACCCTCACATCGAACGGACGCCGCGTGGCCATCATCAACGGCCGGGCCGTACGCCCCGGCGACCACATCGGCGGCGCGCGCCTGCTGGGCGTCACGCGCGGCAGTGCGCGCCTTGAATACAACGGGCACCGGTTCACCATACGACGCCCCGGAACCCGGGTTCGAACGAGCCCGGAGCCGGCTCAATGACCGCCCCGATCACAACGCGAGTACCGACAATGACGAGGCACACGACGGCGCCTGCATGGCGGCCGGCTCGCGATGACACCGGAGAGACGACGGCCATGACAGCAACCCACATGCGAACCCGGCCGCTGGCGGCCGCTTTCGCCGCCGCCCTGTTGCTCGCCGGTTGCGCCAGTCCAATGGAGCGCGAGCCGGAGAGCGGCCCCACACTCGACCGAATCCGCGAGGCCCTGGACGAGGGGGCGGACGCCAGTGAATCGGAAGAAACGCCAGCGGATGTCGAGGCGGCGCTGATGCCGGGGATGGACGAACAGTTGAGCGCCGAACAAGCGAGCGCGGGCGGCGAGACCGAACGCTTCGATCTGTCGGTCACGAATGCCAGTGCGCGGGCCTTCTTCATGGGCCTCGTGGAGGGGACGCCCTACAACATGGTTGTCCATCCCGACGTCGAGGGCGAGATCAGTCTCGAACTCAAGGACGTCAACATCCCCGAGGTAATGGATATCGCCCGGCGCGTCTACGGCTACGAATTCGAGCGCCGTTCCACGGGCTACATCGTGATGCCCGCGCGCATGGAATCGCAGATCTTCTATGTCGATTACCTCAACGTGAACCGAGACGGGGAATCCAACATGCGGGTTTCCTCGGGCGAGGTCACCAGCGCGCCCGATAACGGTGGCAGCGGCAACAATAGCGGCGGTGCCACCGGTCGCGCCCAAAATCCCGGTAGCCGGATCTCGACCAGCTCCCAGGCGAACTTCTGGGGGACGCTGCGCGAGACCGTGAGCTCGATCGTCGGTTCGGGGGAAGGCCGGAGCGTGATCGTCGACCCCCAGGCGGGCCTGGTCGTGGTCCGGGCGATGCCGGGTGAGCTGCGCGACGTACGGGGCTACCTCGGCGCCGCCCAGGAGAATCTCCAGCGCCAGGTGGTGCTCGAGGCGAAGATCCTCGAAGTCAGCCTGTCCGAGTCGAACGAAACCGGGATCAACTGGGCGGCGCTGGGCGACGGTTCCAACGGCGATGCCGTGATCGCCGGCCAGGGCACGATCAGTCAGGGCACTACCGATGTCCTCACAGACAGCGGGGCGTTTGATCCGACCTCGATCACCAGCCCCGGTGGCACCGGCGGCGCGTTCGAATTCGGCGGCATTTTCGCGATCGGCGCGCGCGCCAACGACTTCGCGGCGCTTATCCGCCTGCTCGACACCCAGGGCGATGTTCAGGTGCTGTCGAGCCCGCGCGTGTCGACCCTCAACAACCAGAAGGCGGTCATCAAGGTCGGCACCGATGAATTTTTCGTCACCGATGTCGAGAGCGATACCGATACTACCGCCGCCACGAGCACACGCAGTGTCGACGTGGACCTGACCCCGTTCTTCTCGGGGATCGCGCTTGATGTGACGCCGCAGATATCGCAGTCCGGCAGCATCACCCTGCACGTACACCCAACCGTGAGTGAGGTCAGCGACCAGCAGAAGAGCATCACCTTCGCCGGCCAGCAGCAGTCGCTGCCGCTGGCCGTGTCGCAGGTCCGCGAATCCGATTCGGTCGTCCGCGCCGAGGACGGTCAGGTCATCGTTATCGGCGGCCTGATGAAGGACCAGGCTACCCGTAACCGAGCCCAGCCCGGCGGCCTGGGCGATCTGCCGCTGGTCGGCGGCCTTTTCCGCCAGAGTGCCGATTCCAGTTCGCGCAGTGAGCTGGTCATTCTGCTGCGCCCGATGATCACCGGCGACGGCGGAGACGACTGGTCCGAGCAGATCCGCGAACTGCGCGATCGTCTGCCGGATTCGGATGGCGGCGGCGATGGCCAGGGAGCTGCCGCGCAGTGATGTATCTCGAATACTACCGCCTGCGCGAGGCGCCCTTCTCGCTGACCCCGGACACCGGCTTTTTTTTTGCCACTCGGGGCACCGCGAGGCGCTGAACACGCTGCGGATTGCCCTCGACAGCGGCGAGGGCTTCATCCGGGTCAGCGGCGAGGTCGGGACCGGCAAGACCATGCTGTGCCGCATGCTGCTGTCCGAGCTGCGTGAGGACGAACGCGCCGTCTATATCCCCAATCCGCACCTCATGCCGTCGATGCTCCGGGTCGCGGTCGCCCGTGAACTCGGGCTCGAGGCGGATAGCCGGCTCGATCAGAACCTGCTGCTGGGTCGCATCCAGGATCGGCTGATCGAACTCGGGCACCAGGGGGTCCGGCCGATCGTATGCCTCGACGAGGCCCAGGCGATGCCGGACGAAACACTGGAAGCCCTGCGCCTGTTGACCAATCTCGAAACGGAAAAACGCAAGCTGCTGCAGGTCGTGATGTTCGGCCAGCCGGAGCTCGAGGAGAAGCTGGCGAAGCCGTCGCTGCGTCAGGTGCGCCAGCGCATCGCCTGGTCATGCCGGCTGGAGCCCTACGATCGCGACGACATCGCCGCCTACATCGACCACCGCCTCGCCGTCGCCGGCTACGATGGCCATCGGCTGTTCCGCGACGGCGCGATCGACGCGCTCCAGCGCAGCAGCGGCGGCATCCCGCGCCTGATCAACATCATCGCCCACAAGGCGCTGATGCTGACCTACGGCCGCGGCGGCGATACCGTGCGCAAGGCGGATGTCGAGGCCGCCGCCGCGGATACCGACGGTGCACTGCAATCGACCACCGCCCGGGGCCGAACATGGCTGATCGCCGCCGGTCTCGCGGCCCTCGCCATTGGCGTCCTGGCCCTGCTACGGCCCGGAGCGCTGTGGCCATGAGCGTGATCAACCGCATGCTCGACGACCTCGAGCGCCGCGGCGCCCCCGGTGCACGGCGACAGCACAGTGCGGATGGGCCGGCACGGCCGGAATCCCCGCGCCGGGCGCTGCGGAGGCTGCGGCGTCTGGCGCCCGCCGCGCTGCTGCTGGCCCTCGTGATCGTGGCCGCCGCCCTGTGGCGGGAGCAGTGGCCACGCGTGCTTGCGCTGGTCGAGCATGCGCGTGAACCGCAGATCGTCGCGGCCGGGAAATCTGAAAAGGGCGCTTCCAGTGAGTCCGGCGTCAATGGCTCGGGGGATACCGCGAGCGCTGGCGCCGACACGCCGGATGATGCCCCGGTGCTCGTCGCAGAGACCGAACAGACAGAGCAGACAGAACAGACAGAACAGACAGAACAGACAGAACAGACAGAACAGACAGGACAGACAGAACAGACAGAACAGACAGAACAGACAGAACAGACAGAACAGACAGAACAGACAGAACAGACCGGGGATGAGAAAGACGACACGGACACGCGTGCGGCCGAGGCGCAGGACTCAGGCAACCGAAATGCTGCAACCCCGAACGGCGATACCGATGGCGCGGACGGGTCGGAAGGCATACGCACGGCCGCGGCCGATCAGGGCACCGGATCCGACGGCCAGGTCCGCAAGTCCGAACCCGACATCGCCCCCGTGGAGCGAGCACGGCGGCTCGAGGGCAAGGCCCGAGAAGCCCTGGACGACGGCGACGTCGGCGCTGCACGGCGGCATCTCGCCAAGGCCCTGGAGTTCGATGCGGAGCGCCACTCCGCGCGTGATCTGCTGGTCGTGCTGTCGCTGCGCCGTGGCGATTCCGCAGCGGCACGCAACCTGCTTGCCGAGGGCGTGGCGCGGGCACCGGCGCGGGCCGCCTATGCGAAACCGTTCGCCCGACTGCTGGTGGACGCCGGCGATCTCGAGCGGGCTCTGCGCGTGCTCCGGCGCGCGGCGCCGGCAGCGGACCGCGATGCCGGGTACCATGGGCTCACCGCCGCCGTCGCCCAGCGCCTGAAACGGCATGAACTCGCCGCGAGCGAGTACACGCGCGCGCTGGAAATCGACAGCGGCCGCGGCGTGTGGTGGATGGGTCTCGGTATATCGCTGCGCGCGACCGACCATCCGGACGAGGCACTGGCCGCATTCCGCGAGGCACGCGCGAGCGGCGATCTGAACGAGCGGCTCGACCGCTGGGTGCAACAGCGTATCGATGCGCTGTCGCGTACCAGGGAGTAGATCGGTATGGCATTCCGCAAAAAGATCCGCCTGGGCGACCTCCTGGTCCAGGACGGCCTCATCAACCAGCAGCAACTGGATCGGGCGCTGTCCGAGCAGAAGCGGCGCGGCCGCAAACTCGGCTCGACCCTGATGGACCTCGGTTACGTGAGCGAGGATCAGGTGCTGGACTCGCTCGCGCGTCAGCTGAATCTCCAACGGGTCGACCTCAGCCGCTACGAATTCGACCCGGATGTCGTGCGCATGCTGCCGGAGACCCAGGCGCGGCGTTTCCGGGCGGTGGTCCTCGCCGATGAAGGTGATGCCCTGCTGGTCGGCATGGCCGACCCCACCGACATCTTCGCTTTCGATGAACTGTCGCGGTACCTCAAGCGCCCGGTCCGCCAGGCCGTGGTCAGCGAGACCCAGCTGGTGCGGATGCTCGACCGCATCTACCGACGCACGGCGGAGATCAGCAATCTCGCCGAGGAACTCGGCCAGGAGTTGTCCGGCAGCGACTACGACATCGAGCGCCTGCTGGAAGAAGAGGAGCAGGAGCAGAGCGAGGTCCCGGTCGCGAAGCTCCTGAAATCGCTGTTCGAGGATGCGGTCCAGGTCGGGGCCTCCGATATCCACATCGAACCCGACGAACGCCTGCTCCGGATCCGCCAGCGCGTCGACGGCGTGCTCCAGGAACATGAGATGAAGGAACGCAGGATCGCCCCGGCCCTGGTCCTGCGACTGAAGCTGATGGCGGGCCTCGATATCTCCGAGAAGCGCATGCCGCAGGACGGGCGCTTCAATATCCGCGTCAAGAAACGCTCCATCGACGTGCGCCTTTCGACCATGCCGGTGCAGTATGGCGAATCGGTCGTCATGCGCCTGCTCGACCAGAGCGGCGAGATGCTCGATCTGGCTCAGCTCGGCATGCCCGAAGACACGGTTACGCGTCTGCGGCGACACATCCATCACCCGTACGGCATGGTGCTGGTCACCGGGCCGACCGGCAGCGGCAAAACCACGACGCTCTACGCCGCGCTGAGCGAACTCAACGATGCCGAGAAGAAGATCATAACGGCGGAGGATCCCGTCGAGTACCGCATGCCCCGCGTCAATCAGGTGCAGATCCAGACGCGCATCGGGCTCGATTTCGCCCGAATCCTGCGCTCCGCGCTGCGTCAGGACCCGGACGTGATGCTGGTCGGCGAGATGCGCGACAGCGAGACCGCCGATATCGGCATGCGCGCCGCCCTGACCGGCCACATGGTGCTCTCGACCCTGCACACTAATGACGCGATCGGCACCGTCGACCGCCTGATCGACATGGGCGCCGAGGGCTACCTGATCGCCGCCACCCTGCGGGCGATCGTCGGACAGCGCCTGCTGCGCCGCACCTGTACCAGCTGCCGCCAGCCGGCCGAGCTGGAAGCCACGCAGAAGGCCTGGCTGGAAAGCGTGATCGGCGAGCGCCGTGCCGCGACGCTCAAGTTTCACGTGGGCCGCGGTTGTGCGCAGTGCAACCGCACCGGTTACCAGGGCCGGATCGGCGTGTACGAAATCCTCGAGCTGACCGATGAGATGCGCACGGCCTTGCGACGCGGTGACAGCATGGCGTTCTCCACCGCCGCGCGCGGTGCGCCCGGTTACAAGCCGCTGGTCGTCAGTGCGCTGGAACTGGCGGTGCGTGGAGTAACCACGTTGCGTGAGGTCGAGCGGATCTCCGGCGAGGTCGAGCAGTCGTTCGATGACCGTGCGCTCGCCGAGGGCAGCAGCGCAACGGCCGCGGACGATTCGGACGGAGCAGCGAATGCCGCGCTTTGAATACGTCGCTCGTGATTCCGGCGGCAACCGCGTCTCGGGTGCGATCGACGCGGGTTCCGTCGATGCCGTGGCCGCGCAGTTATCCGATCGCGGCGTCATACCGATCGAGATCAACCAGCGCGCGGGCCAATCGGGCCCGGGCCTGCGCCGCCGGCTCGGTCTCGACCACCCCTCGCGCGACGATCTCGTCATGTTCTCGCGCCAGATGTACACGCTCACGCGCGCCGGCGTGCCGCTGATCCGCGGGCTGACGCAGCTCGCCGAGTCGACCCGCAACCCGGTGCTGGCCGACACGATCCGCGCGATCATCGTGGACCTTGAATCGGGCCGCGAACTGTCCGGGGCACTCGCGCGCTATCCCCGCGTCTTCTCGCCCCTGTATGTCGCGATGACCCGCGTCGGTGAAGAGTCCGGGCGCCTCCAGGAGGCCTTCGAGCGCCTGACCCGCTACCTTGAATCCGAGCGCGACACGGTCCGCCAGATCAAACAGGCCGTGCGCTATCCAGCGATCGTCGTCATCGCGATCGCCATCGCGATCTTTATCCTGATGACCTACGTCATCCCCGTTTTCGCCGAGGTGTTCGAGCGATTCGATGCCGAACTGCCGCTGATGACGCGCATACTGATCGGCGTATCCAACTTTTTCGCGGCGTACTGGTGGGCGATCGTGCTCGCCGTCGGCGGCGCGTGGTACGGCCTGCGCGCGTGGCGCCGCACGGAGAACGGCGCCCTGCGCTTCGATCGCTGGAAACTGCAGGCACCGATCATCGGCGACATCCTGCTGCGCGGCACGCTCTCGCGTTTCGCCCGGGCCTTCTCCATGGCGCAGCGCTCCGGCGTACCGATTCTGCAGGCCCTGAACGTGACCGCCGCCGCGGTCGACAATGTCTGGATCAGCCGCCGGGTCCTTGCCATGCGCGACGGCATCGAGCACGGTGAGGCGCTCTCGCGAACGGCGCAGCGCACGGGGGTGTTCACGCCGCTCGTGATCCAGATGATCGCCGTCGGCGAGGAGAGCGGCAACCTCGATGACATGGTCGAGGAGGTCGCCGACTTCTACGAACGCGAGGTCGAATACGACGTCCGCAACCTCGGTACGCTGGTCGAGCCCATCCTGACCATCGGCGTGGCCATCCTCGTGTTCATCCTTGCCCTCGGTATCTTCCTGCCCATGTGGGACCTGGGCGCGGTCCAGCTGGGCGGATGAACGGGAGATTTCGTCAACAAGGCCTCTCGATCCTCGAATTCACGCTGGTCGTGGCCCTGTTCAGCGTCCTGATCGTGTTCGCCGCCAACCGGATCACCGAGCTGCGCGTTGACCTCGAACGGGCCGCGGTCGAACATACGCTCGCCGGGATGCGCAGTGCGCTCGCGCTCGAGTTCGCGGAACTGCTGATCCAGGGCCGCAATGCACGGATCGATCGCTGGGCAGGTGGCAACGCGTTGCGCCTGCTGCGGATGCGAAACGTGCTCGAGGCGGAAGCGGGGGCGCTGCCGGGTCCGGGCGAGTGGGCCTACGACGAGGCGCGGGGCGAGATCGTCTACCGCCCGGCCTACCCGCAGGCCCTGACCGGCAACCCGGACGCTATCGGCCGCTGGAGAGTCGTCGTGGTCGGGGGCGAGAGCCGGAGCGGCCTGGAGCTCGCAGCGGTTGAACCGTTGCCCGGAATCGGTCGCGCCAACGGGGGGAGCTGAGGAATGGATGCAACGACCGCGCTGATCGTGAACGCCGGGCTGACGGTCCTGGCCGCTCTGCTCATGGCGACCGCAGTGCTGGGCGCCGCCGTGGCGGTGCGCCCGCAATTGCTCGCGCGACTGCGCGCGACCACGGACCGGCGCTATTCCCTGCGCCGTGCCACGCGCCCGCTGGATGTCCCGCGCAATACCGACCGACTGTTCTACCGCCACCATCGGCTGTATGGTGGCGTCGTCATCGCGCTCGCGCTGTTCCTGCTGCACTTTTTGGTGTTTGGCGAGCGACAGCCCCTCTGGCGCGAGCTGTTTCCCGCCGATTATCGCGATGTCGCGGCCATGCTCGCCGATGTGGCACGACTCGTGCTTTGGATGTTCTCCGTATTCGCGCTCATGATCGGGACGCTGGTGTTCGCCCGGCCGAGCGCGCTCAAGCGGCTGGAGCGGCGGGCCAACCACTGGTTGACCCCCCGGCGGGCGACCCGTGATCTCGATCGCGAGTACCACTGGATCGATGAGCGCCTGGCTCGCCGACCGCGCCTTTGGGGTGCGGCGACACTGATCGCAAGCCTGGTCTGCCTGCTCGCGCTGTTCGTACAGTGGCAGGCAACAGGCCTTGCCGGATGAAGCAGCGACGCTCCGTCACAATGCGACGGGTTTGTCACGATTTGTCAGGGAAGGTAACGCACCGCCGCGGCGGTGGGCGCCCGCAGGGATTGCGGGAAGGGGGCTGCGGCCCAAAACGAAGCGAAAAGAGGTACAAAACCATGAGGAATCAACAGCAGGGCTTTACCCTGATCGAACTGGTGGCGGTCATCGTCATCCTTGGTGCGCTGGCAGTCGTGGCACTGCCACGTTTCGTCAATCTGCAGGACGAGGCCCGGCAAGCCGGAGCCGAAGGCGTTGCCGGTGGGCTCGGCTCGGGTTCCGCGGTCAACTTCGCGGCGGCTTTGGCCAGTGACGACGGCGGGGTTGTTGATGTAACGAGTTGCGCTGAAACGCCGAACACGTTGCAGAGTGGGGCGATGCCCAATGGGTATAGTGTGAATACCAGCGGCACAGCTACTGGTGTTACTACTGCGGCGTCTGGCGAGCAGTTCACGTGCAACGTGGTCAACTTGGATAGTAACAGCACTGCTAGCGCGACCTTCAGTGCGATCTACGTTGACTCGAGCGACTTCTGATCGCGTGGGGTGATGGTTGAAGCGTACGCTGGCGTTGGCCTGCATTGTCGGCGTCGGCGTACGCGCGCTGGGGTGGGCAGGCCCGGACATCCGGGGTAATCCCGCCTCAACGCTTTCCGGGTATCCGGGGCTGGAACGGACTGGTCAGCCACGTGAATGTTTTGCACCGCCCTGATGGCTGGCTGACGTTGGTGAATGCCGCTCCCGATCCTGACGGCAAAAGTGACAATACCCGAGAGCATTAACGAGGAGGGTCCCATCTGGCTGAGGCCCTCCGGATGGCGAAACAGGCATACCGCTTCGGGTTTGCCTGTACCCGCGGTCGCTCTGGTGCTCGCTCATGCTGCGGCCATCGTCCTCGCCCTCTTCTACAACGGTCAGGACGCGGTCTTCTACGGCAGTGCGTTCATCACAATGATTATAGGGGTGGGCCTTGCGGTGTGGACTCGCGGCATCCCCGTAACACTCATCATCGGTCCGGCAGGTTTCCTTCTGGTTCTGTTGTTCCTATGGACGGCCACGGCGACGTTCTGGTCCTTCGTGCCATACCTTTCCCAGATCGCGACTGCCATGATCGGTATGGCGGTCCTCAGCTATATGCTATGGCGATTGCTGCTCGGGCTGCCGGGCACGGCGCGTCCCAGTCTGGCCGCGTTGCTCCTTCTTGGCCTCGCCGTGGCGATCACGCTCCTGATGCAGGCTGGCATCGGGCAACGTCCCGTCGGTACATTCCTCAATCCGAACAACGCGGCGGGATTCGCGAATCTCTTCTGGCCGATGACGGCTGCCCTGGCCCTTGTGGCCACGAATCGATCTCATCGGCTTTTGTTGCTGTCCGCGACAGCGCTTATCGTGCTAAGTGCCTCGATCGATGGCAGCCGCGCCGCCGCGCTCGCCTTGCTGGCAAGCCTGATCGTACTTGCCCTCGCGGCGTGGCGAGCCGGGTGCCCGCGTCAGCGTATGCTGGCGATGCTTGCAACCGTGCTCGTCACCTTGATAATCGCGAACAGCGCCAACGAATTCGGTGTTGGCGGTCGCGGTCAGGGCTATTTCGATCGTGTCGCCTCTGTCGCCGACGTCGATTCAGCGGGGGCGTCCCGTTTCCGAATCTGGTCAGCAACCGGCGATATGATCCGGGAGCGGCCATGGCTTGGTTTCGGCCCTGGAACTTTCTTCCAGGCATATCCTCCGTACCGCTCGGGCAAGGACAGTAGCGCTGCCTACCATGTTCACAACGACTACCTGCAGTTCTGGGTCGAGGGGGGGCTCCCCGCCATACTGCTGGTTCTCGGTGTTTGCGGCGTGTCTGCCTGGCTGTTCATTCGCGGATTACGTGTGGCCTCACGCCACCCGACCGGTTTCATGATCTCCGCCGGCGCGGCGGCGAGTCTGGCCGGCCTCAGTGTGCACGCAGTGTTCAGCTACAACCTGCAGATGCCGCCTTTCCTGATGGTCGCCGGTGCACTGATTGCTATTCTTGAGGGGCATTCCCTCCGGTCATTTGGCCTGTGTGTCCCCCTGAAGGCGGTTCGGCAACGCCCGCTCGCGATCATCGCCTTTGCCGGCCTCTTGCTGATACCCGTCGTCCAGGTGGCTGCGATGACGGCCTCGCACACGCTCACCGAGCGGGCGATGTTTCATATCGAACGGGACGATGCCGATGCAGCAGATCGTTCGTTCTGGCGCGCGCGACAACTCTGGGATACCCAGGACCTCGCGTGGAGCTTCAACGCGGGCATGTATGCGCGGCTGTTGTCTGCTCTGGATGCAGACCGCTCGGAGGATCGCCAGCGGCTGCTGAACCGTGGCCTTGAGATGGTATCGGCCGCGATCGAGCGTAACTCCCTGCGCGCCCACCCGTGGATCATTCGTGCAGAACTGCTCCTCGAGGCGCCGGAACCCGACCGGAAACGGATTGAGTCAGCGCTGCGCGAGGCCCTGGCACGTGAGCCCCGCGCCGTGCGTGCGCGCCTGCATCTCGTCGCGCTGCTGCGGCGCCATGGTGAGCCCGACAAAGCGGCGGAAGTCCTCAGGCAAGGCGCGGGTATGGTTTATAGCCGCCGCAACCCGCGACCTTTGTGGTTGCTCGGCAGTGATCTGCACCGGGCAATGGGGAACATCGAACGCGCCGAGAATCTGCGCGAGCGGTACCAGGCGAGCCTGCAAAGCGGGTCAACCGAGACCCGCCCTGATGATACCGGTGTCGATCTGGCCCGGCCTGCCCCCGAACGGCTTCCCGGCGACGAGGCAGTCCGGATGGTCCCGATCCCAGACTCGACTCCCTGAATACGGGCGCAAAAGAGCTAGGGCGGTCACGTCCGGAAAGGTCCAGCCGCGAAGCGTGGTTTCCGCCTCATCGCGGCATCGGAGAAGTGACCTTCGGCGCTCAACGGCGAGCATTTTGCATGCACCAACCGTTAGACTCACAGCAATGCCGGTCCAGAACGTAGCGGCTCAGCGAGGACGACAGCATGCGGAGGCGTAGACACACCGCGGAAGTCCGCGGCTTCTCGCTCATCGAACTCGTCATTGCGATCGTCGCGCTGGCGGCACTGGGCGCCGGCATCGCGGCCGTATTCGTCGAGGGCTCGGCCGCCAGCGCCGATCCCCAGATCCGAGCGCAGGCGCGCGCGATCGCCGAAGGCTATATGGAAGAGATCCTGCTCAAGGCGTATCGCAACCCCGAGCCCGGCACGCCGGAGAGCGGGGCCGCGGAGACCGAAGGTGGCAGCCGGGAAACGCGCGCCGAATACGACGATGTCTGGGACTACTGCGATATCGGCGGCAACAACGACTGCACCCAGGGCAGCGAATCGCCCACCAACCAGGACGGGAGCCCGATGGCCGGAGGGGCGTTGGATGATTACACCGTCGAGGTCCGGATCGCCGGCGACCCGACCGTCTCCAACCCGGACCCCGCGGATATCACCGTCATCGTCAGCCATAGCACCGGTACGGTGAACTACGAGCTGGTCAGTCAGCGGGCGGACTACTGACCATGCGCGCCGTCCGGGGATTCAGCGTAATCGAGCTGGTGACCGTGCTGGTGCTGATCGGCGCCCTCGCCGTGTTCGCGCTGCCCCGGCTCAACACGGCCGGGTTTTCCGCCTACGGTTTCCATGAAGAGCTGCTTGCGGCCGTCCGCCACGCCCAGAAAACGGCCACGGCCTCGCGCTGCGAAGTACGGGTCGAAGTCAGTGCATCGGGCGATGACTATGCCGTCACCTACACCGGCGCGGGTCCGGATGGATGCATGGCGCAGCCCGTGACCGCACCGGGGCGTGGTGGCAACCTCGCCGGATCGGCGCCGGCACAGGTCGATATCAACCAGGGGGCGACGATCGTCTTCGACGGTTTCGGCGTGCCTGGTAGCGCGGCCACCATCGAGATCAACAATCGCCGCCAGGTCGTGGTCGAGGCGTTCACGGGGTATGTCCATGACTGAGCGGGCGATCCGAAAACGGGCGCTGGGCGGCTTCACCTTGGTCGAGAGCATTATCGTGATCCTGCTCGTCGGGATCCTCGCCGCCGTTTCCGCGGTGTTCATCGTGCAGCCGTTCGAGGCATCGCGGGATATGACCCGTCGCGCCGAGTTGGTCGACAGCGCCGAGACGGCCCTGAACCGCATTACGCGCGAGGTTCGTCTGGCCGTGCCCAACAGTGTCCGCATTAGTCCCGGCGCGAATGCGCTCGAGTTTCTGCGTTCCACCACGGGCGGGCGCTATCGCCGCCTGCTCGACGGGGCGGGTAATGGCGAAGTCCTGGACCCGACCGTGGATGCAAGCGGGCAACCGGCAACCTTCGACGTACTTGGGGGGCTTCCCGACCCGGATGGTGATGTAGCCGCCAACACCCGTTCGGCAGGTCGCGACTGCGCAGACGGCAGCGGGTACTGCATCGTGATCAATAACACTGGCCCGCGCGGAACCGATTTCGATGCCTACGATACGGGCAACAATGTCGCGGCCATCACGGCTACAAGCGGTCTCGGTGACGCGGACAGGACAAACGACACCCTGACATTCGATACCGGCGGCATGGGTGCGACCGCAGCCTTCCCGGCCCATTCAGCCAGTCAGCGATTCCAGGTGATGGACACCGCCGTTACCTACGTATGCCCGGACACGACCAATCGCATCGACCGGCATCATGACTATGGTCTGAATGATTCCCAAGTGGCCCAGCCGGGAGGGACCGTAAGCGAGGTGGCGCGGGACGTGGTGGACTGCGAGTTCACCTATGAAAGTGGCGCCGGCCAGCGTCACGGTCTCGTGACCATCGACATCACGCTCCGGCGCGATGGCGAAACCGTACGCCTGGTCGACCAGGCCCACGTGGTGAACGTCCCATGAGGCCGGTCCGGAAACAGCGTGGTGTCGCCCTGTTCACCGTCGTGTTCCTGATCGTCGTGGTCGGTGGATTGGCCGTATCCGTCGGTCTGATCAGTGGCCAGCAGCAGTTGACGACGGTGCAGACGCTGGAGCAGACGCGGGCGTATTACGCGGCGCGGGCGCGGCTCGATCGCGAGATCGCGGATCTGCTCGACGGCGGCAGCTGTCCCGGCGGCAGCGCGGAGAACACCAGCGATGTTGGCGGGTTTACGACGGTCCTGGACGATTGCGATACGACAACGGTGAATGAGGGCGGAACGGACTACGAGATTCACGAACTCGCCGTCCGCGCGTTCCGCGGCAACCTTGGCAGCGGCTCCCTGGTCCAGCGTTCCATCCGTGTCCAGGTGACAGCGGGCCCATGAGTGCGATGTCCGTAGGCCGGCTTTTTCCGAAGGCAACAGCCGGCGTTTGTGCGCAGCGGCCCGGCGGTGCGCGCCGGCTGGCGCCCTTCGGTCGCAAGCCGGCCTACAGTGCGGGGGCGCGGCGAAGGCCTCAGCGCCGCGCGTGGATGACCGACCCGAGCGAGCGGGCCAAACGATTCCGGCAACGGACCAATGGCCGAAGGCGATGACGCGATCCGGCGCTGGTGCCGGGACGGCGACGAGCGCTGGTTCGAACGCTTCTACCACGCCCATGCCACGCCGCTGTGGCGCATGCTCGTGCTCCGCGGTGTCGACCGCGACTCGGCCTACGATATCGTCGCGGAGGCCTTCAGCCGCCTGATCCAGCAGGTCTGCCGGCGGCCGGAGGCCCCGCGTGCTCTGCTCTATCGCATTGCACTGAATCTGGTCACGGATCGGTTTCGCCGCAGCAGTGTCCGTGCCGTCTCCGATACTGATCCGGAGGGGTTGCATGCTGTCGATCCCCCGCCCGAGCTTACGGAGGACGCCCGCCGCCTGCTCGCCGCGCTCGACGCGAGCGAACGGGATCTGCTCCTCATGCGTTACTGGTTGGGGATGACGCACCGAGAGACCGCCGAGGTGCTCGGCCTGCCCGAGGGTACAGTGCGCCGGCGGGCGGCGGGTCTCCTCAATCGCATGCGGGGCCTGATCGATGCAACCTGATCCGGACCAAGAGCGGCTATGGCAGGCGCGGATGCAGGATCTGTTCGAGACCGCGCCTGAGCCCGATCAGGACCGTCTCGATGCCGGATCGACCCGCGTCCTTGCGGTACGCCGGCAGCGCAAGCGGCGATGGTGGTTGGTCGCCGTCGGTACTGCCACCGTTGGTGCCGCAGTGGCGGCGGCCTCTTGGTGGGCGGGATCGGGGCACCCATCCGGCGCAGCGATGCCGCCGGACCAGCCGCCTCCACAGCGGGCGCCCGAAAATGCGCCGGAGGCACGAGGAGATGAGGACGTGAAAGCGCCGAGGGCGAAGCCTTCCGATGACAGTCCGGTGATCTACAGGCAATGAGAGGCATGACCAGAACCAGATCAAACACGGGACAGTGGCGGTCCAGATTTGCCGCGACAATCGTTTGGGCTGCCCTGGTGTTGGCCCTTTTTCCCGGCATTGCGCATGCGTTCAAGCTTGAGAGCGATACGGTCGTTCTCAACGATACGCTGAGCAATCCCAGCTTCACTTCGGTGACGTTTCGCCAGACCTACGACACCCCCCCCGTGGTACTCCCCCTGGCGACCCGGAGCGGTGGTCAGCCCGCTGCGCTGAGGATCCGTAACGTCACCACAACCGGCTTCGAGATCGCGCAGACAGAGGCGACTTCGCTCGATGGTGGGCACGTCTCGATGACGATCGACTACGTGGCGGTCGAACCGGGTGTGCATACCTTCCCCGACGGTACCGTGCTTGAGGCCGGGACGATCTCCACGACGGCCACCCAGGCCGGGTTCGGGCCGCCGTTCGGCGGCTGGGAGACAGTGGGCCTGGCCGGTGGTTTTCCCTCGACGCCGGCCGTCGTCGCGCACCTCCAGTCGATGGCGAACGAGACCGGAAACCCGCCGGGGGATTCCTCGGTCCCGTTTCTGAGCACTGCCTTGCGCAACGTGGGCGCGGCTGGCTTCGAGGCCGCCATCGAGCGTTCGGAATCGCCCGACGGGGCGGTGACTGACGATGAGACGATCGGTTACCTCGCGATCGCGGGCGGCGTGACCGGCACGTTCGACGACAACGCCGGCAGTCCAGTGGACTATGAGGGCCTGGTTACCCCGAACAACATCGAGGGGTGGGACGACGGCTGCTTCGGTAACGGGTTTTCTGGTGCATATGGTTCCCCGCCACAGGTCGTTGCAACCATGAACACGCGCTCAAACGACGACGGTGGTTGGCTGCGACGCTGCAGCCTCTCTGCGAGTGCGATCGGTCTGCGCGTCGATGAGGATGTCGAGAGTGACGGCGAGCGCTCGCATCCCCCGGAGACTGCGGGGGCGGTTGTCTTTTCGCGCGACTTCGATGCCGAATTCGCCGGCGCACCCGAGACGCTTCTGGAGTATCGCATGGAGGCCGACAGTTGGGACGGGACCACCGGTGAGGTCGCGGATGCTACAGGCAACGGCCGCAGTGGTACCGCAGAAGGAGGTGCTACCACCGCCGGGGCCAACCCGGCCACCGGCGGCAATCCCGGCACCTGTCGGTACGGCGAGTTCGACGGCGATGGCGACTACGTCGTCGATTCCGACGCGGGCAACTACCTGAACGGGCTCACGGGCATCACGGTGACCGCCTGGGTCCGCAATACCGCAGATACCCCGACGGACGGCGGCATCTTCACCACCGGTACGCCGCAGGGCCAGGATAACCGGCTCGGCCTTCGGTATGACGCGCAAGGTGCGTCCACGGGCAACAGCGCCAACCTGAAGGCCTCCGTGAATACCGACCAGTGCGCTGCCGGGCAGGATTGCATCCAGGTCGAGACCGAGAGCGGTCTACAGGTCCAGGACCAGTGGCAGCATGTCGCGATGACCTGGCAATCCGGCGACAAGATCCGGATCTACATCGATGGTGACGAGGTCCAGACGACCGTCGTGGTTGGTAGCGGGAATCTCACCGGCATTCTGGACGACGTCGATTTTCTCCGCCTCGGGCGGAGCACCAACGGGTCGAACGACTGGCAGGGCCAGATGGATGAGTTCCGCGTTTACGACCAGGCTCTGGGCGATGGCAAGATCAAGGAGATCCGCGATGAGACCCACCCGTGTCCCGCGCTCTGTGCAGCGGATTTCTCCGTACACTCCGCGGGCAGCCTCAGCGTGGCGAACAACGTCCAGGTCAACGGCACCAGGGTCAGCGGCACGGGCAACTCGATCGATCCAGACACGGCGATGCGCGAGGACGCTACGCGGTCGTTGCCGGACCTGGAGCCCGAGAGTTTTCCGACCAACTTCAACGGTAGCGATGAAACATTGGAAGACGGAGATATCATCAATGCGGGCGACTACGACCAGGTCGATTTCGAGAGAAAGAATGCCGAGGTCACCTTCGACACCAGCAATGGCAACGATTTCCGTATCGATGAGCTGCAGTCCGAAGAGAAATCGACACTGAATCTTCAGCCGGGACGCTATTTTATTGGGAGCGTGACCCTGGGCAAGCAGAGCGTGATCAATGTCAACGGCGAGGTGGAGCTGTTCGTCAACGATCAGTTTCAGACCGGAGAAAAGGTCGAAATAAACGCCGCCGGCAACCCGGGTGACTTGACGGTCAACCTATATGACGGCGCCGAGTTCTCGCTTGGCAAAAACTCAGAATTCACAGCAACCGTCTACGGCCCCGGATCCGGTACGGAGCTTACGGTCGAACAGGGGGCGAGTGTCACCGGAGGTCTTTTCAGCGGTGGGGATATTACGCTTGAAAAGAATGTCGACCAGACGTTCAATCAATCCGCCGAGGGTGCCGGGCGCGCAGCAGCCGGCTGCGTTGCGGACGGCATAGACCATTACGCCATCGACCACAGTGGCAATCTGGTCAGTTGCGATGCCGAGACGGTCACGATCACCGCGCACGATGCCAGCGATAATCCCGTTGATGCCGGCGATGCCACGATCGACCTGTCGACCAGCACCGGCGAGGGCACCTGGGCTCGGGTGCTCACCGGCAGCGGCACGCTGACGGATGCGACCGCCGGTGATGGCGTGGGGAGCTACAGCTTCTCGGACAACGGTGAGACGGATGTGGAACTGGCTTTCAACTACACCAGTGTCAATGCCGGCAGCCAGGAGACCGTGAACTTCGATGTCATCGACGGTGCAGGGAACTCCGAGTCCGCCAGCGAGGACCCCGACCTGATTGTCCGCCACTCCGGATTCCGCATCACGGACGGCAGCGGCGACCCGATCGACATCCCGGGCCAGATCGCGGCCAAGCCGAGCAACACGGCACCCGGCGCGCAGCCGCTCGCGCTCCAGGCCATTCGGACCTCTGACGACGACCCGACCCAATGCGAGCCGGCCTTCCCGGACGGCACCACGGTCGAGGTCGAACTTGGTGCCGAGTGCAAGGACCCCTCGAGCTGCGCGGGCCGCGCGCTCGAGGTCAGTAATGACGGCAACACCACCGCGATTGATACTGCCGGCGACGACGGCAGCCCCACCGCCCCGAGTTACACACCCGTCGATCTGACCTTTGGGCCCAACGCCGAGGCCCCGCTGGAGCTGGTCTACCCCGACGCCGGGGCCATCCAGCTCCACGCCCGGGCCAACCCGATTGATGACGGCACGAGCTCGCCTCCGGTGGTCGAGTACATCACAGGCTCGAGCAACGTTTTCGCGGTGCGCCCGTTCGGTTTCTATCTCGACTTCGACCCCGACGGTGATACCGTCTTCGACGATCGCGCCGGCAATGGCGCCTGCGCCGGCCAGATCTCCTGCGCCGGTGACGCCAACGGCGACGTCTTCACGACCGCCGGCGAGGAGTTCCCCGTGCGCGTCGAGGCCGTAGTCTGGCAGGCCGGCGACGACGATGATGATGACAACGGCGTGCCCGACTCGAACCAGGCCCTTGCCGATAACGACCTCACTCCAAACTTCGGACAGGAGGCGGCAGCCGAGACGGTGGATCTGAATCGCACCCTTGTGGCCCCGGCCGGCGATCCGGGCTCGCTCGGCGGCGGGCAGAACATCGGCGACCCGAACGACCAGGCTTTCAGCAACGGATCGATCGTCGCCAACGGTGTCTCGTGGGATGAGGTCGGCATCATCGAGCTGGCGGCCACGCTGTCCGACGGTACTTATCTAACGAGCGACAATGTGACTGGCCGGGCACCCAATGTCGGGCGGTTCATCCCGGCGCGATTGGACGCCACGGGCAACACACCGGATTTTGAACCATTCTGTGACGGCTTCACCTATCTGGATCAGTCGTTCGGCTACTTGACCGATCCAGCGATTACCGTTAGCGCTTACAACGCGGACGGTGGTGTGACCCGGAATTACGGCGCCGGCTTCTGGAAGCTGCCCGTACCCGCGACGCGGGATTACACCGACACCAGCGGCTCAGCCGCCACGGTTACCGTCGACTCCGGGACGATCGCCTGGAACGATGGCGGCAATGACGGTCTGGGTGGGGGCGGCAGCGATACGGCCCCCATCACGGACGAGCGCCTGACCTACGGGCGCAACGGACTCGAGGCGCCTTTCGACGCCGCCGTTGATCTGCGCATCCCGAAAGCCGACCTGACCGACAGCGACGGGGTCTGCGCACCGGACGCCGTCCCGGCGGATGGCATCTGTAATACCAATGCCGGCGATACCGGGGCCGATCTCGTGTTCGACGGTGACGGCGGCGCGGGCCAGCAGCCGATCGGGGGCACGCAACTGCGTTTCGGCCGCCTGCGCCTGGATGACGCCTATGGCCCGGAGGTCGCGCCGGTCGTCCAGCGCTGGCAGCTCGATTACTGGACCGGTACGACGTGGGCGATCAATGGTGACGATACCTGTACCGTGCTAGCGCTGGCGGATGACATTGAACTGGATCCGGACGATACCGCCGCCAGTGGCAATGAGGTCGACGGCACGCAGGAAGTGGATCTAAGTTCGGGGGATGGCACGACCGAGATCGAAGCGGCGCTCGATGTGATGTCTGGTTCAATACTGTTCACGGGCGGCGTGGCGGAGGTGCGCTACGAGGCACCGGGCGCGGGCAACCGCGGCTGGATCGAGACGCGGGCGCTGCTGGCGGACGACTTCCCGCATCTTCT
>CAJXKK010000034.1 GCA_913055615.1 uncultured Ectothiorhodospiraceae bacterium
CTCGAACAACGAGATGCTGCAGCGCATCTACGGCACCGCCTGGCCCGACAAAAAGCAGCTCAAGCAGTATCTGCATCGGCTGGAGGAGGCCGCCAAGCGCGACCACCGCAAGCTGGGCCGCCAGCTCGACCTGTTCCATTTCCAGGAAGACGCGCCGGGCATGGTCTTCTGGCACGAGCGCGGCTGGGCGCTGTATCGCGTGCTCGAGGATTACATGCGCGCGCGCCAGCTCGAGTACGGTTACGAGGAGGTGCACACCCCGCAGATCCTCGACCGCGACCTCTGGAAGCGTTCGGGTCACTGGGACAAGTTCCGCGACAACATGTTCTCGACCTCGATCGAGGATCATGATTATGCGATCAAGCCCATGAACTGCCCGGGGCATGTCCAGCTCTTCAACCAAGGTTTGAAGAGTTATCGCGATCTTCCTGAAAAGATTGCGGAATTCGGTGTCGTTCACCGCAACGAGGCGTCCGGCACGCTGCACGGCCTGATGCGCGCGCGGCGGTTCACCCAGGACGACGCGCACGTGTTCTGTACAGAGGATCAGCTGCAGGCAGAGATCGCCGAACTGATCGACATGACCCTGCAGGTCTATGGCGATTTCGGCTTCGACGATATCGATATCGCGCTGTCGCTGCGCCCTTCCGAGCGGGTCGGGTCCGACGAGGCCTGGGACCGCTCCGAGCAGGCACTGAAAGAGGCCCTCGATGCCCGTGGGCTGGATTACGTGGTACAGCCGGGCGAGGGCGCGTTCTATGGGCCGAAAATCGAGTTCGTCCTCAAGGACTGCCTGAATCGGGCGTGGCAGTGCGGCACCATCCAGCTCGATTTCTCGATGCCGGGCCGGCTCGGGGCGCAGTACGTGGACGAGCACGGCGAGAAAAAGGTGCCGGTGATGATTCACCGCGCCATACTCGGCTCCATGGAGCGGTTCATCGGGATCCTCATCGAGCATTTCGAGGGTCGCCTGCCGACCTGGCTCGCGCCGGCGCAGGCGGTGGTGCTCAATATCACCGACGACCAGGCCGAAAGGGCAAAGGAAGTCGAAAAATCCCTGAAAAAGCAGGGAATTCGCGCGTTTGCCGACTTGAGGAACGAGAAGATCGGCTATAAAATCCGCGAGCATACGCTCCAGCGCATCCCGTACATGCTGGTGATCGGGCAACGGGAGCTGGAAACCGGGGCCGTGGCGGTACGCACCCGCGACGGCCAGGATCTCGGCAGCCGTCCCTTCGAGGAAGTGGCCGCCGGCCTGGCCGAAGAGGATGCCAGCCACGGTCGTTTCGTTTTGGAGGGGTCTTAATATCGCTCAGGAAAAGAAGAACCGGCGCAACGAGCAGATCGATACGCCGCAGGTGCGGCTGATCGGCTCGGACGGTGAACAGGTCGGTATCGTCGGTATCGAAGAAGCGCTGGAGGCGGCCAAGGAGGAGAACCTGGATCTGGTCGAGGTTGTCCCAAACGCCGAGCCACCGGTCTGCCGGGTCATGGACTACGGCCGCTTCCGGTTCGAGCAGAGCAAGAAGAAGAATGCCGCCCGCAAGAAGGCGAAGCAGATCCAGATCAAGGAAGTGAAGTTCCGCCCGGGCACGGAAGAGGGCGATTATCGGGTCAAGATGAAGAACCTGACCAAGTTCCTCGAACAGGGGGACAAGGCCAAGGTCACGCTTCGCTTCCGTGGCCGGGAAATGGCCCACCGCGAAATCGGTTCGCGCCTGCTCGAGCGGGTTCGCAACGATCTCGAGGATATCGCGACCGTCGAGCAGTTCCCGAAGATGGAAGGCCGGCAGATGATCATGGTGCTGGCGCCCAGGAAGAATCGGTAGTACCGATATGCCGTAGCCCGGATGAAGCGAAGCGGAATCCGGGAACGCAGGCCATGGCCGGGTCAGCCCGCCATGGCCGTTTCGTCGGGGTCGCGGGGCGAGTCCGGCGAAACCCAACGGGATGCATTGGGCATCCCGCCCCGAGCTGCAGTGGCTCTCCGACTCGGCCGGGGGATCTTATTCACGAACGGGAGTGCAACATGCCGAAAATGAAGACCAACCGCGGGGCGGCGAAACGCTTCGGGCGTACCGCCAGCGGCAAGTACACGCACAAGCAGTCGCATCTGCGTCATATCCTTACCAAGAAGGATACGAAGCGCAAACGCAATCTGGGCAAGCGTGACATCGTCGAACCGCAGGATGCCGGCCATCTGCGCCGTCTGCTGCCCTACCTCTGAGGAGAATCGACGATGGCACGAGTGAAACGGGGCGTCACCGCCCACGCGAAGCACAAGAAGGTCCTCGACAAGGCGAAGGGGTATTACGGCGCGCGCAGCCGGACGTACCGTACGGCGAACCAGGCCGTAATCAAGGCCGGTCAGTACGCCTATCGTGACCGCCGTCAGCGCAAGCGTCAGTTCCGGCGCCTGTGGATCGCGCGCATCAATGCCGCGGCACGCGAGTTCGGGCTGTCGTACAGCCGCATGATCAACGGCCTGAAGAACGCCGAGGTCGAGGTCGACCGCAAGGTGCTGGCCGATATGGCGGTGCACGACAAGCCGGCCTTCGGCGCCCTCGCCGAGAAGGCGAAGGCCAACCTCGAAGGCTGATCGACCGTTGTCCGGGCCGCTGCGGCGGCCCGGACGACATTCCTCCCCGCCCGGATTCCCCCGGGCGCCGACATCGGGATATCGACACCACCGTGGCGCTGGATCTCGACGAACGGATCGCGACGGCCGAGCAGGCCATCGACGAGGCGGCCGATCTGGACGCGCTCGAGCGCGTACGCGTCGATTACCTCGGCAAGAAAGGCGTGCTCACCCAAGAGCTGAAGTCGCTGGGTCAGCTGCCGGCCGATGAGCGACCCGCCGCCGGTCAGAAGATCAACCAGGCGAAACAGCGGCTCAACGAGCGTATCGAGGCGCGGCGTACGACCCTTGCCGAGGCGGCGCTGAACGCGCGCCTGGAGCGCGAGGCGCTGGATGTGACCCTGCCGGGGCGCGGTATCGACCGCGGTTCGGTGCACCCGGTCACGCGGACCATCCGCCGCATCGAATCGCTGCTCGGGGATCTCGGATTCCGCAGCGTCAGCGGCCCCGAAGTCGAGGACGATTACCACAACTTCGAGGCGCTCAATATCCCCGCCGATCACCCGGCGCGGGCGATGCACGATACGTTCTATTTCCCGGACGGGCGCCTGCTGCGCACGCACACCTCGCCCGTGCAGATCCGGGTGATGGAAGAGCAGGGGCCACCGCTGCGCGTGATCGCACCGGGCCGCGTGTATCGCTGCGACTCGGATCTCACGCATACGCCGATGTTCCACCAGGTCGAAGGGCTGCTGGTCGATACCGACGTGGCCTTCAGCGATCTCATGGGCCATCTCGAGGAGTTCCTGCACCGCTTCTTCGAGCGAGACGATCTGTCGATCCGCTTCCGGCCATCGTACTTCCCGTTCACCGAGCCGTCCGCCGAGGTCGACATCGAGTGCGTGATGTGCGGGGGCGAGGGGTGCCGCATATGCGGGCACAGCGGCTGGCTGGAGGTCCTCGGGTGCGGCATGGTCCACCCGGAGGTGTTCGGTGCGGTCGGCATCGATGCCGAACAGTGGACCGGTTACGCCTTCGGCATGGGCGTCGAGCGCTTGGCGATGCTGCGCTACGGCGTCAATGATCTGCGCCTGTTCTTCGACAACGATCTGCGGTTCCTGAAGCAGTTCGGTTGATGCAGAAGATGCGCGAGCAGCCGATGATGACACCGACTCCACGGACAGCCGCCTGATATGAGATTCCCCGAATCCTGGTTACGCGAATGGGTGGCCACCGAGCTCGATACCGAGGCCCTGTCCGAGCGCCTGACGCTGCTCGGCCTCGAGGTCGACAGCGTCGAGCCGGTCGCGCCGCCGTTCTCCGGCGTGGTGGTCGGCCGCATCGACGCGGTCGAGCCGCACCCGGAGGCGGACAAGCTGCGCGTCTGCCGCGTCGATGACGGCACCGGTGAGATGCATCAGGTGGTCTGTGGTGCGCCCAACGCGGCGCCCGGGCTGCGTGCCCCGTTCGCGCGCCTCGGCGCCGTGCTGCCGGATGGCACGGCGATCAAGGCGACGAAACTCCGTGGCGTCGAGTCCGCCGGCATGCTGTGCTCGGCGACTGAACTGCGCGCCGGCGAGGCCGCCGATGGCCTCTGGGATCTGGGCGACGATGCGCCGATCGGGGTTGATCTGCGGGCGCATGCCGAACTGGACGCGTCGATCTTCGAAATCGACCTGACCCCGAACCGGGGCGATTGCCTGTCGCTGCGCGGCCTCGCGCGCGAAGTCGGCGCGGCGACCGGCGAGTCCGTGAAGGCCCCGAGTCCGGAGCCGGTAGCGGCGGACCTGGAAGACCGTTTCCCGATCACGCTTTCCGCCCCAGCGGCCTGTCCGCGCTATGCGGGTCGCGTGATCCGCGGCGTCGATCCGGGGGCCCGCTCCCCGCGCTGGTTGCGCCGCCGCCTGGAACAGTCCGGCGTGCGACCGATCCAGCCGCTGGTCGATGTGACGAATCTGGTGATGCTCGAGTTCGGGCAGCCGATGCACGCCTTCGACCTGGCGAAGCTCACGAGCGGTATCGACGTGCGTATGGGCCGCCAGGACGAGACGATCGAACTGCTCGACGAGCGCACGGCCACGGTCGATGAAGACACCCTGGTGATCGCCGACGGACAGGGTCCGGTCGCACTGGCGGGGATCATGGGCGGTGCCCGCACCGCGGTGTCCGAAACTACTACCGACGTATTCCTAGAGAGCGCCTGCTTCCTGCCGCACGCCATGGCCGGCCGCGCGCGGCGGTACGCGACCCACACGGACTCGTCACACCGGTTCGAACGGGGCGTGGATCCGGAACTCGCGCCGGCCGCGATCGAGCGCGCGACGGCACTCATCCAGTCGATCTGCGGCGGCCGGGCGGGGCCGGTTGAGGATCGAGTCGATCGCGATCATATGCAGCGGCGCGCGACCATCACGCTGCGGGCGGAGCGTCTGCGCCGCCTGCTGGGCTATGCGCCCGAGGCGGGCGAGGTCGGGGCAATGCTCGAGCGCCTGGGCCTGGCGGTCGAGGCGACGGATGAAGGCTGGCGTGCCGAGGTACCGAGCTGGCGCTTCGATCTCGCGATCGAGGCGGACCTGATCGAGGAGGTCGCGCGCCTGTATGGCTACAACCGGGCGCCGCGGACGCATCCGCGCCAGGCGGTGCGAATCGCGCCGCAACCGGAGACCCGCCGTGCAGTCGATGGCGTGCGCGATGGGCTGGTGGAACGGGGCTGGCACGAGGCCGTGACCTACAGTTTCGTCGACGCCGACATGCAGACGGCGATCGATCCGGATACGGCTCCGCTCGCGCTGGCGAACCCGCTTTCGTCCGATATGGGTGTGATGCGCACCTCGATCTGGTCGGGGCTGATACAGACCGCGGTCCGCAACCTCAACCGGCAGCTGGAGCGCGTACGGCTGTTCGAGATCGGCAAGCGGTTCCGCCCGAATGGGGCGGGTGCGCTCAGCCAGACCGACGGCCTGGCCGGGCTGGCCGTGGGCCCGTGCTGGCCCGAGCAGTGGTCCGCCAGCGCCCGTGAGACGGACTTTTTCGACGTAAAGGGCGATGTCGAGGCCCTGCTTGCGCCGCTCGGTCACGAGCGGTTCCGCTTCGTCGCGGCCACGCATCCGGCGCTGCACCCTGGGCAATCCGCCCGGATCGAGGGCGATGGCGCGCAGGTGGGCTGGATCGGCACGCTGCACCCGCGGCTGCAGGCGCGCTTCGATCTCGCCCGGGCACCGGTGCTGTTCGAGATCGACCTCGAGGCCCTGCTCGAGCAGCCGCTGCCGACCTTTGAAACAGTGTCGAAATATCCAACGATCCGTCGTGATCTTGCCATCATCGTCGACGAAACGGTGACATCGGACGCCATTCTCGCGAGCGCCCGCGAGGTGGCGCCGGCGGAACTCCGGGATGCCTTCGTGTTCGATGTCTACCGCGGCAAGGGCATCGATTCGGGTCGAAAAAGCCTCGCTTTAGGCTTGATTTTGCAGGGGGTGTCACGCACGCTTACCGACAGTGAGGTCGATACTGCGAGCAATGAAGTGCTCGCCCACCTTCGATCTTCCCACGGGGCGACGTTGCGGGAGTAGCTCATGGCGCTGACCAAGGCGCAAATGGCGGAGACGCTGTTCGACGAGCTGGGACTGAACAAGCGGGAAGCCAAGGAACTGGTCGAGCTGTTCTTCGAGGAAATCCGTGACACGCTGGCCTCCGGGGATGATGTAAAGCTCTCCGGTTTCGGCAATTTCGTGCTGCGGACGAAGAATCAGCGCCCGGGGCGGAATCCCAAGACCGGGGAAGAAATCCCCATTTCGGCCCGGCGCGTGGTAACGTTCCGTCCCGGACAAAAACTGAAAGCGCGGGTCGAGGCCTATGCTGGAACCCAGCAATAACAGTGAACTCCCCGCGATACCGAGCAAACGGTATTTCACGATCGGGGAAGTGAGCGAGCTCTGTGCGGTAAAACCGCATGTGCTGCGCTATTGGGAGCAGGAGTTCCCCGACCTCAAGCCGGTGAAGCGGCGGGGCAATCGGCGCTATTACCAGCGCCACGACGTCATGCTGATCCGCCAGATCCGCAGCCTGCTCTACGAGCAGGGCTTCACGATCGGCGGGGCACGCCAGCAGCTCTCCGGAGAGGAGGCGCGCGAAGACGTCTCCCAGAGCCAACAGGTCGTCAAGCAGCTTCGCACGGAACTCGAAGGGCTGCTCAAGATCCTCAAGAGCTGATCGCCCCGTATTTCAGCTCAATCAGTCGGCCACCCGGGTTCCCTCGGGCCGGTAGTTCCGATACTCTCTCGCACCTGTCGGGGCGTAGCGCAGCCTGGTAGCGCACGTGCATGGGGCGCACGAGGTCGCAGGTTCAAATCCTGCCGCCCCGACCATAAAATCAGGCACTTACGAAGCTCCGCTTCGAGTGCAATCTCCCGAAAAACCGGATTTGTCACACGGCCTTCCCGCTGAATCACGACAGGGCAAGCGCGATGCACGACTACCGGACATTCTGCGGACACTACGGCCTCGATCCGGAAACGGACGAGGCGTGGCGGGATTATAGGGAGTACCGGGACGCGCTGGCGGCGCTCAAGGCGCTGGCGGGGTACACTCCGGGCCGGGGGTAGCACAGCGCCCGTCACAGCCGCTCTCATAGGCCCCGCATGGTCCGCCCTGCGGGGCTTTTTCGTCGGTGGCGGCTCGCGTGCTCCCCTGTTATCCGAGCGGGTGCGGAACGCCGGGCTCGTGACGCTTTGCCTTGTGCCCGCGCGGGGCGTACTGTTGTAGGGGCAATACAGGGGAGAGCGCGGCCGTGCGCCGCCATAGAGCTATGACCATGACGGCCAAAGAAATCGAGAACATCGTGAACCGCGTGCTCTCCGAGCGCGTCGGCACCTACGGCTTCAACGGCGCAAGCGTCCACGTGGGCCAGGATCACGACGGCGATGAAGCGCTGTTCATAGAGGCCCGCTACGCGCACACCGACCGCGAAATTGACCCCGGCGCGTTTTACGGCCTGACCAGTGCCGTTCGCGCTGCGCTCGCGCATGCTGGCGAGGACCGTTTCCCTTATATCCGCCACCGGTTCGATGAGCGTCAGCGGGTTGCCGTGTGACTCTCGGCGACGATCTAATCGTCACCGCCAGACACCTCGCCAAGGCTCGACCGAGCAAACCGCGCCAGGCGGACCTGCGCCGCGCGGTCAGCACGGCCTATTATGCTGTCTTTCACGCGCTCGCCCATGAGTGCGCCGACCGCTTTATCGGAACCAACAAGGTCAGTCGCAGCGGGGAGGCGTGGACTCAGGCCTACCGTGCTTTGGAGCATGGATTCGCCAAACGACAATGCGAGAGAGCCCCCAAACAGGGGTTCCCGGCGAAAATTGTCCAATTCGCGGATGCCTTCACTGCCCTCCAGGAAGAGCGCCATCGCGCGGACTATGACCCGACCGCGACATACACAAGGGCGGAGGTTTTGATCGACGTCCAGACGGCGCAGCAGGCAATCACCGAGTTACGCCACGGGTCGAAGCCTGACCGGGCGGCGTTCGCGGTTTGGGTCACGCTGAAAGCGCGGCGCAACGCCTAGCGCCGCCTTCCCGGCGGGTGGTAGCTAACGAGCGCAACGCTCCAACGCCGACACCGCCGCCTCGCCGTCTTCCTTGAATCGGATATAGCTCCGGCTGGCGTATACCTCGGCGGGTCACGCTCCCGCATCCAAATTGGTTTCGCTCGGGCAGAGGTGCTTTGCGTGTGTGCCCATAGTCGCCTACGTTCGGTGCGGTGATCCGAAATGGCACTGAGTACCGTGAGGCCGTAGTGTCGACTGACCCGCCAGATAATCGAATCGGCCTGATCTGGGCCATTCTCGGCATCCCCTTGTACGCCTTGGTTGGCGCGGGGGTCGCGATCGCACCGTCCTACTTCATCCCACGTGGGATCGTGCCGCAGTGGCTAGGGATTTTGGCCGCCCTCGTGGGGGCCATTGTCGGGGCGGCTTGGTGGATGCACGGGGTACGCGACAATTGACAGCGGCACGGGTCGCCCCGGTCTGTCGGCAGACTCATTGGAGCCAAGCCAGGAATCGCGTATACCGTTCAAGTAGTGCTCTACGGACTTGTAGTGCTCGGTATCCTCCTAATTGTGGCTCGTTAGGGGAGTGCAGGCGGCCCGAGTGATCCACGCTTCGGGTACTTCTATCGCTCGACGTGCCGAGCGAGGGGGAATTCGGCCCTTTATTCAACAGGAGTCGGTTGCGATGACCACGACCACGTATCCTGAGTTCGTCCTCACGACCCTCGATGAACTTGCGGCGGGCGAGTGGGCGTTCGCAAAGTTTCAAGGGATCGATCAGGCCTACAGTTTGGTAATGGTGACGGATAAACCGTGTCCACGGGAGGGTCAGGAGTCGCGCCGCCTCCTGGTGCTTCACGAGGGGAGCGCCGGATTCTACTGCTCGACGCAATTCCAGCGGCAGGCAGCTCAGATCAGCGGGGATATCCGGATTCCGTGTCCGCTTGGCGAACAGGCGCCCGAGACGGGCCATAGCTACCAGCCCGGGCTGTTGTATTTCGCTTTGTCTGAGCAGGGGCTATACCTAGTCGCTCAGTTGAACGTCCGATTCGGGGCCGTAAGCGTAATGATGAACGGGACTGGCGCGATGGATGAAATCCCGGATCGGGCCGACTTGTGGCGAGCAGAGCGGGTCGAGTACCGCGCCCCTGGCGACAACGCTTGGCACGAGCTGGCGAAGATCGACACGAAACAGGAGTGATCGTCGCCCACGGCGACGGTTGGGACCATGAAGGGGACTTGCCGGGGGCGTTTGGCAGGGGTAGGGGCACACGGCCCGTCACAGCGGCTCACAGGCCCCGCCACGGCACGCCCTGGCGGGGTTTTCTGCGTCAGGGCAGCGACTCGCACGCCTCGCCGTCGCCGTTGGCGCTTTTTGCAACCTCGATTCCACACCCTGTGCTACCGTCGGTTCGTCGTCCTAACTGAGACGACAACCCAATTGGGAGGGGGATTTCATGCACAAAACAACAATGCGCATCGCCATCATCAGCCTTGTGCTCCCGTTGTTCGCCGCCTGTGGCGGAGGCGGAGGCGGAGGCGGTGGCAGTACCACCGCATCTGCACCAGAAGGCCCATATGACCTCGAGTTCGCGGTGTTTGGACAACAAGGGGTCAGCCGAAATTTCACGCTCGACGGCGAAGACAACAACGGGAATCAGTACACAGCTGATTTGTCGCGCATCACTCCAGACACCAAACCAACTGACAGTCCCTGCATAGATGGGGAGACCCACCTAGATACTGGCCTCACGCTTACGGTCACCTTTAGCGACGGGAGTAGCGATACTACTGTTGTTGACACTGACAACTGTTGGACTGTCGGCAATGATTTGATCTTCCAATTCGCGCGTACGCTGCAAGACGGAAGTACCATCACGTACGAGCAGCTAGCAACTGGAGCCGGAATTCCCGCTTCGGCGACCATTGGTGAAGGTGGAACCTTCGCGAGCACCACTATTTACGAGGAAAGTAATGGGACGTCCGGACTCCAGACGACGGGAGATACTTTCGACGGCACGAAAACGAGCTCATGGAAATTGGTGGACGATAACGGGCAAGGCCAGCTTGTTGTGACCACAGTCAAGAAAGATACAGGCGGGACTACCGAATTTACCGAGGTGACTAAGGCGGATATAGATACCGACGGTAGCGTGAAAGGTTACGCGATCCGTATCGAGTACGGACCGGGTTCCTCCCTCGACGGGCTAATCGTCAACCTTTCCACCTGATATCGGGCCGCACTGCATGGGCCGACCTCACAGGTAAGGAATCTCCGCCGCGAAGGACCGTGGCGGAGCCCGCAGGGAACGCGAACCACTTGCGGCCGCTTGGGTTGAGTCACAGCCCTTGTCTGCACCGCTGCGACTAACTTGCGGGTGTCCATACATACCCCTCGCTCGGGCCTCGATCATCGGCGCGCCACCAGCGCCGTTCCCATCGCATACCCACCAGAGACACCGGCAGGGGTGACGGACAGGCATACCGCCCCGAGCAATCCGCCGGCCAGCGCGGCGAGTCTGCCCCGAGACGACCTGCAATCGAGCCGTGCCCGCCTCGCAGACTCGCGGTTCATGCGGTGGTCGAGCATGGCTCCCCGGTCATCGCTGGTAATCCGTACACCGAGTCTCATGTCTCGGACCATCGGTTACGCTCCCGTTTCGTGTCGCTGACGGTGGCCGTCCAGTACGCCGCGCCAGTAGGTCGCGCGAGCCTCGAACTGCCGGCGGGTGACGCCGACGCCGCAAGCCTTCAACTCGGCAACGATCGTGTCGTGACTGCGGCGCTCTCCGGGGTCGTCAAGCGCGTGGGCGAGGGCGACCGGATCGACCGCGCCCTCGGGCCGCGGCCGAAGGTCGGCACGCTTGGCGACCGATACGCCGGTTCGCCACATGATCGCGAGCGCCGGGATGTACTCGGCGGACTGGCCGCGACCCGTGGCGATATAGGGAAGGCCCTGCTTTTGCCAGCGCGTGATCGAGGTTCGATCAACGCCGAGGGCGCCGGCGAGCTGCGTCTGCGATATCCGCATCGGGCCAGTGGTGGTGGTGCCGGTCATATCAGCTCCTCAAAAACTGGCAAAGCTCGCGTCGCCGCGTTCCCGCAAGCCCCCATGGCCAGGAGTACCTAAGATGCCGCCCGCATCCCTGCGAACGGTCGTGTGTAAGTGCCGGTGTCGCGCCCTCTACAGGAAGGGCGCACGGAACCGGCTCGGGGCCCTCTGTTCTTACCCCCCGTTGCCGCACGGGCCATGACCGCAACCCGCTGGCTTTCGCGCATCGTGGAGATACGCTTTATGGCCCAGGACCTGACCATTCTTTAGACAGTCACCTTCACGGCGCCCCGACGGCTGACCGCGGTCGCGCCAACGTCCTGCCAAATCTGCAGAATCTGCCGTCGGTGTATATTGTCGCGCCGCGGTGTGACGGACGCCGAAGGCGCATCCTCGCCGTCGAGGGTGAGCAGACCGATAACCGGCGCCGTGTCCGGTGACGCGAACAAATAGACCGCGCCATCGCTCAACCAGGGCGATGCGACTACCCGCAGCCGTGGTGCGCTTGTGCTGATCGATCGCACCAGTTCGAGTGCGGTCTGTTCCTTGGCCGGTGACACCAGAAGCGTGCGGGGGCTGAAGTTGCCGTAGTGTCCGCCGACCGTCTTCTGGTTTCGCAGGGCCGCCATGCCCTGGCGCAGGGCCTCCGCCGTCAATCCGGTTTCGCCGCTGTTGACGAAACTGTCGCCGCTCCAGAGTGCGCTGCCATCTTCGAGCGTCGGGTTATCCGAGATGATCTTGTACACCTCGTTCGCCTCGTTCCGGGCCGCCGAATCGCCAAGACGCCGCGCGAGCAGATCGAGTGATCCTTCATGGTCGGAAAGCAGCACCCGGCGACTGATCGCCAGCGCCCGGCCGAAGGTCTTCAGGCTGGCCTTCTCGCCTCCGGTGATCGATACGCCGGTCATCTCAAGATCATCCTCTCCGCCCTCGAACACGCGAGAAAGGTCGTCATCGACGTCGAGTTCGGGAAGCTGGACCGGCTTGTAATCGCCCGTGGCGATCCGGGTCACAAGGCTCAGGTGGTCACGCGCTCCGCCGTAGCTCTGCGAGATGATCCGCTCGACGGAATCCGCGAGCACCTTGGCCATGTCATCGGTGGTGATCGCGAAGTCGGCGGCGTTGAATGGCGAGATATCCCGCTCGCCCTGTGCGCCCTTGATCTCGCGACCGATCGTTGCCGCGATGTCGGTGAGGGTCACGCCCTGCGCGAGCAGCCGACGTGCCACCGGGTGCATATGCTTGTCACGGATGCCAGCCTTGTTCGCGAGAATATCGGGTACTGCGTCGCGAAGGTCGCGCGGGTCTTCGTGGAGAAAGCCCGCGCCCATGAGCGCCTGAATCGGTTCCATTTACTTCCTCATCCAATGTCGTTCGGTATGCTCAATTTGCCAGGCTTTGACTGACAGAGCGCGGCGAGTTTGTCAGCGGATCAGATCGTAGAGACGCCGCTGGCTCCGCAGCATCGAAATCCCCGACTGATCGCAGGCGCGGAGCGCGTCGAACAGCGCACGATCGAACGGGGAAAGGTTCGGGTCGCGCATATGGCGACAGCGTTTCCACTTCACGCCCTCGAATCGCCGGATCTCCATTTCGAGGTCGCCCGCGAGTGTGTGCGGCTTTCTCAGGCCGTCAGGGTTGGCGATTGCCGCCGCCCGCCGGATCGCGAGGTCACGTTCGCGCACGGCATCGGTGCCGCATACGCCGAGAGCGCGGTCGAGGCTTTCGCCTTCGCGCCAGCGCTCGATGCCCGCCTCAAGCCACGCGCTCAACTCGCCGTCATGTTCGGCGGCGAGCTCGCGCAGGCTGTCGAGGCGGGCCGTGCTCATCAGCCCATGTCCACCCGTTCGCCCGAGTCGGCGTGAACCACGTTGCCGGCGCGGTCGGTGGTCACGTCGGGCAGGGGCTCGGCGGTATGAGGATCGACCAGTTCGCCGGTCTCTACGTCCGCGACCAGATACCGGCCCCGTCGCCCGAGCGTCCTGAGGTGCCAAACCTCCGCCGCTGGTACCTCCGGCTCAATCTCCGCCGCCAGTTCGGGCGCATGGACGGACAGGCGACCGACCGCCCAGCCCTTGAGATGAGCCGGGGCCGCTGTCCATATCGCCATGAACGGGGCCTCGTCCTTACTGCGCGGGCGAATGTGTTCCTGTTCCTTCGCCTTCCGGCTGGTGTCCGGTGACACCCGGAACACGCCCGCGCCTTCGAGCGGATGTTCATACAGGCAGCGCACCGCTTCGGCGTAGGCGCTGCCCGGTGCAATCGCTCGCCGCATCCTTCTGAATAAACCCATGTGCCTGTCTCCTTTATGTGGATTGCGTGGGTTTCACGTCTTCGCCCGCCGCCTAGAGGAGGGCAAGGCGCAGCGTCCGCTCGCCGATTCGGAAGGTTGTTCCGTTGAACGTCCGCAACTTGACCACGGACGGGTCATCGTTGGACTCGACCGTGCAGAGGCCATGCCCCGGCACTTCGATTTTCTGGCCCACGGCGGGCCTGCCACTTCGGGTTATGAACATCGATCAGTCTCCTTTTCCGTGAACGTTCCGGTAACGATTGCCGCGTTAGCAGCCGTGCCGTTTTGGCAACGGTTGCGGCGCTGGCAACGGTCGCAATGCTTGCGACCATGGTTCACAGTGTTTTGCATCAGCATCGTTCAATCTCCTCGTACCTCGCCTGCGCCTGCGGGCCCTCGGCCACTAAAGCGCCGTCCACGGAAAGGGCGAAGCGCCCGCATCGGCCACATGAGCCGCATTCCTTCCAGACCAGCAGCGCGTTACGGCATCGGCTCTGTTTCGGATAGGCCATGCCGCCGCATGGACACCCAAGTGCGCCACCGCCCACCAGATCCCTTGCTTCATCCTTTACCGCCATAGCCCCTCCCAGTGGTAACTATCTGTGCGTACGCCATGTACACCGAGGTCATGCGGATTTGGGCCGTGACGGTGTACGCCATGTACATCGACGGTGTACGCCATGTACATCGAGACCGATTCACGGTGTACGCCACGTACACCGACGGTGTTCACTGTGTACATCGTGATTTTTTGGCTTCCGGTGTTATCCATGGGAGCTTTCCTCCGGCTGCCACCGCATGAATGGCTTCTCCGGCACCCGTTCACCATCGAGCGGTTCATGTAGCAGCGCGTACTCTGGTGCGTGCGGAACCTTCCGGTGAAAGGCGCCAGGTGTCAGAAGGCGTATGAAGCCGCGGTCGATGAGTTCGTTGATTGCGCCTTGCGCGCGCCTGCGGCCGACATTCAGCCGGCGCATCGCTTCCCGCAGGGACATGTGAACGCGGTTTGACCGGCCGGTGTAGAAAGACCGCAGCTCGACCAAAAGGGAACGCGCGTCCGGTGAAAGGGATCTGTATGCGGCGGACTCCAGTTCGTGCTGGTAGAGCCGCACATGCGCCTGATCGCGCCGGGGTTTCTTGCCCGCCATCAGGCACCCCCAATGCCGCGCCCCAGTCGATGGATGCACGCAACGTGCGTTGTGCTATCCTTCAACCTGGACATCGGCAGTTGTCCGCTTCCCTGAACCCCGGCCCGCCAGTCGGGGTTTTCTTTATGCACCATTCAGATGAGCCCTCCCGGGGTCGTGGCGGATGATTTCGTCCACGATGGCCCTCCGGTAGGGTCCGGCCTCCGGTCCCGTGCGGACTGGCCATAACGGGCAGTCCGTGCAGGTGCAACGCGCGATCTGTTCACGCCATGTGCCGAGACCGGATAGCTCGTCGTAGATACACGACTTGCAGGTGGCGTCGATGGCTTTGCGGAGTGATTGACGCCCGCTCATGCCGACACCTCCCGCACCGGCTCAACGCGGTGCGCTTCGAGGTAGGCGTCGAGGTCGCGCGGCTGATAGATGATTTTGTGGCCGACCTTGGTCCAGGCCGGTCCTACACGCTGGTTTCGCCAGCGGATCAGCGTGCGGGGAGATTTCCGCAGATATGCCGCCGCTTCCGGGGTCGTGTACCCCGCGGTATCACTCTGCTTCCAAGAGTGGCTTGATGGCATGTTGATGGCCTCGTGTGTCAGTGCGAGGCCATTCGAGCATGGCGAAAAACGCTAGCCCGGTTAACTGTTACGGGCGCGGTTCAGGTAGGCACGAAGCTGATCGGCGGGGAGAGTCGTCTCTTCGTCGGTGGTATAGCTGTAGATCACAATATGATCGCCATTGCGGGTAATGCGAAATTCCTCTTCGTCCATATGCTCGTGGACTAACTGACCATCCGCATCAAGCCGGTCGCACAGTTCGGTGGCAGCGAACTCTCGGAACGGAACCAATCCGCGCACCTTGAGTCCTGACGTGCGCTTGCGTGATTTTCGTGCCTTTTCAGCCTGCTTCCGAAAAAAGCGTCGACCAGAGGCGGCCGCGGTGGCAACCGTATTATCCGTTTTGTAGAGCGATCCCATTCCGATCCGCGAAGCATCCGGGTCGGTCATGGTGAATATCAGTTCCGCCCGCAATTCCTGCGCGTCGTACATCCAGCAGGCAGCGATTGCCGCCTCGCCTCCCTCGCCAATGAAGTCCCGCATATCGCGCACGCGGGCTTTCAACTCGCGCCCCATCGATTGAGCCAGCGCATCATCGTGCGCTACCCCCTGGTCGGCGATTCCCTCGATTTCGGACAGACGGTTCTCTAGGTCTTTCATCCTTGCTGTTCCGTAATGCTATGCACGTTGTCCTCCTCAACCGGCTCGCCGGCCGCGATCAGCAATAACCGCCGTTCCCACTGCTCAAGGGCCTTGCGTTTCTCGCGTTCGTAACGGTGCCGGTCGTACACCGCGACGATGCCCTGCCGGGTATGCCCGATCACGGCCTCAGCGACGGTTTCGGAGACACCAGCGGCAGCCAGCCCGGTGCGGCATGTCCGCCGAAGATCATGGGGAGTCCAGTGCGGTTCCTTGTTTCCAAGCTCCTTGCGGTACCGGGTCGCGCCACGGGCGAGGGCGGCTACTGTGATCGGCTCGCCGCGCCCGGTGTCGAAGATGTATGCGGTGCGCTTTTTGCGGCGCTTCGCCAGTCGGTCGGCCTCCGCCCGCGCGGCCTGTAGCAACTCAAGCGCGGAATCGCACAGCGGGACCGTATGCGCAGTGCCAGTTTTCCGGCGCTCGGCGGGGATCGTCCAGACCTTCCCTTCGATCTCGTGCTCCGACATACCGGCAACCTCACCGGAACGCTGCCCGGTCAGTAGCACCAGCTTTAGGGCGATGCCGGTCAGGCGGTGCAATCCCACGGTTTCGGCCCCGTTCCATAAGTCTTTGATCTCGTCCTCGTCCAGCACGCGCGCTCGGGGGCGCTGTACCATTGCGGCGCTCACCTTGTCCGCCCGGAGCGTGGCCACCGGGTTTGCTTCGATGATCTCCCGGTCCTCCGCCCAGGCGAACAACTGCTTTATGTACGCCAGCAACTTGGACGCCTGCCGGGGCTTCGATTCGGCCAGCGTTTCCACCAGCGCGATCACGTCGCGGCGGCGCACGGCCTTCAATCGGGTCTGGCCCAAATCGCGGCGAAACTCGCGGCGCAATACGGCCTCGATATCGTCCGCCGACTTCATGCCGCTGCGGCGCTTGTGTTCAATGAACCGCGCGCAGGCATCGGTAACGGTCGGCTCGGCGCGGGCGTTGCGACGGTCCTCGACGATATCGCGCCCGTCGTCGATCTCGCGGCGGTATTCCTTGGCCTTCTCACGCGCAGCCGTAAGGCTCCAGGTCGGCCACTCGCCGATCGTCATAAGGCGGTCTTTACCGTCGGCTTCATAGCGCAGCACGAAAGCGCGGGAACCGCTCGGCTGGACGCGCACGCCGAATCCGCGCGGCGCTTCCCGGTGGTGGTCAGTGAGGATGCGGCGACCCTTGGCGGGCGGCTCGATCTCCGGCAGGTAAACCGCGTCGGCGGCTACCTTTCGGCCTTTCTTGCGTTCATCGTAGAGCGTCGCCATTGGTTCTCCTCTCTGTGACTCGGGTGGCCGGGTCACGGTTGTCACTCGGTCATACGTGCCCAAAAGGGGAACGTAGCTTCCGACCACGTGATGCGGTCATGTGGTCGGAGGTTGAAAATCCGGGTATGTGAACCCGTGACTGTTCACGGTTAAGTCACAGAATAGATGGGTATATGGTGGCAGTCAATGGCAGTGAACGTCACCTGATTATGTGCCGTAAGTTACTGTCCATATTGACCAAAACAGGGAAAAGCGCCGTGTGACGCGGCTTGTGGGATCACGGAAAAATCGGGTTTGCAGGTGCATGGGGCGCACGAGGTCGCAGGTTCAAATCCTGCCGCCCCGACCACCATTTCCCTCAACAACCCGAACACTGGTACAGGCCGCACTCTGCAGTGATGTGCCGAGCGCCCCTATCGGGTGCGATTGCCGGTCAGGCGAGCGCTCAATGGCGTACCGGCGTTACCCGAGTGCCTCCATCGCCAGGATCCCGTCCAACGGAGCGCTGCTGGCACTCATGCCGTGCGCGGAATCCCGGCGATCCCAAGGCTATCCGCACCAGCGGTCCGGAAGCTCGTCCCGAGACGCTCTGCATGGAAGTCCATATCTGCTGTATCCGGCGAAACGCGCGGGTCTGAATCGGGTGGTCCGTGTCGAGTCCGAGACTGATGGTTGCTGATCGGTAGACCCCGTTCAGCAACACGAAGACCGGGGCCACGCCCTTGCAGGAGGAAGGCTTCGGCGGCATGTTCGCATGATGTCACGTGTTGCCGGAGATTCATGCGATGGCGGAGCCGGAGAAAGACCTCGAACAGCGGCTCAATGACCTGCAGGCCCATGTGGACCGTGTCCAGCAGGCCCAGCGGGAGCTGGAAGAGGCCGTGTCGGACATGGATCATCGCTCGCGGCGCCTGGGCGACCGGATCGAGCGTGGTGACCGCAGCGATGGACTCGAGCGGGAACAGGAGCGCCTGCGCTCGGGCATCGATGCGAACCGCCGGGACCAGCAGTCGAACTCGGAACAGCTGGAACAGCTGCGTCGGGAGCGCGAGGAGCTGGAGCGGCGCCTGCAGGAACTCAAGGCGAACAGCACCCGGGGCTGACGCCCCGGGGCCCGCCGTCACGGCCTCGCGAGGGGGCGCCCGGGCGCGAATCGTGCCGCTGTCCACGCGCCCGGATCGGCCTATCCGCTGAGTTCATCCCCGCAGCCAGCCATGGAAGCGCTGCAGCCAGCGCAGCGCGCCCTGGGGGGCGTGGGCGCGCTTCCACTCGCCGGCGGCGAACTTGTTCGCCTCCATGAGGGTCGGGTAGGCGTGGATGGTGCCGAGGATCTTGTTGAGGCCGATCCCGTGGCGGATCGCGAGCGTGAACTCGGCGATCAGGTCGCCGGCGTGTTCGCCGACCACGGCCGCGCCGAGTATGCGGTCCTTGCCGGGTACGGTCAGGACCTTGACTACGCCGTGGTCGTCGCCGTCGGTGACCGCGCGGTCGAGTTCGCCGAGGTCGTAACGCGTAACCTCGTATTCGACGCCCTCACGGTCCGCCGACTCCTCCGAATACCCCACGCGCGCGACCTCCGGATCGGTGAAGGTCGACCAGGGCAGGGCCGAGTAGTCCACGCGGAAGCGCTTGAAGACGCCGAACAGCGAATTGACCGTGGCGTGCCAGGCCTGGTGGGCGGCGGCATGGGTGAACTGGTATGGGCCCACGCAGTCGCCACAGGCGTAGATGGTGGGTACGGCGGTCTGCAGGTAGTCGTCGGTATCGATTCGGCCTCGGTCGTCGAACTTGACGCCGACCTCCTCGAGCCCGAAGCCCTTGACGTTGGCGGCGCGGCCGACGGCGACCAGCAGGGTGTCGAAGGCCACGCGCACTTCCTCGCCCTCGTGGTCGCAGATCAGGACCTTTTCTCCGTCATCGATCCGGAACCGGGTCGCCTTGTGGTCCGTCAGGACGTTGATGCCCTCGCCGCGGAACCGCTCCTCGACGTAGCGGCCGATGTCGTGGTCCTCGACCGCCATGATGCGGGGCAGCATCTCGACCTGCGTGACCTCGGCACCGAGCCGGTGGAAGGCCTGCGACAGCTCACAGCCGATTGGGCCCCCGCCCAGCACGACCATGCGACCGGGTGATTCCTCCAGCGACCAGATGTTATCGGAGGTGTAATAGCCGACGTCCTCGATGCCCGGCACCGGCGGCACGAAGGGCCGCGCACCGGTCGCGACGACGATATGGCGGGTGCTGAGTTCCTCGCCGTTGACCTCGACGGTCCAGGGACCGGTGATCCGGGCCTCGCCCTGGACCACATCGACACCGAGGCCGGTGAAGCGCTCGACGGAATCGTGCGGCGCGATCTTCGCGATGACCTTGTGGACCCGGGCCATGACGTCGCCGAAGGCGAAATCGGCGTTTGCATCGCGGATGCCATATTCCTCATGGCGGCGTACCTGCGACAGGAACTTCCCCGAACGGATCAGCGCCTTGGACGGGACGCAGCCGGTGTTCAGACAGTCGCCGCCCATCTCGTTTTTCTCGATCAGGGTCACCCGGGCCTTGACCGCGGCCGCGATGTAGGCGGCGACCAGACCGGCGGAACCGGCGCCGATGACGACCAGATTGCGGTCGAACTTCCGCGGTTTCGTAAACCCGCGCAGTGCGCGCCGGGCCTTGATCATCCGCACGATCCCCTTGGCGATCAGCGGGAACACGCCGAGCAGGATGAACGCGCCGATCAGCTCCGGCGAGAGGATGCCGCCGAGCGATTCGATCTGTGCGAGCTGGGTGCCTGCGTTCACGTAGACGATGGTCCCGGCGAGCATGCCGATCTGACTGACGACGAAGAAGACCAGCGTGCGGATCGGCGTCAGCGCCATGACCAGGTTGATCACGAAAAACGGGAAGGCGGGCACCAGGCGGAGCATGAACAGATACAGGGCGCCGTCGCGTTTGATGCCGGCGTTGATCGATTTCATGCTCTCGCCGAACCGCCGCTGGACCGCGTCGTGCAGCAGGAAACGCGCGGCGAGGAAGGCGAGGGTGGCGCCGATGGTCGATGCGAAGGAGACGATGATCGTGCCCCACAGCAGCCCGAAGATCGCGCCGCCGGCCAGGGTCATCACGGCCGCCCCCGGCAACGACAGCGCGGTCACGATGATGTAGACCGCCGCATAGATCGCGACCGTGGTGAAGGGGTTGGCCTGGAAATAGTCGTCGATCGCCGCCTGGCGCGACTTGAAGTAGTCGAGACTCAGGTACTGGCCGAGATCGAACACGAAGAAGGCCGTGATCGCGGCGATGATCGCGATGACGATCAGGATTTTGCTGGTACGCATCGGGGCTTCCTTTTATTGGTCGAATCAGTCGATCGCGGCCATGACCCGTCCCGGACGGTCCGTTATCATGCCTCGTGCACCGCGCGATGTGGTGCTGTGACCGCGAACCCGCCGTGACGTTCCGTGAGGATACCGATTGATGGCCACATCGAGGCACCTGGAACTGGCCGTGCCCGGCCTGTTGGGGCCGGTAACCGACGCCGATGCCGTCGCGCGCCTGGGTCTGGAATTGCCGACGCTCGCGTGGCTGCTGGCACGCGCGGATGGGGCGGCCGGTACCGGGCACGAATCGCTGGCGCCAGTGTTCGATGCCTTCGGTGTCTCCGGTCCCGACTGGCCGGCGGCCGCAACGGCGCGTATCGGGGAAGCCGACGGCCACTCCGTACGGCTCGGTGAGCGCTGGTGGGTGCGTGCCGATCCGGTCCATCTGCGTGTGGATACGACCCACGCGCGCCTGTTCGGTGCGTACGCGCTCGATTTGCAGGCCGACGAGAGCGCTGCCCTCATCGAGCGCCTCAACGGACTCTTTGCCGACGACGGGCTGGTGTTCGAGGCGCCGGCGCCGGATCGCTGGTATATCGGTTGCCCGCGGGCGTCCGATCTGCGGGCAGTTACCCCGGATCGGGTGGCCGGCCGCAATGTCGATGCCTTCATGCCAGAGGGGAGCGACGCCCGCGCCTGGCGGGCGTGGCTGAACGAGGTCCAGATGCTGCTCCATGATGCCCCAGTGAATCAGGACCGCGAGCGGCGTGGTGCGTTGCCGGTCAACAGCGTCTGGCTTTGGGGCGGCGGGCAATGCCCGGCCGTCTCCGTAGGCCCGGAGCGCGTGTATGCGGACGAGCCGGTGGCAGTCGGCCTGGCCCGGCTCGCCGGGACTGCGGGCGAACCCACTGGCGCTGCGCCGTGGACGGGGGCGTGGCCCGCGGGAAACACGCTGGCGGTCGATGCACGCGCGGTGGAGCCGCTTGTCCACGGGGAGATCGAGACCTGGCTCGAATGCCTTGCGGCCCTCGAGCGTGACCGCTTCGTGCCGCTGGCCCGGGGACTGCGCCAGGGCGATCTCGATACGTTGACGATCGCGGTCGGCGACGGACGCCGATTCCGTGTGACCCGCCCCGGACTGCGCCGTTTCTGGCGCCGCAACCGCCCGTGGACCGACTGGCTGGGAGCGGACGCATGAATGAGCACGGGCCGGCGATCCGTCGCCGTGCACGCAGTGCTGAACCGCTGGACGGCCTTCACCCGGTCGTCGCCCGCGTCTACGCCGCGCGCGGAATCCACTCGCACGCGGAACTGGATCCCTCGCTGGCGAATCTCCCGGCACCGTCGCTCGCCGATATCGATGCGGCCACGGCGCGCCTCGAGTCCGCCCTGCGCGCGGGTGAGCGGATCCTGGTGATCGGGGACTTCGACGCCGACGGCGCGACCAGCGTGGCGCTCGCGCTGCGGGCATTGACCGCATTCGGCCATGAGGCGGTGGACTATCTCGTCCCCAACCGTTTCGAATACGGCTACGGCCTGACGCCGGAACTGGTCGAGCCCGCTGCCGAGTACGCGCCGGGACTGATCCTGACGGTGGACAACGGGATCAGCAGCCACGCTGGCGTGGCCGCGGCCGCCGAATACGGGATCGATACGGTCGTGACCGACCACCACCTGCCCGGTGATTCGCTGCCGGCGGCGGTGGCGGTGGTCAACCCGAACCGCGAAGACTGCGATTTCCCGGTCAAGTCGCTCGCCGGGGTCGGTGTCGTGTTCTATCTCATGGTGGCCCTGCGCGCCCGGCTCGAACGCTCGGGCTGGTTCGTCGAGCGCGGCATCGGGTCCCCTGCGATGGCCGATTTCCTGGACCTCGTGGCGCTTGGGACGGTCGCGGACGTGGTGCCGCTCGACTGCTGCAACCGGATCCTGGTCGAGCAGGGCCTGCGCCGGATCCGGGCGGGCCACTGTTGCCCGGGGATCCAGGCGCTGATGGAGGCGGCGAAACGCAGTCCGGCGGCGCTCCAGGCGGGCGATCTGGGGTTCGCGCTCGGACCGCGCCTCAATGCGGCTGGCCGGCTCGCGGATATGGCCGTGGGGATCCAGACCCTGCTGGCCGACGATGCGGACGAGGCACGGACCCGCGCGCGCCAGCTCGACGGCCTCAACCGCGAACGGCGCGATATCGAGGCCGAGATGCGCACGCAGGCAGACGAGGAACTGGCCCGACTGCGCACCGCCCTGGACGCGGGTGAGGCCCTGCCGGCCGGCCTCGTACTCTACGATGAGCGCTGGCACCAGGGCGTCAGCGGGATCCTGGCCGGGCGCGTGCGCGAGGCCGTTCACCGTCCCACGGTGATCTTCGCCGATGCGGGTGACGGCATGCTCAAGGGCTCGGCGCGCTCGGTGACCGGGCTGCATATCCGCGACGTACTGGCGGCGATCGACGCCGCCCAGCCGCATCTCATCGCGCGTTTTGGCGGCCACGCGATGGCGGCCGGTCTGGGGCTACCGCGGGAATATCTCGACGCCTTCCGCGATGCTTTCTCCAGCGAAGTCGAGCGCGCCCTGGGCGGCATCGCGCCGCTGCGCGAAATCCACACCGACGGCGATCTCGCCAGCGATGAGATGGATCTCGCCACCGCCGAGGCACTGGCGGCCGCGGGCCCCTGGGGGGCCGGTTTCCCGGAGCCGAGTTTCGACGGCGACTTCCGGGTCATGGACGGGCGTGTCGTGGGTGAGCGCCATCTCAAGCTGCGCCTGCAACCGCTGGCCGGCGGCCCCACCTTCGACGCCATCCATTTCAACGCCGATCCGTCGCTGCTTGCGGATCCCGGCGGGACGGCGCGCGTGGTCTATCGCCTGGAGGTCAACGAGTTCCGCGGCCGGCGCAATGTCCAGCTGAACGTCGAGTATTTCGGGCACCTCGACGACGGATCCGCCCCGGATCACTGAACCGCATCCAGCCCCCGTGCCCGGCACGCATCGCGTCGTGTACACTGGCGCGCTTTGCAACCGCCAACCCGGAGTCCGGCCATGGCCGAAGTCAACGCGCTGCGCGAACAACTCAAGGATCTGCAAGGTCGCCTCGACGACCTGAGGGGGTATCTTTGACTACCCTGGCAAAGCGGAACGACTCGACGAACTCGAACGCGAACTCGCACAACCCGAGGTCTGGAACGAACCCGATCGCGCCCAGGAGCTGAACCGCGAGCGGACGCGGCTCGCGGAGACGGTCGGCGACCTCGAGCGCTTCGCCCACGCGCTGAGCGAGAGCGCCGAACTGCTGGACATGGCGGTCGAGGAAGAGGACGACGGGACCATCGCCACCATCGAAGGGGATCTCGCAGCCACCGAGAAGGGCATCGCGAAGCTCGAGTTCCAGCGCATGTTCAATGGCGAACTCGACGCCAACAACGCGTTCCTCGACATCCAGGCCGGATCGGGCGGCACCGAGGCCCAGGACTGGGCCGAGATGCTGCTGCGCATGTACCTGCGCTGGGCCGAGCACCACGGCTTTGAGACCGAACTGGTCGAGGCCTCTGAGGGCGATGTCGCCGGTCTGAAGAGCGCAACCGTACACGTGCGCGGCGAACACGCCTTCGGCTGGCTGCGCACCGAGACGGGCGTGCACCGCCTGGTACGCAAGTCGCCGTTCGATTCGGGCAACCGCCGGCATACCTCGTTCGCCGCGGTGTTCGTATCGCCGGAGATCGACGACTCCTTCGAGGTCGAGCTCGACCCGTCGGACCTGCGCATCGACGTCTACCGCGCCAGCGGCGCCGGTGGCCAGCACGTCAACACGACCGAGTCGGCCGTGCGCATCACGCACAACCCGTCCGGCATCGTCGTGCAGTGCCAGAACAGCCGCTCACAGCACGCCAACCGCGCCACCGCGATGACACAGCTGCGCGCGAAGCTCTATGAGCGCGAGATGCAGGAGCGCCGCGAGACGGCGCAGTCCACCGAGGAGTCGAAGTCGGATATCGGCTGGGGCAGCCAGATCCGCTCCTACGTCCTCGATTCGGGCCGCATCAAGGATCTGCGCACTGGCGTCGAAGTCGGCAACACCCAGGCCGTCCTCGACGGCAGCCTCGACCGCTTCATCGAGGCCAGCCTGAAGGCAGGGGTGTAGATTTCGCCGCAGTAGAAAAAGAACCACGAATGAACACGAATGGACACGAATGACTCTACGGACGAGCGTAGGCTACTGGAGCTTCGCTGAGAGGCTGGAAAGAACCACAGATGGACACAGATAAGGGCGAAAATCGAGCTGCTCAGTGACTCCAGACTTCGCGTCGTTTATTTCGTCGCGGGGGTCTGCCAAGAACGGTTTCATCTGTGTTCATCTGTGTCTATCTGTGGTTCTTCAACACCCGGTTCAGATGTCAGAGAACCAACAGCGAAGCTCCCAAAGCCTCTGGCCGCCCGAGACCTATTCGTGTCCATTCTTGGTTCCCATAACCGTCCCCGGAAATAACTGAAAGCGAAAAGTCGATGACCGAACAAGACGAGAACAGCCTGATCGCGCAGCGTCGGCAGAAGCTGGAGGCGGTGCGCGGGGAGGGGGATGCCTTTCCGAATGATTTTCGGCGCGACTCGTTTGCGGCCGATCTGCATGCCGAGTTCGGTGAGGCCGACAACGACGCGCTGGAGGCCGACGGCCGGGCGTTCGCGGTGGCCGGGCGGATGATGGCCAAGCGCGTCATGGGCAAGGCGAGTTTCGCCCAGCTCCAGGACCAGTCGGGGCGGATCCAGCTGTTTCTGCAGCGCGACGCGATTGGCGTCGAGGCCTATCAGGCGTTCAAAGGCTTCGATGTCGGCGACATCATCGGCGCGCGCGGCCAGCTGTTCCGGACGAAGACCGGGGAACTGTCGGTCCGGGTCGACGAGATCCGTCTGCTCACCAAGTCGCTGCGGCCGCTGCCGGAGAAGTGGCACGGGCTGACGGACCAGGAGCAGCGTTACCGCCAGCGCTATGTCGACCTGATCATGAACCCGTCGGTGCGCGAGACCTTCGCGTTCCGCTCGTCGATGATCTCCGCCATGCGCGCGGATCTGACCGAGGCCGGTTTCCTCGAGGTCGAGACGCCGATGATGCAGCCGATCCCGGGCGGCGCCGCCGCGCGGCCGTTCGTCACGCACCACAACGCGCTCGATATGGATCTTTACCTGCGCATCGCCCCGGAGTTGTATCTCAAGCGCCTGGTGGTCGGCGGCATGGAGAAGGTCTTCGAGATCAACCGCAACTTCCGCAACGAGGGGCTGTCCACGCGGCACAACCCCGAGTTCACGATGCTGGAGTTCTATGAGGCCTACGCCGACTACCGCGACGCGATGGATCGGATCGAGTCGATGCTGCGGCGGATCGCGACCCGTGTACTGGGGCAGGAGCAGTTCACCAGCGGCGGCGAGGAGTACGACTTCTCGAAGGCATTCGCGCGCATGACGATGCGTGAGGCCGTGCTGCACTTCAATCCGGATCTGACGACCGCGATCCTCGATGACCGCGAGCGGGCGGCGAAGGCCGCCGAGGCGCTTGGCATCAAGGTAGAGCCGGGCTGGGGGACGGGCCGGATCCAGGCGGAGATTTTCGAGGAGACGGCCGAGCGCCGCCTGCACGATCCGACCTTCGTCACGAGCTATCCGACCGAGGTCTCACCGCTGGCACGCCGCAGCGACCATGACCCGAGCGTGACCGACCGCTTCGAGCTGATCGTTGGCGGCCGCGAACTGGCCAACGGCTTCTCCGAGCTCAACGATCCCGAGGACCAGGCCGAACGCTTTCGCGAGCAGGTCGACGCCAAGGACTCCGGCGACGCCGAGGCCATGCACTACGACGCCGAATACATCCGCGCCCTCGAATACGGCATGCCGCCCACCGCGGGGGCAGGGCTCGGCATCGACCGCATCGCCATGCTGTTCACCGACTCGCCCTCCATACGCGACGTCATCCTCTTCCCCCAGATGCGCCCGGAACGCGAGTGATCACTCGCTTCGACAGTGATCGTGAAGAACCACGAATGAACACGGATGCACACGAATGGGTCTGCGGAAGGGCGGAGGCTACTGGAGCTTCGCTGAGACGCCGGAGAGAACCACAGATGAAAACAGATAGACACAGATAAAGAAAAACGTGTGGCCCACGGGCATTGACGGGGGTTTTCAGGCTTCGTGATCCTGAGTCGCGCTCGAACATCCCTCCCATTTCATCGGTTTTATCTGTGTCTATCCGTGTCCATCCGTGGTTCTTGAATTGGGCATCCTCCCCCGAAGCCTTTCAGCGCAGCTCCCGAGAACGCTCGGCTGTCACAACTCTATTCGTGCCCATTGCTCGGCGCGTCCCTGCGCCTCGCCCCTTCGGGGCTGCGCGAAGATTTCTTCCAGGCAAATCTTTCGTGATTCCACAAAAAAGCCCCGCAGAAGCGGGGCTTTATCTTCACTATTGAAAGTGAATTCTTACTTTGCTGCGTCGAAGCGCTTGGCGACTTCGTCCCAGTTGACGACGTTCCAGAACGCGTCGACGTAGTCGGGACGGCGGTTCTGGTAGTTGAGGTAGTAGGCGTGCTCCCAGACGTCGATGCCCAGAACGGGCGTGCCCGGCTCGGGCGCGATGTCCTGCATCAGCGGGGTGTCCTGGTTGGGCGTGTCGGTGATCTTGAGCCCGCCGCTGCGGTCGACGATCAGCCAGGCCCAGCCGGAACCGAAGCGGCCCAGCGCGGCATTCTTGAAGTCCTCTTTGAACTTGTCGAGGTCACCCCAGACCTGCTTGATGGCATCCGCGAGCCCGCCGCCCGGCTCGCCGCCGCCGTTGGGGCTCATCAACTGCCAGAACATGGCGTGGTTGGCATGGCCGCCACCGTTGTTGCGCACGGCGGTCTGGATCGCACCCGGCAGCGCGCCGATCTCGGAGATCAGGCTCTCGACGGGCTTGTCGGCCAGTTCGGGATGCTGCTCGAGCGCGCCGTTGAGCTTCGTGACGTAGGTGTTGTGGTGCTTGCCATGGTGGATCTCCATGGTCTTCGCGTCGATGTGGGGCTCGAGCGCATCAAAGTCGTACGGCAGCGGGGGGAGTTCATGCGCCATGGGTGCTTCTCCTTCTTCCGTTCGGTGGGTGGTCGCACTGCACAGCCAGACGCAGCGGCGGCTTATCGTACCGCCGCGGTGTCCGGCCGGAAGTGGGTGAACTCTGTGGGCGAACGGCGCCGGTTTCAATCCCCGGCCGCGATTTCGTCGCCGGAATCGCTGCGCGCCTGTCTCCGGGCGACCTCGACGAAGGCCCCGGCGGCGTTCGCGGGGGTGCGCCCGACACGCGATACGAGCCCGAGCCGGCGCTGCAGCCGGATGCCCTCCAGGGGGAGCACGGTGAGTTCGCCGTGATTCATCGTCCGCGGCAGGGCGGACCAGCCGAGGCCGACGGAGACCATCATCTTGATCGTCTCCAGATAATTGGTTTCCAGCGCGATCCGCAGCTGCGCACCGGAGGGGCGCAGCGCGGCGGCGACGATGCGCCGGGTGAAGGTCGACACGGCCGGCAGGATGGCGGGCCATTGGGCCAGATCGCGCATTTCGATCGACGGCTGCAGGGCCAGGGGGTGGTCCGGGGCGGCGAAGAAATCGAGCGGGTCGGGCCACAGGGTCTCGAGCGCGAGCGTGTCCGGGGGGCTCTCGGGCAGAGTGACCACGGCGAGTTCGAGTTCGCCCCGATCGACCGCCTGGCAGGCCTGCTCGGAGTCCATGAAGTGCAGGTCGAGCTCGACATCGGGATAACGGCCGGTATAGCGGCGCAGTACCGGTGGCAGGCGGTGCAGCCCGACGTGATGGCTGGTGCCGATGCGCAGGCGCCCGCCCACCGTGCCGGAGAGGTCGGCGACGACCTGGCGGCTGGTCTCGAGTTCGCCGAGCACGCGGCGTGCATGCGGTAACAGGGCGCGGCCGGCCTCGGTGAGCTCGACGCTGCGGGCCATGCGGTCGAACAGGCGCGCCCGCAGATCGTCCTCGAGCGCGGCGATGCGCTTGCTGATCGCCGGCTGGGTGAGGAACAGGGTGTCGGCGGCACGCGAGAAGGAGCCGGATTCGGCGACGGCGACGAATGCCTGGAGCGCGGTCAGTTCCATTGTGAGATCATATCAAAATGGAATCGATACCATGAAAAGAATGAATTGGAGTAATGGCTTGAGGGGCCGTATCCTGCAAGCCATGTAAGTGAGCAGGTGTATCCAGTCGGGGATAGCGATGACCGCCAGGACGTTGTACGACAAGATCTGGGACCAGCACGTGGTGCGCCAGCAGGGCGAGGATGCGGCGCTGCTGTATGTCGACCGCCACATGGTCCACGAGGTGACCTCGCCGCAGGCGTTCGAGGGGCTGCGCCTCGCCGGGCGTCAACCGTGGCGCACGTCATCCGTGCTGGCGACGGCCGACCACAATGTGCCGACCACCACCCACAGCGGACCGATCGAGGACCCGCTGTCGCGCACGCAGGTGGATACGCTGTCGCGGAACTCGAACGAGTACGGCATCCAGTTATTCGGCATGGGTGACGCCCGCCAGGGGATCGTCCACGTTATCGGCCCGGAGCAGGGCGCGACCCTGCCGGGAATGACCATCGTCTGCGGCGATTCGCACACGGCGACACACGGGGCCTTCGGCTCGCTGGCTTTCGGCATCGGCACCTCCGAGGTCGAGCATGTGCTGGCGACGCAGTGCCTCGTGCAGTACAAGGCGAAGAACATGCGCGTGCGGGTTGAGGGCGACCTCCGCCCGGGCGTGACGGCCAAGGACGTCATGCTCGCGATCATCGGCCATATCGGCACAGCGGGCGGGACCGGCCACACGATCGA